>CAVTPZ010000023.1:0-54509 GCA_963736685.1 uncultured Solirubrobacterales bacterium
TCCGAGGGGGCCGAGCTCCTGTCCTCAACCCGACCGGACCGTCTATGACGGCGAGCGGCGCTACATCGACCCGCACCTCGCGAAATACGGCGATCGACCAGGCCCTAAGCAGTTCGGGGTCGGCGACGGCGAGGCCGACCTGCGGCGCCGCTGCTCGATCGTGCTGCGCTCCGCGGCCATCCGCAACGTGCACGACGTGATGATCGCGCTCGGCCTCGGCGCCAACGGGGTCTGCCCGGATGCGATGGTCGAGGTGATCTGCGTCGACGACTACGAGAACGACGTCAACAACCTCTGCGCCGCTCTCCGCAAGGGCATCGAGAAGGTCATCTCGACGATCGGCATTCACGAGGTCCGTGGCTACGCCCGGCAGTTCTCCTCGATCGGGATCAAGCCCGAGCTCGCCGAGATCTTCCACACCGAAGCCTTCGCCGCCACCGAGAAGGGCGGCACCGGCTTCGCCGACCTCGACGCCGACGCCGACACCCGCCACCAGATCCTCACCGGGGACGAGGAGGCGAAGCCGGCGAAGACCTTCCGCTTCTACCCGAAGGTCTACAAGGCCGCGATCGCCGCGGCCAACGGCTCGGGCGGGTTCGACGAGTACTCCCAGAAGGTCCGCGAGCAGGAGGCGCAGAGCCCAATCTCGATGCGCCACATCATGGGCCTCCGGAAGGAGCCGGATCGCGAGCCGGTCGATCCCTCGCAGGTGGACGCCTCGGTGGGCCACCACGACTACCCGGTGGTGATCAGCTCGATGAGCTTCGGCTCGCAGTCGGAGCCGGCGTTCCGCGCCTACGCCGAGGCCGCCAAGCGGATCAACATCCTCTGCATCAACGGGGAGGGCGGGGAGATCCAGGACATGTACGGCAAGTTCCGCAAGTGGCGCGGGCAGCAGGTCGCCTCGGGCCGCTTCGGCGTCTCGGCCGAGATGCTCAACTCGTCGTACGTCGCCGAGATCAAGATCGGCCAGGGCGCGAAGCCCGGCGAGGGTGGTCATCTGCCGGGCAAGAAGGTGTCCGAGAAGGTGGCCTCGGCCCGAAACGCCACTCCGGGGACCGACCTCATCTCACCTTCCAACAACCACGACCTCTATTCCATCGAGGACCTGGCCGAGCTGATCGACGAGCTCAAGACCGTCAACCCGGATCTCCGCGTCTCGGTCAAGGTGCCGGTGGTGCCGAACGTCGGGACGATCGGCCTGGGCATCGCCAAGGCGGGCGCCGACATCATCACCCTGAGCGGATTCGAGGGCGGCACCGGAGCCGCAAGACAGCACGCGCTGCGGCACGTCGGGCTCCCCAGCGACATCGGAACCCGCGCCGTCCACCGCGCCCTGATGGAGGCCGGCATTCGCAACCGGGTCGAGATCTGGGCCGACGGCGGCTACAGGCACGCCCACGACATCGTGAAGCTCCACTGCATGGGGGCGAACCGGGTCGCCTTCGGCACCCTCGCGATGGTCTCGCTCGGCTGCACCATCTGCCGCGGTTGCCAGCTAGACACCTGCCATGTCGGCATCGCGACCCAGATCGAGACCGTCGAGGAGGCCCAGGAGCACGGCCTGAAGAAGTTCACGCCTCCCGGCGCCGACGCGGCGGAGAGCTGCGCCCGCTTCTTCGAGGCGATGGGCGAGGAGGTCAAGGCCGTCGTCGGGTCGCTGGGCTACGACCGGGCCCAGGACCTGGTCGGCCGCTACGACCTGCTCGAGCAGATCTCTCATCACGACAAGGTCGACCTCGCTCCGCTGATCACGCCGCTCGAGGAGTTTCTCGACCTCGAGCCCCTCGACCTGCCGGTCAAGGAGGAGGCGCTGGTCGAGGCCCGGGCCGAGGCCGGTCTGGTCCGCGCCAAGCCGATCCGGATGGAGCCGAAGCAGGCCTCCCATGAGATCGCCCAGGTCGCCGGGCGGGTCTTCGACGGCTCCTGCGTGAGCGTCGAGTTCCCGCGGCGCACGGACGCCAACGACCGGGTGCTCGGGACCGAGCTCTCCGGCGCGATCGCGCGCGCTCGGATCTACGACGGCGCCCCGGAGGGCACCGAGAACGACGAGCTCGCGGAACTGGTCTTCAACGGAGGCAGCGTGGCGGGCCAGGGCTTCGGCGCCTTCAATGAGTGGGGGGTCACCTGCCGGGTCGAGGGCGGCGCCCAGGACGGCGTCGGCAAGACGATGCTCGGCGGCACGGTATCGATCCTGAAGGGCAAGAACGCCGACGGCAAGCGCGTCAACGGCTCGGTCGGCAAGTCCTTCGCCTACGGCGCCCAGCGCGGCAGGCTATTCGTGCAGGGGTCCGCCGACTCGCGGTTCTGCATTCGGCTCTCGGGCGCGGACGTCGTCCTCGCCGGGGAGCCCGCCCAGCCTGTGGACGACTCCGCGGGCTGCGTCGTCGACCGAGCCAACGCCAAGGGCTTCGCGTTCGAGTACATGACGTCGGGCCGGGCCGTGGTCCTCGGCGACATCGGCCCGTGGGCCTGCGCCGGCATGACCGGTGGCCGGGTCTACGTCCGGATCGATGATGACCTCAACCTCACGCGCGAGGCCATCCAGGGCCGCCTCGGCGAGGGCGCCAAGGTCACCCTCGAGAACCTCGATACCGAGGGCCAGCTCGACATCGAGGACCTGCTCGGGCACTACGCGAACGAGCTGCGGAGCACCGATCAGGCCGAGGAGGCCGATCGGATGAGCGGTCTGGCACCACAAGCCAAGCGGAACTTCCTGATGATCATTCCGGAGAAGGTCCAGGCGGATCCGTCGATTTCGACGGAGTAGCCGAGCATCCCGACCAAGTAGTTTTCAGGCATGCCCACGCGACGGCCCCGTCCTGTTCGCGTATGACGGCTCCGACCAGGCCAAGCAGGCGATCGCTGAGGCCGGCGAACAGCTGAGGACCGGCCGGCCGGCCATCGTCCTGGCCGTCTGGGAGCCGATCGAGGCCATCCCCTTTTGGGGAGCCCCGATGGCGCAGGTGCCGTCCGGCCTCACGGAGCGGATCGAGAAGGAGGCGCAGAGCGTCGCCGCCGAGGGGGCGGAGCTCGCCAAGGGCGCCGGATTCGAAGCCGAGCCGGCGGTCACCGAGGGCTCGCCGGTCTGGCGGGCCATCGTGGAGGCAGCCGATCAGCGCTCCGCGTCCATGATCGCCATGGGATCCCACGGGCGCAGCGGCATCGGCTACGCGGCGATGGGCAGCGTCGCGACCGCCGTCGCGCACCACGCGAAGGTCCCCGTGCTGATCTGCCGCCAGGCGGGCTAGTCGTCCCCTGACTCTCCATCGCCGCCGCCGGACGGCGATGGCGATGGCGATGGCACCGTCACGGTTGTCGTGGGCTGAACCGTCGCGCTGGTCGTCTTCGCCGGGGCCCTGGGCCTGGGAGAGGCGGGGGAAAGCGCCTGGCCCGCCGTTGGGGGCTCCGATGAGATCCCGATGTCGGTGCTGACCGCCCTGGTCGCCAGGAACGCGATCGCGGCGGCGACGAGGAGACCGAGCAGGGCCAGCAACGGCCAGCGCAGCGAGGACGCGGTCATCGCCTGACCTCCGGGCCGGCCGCGGCGGGCGCCCGAGGCAGATCGAGGACGGCGCGAACTCCGCCGCCGTCGCGGTTCTGAAGCGTCACCGACCCGCCCCACTCGGCGGCCAGTTCACGTGCGATGGAAAGCCCGAGGCCGGTCCCCTGTGCGCCGGTGCCCGCGCTGCCCCGATGGAACCTCTCGAAGACCGTCTCCTCCTCACCTGGCTCCAGGCCAGGTCCGCGATCGAGGACTTCGATCCGCTCGGATCCGACCGCGATCTCGATCTCGGAGCCGCGGGGCGAGTAGCGGATCGCGTTCTCGATCAGCGCGTCGAGCGCCCGCTCGAAGTCGGCGCGGGGGCAGACGCACGTGCCGGCGTCGCCGCGAGGCGTCACGGTCAGCCGGATCCCGGCATCCGCGGCGGTCTTGCCCAGGCGATCGGCGATCCGCTCGGTGGCCCCTGCCACGTCAAACTCCTCGACAGGGCTGCCGCGCTCGCCGGCGCGGCTCAGGATCAGCAGCTCGTCGACGATGCCCGGAGAGCCGGTCGACCTCCCGGATGCCGTTGTCGATCCCGGCGAGGCGCTCATCACCATCGGTCAGGCCCTCCCGAAGCTCCTCGAGCTCGAGCCGGATGCCGGTGAGCGGCGTGCGGAGCTGATGAGAGGCGTCGGCGACGAACTCCTGCTGGCCCCGGAGCATCCGGGAGATCCGTGACGTCATCCGGTTGAAGGAGCGTGCGAGCGAACGCTGCTCACTGCTTCCCTCGACCACGGCCGTGGTACTCAGATCGCCCTCCTCGACGCGGCGGGCGGCCTGCTCGAGGCGACGAATGGGGCGCGAGGTCGCACGCGCGATCAGGGCGCCGGCGGCCACGCCGAGAGCCAATACGACTCCTCCGAGCAGTCCCAGGCTGAGGATCGCGCGGCGCGTTGCCCGATGGACGGCCTCAACGCTCTGCGTCACCCGCACGGCCCCATCGATTCGAGGCCCGTGCCGGATCGGGACGGCGGTTGCCAGGATCTGCGTCCCGAGGGTCTGGCTGTCGCGTGTCTCCTGCACGGTCTTGCCCCCAAGCGCGCCCGGCGATCTCGGGCCGGGAGGAATAGTCCACTCCCCGTTCGGCAGGCCCCGCGCTATCCGCGACGACCCGGCCGCCCGCGTCCACGACGAGCACCCGCGCGCGCTGGGTGGCGGCTGAGCTCTCGACCAGTCGCTGCAGGGTCCGAGGCTGCCCGTGCTCAACGAGCTCAGGCGCGCTCGCGGCGACCAGTTCCGCCTGGTTCTTCGCCTGCGCCTTGACCTCCGAATCCACACGGTCGCCGAGGCTGACGGCGAGTGGGACCCCGAAGGCGATCAGGGCCAGCAGCAACAGGTACGCAACTGCGAGCGTGAGTCCGGTGCGGAGGCTTATGAAACGGTCTCCGGTTCGATCAGGCGAAAGCCGACCCCGCGCACGGTCTCGATGAAGCGTGGATTCGCGCTGTCGTCGCCGAGCTTCTGACGCAGGGTCCGGATGTGGACGTCGAGTGTCTTGGTGGACCCGAACCAGTTGACGTCCCAGACCCGCGCCATCAGGTCCTCTCGCGTGACCACCTGTCCCGGGCGTGCGATCAACTCGGCGAGCAGGTCGAACTCCTTCCGGGTCACGTCCACCGGCTTCCCGGCAAGCTCCACCGACCTCGACCCCGGGTCCAGTCGGAGCGTGCCCACCTCGATAGGCCCATCGGGAGCTGTGGAGCTGCCGCGCGTACGCCGCAGCACGGCGCGAATTCGGGAGATCAGCTCGCGCGAGCTGAACGGTTTGACGACGTAGTCGTCGGCGCCGAGCTCGAGGCCCAGCACCCTGTCCATCTCTGTGCCCCGCGCCGTCAGCATCACGATCGGGACCTCGGAGCTCTTGCGCAGGGTGCGACAGACGTCCGAGCCGTCCCCGTCCGGGAGGTTCAGGTCGAGCAGGACAAGGTCCGGATCGAACCGGTTGGCCATCTCCAGCGCCTGGGCCGCCGTCTGGGCCACGACCGGCTCGAATCCGTTCCGCCGCAGGGCCTTGGAGAAGGGCTCGAAGATCGCCGCCTCATCCTCGACGAACAGGATCTTCTTGGATGGCAGCGGCTCGGCCACGAAGCCAATGTAACGCCGGCATCCGCCCCTCCCGGCCGGGCCGGTGAATCCTTTCCCCTCGCTTTACCCGGGGCTCTCCGATTCCTTGGCCGCCACGCCCAACACTCGCCGCTCGAACCCTCAGGCAAGGAGCGGATGCTGATGAACGATTGGAGAACCAAGATCGCCGCGCTGGCGATCGTCCTCGGACTTGGAGGCCTCGGCGGCTACGCGATCAGTGCGAACCGCCGAGCGGCCGATCGGGTCAATCCCCCGGCGGTGCCCACCACCCAGGTGATCAGGCGCACGGTGCACAAGAAGCCGAAGCACAAACGCTCGGCCGGCAGCACCCCCGGTGCGGCCACTGCACGCAGCCTCACCAGCGCGCCCGTCTCGAGCGGCTCGAGCGGCTCATCCTCCTCGGCCCCTCCGGTTTCCACCGGCACCAGCGGCTCGGGTGGCGGAGGCGGAGCCGTCCACACCGGCAGCAGCGGTTCCGGCGGTGGCGGCGGCGAGAGCGAGGGCGGCGGCGAGCGAGGGCGGCGGCGGCGGCGAGGGCGGCGACTGAGCTCACGCCCTTTCCCGTCTCTTTGCCCGGGCTTCTCAGGCGGCTTGACGGCCGCAGCGGACACTGGATCGGCAACTCAGAGGAGTCCGAAGGAGACACCAGATGAGCGAAATCAGAAAGAGAATCGCGGCGGGCGCCGTCGTCCTGGCCCTCGGGGGCCTCGGCGGCATCGCCTGGGCGAGCAACCCGGCGGCGCAGCACACGACGCCCGCCGCGATCGTCTCCACCAACCACGGCGGCTCGACGACCCGTCCGGTCACGACCGGGACGAGCGGAGCGGTGGCGACCCCCGCGGTCAACACCACCCAGACGCTCCCGAGCACCGTCCTGAACGGAGGCCGGCGCGATGACTAGGCGCCGGCCCTCCGCCTGGCCGACGGTCATCGGTGCGGTGGTGTTGTTCATCGTCGTCTTCCAGCTGATCGCGTTTCAGCCCAGCGCCGGGCCCCCGAACGGCCGCGCAGCGACCGTCAAGCCCAGGCCGGCGGTCGCAGCGGTTGCCCCGCAGGCCGCCCCGACCGTGGTGGTGAGCTCGACCTCATGAACACTTCGCAGACACTTGCCCAGCACGGCTGGTGGCTGGCAAGCCGCGCCTCCGGAGTGGTGGCGCTGGCGCTCGTCACGATCTCGGTCGGCATCGGCCTGGCCATGGCCGGCAAGTTCGCCAAGAAGCCCGGCGCCAACAAGACCCTGGTCGCTATCCACGAGCAGACGGCTCTCGCCGGCCTGGTGGCGATCGCCGTGCACGGCCTGACCCTGCTCGGCGATCCGTGGCTCAACCCCGGGCTCGCGGGAATCGCCATCCCGTTCACGATGGCGTACAAGTCCGTCTTCACAGGCCTCGGGATCATCGGCGGCTGGCTGGCTGCGCTGCTCGGACTGAGCTTCTACGTTCGGCAGGCGGATCGGCCCGGCCTTCTGGCGCAAGGCCCACCGCGCCACGATCGTCGTCTACGTCCTCGGCGTGATCCACACGCTGGGCGCCGGAACCGACGCATCGAGCCCCTGGCTCTACTGGCCGATCGCCCTGACGGCCCCTCTCATCGGCGCGATGTTCGTGGCGCGAGTCGGCCACGGGATCCGCAAGGGCCGTGAGCGCAAGCGCAGGGCGGCAGAGCGGCGCCGGGAGCGCCAGATCGACGCTCCGGCGCCGCGGCCACAACGGCCGCTAACCGGAGCGATCGCCGAGGAGTCGGCATGAACGACTTCGGCGTGATCATCGTCGGTGGCGGTCTCGCCTCCCAGCGCTGCGCAGAGACTCTGCGGCGGCGCGGGTACGAGGGGCGAATCCGGCTGGTCTGCGGCGAGCCGGAGCGGCCCTACGACCGCCCGCCGCTCTCGAAGGACCACCTGGCCGGTGAGCTCTCCGACGATGAGGTCGCCTTCAGGCCCGCGGGTTGGTACGAGGACAACAGGGTCGAGTTGATCCTCGGCCGCCAGGCTGCGCGGCTCGACCCGAAACGCCGCCGCGTGGAGCTCGACGACGGCAGCGAGCTCTTCTACGAGGAACTCGTCATCGCCACCGGTGCGGATGCCCACAGGCTCCCTCCTCTCGAGGGCTACACGAACGTCCACTATCTGCGCACGCTCGCCGACGCGCGGCGCCTCCGCGAGGAGCTTCGCGAGGGCGCCCGCCTGGCGGTCGTCGGAGCAGGATTCATCGGCCAGGAGGTCGCCTCCACCGCCCGCGCCGCAGGCGCGGAGGTCACGATCGTCGAGGCATTGCCCGCCCCTCTCACGGGCGTCCTCGGCAAGGAGGTCGGCCTCTGGCTGATGAAGATGCACGACGAGGAGGGGGTCGAGGTGCGACTCGGCACGAAGCTGGAAGGGGCACGGGGGAACGGTGTGGTCGAGGAGCTGGCGCTATCCAAGGGCGAGCCCCTGGAATGCGACGCGGTCGTCGTCGGGATCGGAGTGGCTCCCGCAGTCGCGTGGCTGAACGGAAGCGGCCTCGGGACCGACGGAGTGCTCACTGACCACGCGGGCCGCACCTCGCTGCCCGGCGTCTGGGCGGCCGGCGACGTCGCCAGGAGCTTCGACCATCGTCATGGCGAGCATCGCCGAAGCGAGCACTGGGACGCCGCGGCCCGGCGGGGGATGGCCGTCGCGCGGGCGATCCTCGGGGAGGAGCCTGATCCAGACCCGCTGCCGAGCTTCTGGAGCGATCAGTACGGGCTGCGGATCCAGTACGTCGGCCACGCGGAGGGCTCCGATGACGTGACGGTCGAAGGGCGGCCGAGCCAACGGGACTTCGCAGCGGTCTACACGCGGGAGGAGCAGCCGGTCGGCGCGCTCGTCGTCGGGAGGCCGCGGGACTTCGCCCGCCTCCGCAAGGAGATCGAACACACCTTCACGCAAAGGACCAATGGAAAGGAGCACCCATGAGCTACATCCCCAACATTGACCGCAGCGCCTGCAGCGCGCACGGCGACTGCGTCGACATCGCACCCGAGGTCTTCGAACTGGGGGACACCGCCGAGGTGATCGGCAGCGGCCCGGACAAGTTGATCCTCAAGGCCGCCAAGGCCTGCCCCGCGCTGGCGATCGAGGTCGTCGATTCGGAGACCGGCGAGGTCGTCTACCCGTGAAGACCCTCCTGGTGGCGATCGCATGCATCGCGGTCGTCTTCGAGTTCCTCGCGCTGCAGCTCCAGTCCGGGCGCGATCCGGCCCTCGGCAACGCCTCGACGTCGCCGGTGCCGGCCAAGGTGCGCCCGCGGAAGAAGATCATCATCACCAAGGTGATCCCGGCCCGGAGCGGTGGCTCGACCGCCCAGGCGAGCGCCAGCTCCGGCGGCTATTCGCCGCCGGCCCCGGTGGTGAGCTCGACCTCATGAGCGACCAAGACCTCACCTTCGATTCGATGGGCTGCGAGGTCCGGCTGCTGATCGGCGATCCGCTCCCGGGCTCGCCGTCCGCCTGGGAGGCCGCGCAGCGGGAGCGGCTCTTCATCGAGCGCTTCGACGCGGCCCTCTCCCGTTTCAAACCCGATAGCGAACTGACGGCGTTCAACGAGGACCCGCGCGAGACAGTCCCTGCCTCGGCTCTCCTCCGCCAGGCGGTACAGGCAGGCCTCTGGGCGGCGGAGCGCAGCGGCGGCCTGGTGGATCCGACCCTGGGTGGCGCGATCGTGGCCGCGGGGTACAGCGAATCCCGCGCCGGAGTTGCCCCGGAACCGCTGGCGGATGCGCTCGCGAGCGCACCGGAGCGCCGCCCGGCGCGCCCTCGCCAGGAGGCGGAGTGGCACCGGTTCGCGGTCGACGAGGAGATCGGCACGATCCGGCGGCCCCCGGGGGTGACCTTCGACACCGGTGGCTGCGGCAAGGGCCTCGCCGCGGACCTCGTTGCCGCCCACCTGCGGGGCTACTCGCGCTTCGTCGTGGATTGCGGCGGGGACGTCCGCATCGGCGGGTTCGGATCGACGCTCGATCCCGTCCCCGTCCACGCCCGTCACCCGATCGACGACGAGCCGGCGGCGATCTTCGACGTCTCCGCCGGCGGGATCGCGACCTCCGGCCTCGACATTCGCCTGTGGAGGCTCCCGGATGGCGCTTTCGCCCATCACCTGCTCGACCCGAGCACCGGCAGCCCGGCCTGGACCGGGCTGGTCGGCGTCACCGCACTCGGCCGGACCGCCCTGGAGGCCGAGACCCTCTCCAAGGCGGCGCTGCTCAGCGGTCCCGGCAAGGGGCGCGACCTGCTCTCGGCGCGTGGCGGAATGCTGGTCCACGACGATGGTCACGTTGAGATCGCGGGCCCGGTGGGGGCGAAGCTGGTCGGCCGTCGGAGCGGCGTCCCGAAAGCATCGGTCGCTGCTGCCTGACCACATACCTGCGAATCTAGGCATCTTCCGGGCGATGACGCCAGAGCCCACCAACCAGCACGAAGCCGCCTCGGAGCCCTCCACCGCCGAGGAGGAGGTCGTACGGCTCGAGGACGTCCAGCGCGTCACCGAGGCGACACTCGCCTATCTCGACCTGGACGATCTGCTCGCGGAGCTGCTGCACCGCGTCACGGAGATCCTCGATGCGGACACGTCCGCGGTCCTGCTGGTCGAGGACGACGGGCGGACGCTCGCGGCCCGGGCGGCCAAGGGCCTCGAGGAGGAGGTCGAGCGCGGTTTCCGGTTGCCTGTCGGCCGGGGTTTCGCCGGCCGAGTCGCCGCGACCCGCCAGCCGGTGGTCATCCCCGATCTCGACAACTCCCGCGTCACGGTGGTCAACCCCCTGATGCGCGAGAAGCGAGTCCGGTCGCTCCTCGGGGTTCCGCTGATCGTCGAGGGGAGGGTGATCGGCGTGCTCCACGTCGGGACCCTGGCCCCGCGTGACTTCTCGGATAAAGATGTCCAACTGCTGCAGCTGGTGGCCGACCGGGTGGCCCTCTCGATCGAGCGGTCCCGGCTCGTCGTCCAGGGGCAGATCGCCGAGACGCTGCAGCGGAGCCTCCTGCCGCACAGATTGCCCAGGTTGCCCGGCCTCAGCATGGCTGCGTGGTACATCCCGGCCGCGGAGGAGGGGGCCGTCGGCGGCGACTGGTACGACGTGATCGAGCTCGGCTATCGGCGGCTCGGCCTGACCATCGGGGACGTGGCCGGTCACGGCATGGCGGCGGCCACCTACATGGGCCAGCTGCGCAGCGCGGTTCGCGCCTACGCCCTGGACCTGGAGAGCCCTGCGGAGGTGCTCACGAAGGTCGCCCGGTTCGCGGACGAGGAGCGCTCGCGGATGGCGACGATGATCTACGCGACGATCAACCTGGATACCTGGGTGGTCGACTGGGCGCGAGCCGGGCATCCGTACCCGCTGCTGATCCGGCCCGACAAGCCCCCCGAGTTCCTTCTGGATCCCGGCGGACCTCCGATCGGCGCGGGGACGGTCGTGGAGTACGACCAGCAGCGCATCACGCTGGGACCGGCGGAGACGATGCTCCTCTACACGGACGGGCTCATCGAGCGCCGGGGCCGGACTCTCTCGGAGGGCGAGGAGGCGCTCGCCGAGGCTGCCGTCGCTGCGCCCGACGAGCCCGAGCTCATGTGCCGCGCGGTGCTACGAAGCCTTACCGAGGGGATCGAGGTGCCGGACGACATCGCGGTGCTCGCCGTCCGCGCCGTCGGCCTGCACGACACGCTTGAGGTCGAGGTGCCCGCCGATGCCGAGCAGCTCGCGACCGTGAGGCACCTGATCCGACGCTGGGTGACGGCCAACGGAGGCACCGACGATGACTGCGCGGCCTTCGCCGTCGCGGTCACCGAGGCGTGCGCAAACGCGGTCGAGCACGCATACGGCCCGGGCGACGCCACAATCGACCTGAGCGCCGACCTCGACGATGCTGAGGCCACGGTGACCGTGCGGGATCGGGGAGGGTGGCGCGAGCCGCGTGGAGGCAATCGCGGCCGCGGGATTCCGGTCATGAATGAGTTCATGGATGATGTCGCCATCGAGACGGGCGAAGAGGGCACCACGGTGAAGCTCGTGCGACGCATGGGCGAGCGCGGGTGATGTCTGAGCTCGCGAAGCTCTCGTTCGAGAAGGCGGGAGAGATCGAGCTCGCCCATGTAGCCGGCGAGGTCGACGCCTCGAACGTCGACCAGCTGACGCGGCAGCTGCTGAACACCGTTTCGAACAACATTCGCGGCCTCGTGATCGACCTGACCGAGACGAGCTACATCGACAGCTCGGGAATCAGGCTGATCTTCGATGCGGCCGCCCGCATGAAGAACCGGCGGCAGCAGCTGCGGCTGGTGGTCAGGCCGAAGTCCTTCGTCGGGGAGGTGCTCGGAACCGTGTCCATGGCGGACTCGGTGCCGATCGACGCCGAGGTGGATTCGGCGCTGCGCGCGGTGGGCTAGTCGCCCGCCGTCTCGATGACGCTCAGGGTGTACCGGCCGATCTGAAGCTCGTCACCGTCCGCGAGCGGGCTCCAGTCGACCGGCTCGGCGTTCACGTGAATGCCGTTCATCGAGCGGTCATCGAGCACCCGCAGCTCGCCCTCCGGCGTCCGCACGATGACGGCATGGCGGCGCGAGACGGTCGGATCGTCGAGCCGGATGTCCGCCGAGCGACTGCGCCCGATTCGCGACCAGCCGACGGAGAGCTCCATCACCCGGGTGCGGCCGTCGGCGAACATGGCCAGGTACTTGCCGGGCTCCCCGATCGACTCCCGGACCCCGTCGAGCCAGTCCTCCGGCTTCGCGACCGGCCGGGTGATCGCGATGTTGCGCAGCGTGGGTTGCTCGAACATGGATGAACGCCTGAAGTCGGTGCCGCCGCAATTGGGGCACTTCGGAATCGACTCGGCGGGCTCGAACGAGACCGGGAAGGAGCAGCCCTGGCAAATGAAGGAGCCGACTCCACCGGCGGGCTCGCCCGCGTGATGGACCTCGTCCTGACTCTGTCCAAGGGGCGGCATCGGGGGTCCGTCGATACTACTCCCAGTACTGCGTAATGGCCATTTACTTGGTTCCGGTGATACGGAAAGTCCACCATTTCCAGACCCAGATGGACGCAAGGGCTGATCTCTCGTGGCCGCCGACTAGAATCGCGCGGCCGTGGGGCCGATTTCGCTCACCACCTCGGTCGACGCCCCTCGCGAGAGGGTCTTCGACTTCCTCTGCGATCTGGGCGTGAGGGAGAGCTGGACCGACCACTTCGCGAGCGAGTTCCGGTTGGAGCGCATGCCGGCGCAGGGGGTCGGAGCGGCGGCCAGGTTCCGCGTCGACGCACCCGCGGGCGTGCGCTACATGGAGACCGTGATCGCGGAGGCAGACCGTCCCTTCCGGGTCGTTGAGCATGGGCGCGGCGGTCGCCTGGACCGCACCCCGATCCGCACGGTCTGGGAGCTCGAGGAGGGACCCACGACCACGGTGACGCTGACCTTCTGGACCGCTCCGCCGAGCGCCTTCGACCGCGTGCGGGAGCTTGGCCGCACGCGCTGGTGGAGGCGGCGCTGGATGAAGGCGCTGCGACGCATGCGGGAGCAGATCGAGACGGGCGCTGCCGGCTCGCGCACCGAGGTCGCGGGCGGAGCTCGGCTGCCCTCGGCTGCCGCCTGACTGCGGAGCGAGGCGGGTATGTCGGCGGATAGACTGCGCGCCCTCATGCGTCGCGGCCACAAGGGAGCCCTCGCAGTCGTGCTGCTGCTCGGCCTCGTCGTTCTCGGCGTGGCGGGATGCGGCAACGACCTCGGCAAGGAGGCCGACGAGGGCGTTCCGATCCAGCTGGGCGATCTCAAGTTCACCGTCCAGGAGACCCGTTCCCTAAATCCGAATCAGGCCGACGACAAGGAGTACCTCGCCGGCCAGCAGCTGCCCACACCCCCCGGCAAGCTGTACCTGGGCGTCTTCCTGACGATTCACAACTCGGGGGACAATGCCGTGCGCCTGCCCACGAACGCGGACTTGAGTGTGGTCGACACCACAGGGGCCGCCTATCAGTCGATTCCGAGCCACACCGACTACGCGGCGCCGCTCGGCAGCATCCTGGCACCGGGCGCTGACATTCCGGTGCCGGGTACCGCTGGCGCGAACGGCCCGACCCAGGGAGCGCTCGTCCTCTTCCTGGTTGACGAGAGCCTCAACGAGAACCGCCCGCCCAAGCTCGAGATCAACAGCCAGGGCGAGACCGGCGAGATCACGCTGGATCTCTAGGTTCTCGGGAGCGGAGTCCTCCGCCCGATGAGGAAAACCCAGCTACAGGCGATCCTCGTCATCGGCGGCATAGGTGCCGCCCTGGCGCTGGTCGGGCTGCTCGGGACGGCAGGCGCCGTCTCCGGCGTCGTCCTGCTGATTCTCTGCACGATCCTGACCGCGCCGGCGGCGCCCGAGCCCGGCGCCGGCGGTCTCAACTGGTGGGCGCTGATCGCGGGCGGAACCCTTCTGGCCATGATCGGAGTTCCGCTCGGCCTCGCGCTGGAGGGCCCGGGCGGTGTCCTGACCGCGATCGGCGGCGGGCTGGCGATGGTCGGCGTGGCGTTCGGGTACCCGTAGCTGGCGGCTTTGTCACCCATACGGTGAGTAACCCGCCAATCGCATGAATTCAAAGTGCTGCTTTTCGTCCAAGCGGAACAGCTAAGGGCTGTCTGCGGCACCTTGCTCGGCTAGCAGCCCTCGGATTCGCTCGGAGAAGACTCGCCAGCGGCGTTCGTTGTCGTGGACCAGGATCGAGGACTCGGCCATCAGGTCTGTCGCGTGATCGATCAGCTCTGAGGCCGAGAAGAGATAGCCCGGCGCGGTGCGATCACCGGCGAGGTCCAAACGCAGTGCGTCGGGCGAGAGGTCAACCGCGTTCAGAAGGTCAAGGGAGCGGTGAAGGAGACGCGCGATCAGCGCCTGGAGCTCCGCCGCCTGCCAGTCGTTCGCGATGATCCGGTGCCGCTCACCAAGGAGGTCAGCAAGGGCCGGGAACGCAGCCGCCGCGCCTGCGATTCCCCACGACTGCTCCATTGCCCGAGCCAGCCACTCTGATGCCGCCTCCATGTCCTTTGCGGTCGTCTCCAGGTCCCGTTTGAGCTGGCGGATCTCGGTTGGCTCGTCTTCGCCCTCCATGAACAGGACCCCAGTCTCGCCCGTCAGCCCGGGAGCATTCAGATCCTGGGCACCTGCGTAGGGGTTGCCGGCCGGGTGATCGGTCGGCACCGCCTCAGACCAGTGCGCCGCGAGGGCCTTGAGGATTCGTGAGGCGATCTGCGTCTCCGCCGCCAGGCGCAGCGGCGACTGCGAATAGAACTTCTCGTGCTCGTGGTGCGTCTCGGCGAGGTTCGCCATCGTTTCGAGCATCTCGCGCGGTGGCGTCGCGGACATCGTCGTGAGTCTCCCACTTCGCCCAGAACGCGCCAAGTACTGCTCTCCATGCAAAGCGGCTATCTGACGCTCTCTTGGAAGTCAGACGCGGGGGGAACGGCGCAGCGCTCGTGGACTGTTCGTCCGAGGACGTTCGAGTCGCCAGCCGGCCTCGGGCGGATCGGCGAGGATGAGCTGCCCTCCGGATGGGATCCGAATCTCGTAGCGCCCGTTCGTGAGTGTCACCGCTGGTCCCTTCATCTTCATTCCTTGCTCGTCGGGTCTCTTCGCTGTCTGATCGGAATACGGGAATCATTCGGTGGCGGGATTCGGAGGTGTGATCAACACCACACTCGGTGAGAACGCGGCGGACGCCCCGCCTCGGGTCCACCTCCGGTTTGAACGTGCTGAGCTACGCAGCGGTCTCGCGGCTGGCGGCCTTCGCCTTGGCGCGGGGAAATGGACATGCGTCCGGATAGCGCTGGAGGGCGTCCTGGTCCTCGGGGACGGCCTCCCAGAAGGGACCTGCCTCGCTGACCTTGGTCACGACCTTCCCCGGCCAGTGGCCCGAGGCGTCGACGTCGGGAATTGTGGCCTCGGCAATCTGGCGCTGCTCGTCGGTCGTATAGAAGATCTCCGAGCGGGTGCCGGAGCCGACGAGGTCTGCGCCAAGGTCGGCCCGGTGGACCGAGAAGAACCACTCGAGCAGGCCTCGATAGGAGAGCCGCTCCGGATCGAAGACGACCTCGACCGCCTCGGCGTGACCCTGAGGGTTCTCCTCGGTGGGGTCGTCTCCCTCGCCGCCGGTCCATCCCACACGCGTGGATATGACCCCGTCGGGTTGGCGCAGCAGTTGCTGCATGATCCAGTAGCAGCCTCCCGCGAGCACGGCGGTCTCGGTGTTGTCGCTCACACCCTCTCCTTCCTTCCAGTCTGTTGACACTAGTCTCGGCAGGGCCGCCGATCAAACGTGCTTGCAGACGGAGGCAGCCGCTAGAGCGCCGAGCCCAGGATCTCTCGCGCGATCGGCGCCGCGGTCGTGCCGCCGTCGCCCGAAGCGTCGATCAGCATCACCGCGATCGCGAGCTTCGGCTTGTTGGCCGGGGCGAAGGCGATGAACCAGCCGTCGATCAGCTGATCGGTCTGCGCACCGGGGGGCGCCGGCGGCGCGCCCGGCTTCGGGCCGAGCTCGGCGGTCCCGGTCTTGCCCGCGACCTGGATCCCCGGGAGCCCAGCAGCCACCCCGGTCCCCTCGGTGACCACCGCCCGCATCAGGCCGGTCAGGACGCGGGCGTTCGCCTTGGAGGTCACCTCGACCGGCTTCGCCGAGCTCTGCAGGGCAGGATCCTTGACGATCGGGGTGGGATCGCGGACGCCGCCGTTGGCGACGGTCTGGGCCACGGACGCCATGCCGAGCGGGGTGGCGAGGACCTTGCCCTGGCCGAAGCCGGTCACCGAGAGATCCGTGTGGGTCGGTTCGGCATTGAGCTCGTTCGCCGACGGGATGGTCATCCTGCTGGGCTGCGTCGCCGCCGTGGCCTGCGCGTTGTACAGCGTGACGGGCTGGTTGTAGCCGTAGTCCTCGGCGGTGTTCACGAGGTTGTCGGCGCCCACCTTGACCGCCAGAGGGGCGAAGACGCTGTTGCAGGACTTGGCGAAGGCCTGGACGAAGGTGCCCCCGCAGGCCTCGTCGTGGGCGTTGGCGACGACGCGCGCCCCCGCGACGGGGTCCGGATTGATCTGCGTCACGACGGGGAATGAGTCGCTCAGCTTCACGTCGTGGTTCTCGAGCGCGGATGTGGCTGTGATGACCTTGAACGTCGAGCCGGGCGGCTGGGGCGACGAGTACGCGGAGCCGGCCATCGCCAGCACCTTGCCGTTGCGGGCGTTGAGGACGACCACTCCGCCCGATTGCCCGCCGAGCGCGTTCACGGTGGTGGACTGCAGGTGCGGGTCGATCGTCGTGCGCACCGGCTGCCCCGGGGTGCCGTGCGCCGTCGCCAGCACCCGCCCAGGTGTTCCCGCCGGAACATCCGGCAGCGAGGTGCCCTCCTTCACCGCTAGGAGCTGGCCGCTCGGCTGACCGGAGAGACGCGGGTTGAAGGCGAGCTCGAGGCCGCTCACGCCGGTGCTCTCGTTGCTGGGATAGCCGGCCTTCTGGAGCTTCGCCCGCTGCTCGGGGTCGGGCGCACCGGTTTCCCCGGCGATGTCGATCGCATCCGAGCCGAGCGGGGAGGTTCGGTTATCCGCCGGGCCGGTGGCGAGCGGGGTCCCGTTCTTGGCGAGGATCGCCCCGCGACGCCCGACCGTGAGGCGACGGCCGACCCGCTCGTCGGTCGCCAGGCCGGGGAAGGTGAGGCTCGGATTCCAGGCGACCTTGCCACCGTCGAGCGGCAGCCGCAGGGTCCCGTCGACCTTGCCGAACAGCCTGGTCCCGACTCCCACCCCGACGTCGACCACGTCCTTGCCGCTGACGCTCTTCGGACCGTCGGCGCTGCCCGGATCGATCGAGGTCGCCGTGGAGGCCTCCTGGGCGTCGAGGTAGGCGCTCTGGAGGTCGGCGGCGGTGTACTGGGCCTGGGCGGAATCGGAGAGCTCATCGTGCATCGCCTGGAAGTCCTGGTTGGCCCAGTCGTTGACGAACCGCTTCGCCATGTCCTGCTCGGGATTGCCCGCCGAGCTGATCACTCCGAAGATGAACGCGATCAGCGCGACGACGCCCAGGGGAAGCGCGCGCTGCCGCAACCTCCGCTGGCGCTCCGTGAGGGGCCCACGCTGCGCCCGCGGGGGCCTGACCGGCCTCCGAGGCGGCTTCTTCTCCCGATCGCGGTTCCGTGACCTTGTCACGGGCGGATTCACGTGCGCAAAGTTAGTCGCTCGTGCGCTTGTATTCGGGAAACCGTGACCGGCCTCGACTGGCTGATCGTCGCCTTTGCGCTGCTGATGGGCTTCTGGGGCTACCAACAGGGGCTGATCGTGGGCGTGCTCAGCCTGGGCGGTTTCGCGATTGGCGCCTTCCTCGGTAGCCGGCTCGGCCCCGCACTCCTCCCCGACGGTTCGCACTCCCCGTATGCGCCAGCCACCGCCCTGGCCGGAGCTCTCCTGATCGGCGGAATGGTCGCCGTCTCCCTCGAGGGGATCGCGCTCACCGTGCGACGGCGGCTGCTCGGGCCTGCCGGCCGCAGGCGAGGGCTGAGGATCGCCGAGGCGTCCGGTGGGGCCGTGCTGTTGGCTGCGCTGGCGCTCGGGTTCGTTTGGCTCTTCGGGGCCGTCGCCCTCAACGCTCCGGGTGCCAAGGGCCTGCGAATGGCGGTGCAGCGCTCGGCGATCCTGCGGGCGCTCAACGGTGCCTTCCCGCCCTCCAGCTCGCTGATCAACGTCCTCCATCGAATCGACCCGCGGGTCGCGGTGCAGGGTCCCAGCCCGGACGTGGCTCCTCCCGACTCGAAGATCGCCCAAGACCCCGAGGTGCGGATCGCGGGGAACAGCGTCGTCCGGGTCCTCGGGACAGCCTGCGGGCTGGGCGTCGAGGGCTCCGGCTGGATCGCGGGTCCGAACCTGGTGGTCACCAATGCGCATGTCGTCGCCGGTGAGAGCGACACCACGGTCACGCCCGCCGGCACGACAACCCCGCTCGACGCGACCCCGGTGCATTACGACCCAGAGAACGACCTCTCGCTGCTTCAGGTCAACGGAGCTCATCGGGACGCCGCTCTCCCTCGCTTCCACTGTGGAGCCGGGCACCCCCGGGGCCGTCCTTGGCTATCCGGAGAACGGGCCGTTCACCATCGCTCCGGCGCGCGTCGGCGCCACCGGCCCGGTGGTGACCGAGGACTCCTACGGGCGCGGCCCGATCACCCGCGAGCTCACCGCGCTCCGCGGCGAGGTGCGAAGCGGCAACTCCGGAGGGCCGCTGGTCGATGGTGCCGGCCGGGTCATGGGCACGGTCTTCGCGGCTACCACGCAGGGCAAGCCAGGCGGCTACGCCGTACCGAACGACGTGGTGGCGAAGGCGCTCAGCGACTCAACGGGCGAGGTCAGCACAGGCACCTGCACGGAATAGGTGCCCGGGAGAAAGCCCGTTTGGCCGTTCCTTACGATCGGTAAGCTTGAAACGCAGTGAGAACGCAGTCCGGCGCTGGCCCGTCCAGGGGGGAGGCCAAGCCAAGACAAGTCTGTCGGCACTACCACGCAGCCGTGGAGCTGATCGGCCGCCGCTGGGCAGGCGCCATCCTCTACGCGCTCACCGATGGCCCTCTGCACTTCGCCGAGCTCAAGGAGTCGGTCCCCGGGATGTCCGACCGCCTGCTCTCGTGCCGGCTCAAGGAGCTGGAGGAGGCGGGCCTCGTCCAGCGCGAGGTGCAGCCCGGCAATCGGGTGCGAGTCAGCTACGAGCTCACAGCCAAGGGCCACTCACTGGAGCCGGTGATGGCGGAGCTGCGCGATTGGGCCCGTCATTGGCACCGGACCTAGCTACCACTCCCTCGGATTGCCCTCAGGGATCTGGTCGATGACCAGGTCGGCCTTCACGCGGTCGACGGGATAGGGCGTCGTCGCGAGGTAGTGCTCGAGCTCGCCCGGCCCGAGGGATTCGAAGCCGTGCTCCACGGCGGACGCGTAGGTCTCGAGGATCACCGAGTCATCCGGCGGCTCGGGCGCGAAGTGAAACTCCTTCGCCGTGTAGGTGACGATCCGCTTGGGCAGTCCCAGGCCCTGGACCTCCCCGGTCACCTCGACCCGGTCGTAGCGGATCTCCCTGACGTCGAGCCGGTCGAGCTCCGCCTCGGTCAGCTCGATCACCACACCGTTCACCGGTCCGGCCTCGTCCTCGCCGTCCTCGACGTTCAGGCCGAGGATCCACTCGGGTCGCCAGCCGCCGGAGCATTCGAAGGTCTTCTCGCAGGTCAGGTTGTCGCGTCGTTGGGAGAAGCGGCGCCTCCAGTCGTGAAGCCGTGCCGGGCGAAGCTCGCCCGCAGGGCGGCCGAGGGTCATCGACGCGCTCTCGTTCAGGACCAGCGATCCGTAGCCGAAGAGGCCGAACCGGCTCACGAGCCGTCCAGCAGGCTGAGCTGAGGCTCGCCCCCGCCGATCGGCGGCTCGGGGGACTCGCGCATCGTCTCGGCGGCGCCGTGACTGCAGAGCCGCTCGCGCGCCGGGCAGTCGAGGCAGAGGGCGCGGTGCGGGCGATCCGTGACCTCGAAGCGGCCTGCGGCGAGCCTCTCGAGGACCGTCTCGATCCGGGCTCGCGCGGCGTCGAGCTCGGCCTCGCCGAAGTGCTCGCGAACCGCCGGATCTGGGCGCTCCAGGAAGACGTACGCCGTCTCGACCGGAGTCCCTCGGGCGGCGGCGGCGAGCGCGTAGAGATCGCGCTGGACCGCGTAGCGCGCGACCATCTGCTCGGGGTCCCGGTCGCGGAGACGATCGGTCTTGTAATCGACGACCAGCACCGAATCGTCGGCTCGCTCCACCAGGAGGTCGATCGAGCCTCGGACGAGGGTCCCGGCCACGGAGAGGACGAACGGAACCTCGGCGCCCACCCGGCTGTCACCGACCTCATCGCATAGGGAGGACCCGAGGAACGCCTTGGCGAGACCGAGCGCCATCGCGACCTGCTCGTCGTTCGCCTCGAGCCCCTGCTCACGAAGCGCCCCGGCGACGCGGGGGGCGTCCGGCTCGCGCCAGCGGTTGCGGGCGCTCCACTCGAGCAGGGCATGAACCGCCACGCCGGGCCCGAAGCGGCGGCGACGCTCGGGACCGGCCGAGTCCTCGCCGTCGCCTTCGGACCCGACCTCCGGTTGATGAATGCCGAGCACACGCTCAACGTAGAAGCGATAGCCGCAGTTCTCGTAGCTCGACAGCGCGGAGTAGGAGAGCCCCCCGATCAGTGCGGGAGGGACCTCGGGTCGAGCGAGCGGGGGATCCGCCGCGGAGGGGGGCTCGCTCGGCGCTTCGGTCTCACGCCGGGCGAGCAGCCGAGCGCCAACGCCCGGGCCGGGCTCGCTGACCGCGACGAGCAGTCTCCCGCCGGGATGTCCGTCGCCGGCCGGGGGCAGCTCGAGCTCGCGGGCAGCGGGATCTCCGTCGAGCAGGGAGCGAATCAGCTGGAGCGCGATCGGCTTGCGGGCATCGATCTCCTTCTTCAGCGCATTGCGGGTGAACGTCCCGCTGAGCAGCAGGCGACGTTTCGCTCGAGTCGCAGCGACGTATGCGAGCCGCGCCTCCTCCTCGGCGTCGCGCTCGGTCGCCATCTCGGTGAGCTCCTGGTAGTCGTGCAGGCGCTCGCCCGGGCGACCGAGGCGCCCGAGCTGGACACCGACCCTGGCCAGCTCTCCGCTCTCCGGCCCCTCCTTCCCTGGATCAACTCGCAGCGGTGACCAGCCCAGCTGCAACCTCCGGCCGAGATCCGCAACGGCGACGACGTCGAACTCGAGGCCCTTCGCTCCGTGGACCGTCATCACCCGGACACCCGCATGACCCTCGGCACGGGTGGCCGCCTCCGCCTCCCGGTCCCGACTGTTCGCACGCGTCTCCAGGTAGTCGAGGAACGAGCCCAGGTCCGGTCCCTCACTCGCCTCGAACTCCCTGGCGAGCCTCATCAGCTTGCGCACGTTGGCCCAGCGGGCGGTTCCGTCGCGCCGCCGCAGCGTCGCAAGGTCGTATTCGAACGCGGTTGCGGTCCGTTCGACGAGCGATTCCAGGCCGCCCTCCGTGGAGCGGTCTCGCAGATCCCCGAGGATCGCGGAGAAGCGCTCGATGCGCTCCATCTCCTCGGGTGGGATCAGCGCGGCAGCCTCGGCGTCCCCGCGCTCGACGCCTCCTTTCTCGACCAGCTCCCTGATCAGCGGCCAGATGTGGTTCGGGTACTCGCGGCCGTTCTCCCCCTCGGCGGTGGCGGCGCGCCGGAGCAGCCAGAGCGTGTCGGGAAGAACCGCGCAGGCTGGGGAGGCGAGCGCCCCGAACAGGGCCTCGTCGTCGAGCGGGTTGGCGATCACCGCCAGCAGGCAGCGCAGGTCGTCGATCTGCTGCTGAGACCAGAAGCCGCGGCCGCCGACCACATAGGGATCCAGTCCCGCATCGGACAGGGCGGTCTCGATCGCCGCGACATGGGTGAACGCCCGCAGCAGCACGACGATCTCGGCCGGATCCTCGCCCTCATCGACCAGCTCCCGGAGCCGGCCGGCGAGCCGCCTCGCCTCTGCCACCTTCGACCCCGAGCTCGGGTCATCCGCGAGACGCGGCAGCTCGGTCTCCTCGTCCTCCCATTTCTTTTGATCGTCGACGGTCAGAAGCAGCTCGACAGGTGGTGCTCCCCTCGGCTCCTCGACGAAGGCGGTGAGCGGCTCGAAGCCCGGGAGGAGCCCCCGCCCGATGGCGTTGGTCGCGGCCACCAGCCCGGGCGACGCCCGGAAGTTCCCGGTCAGTGGCAGCGCCAGGCCATTGGGCTCGTCTCCCTCGGCGAACCGGCGGTGCTGCTCGCGATAGACCTCGACGTCGGCGTGGCGGAAGCCGTAGATCGACTGAAACTCGTCGCCCACGAGGAAGAGACGCGTGTCGGGCCCGCGCAGCTGCTCGACCAGCCGCAACTGAAGCCTGTTCGTGTCCTGGAACTCGTCGACCATCAGGTGGGCGAACTGCTCGCGGTAGCGATCGCGCAAGGGCTTCGAAGAGCTGAGCAGCTCGACCGTCTTCAGCTGGAGGTCCTCGAAGTCGAGGGCCGCGCGTTCGGACTTGAGCTGCTCGTAGCGGATCCCGAAGCGCGCAACCAGGTCGCGGAGCTGGTCGTACGCAGGCCCGAGCACGTGAGCCGCAACCGCGGATTGAGCGCGCTTCAGCGCCGCCGTGTAGCGCTCGCAGGCTTCGCCCTTGAAGGGCCCGGCCCTCGACTTGATCTCCAGCCCGCGGAGCTGCTCCAGGAGCTCCTCCTCGGCCGGTGTGGCCGGATCCAACATCATGGCGGTGGCGATCCGCTCGCGACTGGCCACCGCCTGGCCGCTGGCCTCGCCGCACTCCGCATGCGCCTCGCGAGCCGCCTCGCTGAGGCGCGTGATCGCGCCCACGGTGTCGGGCGGGGCGAGCTCGGGCAGCTCCGGCCTCGGATCGCCGTGGCTGCGGAGCTCGTCGTAGGCGCCGCGGGTCATTTCAAGAAGGGTGCGACGGCGATTGGCGGCCGCGAGCTCGAGTGCCTCCGGCTCCCCGGTGGCGATCAGTGCGTCGAGCGCAGAGTCGAACGCGCGCGCCGCCAGGCGTTCCGCCTCCTCCTCGTCCACGACCCTGAATCGAGGATCGATCCCCGCCGCTGCGGGATGCGAGGCGAGCACCCGGCGACAGAACCCGTGGATCGTCGAGATCCAGGCGCGCTCGATTCCCTCGAGCGCGACCTCGAGAGCTTCCAGCTCATCTCCCTCGGCGCTTCGGACGCGAGCAGAGAGCTCCTCACGGATTCGGCGCCGCAGCTGGTCCGCCGCCCGCTCGGTGAAGGTGAAAGCGAGGATGCCGCTCGTGCCGACCTCGGGATCGAGCGCGGCCGCACAGAAGCGCTCGACCAGCACCGTCGTCTTCCCCGTTCCGGCTCCGGCGCGAAGGAAGACATCCTGCCCGCGGCTCTCGACGGCGGCGCTCTGCTGCTCGGTGCGCTCGGTGCTCATTCCTCCTCCCCCTCCTCCGAGAAGGGCTCATCCTCCGGCAGCCCGCGCTCGCGCCGGCAGATCGGCTGGAAGCTGCACCAGTCGGGGCAGCTGCCGCCGATCGGGTCGCGGACCACCCTGCCGTCCTGAACGGCGGCGACGATCTCCTCGGCCTTCGCCTTGGCTGCCTCCAGCGCGTCCTCGAAGTCCTCGTCCTTGAGGTGGTCCCTGGGCCGGGGGTCGAGCCCCGCCAGGTCCTCTGCGAGCTCCTTCCGCAGCAACCCCTTGGGCGTTCGGTTGCCGGTGGCACCAAGGGGCCGGTAGAGACCGCCGGCGAGATCGTGTCCCCAGAGCTCGCGCGCGGCGAGCATGTAGAGCTGCAGCTGAAGCTTGCCCTTCTTCTCCAGCATCCCGGCGCCCCCCTCCACCTTGCCTCCCGACTTGTAGTCCTGGACCAGCGCCTCACCGTCCGGGCTCAGGTCGATGCGGTCGATCTGACCGTGGACGCCACCGCTCCCCAGTGCCAGCGGACCCTTCTCGGAATCCTCGAAGCCGAAGGCGGCCTCGGTGTGGGCCGGGGTGAAGACCGTCGGCGAGACGGCCTCATCCGCCAGAAACGCGAGCACCAGCCCCTCGACGCGACGGAGCTCCGCGGCGGTGTCCGAGAGGGTCCGGGGCAGCCGCTCCTCCCCCGTCTCGGAGATGAGCTCGCGGGCCGCCCGGCGCCACTCGCCGAGCGTCTCCGGCGTGGGTCGCCCACCGGGCGCCGGCGGGTTCTCGTAGAGGGCCTCGAGGACCTTGTGCACGATCGACCCGCTGGTCAGCGGCTCGGCCTGCGGCCCCACCGGCTGTGGCTTCAGCTCGTGCTGGATGAACCAGCGGTACGGGCAGGTGGCGTACTCCTCCAGGGTCGAGGGACCGAACAGCTTGATCTCCCGCATCCGCTCCAGCACCGGATCGAGCTGAAGCGGGCCGGGACGCAGCCGGCCGTTCTCGGCCCTCGGCCCGACCGCCGCCTCGGCTCGTGCCAGCTCCACCTCGCTCGGCGCGGAGCCGGGCTCGAAGACAGATTCCGCCAGGCCGCGCCCACCGGCCTCGGCCAGGATCGCCTCGTCCCGCTCCTCGAGGCCCGGGGGAAGCGGGGGCGCCAGGAGGTCGCGGACCTCGTCGACGAAGGGTGACCTCGACGTGGCGCCGCCCTCGTCGTCGGCGTTCCGCCACGAGAGCCAGAGCCGCTCCTTCGGCCGCGAGAGACAGACCGAGAAGAGGTAGCGGTCCTCGATCTCCGCCTGCTTGCGCTCGGGCAGCGCCAGCGCGCGGCGAGCGTCGTCGGAGAGCAGCGGGCCGCCGGTGTCGCGTCTCGGAAAGTCGCCGTCCTGCATCGAGCAGACGAACAGGTGCGCGACCCGGCGGGCCCGGGCCCTGTACGGACTGATCACCCGCACGCGGCCCTCCGTCGGCCCGCGCCACATCGGAACGTCGAGATCGGACACCGCCGCGATCACCTCGGCCGCCGAATGGGGGAGCGGGAGCTCCGCCAGCTCGACCAGGGCCTTCTCGATTTCGGCGCCCGCCCGCAGCTCCAGTGCCCGGTCGTCCTCTGCCACCACACCCTCCCGGCGCACCGCCGACTCGGCGATCCAGCGCGCCTGCTTCCCGGCCTCGCGCAGCAGCTCGGGGCCTGGCTTCGCGTCACGCAGCTTGCGGACCTCGCGCAGGCCGCTGCCGTCGTCCTCCTCCGCTCGTGTCCAGGCCTCGAGGGCCTGCTCCATGGTGCGGAGCCGGCCGCGCAGCAGCCGGCGCTCGAACCAATCGACCTTCGATGGCGAAGCAACTCCGGGGGTCCGCAAATAGGCGAGCAGGTCCGAGGCGTGGCCACGGCCGACCGATGCCTGCAGGAGCGCGATCAGCCCCGCGCCGGTGTTGGTTCGCGCCGCGGCGGTGTCAGCCTGGACCGCGACAGGAATCTGAAAGCGCGTCAGCACCCGGCGGTAGAGAGGGCCGCCGGATCGCGGATCTCGCAGCACGATCGCGATCTCCCCCGGCGGCGTGCCGTCGCTCAGGAGCCGCGCCACCTCGGCGCCCACGGCCTCGACTTCGGCGAGCTCGCCGGCTGAGGCGAGCAGGGCAACACCACCATCGTTCTCGACCGGTTCGTGCGAGCTCGGCTCGGCGAAGCGCCGGCCCAGCTCGAACAGGGTGCCGCTGCTCGTGAAACGGGGGTCGGCCGCGAGCCGGTCGATCGAAACGCCCTCGATGTCCCGGAGCTGAGCGAAAAGGGCGCCGCGGGCCAGAGTCAGCGACTCGCGGTCCTCCCAGGGCAGGGCGATCGTGACCTGCGTATGCGCCGCCAGCTCACGCACGAGCTCCAGCTGCTCGACCGTCAGGTCGTCGAAGCCGTAGAGGAAGACCGGCCGCGACCCCCAGGACTCGGGCCTAGCCCGCAGGGAGGAGATCGCAGCCCCCGCCCGGGAATGGTCGTCGGCGAGGTCAAGCTCCTCGCGGACGCTCAGGTAGGACTCGTAGAGCGAGGCGACCTCGACCTCGTAGGGGCCGGCGGCCTCGGCCTGCTCCCGCAGTGCAACGGGATCGACCAGTGCCGCCTGCAGTTCGGAGACGAGCTCCTCCAGGGCGGCCGGGAACCCAGGCCGGCGCGCGGAGGCGGCGAGGATTCGCAGCTCCGCCCGCGAGGCGGCCTCACGCGCGAGGCGCAGCCGCTGGGTGCGGCTGATCGCCGGCCCCCTCTGGGCGTCGGTTGCGCGAGCGACCATCGCGAAGAGCTCGTCGAAGGCGCCGACCGTGGCGCCGATGACCGCCTGCCCGTTCCGCGTCAGCTCCTGCTCGAAGCGCTCCACGTCGTCGACGGTGGGGACGACCAGCACCGGGTCGTTCCCGGACAGTGCGCGAAATCCCTCGAGGATCGCGCCGGTCCGCCCCGAGTTCGGGGGCCCGATGATCAGCCTGAGCATTCCCATAGAACGGGTTGCTCCTCTCGGAGCACCCTCGCGTCTCAGCATAGGCGCGGCCCCGGCGCCGCTCCAAGGGGTCCGAGAGCCCCAAAACGGCCTCAATTCCCGCATAACGCGCGGAAACCCGGGCCGTCTTTTTTCCGCCGGGGGCGACTCTACTTTGGCTTCAGATCACACCTCCAGAGCCAAGCAACGGGAGGCCCAACCGATATGACACTTGTCTTCGTAGACCCAGCTGACGCGATCAGGGCGATCGCAGACTCGGTCGGCCGAGAGGCCCGCCGCCAACTCCTCGGCGAGGCGGTTCGTGCCTGGGTCGATGAGATCCCCGACGAGGAGCTCCAGGAGCACTACGCCAAGGCGATCTCCGAGCTCGACGAGCACGACATCTCGATGCTCGCCGCCTGGCATGGCTCGATGGAGGTCGGCCAGCCGGTGCCGAACCGCGACTTCCTGATGGGAGCGTTCGACTCGCTCGGCGACAATCGCCGCGAGGCCCTCAAGCTCGCCGCCGGATTCCGCGGCGAGGAGGCCTTCGAGGAAGGGATCTCAGAGGAGCGGGCCCTCGACCTGGTGCTCGAGTGGCTCTCGCCGCCCCGCGTCATGGAGCTCTGCCGAGAGGCGACTGAGCTCTACATCTGGGACCGCTACGGCAGCGACAATTAGGCGGCTGCAAACCGTCGCATCTCGGGCCTCAGAGGCTGAGTGCGTCGCGGATCTCCGGGATCGCCTGGTCGTTGTGCTCGTAGTGGACGGCTGACATGCCGAGCTCGCGGGCGGCCGCGCAGTTGACGTCGACGTCGTCGACGAAGAGGCACTGATCGGGTGGGACGCCGCCGAGCCGCTCAAGGGTGAGCTCGTAGATCTCGGGCTCGGGCTTGCGGCAGCCGACGAAGCCCGAGTCGACGACGACCTCGAAGATCTCGTCGACCGGCAGCATCGCCCGCCAGAGCGGCTCCCACTCCCGGACGTTGTTGGTCAGCATGCCCATGCGGTAACCGCCGTCCTTGGCCTCGCGCATCAGGTCGATCATCGGTGCGTTTGGATGGAGGGCGTCGAAGTAGATCTCGCTGAAGCGGTGCAGCTCGGGCCGGTGGCCGAGCGCGGGCTTGAGCTCGTCGCCCAGCTTCCTGAGGAAGTCGGCCTCGCTGAGGTGACCCTTCTCCAGCTCGTAGAGAGGATGCGCCCCGTCCGCTTCCTCGATTCGGCCCATCGCCTTGGCGAGCTCCTCGAACGAGATGCCCGTCTGGTCCTGGACCGCGGCGAACGACTGGACGAGTGGCGTGGTGAGGACGCCGCCGAAGTCCGAGATGACGGTGGTGATCGATTCCCGCATCAAACGGGTTGCTCCTCGTTCGGAGCACCCTCGCATCAAGCCCGCCAGAGCAGGTAGCTGCCGAGTCCCTCGACCCCATCGGTGTGGCAGCTGAACAGCCCCGCCCAGAAGGCTCCGGTGCCGAATCCTCCGAGCAGGCTCCCGGACACGCGGGTGGCTCCGGCGCGGCTCGACTGGTCAGCGTCCTCCGGCCAGAGCTCCAGGCCGAGGCGGGTCGGGTCGCCGCCGCCGTCGTACTGCGTCGAGATCAGCGTCTCGTCATAGGAGGAGCCGCTGTCGCCGCTGAGCAGCCAGCCGCCCGCGTGCTCGCTCCCGTGCCCCTCCCCTCCGGGTAACCCTCTGGCGATGGCGACCAGGAGGGACCCGGGTGCACCCCCCACCGCCACATGGCGAAGGACGCCGGCGCCTTCGAGCGGATCGCCGATCCATTCCGAGATCTGTCCGGTGCACTCGATCGTCTGACCGCCTCCCTTCGGGCGGACCTCGGCCAGGGATGCGGTCGCCTTGAACTCGACCGGGTTCTCGGCGCTGGGATGGTCGACCAGCGTCCGCTGGGGCGCGAGCGTCGCCGCGACCGTGTCGGCTTCCGCGGTGATCTCGACGGTGACCGTCTCCAGATCGTGCTCGAGCGCGAAGCTCGCCTGCCGGACCTCGCCCTGGTTGAGCAGGAGGGCGCCGGGCTCACCGAGGTCCCAGGCCAGGCCGCCGATACCGGCCTGGACGTCGCCGAACCCGCAGATGAATCCGCGCGTGCTCCCGTTCATCCGCCGAAGGGCTCTCGGCCGGGGGGTAGCTCATCGTCATCGCGAATCTCCTGCCCCGTGCCCTCGATGTCGTCAGGGCGCCGGCCAGCGGTGGGACGGGCCGGCGGCTCCTCCCAGCTGAAGAGGTCATCCGGACCGGGACCACGCGGCGGGGGGCTCGACGGACCGGCTCCGCCGGGTGCGGGCCGCTGCCGCGGAGGCCGCGTGGTGCGGCCCATGGTCCAGAGCGTGGCGCCCATCGCCATCCGCCTGCGGACGATGCGCGACGAGATCCCTCGCACGATCGCCCGCGTCGGCGGGATCAGGAGCACGAGGCCGAAGATGTCCGTGATGAACCCGGGAGTGAGCAGGAGCGCTCCGCCCAGGATGACCAGGATGCCGTCGAAGACCTCCTTGTGCGGGAGCCGGTTCTCCGCAAGCGCCCGGTTGAACTGGATCCAAGCCGCCCGCCCCTGGTGGCGGAGGAGCATCGATCCCAGGAGGGCATCGAGCAGCAGGAGCACGAGGGTGGGGATCAGGCCGATCGCGTTGCCCACCTGAATGATCACGTAGAGCTCCGCGAGCGGAACGAGAATGAAGATCACGACGAGGAGCAGCACGGCCACGGAAGGCTACTCGTGGATAGAACGTTTCCTTCCCTTGGCGCAGGGAATCGACTCGGAGATGCTTGGTTCGCAAGTCCAATCCGGAAGGAAGCAGAATGGAGATGGCGTTCGACAGCAGCTCTGTGGAACTGATTCGTCGTCAGACCCTCGAGAAGGCAGCAGCCGACCTTCGTCGCGCCGCTGACGGCATGGATGACCTGTGCGAGGTCACGTGGCCGACGCTCGCTCGTGATGTCGAGCAGACGCGGTCGAATGTTGCGCTCGTCCGAGCCTCCCTGGCGGTGGTCGATCAGGTCGGCTGGCCGCCGGGAAACGACTGATCCGCGGGGCCACCGCCCGCTCCTTCTATCCTGTTGGGGATGGATCGCGAGCAGGCACAGAGTGAGCGTGACCGGATGGCCGCGGAGCACCCCGAGGCGACCTGGCTGATCGCCGAGCAGCACCCGGGCGACTGGGCGGTCGTGAAGGTCGGTCTTGCGCCTATCGACGAAGTTGGCAGCTCCACCGAGGCTCGGCCCAAGCCCGACTACGCTGAGGATCCCAAGCCAGCCCAAAACGTGAATTCGCGGGGGTTCTGAGATGGCAACTGAAGCGACAACCGAAGAGGACGTCTACGAGGCGCTCGAGGAGGTGATCGATCCCGAGCTCGGGCTCGATTTCGTCTCCCTGGGCCTTGTCTACGACGTCGAGATCGAGGGTCCCGAGGCGTTCATCACCTTCACGCTGACGACGCCGGCGTGCCCGATCGGGCCGCAGGTCTCAGAGCAGATGCGCGAGTTCGTCGGCCAGATCGAGGGGATCGACAAGGTCCACCCGAAGATGGTCTTCGACCCACCCTGGTCGCCGGAGATGATGTCCGAGGACGCGAAGTTCGCGCTCGGGTACTGACGCCAGGGGCTTTGTCCTGAATCAGCACATTCACGGCTGATTCAGGGTCGAGTTTCTCCGGAGACTTGACAAAGCCCGAATATTCGTTAAGGGTGCGGCTCGCGTGGAATCGGCGGACTCCGGATCACTCCGTTCCCTCCGTGAGCTCAATCGCGGGCGCGTCATCGACGCGCTCCGAGGCCGGGGAACCGCCAGCCGCGCCGAGATCGCCCGCGCGACGGGGCTGTCGCGCTCCACGGTCTCGAGCATCGTCTCCGACCTGATCGAGGCGGGCCTGCTGACCGAGCGGGCGGAGGCGACAGGTGTCGCTCACGGCGAGGCTGGGGGAAGGCCGCCGGTTCTCCTCTCCCTGAACCCGTCGGCCGGCCTCGCTGTGGGCGTCGACTTCGGCCACACCCATCTCCGGGTGGCGGTGTCGGATCTCTCCCACGAGGTCCTGGCCGAGGCGCGGCGCGAGCTGGACGTTGACCACTCCGCCGAGGAGGGTCTTGACGCCGCGGCCGGGCTGGTCGAAGAGGTGCTGAATGACGCGAAGGCCGACCACAAGGCCGTGATCGGGGTCGGGATGGGACTCCCCGGCCCGATCAATCGATCGACCGGCGCCGTGGGCTCGTCCTCGATTCTGCCGGGTTGGGTCGGCGTCAACGCGGCAATGGAGATGGAGCGTCGCCTTCGCCTCCCGGTGATGGTCGAGAACGACGCCAACCTGGGCGCACTCGCCGAAGTCGTGTGGGGCTCCGGCCGCGGATATTCGGACGTCATCTACATCAAGCTCTCCTCGGGGGTCGGGGCGGGTCTTCTCTTCGGTGGACGGCTGCACGAGGGCTCCGGGGGCACTGCGGGGGAGATCGGACACATCCCCGCCCAGAACGGCACCGCGATCTGCCGCTGCGGGAGCAAGGGCTGCCTCGAGACCGTCGCCTCCGCTCGCGCGATCGCGGAGCAGGTCGGGGCGAGCCGAGGTGAGCACGTATCGCCCAGGGAGCTGCTCGAGCTGATCGCGAAGCGAGATCCCGCGACGACCCGGCTGATCGGCGAGGCCGGCCGGGAGATCGGTGTGGCGCTCGCCAGCATCTGCAACCTCGTCAACCCCAACTGCGTGATCATCGGCGGCGACCTGAGTGCCGCGGGAGAGGTGATCACCGAGCCCGTGCTCGAGTCGATTCGGCGCTACGCCATCAACAGCGCGGCGGATCAGGTGAGCGTGGTGGCCGGGGTCCTCGGAGAGCGTGCCGAACTGCTGGGCGCGCTCGCACTCGTCTTGCATGCGTCCGACGCCATCATCGGCGCGGGGTCGCCCGCCCGGGTGGCCGCATGAACCGGTTTGGAACCCAAATCAACCAGAGAGAACATGAATAACAGTGGAGGTGGTACGTGTGACTAATTCGAAGAGCTGGGCCCGCGGTGCCGTGCTTTCAGTGGCGGCGCTCGTGATCGGGCTCGGGCTCGTCGCCTGTGGGGGCGGCGGAGGTGGCGGAGGGCCGAAGATCGCCCTGTTGCTGCCGGAGTCGAAGACGACTCGCTACGAGGCCCACGATCACCCCGAGTTCGAGGCCGCCTTGAAGTCGGCGTGCTCGGACTGCGATCTCATCTACAACAACGCGAACCAGGACGCGTCGACTCAGCAGTCTCAGATGGAATCGGCGCTCACCGACGGGGCCGACGTCGTGGTCCTCGACCCGGTGGACGCCACGTCCGCCGCTTCGATGGTGAACCTGGCGAAGCAGCAGAACGTCCCGGTCGTGAGCTACGACCGGCTGATTCTGGACACCCCTGACATCGCCGCGTACGTTTCGTTCGACAACGTCAAGGTCGGTGAGCTTCAGGGCAGCACCCTGGCCAAGAAGCTCGCCGATGACGGCAATCCGAACGGGCCGATCGTGAAGATCAACGGCTCCCCGACCGACAGCAACGCGAAGCTGTTCGGTCAGGGCGCGAGTTCGGCGCTGTCTGCAGCGAACGTCCAGGTCGCCAAGGAGTACGACACCCCGGACTGGAGCCCCGACAAGGCACAGTCCGAGATGGATCAGGCGATCACGGCGCTCGGCAAGACCGGGTTCAAGGGTCTGTACGCCATGAATGACGGCACCGCTGGCGGCGCAATCGCGGCGATGCAGGCAGCCGGAATCGACCCGAAGACGATCCCGTCGACGGGTCAGGACGCCGAGCTCGAGGCCGTTCAGCGGATCCTCACCGGCGACCAGTACATGACGGTCTACAAGGCGACCAAGCCGGAGGCCACCGCCGCAGCTCAGATGGCGGTCGCGCTTGCCAATGGCAAGCCGATCCCGGCGAACATGATCACCACCAAGACCAACAACGGTGCGACGGATGTCCCGTCGGACCTGCTGACCCCCATCGCGGTGACGAAGGACAACGTCGCCACCGCAACGTACGGCGGTCAGCCGCTGATCGGTCCGAACGGTTACTGGACCGCCAGCGACATCTGCACCCCTGAATTCCAGTCGGCCTGCCAGGCGGCCGGAATCAGCGGCTAGGTAATGAGCCCCGAGCGCGAGGAGATGAGAAGGTGAGCCCACAAGACAAGAGCGGCAACGGCAAGCCGGATCACCTCCTCGCGCTCAAGGGGTTCACGAAGAGCTTCGGACCCGTCCAGGCACTCTCGGACGTCGACTTCGAGGTCAACGCCGGTGAGGTCGTCGCCCTCGTCGGCGACAACGGGGCCGGGAAGTCCACCCTGATCAAGGCGATCGACGGCGTACAGCCACCCGATTCGGGTCAGGCGTACTTCGAGGGCAAGCCGGTCAAGATCAGCGATCCGAATTCGGCCGTGCGGCTCGGGATAGCCACGGTCTTCCAGGACCTCGCCCTCTGCGACAACCTTGACGTGGTCGCCAACCTCTACCTCGGCCAGGAGGTGACCGGCAACGGGGGTATCCCCCTGCCGGTGATCAACGAGACCGAGATGGAGCAGCACACGAACGAACTGCTCGACGAGCTCTCGGTAACCACGCTCGGCAGCGTGCGGACTGAGGTGGGGAGCCTCTCCGGCGGGCAGCGCCAGTCGGTGGCGATCGCCCGCTCGCTCCTCGGCGAGCCCAAGGTCGTGCTGCTCGACGAGCCCACCGCTGCCCTCGGCGTGGCGCAGACCGCGCAGGTGCTCAGCCTGATCAAGCGCCTCCGCGAGCGCGGGCTTGGCGTGGTGGTGATCAGCCACAACCTGGAGGACGTCTTCCAGGTGGCCGATCGGATCGTGGTGCTGCGCCTCGGCAGGCGGGAGGCCACGTTCGACATCAAGACGACGACCCGCGAGGAGGTCGTGGCGGCGATCACCGGTGCCTCGGCCGAGATCGACTTCACGAAGGAGGGCAAGTGATGGAGAGCGCCACCCCGACCGCCGGCGGCTCCGAATCAGGCGAGAGCCGGTTCAGGTTCATCACGCGGCTCGCGCGCGGGGAACTCGGTTCGCTGCGGGTATTCCTCACGATCGCCCTGATCTGGGTGATCTTCCAGTTTGAGAACGACCGCTTCCTCTCCGCGATCAACCTCACCAACCTGACGCTTCAGATCGCGGCTATCGGGACGATCTCGGTCGGCGTCGTGCTCGTCTTGCTGCTCGGCGAGATCGATCTCTCGGTCGGCGCGGTCAGCGGGCTGGCCGCCGGAGTGATGGCGGTGCTCCAGGTGAAGCACGGATGGAGCCCTGAGATGGCCATCCTCGCCGGCCTTGCGACCGGCGCGATCATCGGGTTCTTCAACGGCTTCATGGTCACCTTCTTCGGGATCCCGTCCTTTGTGGTGACCCTTGCGGGACTCCTCGCCTGGCAGGGGGCGCTCTTAGCCGTGCTCGGGAATACCGGGACGATCAACCTCCCGCCGAGCACGATCACCGACCTGGCCGGGAAGTTCTACTCGGCCGGTGTCGGCTATGCCCTTGCCGCCATTGTCACCGCGGCCACGCTCGGCACTGGGATGATGGACCTGCGCCGCCGCCAGAAGGCGGGCCTGGAAACCGATCCGCTCGCCGGCATCGTCATTCGCACCGTGATCGTGGGCGTGGCGAGCTTTGCCGCTGTGGCGATCCTGAGCTCGGACCGTGGCATCCCGCTCTCGGCGCTGATCCTGGTCGCGTTCTGCGGGTTCTTCGCCTGGCTGACAACACGCACGCCGTTCGGCCGCCACATCTTCGCAACCGGCGGAAACGCCGAGGCCGCGCGGCGAGCCGGGATCCCGATCAATCGCGTGCGAATCCTCGTCTTCACCCTCTGCTCGACGATGGCCGCGGCCGGCGGGATCATGGCGGCGTCACGGCTGATCGCGGTGAACCAGGCGTCCGGTTCCGGCGACATCCTGCTGCTCGCCATCGCGGGACCGGTGATCGCCGGCACCAGCCTGTTCGGCGGCCGCGGCTCGGTCTGGTCGGCGCTGCTCGGCGCCGTCGTGATCGGATCGATTTCGAACGGCATGGACCTGCTCGGCCTGAATTCGGACGTCAAGTACATGATCACCGGCGGCGTGCTGCTCGCCGCGGTGACGATCGACGCCTTGGCCCGGCGGCAGCGCGAGCGCACGCAGGTCACGTAGCGACCAGGCGCGCCGATACCTACCTAGAGTTGTTTCATGGGTGGTATGAGGCGGGCAGCTTTGATGACTGCGGCGCTTGGGGCGCTGGTCCTGGCCGCGACGGGGAACGCGGGCGCGCGGACGCCGGCTGGTGGCTCGGCCGCGAGCGAGCGTGCCGTCGTCCTGGTGGACACGCCGAGCCTTCCCGTCGGCGACGTCCCGGCGGCCCGGGCACGCTGGCACGACCTCCGCTCGGTGTCCAGCGGAATCCTCGGCCGGGTGGCGGATCGAAACAGCCTCGATGTCGCGAGTGCCGTTCCCGAGATCGGGATGCTGAGCGTGGAGCTCGGTTCCGGCGGACTGCCGGCCCTCAGGCGCGAGCTGGCGGGAGACCCTCGTGTCGTGTCGGTGCATCCGGACCCGCCGGTGCAGCTTCGCTCTTCGCCGAATGATTTCGCCTTCATCCACACTGATCCGCACGCTCCGAACGGCGATCTGACTCAATGGAACCTGGTCCGGGAGGGTGGGCCGCGCGCATGGGACCTCTCGCGGGGGAAGGGCGCCGAGGTGGCGATGGTCGACTCCGGCGTCGACGGCAGCCACCCCGACATCGCGGGCCAGATCTCGGGAGCGTCGGCGTTCGGGACCAGCTCGCCGACCAGCGATGCGATCGGCCATGGCACCCACACCGCCGGGCTCGCCTGTGGGGATTCGGGCAACGCGTTCGGGATCGCGTCGATGGGGTTCGACTGTTCCCTCTATATCGCCAAGCTCGTTCTCCCGGGATCCTGCTCGAACGTCATCGCCGCGGTCACCGCAGCCGCCGATCGGCGGAGCGACGTGATCAACATGAGCCTCGGCGGATGCGACACCGCTCTCGTGCCGGTGCTCAACTACGCGCAGTCGCGGGGCTCCGTGATGGTGGTGGCCGGGGACAACAATCCGAACCCGACCGGGTCGTGCAACACCTTTCCGCTGCCCGACCCGCACAACTGCATCTACCCGGAAGAGTGGGCGCAGCCGCTCGGCACCGGCCCGAACGCGAGCTTCGACCGCGGTCTGGTGGTCACCTCGGCGCAGTACAACGGCACGCCGTCCGGGTTCGCTGAGCAAGCGAGCCGTGTCTCGGTTGCGGGGTTTGGGTCGGCGACCAACGCCGTCGGCGGGCAGCAGGGCATCCTCTCGACCTGGCCATCGAACAGCGTGAGTGAGGACTCCTCCGGAGGCCGCACCACCGTCAACGGTGACAACCGCTTCGCCTACCTCGAGGGCACGAGCATGGCGACGCCCCAGGTCGCCGGGGTTGCCGCCCTGATTCGCGCGGTGAAGCCGAACATCTTGAACACCAAGGTCGTCCACCTGATCAAGGCCACGGCGAGCCACTGCGGCTCCTATGGGGACGGCATCGGCTGGGGGGTGATCCGGGCAGACCAGGCGGTGGCGGCGGCTCTCGACCGGGACGTCGGGGCGCCCAAGTCGAGGGTGAGGCGGGCGCGACATGACCAGGGCGCGGTGGACCTGAAGGTCAAGCAATCGGATACCTCGGGAGGGACCGGCTGCGTGAAGCTCCCCAAAGCCGGGGTCAGGAAGGTCCTGGTGTTCGACTCTGCCGACGGCGGCCGATACCACCGCATCGGGAAGACGATCAAGGGAAAGCTCACCTTCCAGGGCAAGGCCGGCCGCCGCTACCGCTTCTACTCGATTGCGATCGACAGGGACGGGAACCGCGAGGCGGCTCCGGGCAAGCCCGACTTGAAGCTCCGGCGCTAGCCGGGCAGGTCGGCGCCGGCTGCCAGATCGGCCTGGGAACGGGCCTCGGCGGCCTCGGCGGCGGCGAGCAGGTCGGCCAGGGACTCCGAGAGGCCGGTGGCGAGCATCTCGATGTCCTCCATCTGGTCGTAGTCGCCGAGCAGGCCGAAGTCGATGCCGCCGTTGTAGGACATGATCGCGATCGCGAGCGCGTGGTTCTCGGGCAGGAACGCGACCGGGAAGACGTCCTGCAGCTCGCGGCCCAGAACGTAGAGCGGGAGCTGCGGGCCCGGCACGTTGGTGACGATCAGGTTGAAGAGGCGCGTGGAGAAATTGATCCGCGAGGCCTGCGCCAGAAGGGTGGGAGGCGCGAAGTCGTTGAACCGGGAGATCACCTCGGCGCCGAGAGCCTGCTTGGACTCCTTCAGGCTGCCCATCGAGCGCTTGACCGCTTCCAGCCGCTTCACCGGATCCTCGATGTAGACGGGCAGCGGCCCCCGCATGGCGGCGATCCGGTTGCCGAGCTGGCCGCGCTCGTCCTCAGCGCGGATCGAGACCGGGACCAGCGCCCGCAGCTCGAGCCCCTCGGTCTTCAGCCCGCGGCTGCGCAGCCAGCTGCGCAGCGCGCCGCTGACCACGGCGAGGACGACGTCGTTGACCGTGCCCCCGAAGGTGTCCTTGATCCGCTTGAAGGCGCTGAGCTCGGAGCGGGTCCAGGCGAAGCGGCGGTGGGATCCGATCTCCGTGTTGAGCGGCACCTCCGGCGCCGGGTTGGTGAAGTTCCAGGCCACTTCGCCGAGCGCCTCGCCCGCCTCGACCACCTTGCGGGTGGTCCGCCTCGGATGGCCGGCAGCGCGGACGGCGCGGCGAGCGAGCTTGAAGGGAGTCTCGGTGAGCTCGACTGCGCCGCGCGCGGCGAGCTCGGCGGAGGAGGGGGAGGGATGGGGCACCCAGTCGCGATCAGGCTCGATCGGCTCGGGCACGGGCTTCACGTCGAAGAGGACCGTCGCGATGTCGACGCCGGAGACACCGTCCACCAGGGCGTGGTGGGTCTTGGTCACCAGCGCGAAGCGGTTCCTCTCGAGCCCCTGGATCAGCCAGAGCTCCCAAAGCGGCTTGGAGCGGTCCAGACCCTGAGAGAAGAGCCGGCCGGCGATGTTGCGGAGCTGCTCCTCCGATCCCGGCGCCGGGAGCGCCGAGTGCCGAACGTGGTACGCAAGATGGAAATGCGGGTCGTCGACCCAGAACGGCCTGCCCGTCTCGATGGGTGGGAAGGCGAGCTTCTGACGGAACCGCGGTACCAGGTGCAGGCGGCTGCGCACGTGGTCGAGAAAGTCCTCGTACGCCGGCGGCGGCCCCTCGAAGATGAGGATCGCGCCGACATGCATGTGCGCGCTCGAGGTCTCGTTCGTCAGGAACGAGGCGTCGATCGAGCTCAGTCTGTCCATGTGTCCCTGTGCCATAGTCGAGGGCCAAGCCTAGCGTCCCTGGAGTCGGCGGCCGCTACCCTTGCCGGGCCTCATGCCCACCTCCGAAAACACGCTCCCAGGGCCCTCCAAGGTCCTGCTCGCGGCCCCGCGCGGCTACTGCGCGGGGGTCGATCGTGCCGTGCAGACGGTCGAGCACGCGCTCGATCTCTATGGCAAGCCGGTCTACGTCCGCAAGGAGATCGTCCACAACAAGCACGTTGTGCACGAGCTGGAGAAGCGCGGCGCGATCTTCGTCGAAGAGGAGACCGAGGTGCCCGAGGGCCAGATGGTGGTGTTCTCCGCCCACGGGGTGGCGCCGAGCGTCCACGACAACTCCGAGAAACGACGGTTGCGCACGATCGACGCGACCTGCCCACTGGTCACGAAGGTCCACGTCGAGGCCCGGAAGTTCGCCGCCGAGGGCTACACGATCGTCCTGATCGGACACGAGGGCCACGAGGAGGTCGAGGGGACAACCGGCGAAGCCCCGGAGCGCACCGTGCTGGTGCAGACCGAGTCCGACGTCGACGACCTCGAGGTGGACGATCCCAACCGGATCGCGTACATCACCCAGACCACCCTCTCCGTCGATGAAACGTCCTCGATCATCGCCGCCCTGAAGAAGAAGTTCCCGAACGCGGTCGGGCCCAAGACAGACGACATCTGTTACGCGACGACCAATCGACAGGCAGCTGTCAAGGCGCTCGCAAAGGAATGTGAGCTGGTGCTGGTCATCGGCTCGACCAACTCATCGAACTCGAACCGGCTGGTCGAGGTCGCCCGCGAGCATGGCGCGGGCTCCTACCTGATCGACAACCATGGCCAGGTCGACGAGGCCTGGCTCGAGGGCGTTGAGACCGTCGGCATCACCTCGGGCGCGAGCGCGCCGGAGGAGCTGGTCGAACAGCTGGTCACCTTCTTCCGTGAGCGTGGTGCCGATGACGTCTCGGAGCTCAAGACAGTCCATGAGGACGTCCGCTTCATGCTTCCCGCCGAGATCCGCAAGGAGCTCGCCGCCTCCGGCGCCTAGGCGAAGAGGCCAGCCGAATCGTGATCGATGCGGCCAGGTGGGCGGGTCGGGTGATCATCAAACCTCCGGTTGAGTCGTCGCAGTTGCGGGCCGGCGGCGCACGCGGAGCAGCTGTCTGCCCCGCCAGCGATCGGGCCAGATCACGTACACGCCCATCGGGATTGCGTAGAGCAGGTAGACGAGGAACTCGATCTCGGTCGGCTCCGGTTGCAGGCCGAGCATGCCGGTGAGCAGTGATCCGCTCACCGTCCCGGGCTGCACCAGCCAGGTCAGGTCAAGGACCTGGCTCTGCATGCCGTTGATCCAGCCGGCCTCGTGGGCGGTGTGCGCCGCCGTCGCCAGGAGCCCGGCGGCGACGAGCACGAGTACGAACCCGGTGACGCGGAAGAATCGCGAGAGATTGATCCGCACCCCGCCGAAGTAGATGGCCATGCCGAGAGCCACGGCGAGGACAAGCCCGATCACGGCGCCGCCTCCGGCAGCCGTCGTGTCGCTCGTGTCCTGGAAGGCGGCGAGCAGGAAGACCGAGGTCTCGAACCCCTCGCGCAGGACGGCGAGGAACGCCATCCCCACCAGCGCGGTCGCCGAGCCGAGGGCGAGCGCCTCGGCGACGTGCCCCTCGAGCTGCGCCTTCAGGCCACGGGCGTGCCGCCGCATCCAGATGATCATGTAGCTGATCATTCCGACGGCGATCAGGCCGACGACCGTCTCGAGCCCCTCCTGTTGGCGCTGGGGGAGTTCGTCGCCGATGACCCGCAGGGCGATGGCCACCCCGACGCAGATCGCCACGGCGAGGCCGACGCCCAGCCACATCGAGGAGAGTGCGTCCCGGCGGCCCTGCTTGACGAGGAAGGCGGCGACGATGCCGACGATCAGCGACGCCTCGACGCCCTCGCGCAGGGTGATGACGAGGGTGGGAATCACTGGTGTGGTCTGCCGGCTGCGGTCAATTCAGGTCGGTTAGGTGAGCCTAACTTCGGGCAACCTAACAAGAACCAACCGCATCCGTCGGCTTTATCGGCGACTCAGGGCAATGCAGCCGCGAACTGAACCGAGTAGACGAGCAGCCCGGCGGTGGGCCGCAGCTCGAGCGTGTGGCTCTCTGTCCGCTCGTGGGCGGTCAGCTCCTGCAGGCCGGGGTGGACGACCTCGATGGGCTGCTGTTCCTCACCGTCGATCCGGAGCGCGATCCGGCCCTCCCCGTCGGTCGCCGCGTAGGCGCCGCCCGCTTCGTAGGAGATCTCCAGGTACGGATCGCCATCGGTGCCCGACCAGGGCTCCTCGGTCGAGCCACCCGGGAAGACCTCCGGCGTCGGGGCGATGACCTTGACCCCCGGCGCGTCGGAGGGCCTGACCGGCTCGAGCAGTGGTGGCCACTCGGTGCCGCCGTTTCTGTCGGGTAGGGCCTCGCGAATCGCCTCCTCGGTCCCCGTGTAGTCGCCCTCGCCGAGGTGGTACCAGCGCAGCGCCCCGCCGGCTCCCCAGAGGAAGGTCGCGGGCCAGCCGTGCGGCTCATAGAGGCGCCAAAGCGTGAACTCGCGGTCCACCGCCACGGGCCAGTCGATCCCCAGGCGCTCCGCTGCGGCGGCCACCACGTCGGTGTCCTGGGTGAACGGGAAGCGCGGCGAGTGGACGCCGATCATCGCCAGGCCGTCGCCCTCGTAGCGCTGATGCCAGCCGTGCAGGTAGGGCAGCGTCCGGATCGAGTTGAGCTGTGCGAGGTCGAAGAAGTGCACCAGCGCCGGCCGCCCCGCGACGAGGCGGTCGATGGATTCCACGCGTTGGCCCACCCAGTCGAGTCCTGGTGGGATGGGGGGGACGGCGATGTCGGGTCGCGGGGGACGCAGGCGCCGGAGGGTATGCTGCTCGCGTCCCCGAGGAAAGTGAGTCTGCTGTGAGTCAGTCGGTTTGGGAGCGGATAGAGGAGTCCCGGGCTCGCCACGACGTGCTCGAGCATCCCTTCTACGTGCGCTGGTCTGCCGGGGAGCTGAGCCGCGAGGAGCTGGCTCGATACGCAGGGCAGTACCGGCACGCGACGGAGGCTCTTGCCCGCCTGTGCACCCAGACCGCCGAGACCGCGCCCGCCGATCATCGCGCCGAGATCGAGGCTCACGCCACCGAGGAGGAGGCTCACATCGGGCTCTGGGACGACTTCGTCGAGGCCGCCGGCGGGGAGATCGGTGCAGAGCCGACGCCCGAGACCGCCGAGTGCGTGTCCACCTGGACCGCGCCGGACGGCTACCTGGCCCAGCTCGCCCGGATGTACGCGATCGAGAGTGGCCAGCCGGAGATCGCACGGGTCAAGCGCGAGGGTCTCGCAAGCTTCTACGGCATCAACGGCGGCGCCGGGAGTGAGTACTTCCGGATCCACGAGGAAGCCGATCACGTTCATGCCGAGGAGTCCCGCCGGCTGATCGAGGAGGCGATGAGCCCAGAGGACGAGGACGACCTCGTCGCTGCGGCTGAGTCCGCCTTCACGGCCAACTGGCGACTGCTCGACGGGGTCAGCTGAATCCAGGCTCCGATGCATCGCCAGCGCCGGTGGATCAGCGACCGGGTGGTCGGGATCGTGCTCGGGATCCTGCTCGGGCTGGCGGTGATCTTCCTCTTCCTGTTTCTGGGCTCGCGCAACACGATCGATGAGCCCTCGCTCTCGGGCGGGACCACCACCCAGATACAGACGCAGCCGGCGCCGCCGCCGGCCAAGGCGTCCAGGCCGAAACCTGGCCAGTAGGATTCGCGGCCGATGACGTCTGCGATGCGCACCGCGCACCGGGTTCGCCTGGCGAGCATCCTGGCGGTCGGCGCATTCGCGCTTCATCAGCTCCGCTACCTGATCGCCTTCGGCGGGTCCTCCTCGACCGAGTTGGCGCAGGAGGGCCATCGCTACATGTCGGAGCTGCTGGCGCCGGTGGCGGTCCTCGTGCTCGCCGCGCTGGTGGCAACGCTGATTCGCGGGACGGAATCCGCCGCGCCCGCGCGGGCGCCGCTGGCCCGGCGCGTGGCTCTGTTCGCGGGGGCGCTGCTGGCGATTTTCGTCGTTCAGGAGCTCTTCGAGGGCCTGATCGCCTCCGGCCACCCATCCGGCCCCGACGCCGTGCTCGCCGGTGGCGGCTGGGTTGCGGTGCCGCTTGCGTTGGCGATCGGCACCCTGGCCGCCCTGCTCGCCCGCGCTCTCGAGGGCGTCGAGTGGGCGATCGCGGTGGTCCACGCGCGTCGCAGGCGGCCCTCCCGGCCACCGGTGGTTCGCGGCCGGGCGCTTCCCGCTCGCCGGCTGCACCTGTCCTTCGCCCCACTCGCTTTCGGCCTGGCGCGCAGGCCGCCTCCGCCGGCACCTGCCTAGCAGGTGCCAATTCGCGTGCGTTTCGCCCTCGTTTAGGCAGCGGCGGCAGCGTGCGCACATCCAAGGAGGTCTCTAGAGATGCAATCGAGGGCTGCACGACTCGGGCTGATCGCAGCGGTCGTAGTCGCCGCGATCGTGGTCTTCGTCGTGCTGAAGAGCAGCAACAACGACGAGAGCACCAACACCGCCAAGGGGGTCCAGGTGTTGAGCGTCGACGCGAGCGGCAATCCCGTCGGTGGCGTGAAGACGCTCACGTACAACAAGGGCGATCAGATCCAGCTCCACGTGAACCTGGCCGTCCCTGAGGACGAGGTTCATGTCCATGGGTACGAGATCGAGAAGCCGGCCGAGCATAGCCCGGTCACCTTCTCCTTCCCGGCGAGTCTGGACGGGGTGTTCGAGGTCGAGGTTCATCGGTCCGACAAGACCGAGGGGCCGATAGCAACGCTCCACGTCAACCCATGAGGTTGGTGCCGAGGCTGAAGCTCGCCACGGGGCTCGCGCTGACGAGCCCCGTGGCGGCGCTGCTCTTCCCCGACGTCGCCTCAGCGCATGCACTGGTCGGCCGCAAGGACCTGCCGGTTCCCGCTTGGCTCTTCGCCTGGGGAGCGTCGCTCGTCCTGATCATCTCCTTCGCCCTGCTCTCCGTCGCGTGGACCACCGCGCGGCTGCAGGACGAGGACTGGCGGGCGATGCCTGGCTGGCTGTCCACTGCCGTTCTGAACGTGGGGACGCAGCTGGTCTGCGGAGTGATCGGCGTCGGGTTGTTCGTCGTCGTGCTCTACGCCGGATTCAGGGGCATCGAGGATCCGACCCAGAACTTCTCGGTCGTCTTCGTCTTCTACACGTTCTGGCTGGGGCTGGTCCTGCTCAGCGTGCTGTTCGGCGACCTCTTCCGGGCGTTCAACCCGTGGCGGGCGATCGGCCGAACGATCTCGGGCGGTTTCAGGCTGGTCGCGGGGCAGTCCGCGCCGGCGCCGTTCACCTATCCGGAGAAGCTGGGCCGCTGGCCGGCTGTGCTCGGCGTCCTGCTCTTCGTCTGGTTGGAGCTGATCGCGGGCGGCGGGGCATCGCCCACCCCGCACGACGTCGCCTTCGCCACCGTCATCTACACCGTCATCACCTTCGTCTGTATGGGGCTGTTCGGGGTGGAGGAGTGGATCGAGCGGGGAGAGACATTCAACGCGTACTTCGGCATGTTCGCCCGGCTCGGGCCTTTCGAGGTTCGCGACGGCGTGGTCGGCCGGCGCAGATTCCTGACCGGTGCCCCCCAATGGGCGGCCGTCCCAGGCGCCGCCGCGCTGGTGCTCACATCGATCGCTGTGACGAGCTTCGACGGCGCCCAGGAGGGCGTCCTATCGGGCTCGATTCAGTGGACCTTCGAGCGCTGCAGCGACATCGGCTTCAGCCTGCCGAACTCATTCCGGATCGCCAACACGATCTGGCTTCTGATCACGCTGGTGGGCGTCTCCGGCCTCTACTGGCTGGGCGTCAGGGGCATGCACACCGTGCGCAGCTCGCCACCGGTGAAGGAGCTCGGCCGATCGTTCGCCCACACGCTGATCCCGATCGCCCTCGCGTATCTGGTGGCCCACTACTTCAGCGCCTTCCTCTACCAGGAGCAGGCGCAGTTCACGTACATCCTCTCCGATCCTTTGGGTCACGGCTCCGATCTGTTCGGGACGGCGGGCGGCGGTATCAACTACGGGATCGTCGGGTCGAACACCGTCTGGTACGTGCAGGTGGCGGCGCTGGTCGTCGGCCACGTGGTGGCGCTGACGCTCGCACATGACCGCGCGCTCAAGGTCTACGACAACGTGCGGCACGCATCCCGCTCGCAGTACTTCATGCTCGCGGTGATGGTGGCCTTCACCTGCTTCGGCCTCTTCCTGCTGTCGCAGGCGAATGCGTAGCGGCCACCAGGGCGCCCTATTTCGGAGCGGAGGGCGAAGCCCGGAGCGACTTAGGTGGGGCGGCCGCTTGTGGCCGCGATCTGACGGCGAAGCCGTCCCACGACACCTGGGGGCAGGCTGCCAGACTCACAGCGATGAACGCCGACCTGCCACTCGCGCACCTGGGCCACTGGTACCTCTGGATCCCCTATGTGATCCCGGTCGTGATCGTCCTCGCGGCGTCGCTGCGCGCCTTCAGACAGCAGCGCCGCGAGGATCGCCAGCGAGAGCAGACCGAGAAGGCAAGCCCCTGAGCGGATCCTGCGCGCCGGATTCAGCGACTCTGGGCGCGCTCGATCACCGGCGGCGGATCGTGGTGAGCCGGAGGAGCGGAACCCTTCAACGCCACCGTTGATCCAAGGGCGGCTGCCACGAAGATGCCTGCCGTCGCCGCCTCCCGTTTCCCTAAGCAGACCCACAGTTCGCACATTCGCCGCGAAGGGTGACCTCGTGGCTCGACACCTTGAAGTCCGGGCGCTCCTCGAGCGCGACGATCGCCCGCTCGAGTCCCTCGTCTTCGAACGCGATCACCCGCCCGCAATGCTCACAGACGATGTGGTGGTGATGGTTGCCGCTCGGGTCGACGCGCTCGTACCCGGCAGCATCGGCACCGAGATCGACTCGCTGAACCAATCCGAGGCTCTCGAGCTGCTCGAGTGCTCGGTAGACCGTGGCCCTGCCGATGCTGGGCAGCCGTCGGTCGATTTCGAGCGCGGTTATCGCACAGTTCTCTTGGCCCAGGAGATCGACGACCTGCCGGCGGCCGCCTCCGGTGCGGAAACCGGCCTCCGAGAGCGCTGTGGCAGCCCTCTCGTTCCAGGCCTCCTGACTGGGAGTCTTCACGCCCCTCCCGCCAGCACCGCGCTCCGCTCGAAGAGGGAGCGGAGGCTCGAACCCCCGATCGCAATCAGGTAGGTCACAACGATCGCGCCGGCGATCGCTGCACCCGCTGCGATTCCGACGTAGTAGGAGAGGTACAGGCCGACCAAGCCGGTGCAGATTCCGAGCAGCGAGGCCAGGGCCATCATCGGGCCGATCCGGTGAGTCAGGACCCGTGCCGTGGCGGCTGGCCCGACCAGCGCCGCCACCGCGAGGAGCGTGCCGAGTCCCTGAGCGGCGACCAGAACAGCAGCCGCGAGCAGTACCAGAACCGCGATGTCCGCCATCGCCGGGGAGGCGCCCAGCGATCCAGCGGTCGTCCGGTCGAAGGCGACCGCGAGCAGTCGCCAATGCAGAGCGATGAGGCTGACCACCACGCCGATCGCCAGCACAGCCGAGATTCTCAGGTCGGAGTCGGAGGGAGCCAGGATGTCCCCGAAGAGCAGGTTCTGAATGCCCGGTGGCGATTCGGGCGAGAGCGCCAGCAACGCGCCGAGGCCGAAGAAGCCTGTGACCACCACCGCGACGGCCGTATCGCGTCCGATGCCCGGGACGCGACCGACGGCCGCGATCGCGACGGCCGCGATCGTGATGCCCGGTATGCCGCCGACCAGGATCGGCACCCCGGCGAGCGCCGCGACCACCAGTCCGGGAAATAGTGCGTGGGAGAGCGATTCGGCAGCGTAGGAGACGCTGTAGAAGATCACCCAGCAGCCCAGAGCCCCTCCAGCCAGGGAGATGAGGCCAACCTCGAGCAGGGCCCGCCGGATGAACTCCTGGCCCAGCGGATCGGTGACGAAGTCGATCATCAGTGGTGGTGGGCCGGGAGGACGCCGACGTGGTCGCTGCCCGGTATCTCGACGATCGCCCCGGCATAGGTCTGCTCGAGGACCCGGCGATCCAGAACCTCGTTCGGGGCGCCGAACGCGATCTGGCGCCTGTTGAGGCAGAGAACCGCGTCCCAGCGCCTGGCCTGAGCGAGATCGTGCGTTGCCATGACGATTCCCCGCTCCTCGGTGGCAAGCTCGGCGATCAATGTTTCGAGGCCGCGCGCCGCCGGGACGTCGAGGCCGGAGAACGGCTCGTCGAGCAGCAGCAGATGAGCATCCTGCACCAGGCCGCGCGCGATCAGCACGCGCTGCCGCTGGCCCCCCGACAGGTCGCCGAACGTGTCACGCGCGCGATCCGCGACGCCGACTCGCTCCAGTGCCGCTTGGGCGGCCTCGCGATCCGCCTGCCCGGGTCGGCGCCACCAGGGGAGGCGGGGGAGCGCGCCCATCAGGGCCACCTCGAAGGCAGAGACCGGGAAGTCAAGGCGGGAGCGTTCCGTCTGGGGAACGGTCGCGGCGCGTCCATGTACCTCGACCGTGCCGCGCATCGGCTTCAACTCTCCGAGCAGAACGCGAAGCAGGGTGGTCTTGCCGCCGCCATTGGGGCCGAGGAGGGCGACGCGCCGGCCCGAGTCCACCTCGAAGGTGACGTCCTCAATGGCCGGCTCACGGTCGTAGCCGGCGGCGAGGTCCGCGGTCCTGGCGAGCAATTCCGTCATCCACCCGCCTTCACCGCGCAGACGGTCGAGCCATCCGTGAACCCCTGCACCATGCTGTTCGCGTTCGCCGCCTCCATCTTCAGGTAGGTGTCGCCACTCGAGCCCTCAGTGCCGAGAGTGTCGCCGTACAGCGTGTGATCGGCGGTGGCACCGGTCTCGGAGGCGATCGTCTGAGCGAGCTTCGGGCTCAATGAGGTCTCGGGGAAGATCGCCCTGACGCGCTCGCGGTTGATCAAGCTCACCAGGTCGCTGAGATCCTGCGCATTGGGTTGGGCCTGAGTGGTCTGCGACGGAATCACCGCGCCGACCACGTCGATGCCGTAGCGGTTCGCGAAATAGCCGAAGGCGTCGTGGTCGGTGACCAGCTTGCGATCGGGGGCAGGCACCTTGCTGAAGCAGCTCGCGATCCCGGCGTCGAGAGTTTTCAGCTTCGCCTCGTAGCCGGCGGCGTTGGCCTCGAAAGTCCGCCTGTCCTTCGGGGCGAGTGCCGAGAGCTGTGCAGCGATCTCGCGAACGGCGGCCTCGACGTTCCTGGGATCGTGCCACCAGTGCGGGTCGTAGCGGGATGCCTCCGGGCCGCTCGACTCCCCTGGGAGCTTCACGGGGACGCCGGCGCCCAGGTCCACCACCTTGGCATCGCTGCCGCTGTCGTCGACGACCTTGTCCATCCAGGCGTCGAGGTTGTCGCCGTTGGTGAAGATGATTCGCGCGTCGGCCGTGCTGGTCACGTCATCGGGGCGCGGCTCGTATTCGTGAGGATCGGTGTTCGGTGCGAGGATCTGGTGGACGTCGACAGCATTGCCGCCGACTTCACGGGCGAAATCGCCGATCTGAGTCGTGGTCGCGACGACCGAGATCTTGCCGGAGTCTGAGCCAGAGCCGCCACAGCCGGCGATCAGTAGCGCGGTGACGAGGGCAGCCGCCGACGCCATCCCGAGCCTGCTCGGCCCGACCGATTTGACGATCGCGGCCATTCCGAATACCACCCCACTGAGGGTCGCGATCGTCGCTCCCGGGGGTGCATTCGTCTTCACGGACAGCCATAGGCCAACCGTCCCCTCGCCGGCCGCGAGCAGCACCGTGCCGATCTGCCAGCTCGTGACCCGATTTGCGAAGAGCCGAACGGTCGCCGCCGGCGCCACGAAAAGCGCCGCGACCAGCAATGCTCCGATGACGCTGAGTGCCGCGGTGGTCGCCAGGGCGATGAGAGCGAGCAGAACGACATCGAGCCAGCCCTCGCCGGACGCCGGGCCACCGACCTCGTCGAATCCGGTCGCCACCCAGCGGTGGCCGAAGAGGACGTTGGCGAGCAGGACCGCCGCCGCGGCGACGATCGCGAGCCGGATGTCGGCCCCGTCGACCAACAGCAGGCTTCCGAAGAGCAGCTGCTCCACGTTCGATCCGGAGTGATAGACGTCGCTCGCCAGGATCACGCCGGCGGCCAGGCAGCCGACGAGAACCAACGCGGTGAGGCTGTCGTAGGCGCTCCCGCGACGCCGGGCGAGGCCCCAGACGGAGAAGGTGAAGGCGACGGCCACCCCGAACGCTCCGAGCGCCGGGGAGAAGCCGATGCCGTCAGCCAGGACCAGGCCTGGGAAGGTCGCCGTGCCGACCGCGTGCGAGAAGAAGGCGAGCCCGCGCAGCACGATCCAGGTGCCGAGGACACCTGCACCGATGCTGAGGGCGAGCACCTCGAAAAGACCCCTTTGGACGAAGGGGAGCTGGAACGGCTCGAGCACTCGCTATGTCTTTCGAGCCGTTCCCAAGAGCGCTACTCCACGGGTGCGTCCAGCGCGTCCCAGTCTTCCTTGCTGGCGAACTTCGTCAGCTTGGTGCCCTGGTTCACGGCGCGGAAGGCGTAGCGAACCTGGGTCTTGCCGTCCTTGCCCTGGCGCTCATAGGTCGTCTTCTTGACCTCGGACTCCGGGATCTGAACCTTTTCTCTGAGCTTGACGTCGTAGAACTCGATTGCCATTTGGGATTCCTCTCCTTGCACCGCGCGCTGGCACGGGGTTGTAATGATAATGAGACTTGGTCTTATTTGTAATCACAGGCCAAGAAAGCATGGCCGCGCCATCGGACGTGCCTGGGTGAGGGACGCTGAGAGTCTGCTAAACGGGCAGGTGAGCCTTCGCCGCGGCCTTGGCTGCGCGCGGCAAGGCGACCGTGCGAGGGCCGACCAGGCTCCCGCCCATGCGGTCGAAGATCCGCGCCCGCACGACCACGCCGGCGGTTCGCGTGCCGGCCGCGGCGCCGAGATAGACCAGCCGAGAGCGCTCTATGCCCGCCATGCGGCGCATGTACCGGGGGGTGATCGCGACGGCGGCGGCGGCCATCATGCGCAGCGAGATCTGATGCGGCAGAAGTTCGCGGGTCTTCGGCGGATCGATCACCAGATGGATCGCATCCTGTGACGCCTCGCTCACGCACAGACGCGGGCGCATGAACTCGAAGAAATCGCGGTACCCGGCCCGTGAGGAGGGAACCAGCTCGCGAGGGATCCCCATGAGCTCGGCGGCGCTCACCTGTTCGGCCAGGTACGCATCCTGCTCGGCAGCGTCCATCCGGGCGCCATAGGCCCTGTACGCCGCGAGGAACGAGTGGACCTCGACGCAGTGGACCCAGAGCTTGGTCTCGGTGTCCGCGGCGCTGTAGGGCGATTCTGTGATCGGTTCGACTCCATGGACCCGTGAGTGGAGCCGCTCGACCATCTCCGCCGCGCGGCGAGCGGACGTGCTGTCGCCGTATACGACCGTGGCCACGTATTCCGCCGTCCGGCGCAGGCGAGACAGCGGACGTGTGAGGTAGTCGCTGTGCTGATCGATCCCCGCCATCGCCAGCGGGTTGAGCGACTGGATGGCCAACGCGCGCAGTCCCCCGACGAGGAGGACGGGGTTGGAGTGGACCCGCCAGCTGATCGAGCTGGGGCCGAAGAGGCCCCAGTCGTGCGGGCCGGCCGGGACCGGTACTCCCCGCGGCCTGGTCGAGGGCTTCAGAACGCTGTCGGCGGGGTTCTTGCCGACTCCCGTTCCCACCAGCTGCTGTTCCACCGGACTGACTACCCCTTCGTCGGCTGCGGATCGCCGAAACTATGACTCGAGAGATCCCTGCGTAGCGGCAGTTTTCACCCCGCCGATAACGCGGAAACCCGCAGCCCGTCAGGCGGGCTGGACCTGGCGCTCGCCGAGGATCTCGCCGAGACGCCGCTCCAGCGCCACCGAGACGGCGGCTCTGACGGGGCCCTCCTCGAGGCGCTCCACGAGCGCCTCGAGGAATCCCTCGATGATCAGGCGCTTCGCCTGCTCGTCGGAGAGGCCGTGGGAGCGGAGGTAGTGGAGCTGCTCGGCGTCGATCTGGGCGACCGCGGCGGCGTGCGTGCAGCGCACGTCGTTGGCCTCGATCTCGAGGCCGGGGATCGCGTCCGCATGGGCCTGCTTGGAGAGCAAGAGGTTCCGGCTCTCCTGGAACGCGTCGGTCTGTTGGGCGCCGGGGTCGACGCGGATCATTCCGCGCCAGACTGCGGTCGCCGACTCCTCGAGGACGCCGCGGAACGCGAGGTCGGAGGTCGTGTTCTCGGCGGCGTGCTCCTGGGTGGTGTCGAAGTCGAGGTGCTGGGTGCCGTTGCCCGCGTACGCGCCGGTCACGCGGGCGCTCGATCCCTGGCCCGCCAGCCGGGTCTCCATTCGGACCTTGCCGCGGGCGGAGCCGAAACCGAGAGCCACCCAGTCGAAGTTCGCATCCCGTTCCACCTCGGCCCGCTGGGTGCCGAAGACCCAGCTGCGCTCGCTCAGCCCCTGGGCGGTGACGTAGCGGAGGTTCGCTCCCGGCCCCACCCAGATCTCGGTCACCGTGTTGAAGAGCGAGTCCGGATTCGAGTCGGTCGAAAGCCACTGCTCCCAGACCTCGGCCTCCGCACCCTCCTCGAGGACGATCAGTGTGCGGAAGGAAAGAGCGGCCGCGTCGGCATCCTGGACGGCTGTGATCAGCGCGGGCGCCTCCAGCCGCGCGCCGCGGGGGACATAGACCAGCGCTCCGCCGGTCCAGGCACCGTCGTTGCGCGCGACGAACGGGTCGTCGCCCGGCGCCAGCGCGCCGAGCATCTCCCGCAGGTGGGGGAAGCGCTCGAGCGAGGCGTCCAGGGAGGCGACCAGGGGCTCGTGCGGCCGGCCATCTCCCTCGATCTCGGCCGAGGCCCCTTCCAGCACCGTGCCGTCCACCTGGACGACCAGGTGGTCGGAGCCCTCGGGCGGGTTGAGGACGCCGTCGGCACGCGAACGCGCCTCGGCATCGGCCTCGGGGGCCGGCGAATAGGCATCCAGGTCGAGCCCGGAAAGGTCCGTGAACTCCCAGCCGCGCGTCTTCTGCGTCGGCAGCGGCGGTGCCGCGCCGGCGCTGGTCGCCTTTCTCACGACGCCCGACCGGAAACGGCGGCCCCGGATCGGCGCCATGCAGCGTCCTCGGTCGGCCGCGTACCGCCCGGTACGCGGCCTCCCTGCGTCCTTGCCTGCCGCCGCCCGGGTCTCGCCATTTCGCGGCTGGCGTCCCGAGAAAGGCGACTAGCCAATCGAACCCTCCATCTGCAGCTCGATCAGGCGGTTCAGCTCGACGGCGTACTCCATCGGAAGCTCCTTGGTGATCGGCTCGATGAAGCCGTTGACGATCATCTTGGAGGCCTCCTCCTCGTCCAGCCCGCGGGACTGGAGGTAGAAGATCTGCTCCTCGCCGACCTTGGAGACGGTCGCCTCGTGGCCGACGTCGACGTCGTCCTCACCGATGCGAATCGTCGGGTACGTGTCCGAACGCGACTCCTCGTCGAGCAGCAGGGCGTCGCAGACGACCTTCGACTTCGACTCGCTGGCGCCCTTGGCGATCTCGAGCAGGCCGCGGTAGCTGGTGCGGCCCCTGTCCTTTGAGATCGACTTGGAGAAGATCGAGCTGGTCGTCTTCGGCGCCGCGTGGATGATCTTGCCGCCGGCGTCCTGGTGCTGGCCCTCGCCCGCGAAGGCGATCGAGAGGATCTCGCCGTGGGCTCGCTCGCCGAGCAGGTAGATCGACGGGTACTTCATGGTCAGCTTCGACCCGAGGTTGCAGTCGACCCACTCCATCGTCGCGTCCTCGTGGGCGACGGCCCGCTTGGTGACGAGGTTGTAGACGTTCTGCGACCAGTTCTGGACGGTCGTGTAGCGGACCCTGGCCTTGGGCTTCGCGACGATCTCCACTACGGCGGAGTGCAGCGAGTCGGTCGAGTAGACCGGCGCCGTGCAGCCCTCGATGTAGTGGACGTCCGAGCCCTCCTCGGCGATGATCAGCGTCCGCTCGAACTGGCCCATGTTCTCCGTGTTGATCCGGAAGTAGGCCTGCAGCGGCATCGCGACCGAGACGCCGGCGGGGACGTAGACGAAGGAGCCACCCGACCAGACGGCGGAGTTGAGCGCGGCGAGCTTGTTGTCGTTGGGCGGGATGATCGTCGCCCAGTACTCGCGGACCAGATCCTCGTGCTCGCGGAGGGCGGTGTCCATGTCGGTGAAGATCACGCCCTGCTCCTCGAGCTTCTCGTTCACCTGGTGGTAGACGACCTCGGACTCGTACTGGGCGCCTACGCCGGAGAGGAACTTGCGCTCGGCCTCGGGGATGCCAAGGCGATCGAAGGTGTTCTTGATGTCCTCGGGGACCTCGGACCAGTCGCGGCTGTTCTTCTCGGAGGCGCGGACGAAGTAGTGGATGTCGTCGAAGTCGATCTGGTCCAGGTTGCCGCCCCACTGCGGGGTCGGGCGGGACTCGAAGTGCTCATAGGCCTTGATCCGGAAGTCCCGCATCCACTGGGGCTCGTCCTTGTACTCGGAGATCGATTCGACGACCTCGCGGGAGAGGCCCTTCGGCGCCTTGTAGGCGTAGCCGGTCTCGGAGTCGTGGAAACCGAACTTCTCCTTGTAGTCGGCATTGATGCCGGAGAGCCCGCGTTCCTCTTCGGGGCGCTCAGGTGATGTCTTGGTGACGGTGGTATCGGGGGTGGCCATTCAGTTCACCTCCAGCTTGACGGTGTCGTCCTCGATCGTGACCAGGTAGGTCGTGACCGGTTGGTAGGCGGGGAGGGTCTTGGGGCGACCGGACGTGAGGTCGAACAGGGACCCGTGGCGTGGGCACTCCACGGTACAGGCGTCTGCGTCGAAGAGGCCCTCAGCGAGAGGGCCGTCGTCGTGCGAGCAGCGGTCCTCGATCGCATACAGGTTGCCTTCGCAGTTGAAGACGCCGATCTTGGCCCCGTCCGGGCCCTCGATCAACCTCATCTCTCCGCTCGGCAGCTCGCTCGCGGCGCAAACGTCGATCTGTTGTTTCGTGCCTTCAGTCACTTATTCCTACTTCCGTGGTCGGATTTTAGCTACCTGAGCGGTCCGGTAGGTTGCGCCTGCCTTGACTCTCGTCCTGATCATCGTCGGGATCCTCGTGATCCTGCTGATCGCCTTCTGGTTGATCTACAACCGCACGATCGGCCGGCGCAACGCCGTCGACAACAGCTGGGCCCAGATCGAGGCGGCGCTGCAGCGGCGCCACGACCTGATCCCCAACCTGGTCGAGTCGGTCAAGGGCTACGCGAAGCACGAGCAGTCCACCTTCGAGGAGGTCACGAAGGCGCGCAGCGGAGCGGTCTCGGCCAAGGCTCCCGGCACGCAGGCCGCCGCCGAGAACGCCCTGACGGCCGCCGTCGGCAGGCTGATCGTCGTGGCCGAGCAGTACCCGGAGCTCCGGGCCACCGAGAACTTCCAGCAGCTCCAGCAGCAGCTGACCGACACCGAGGACCAGATCCAGATCACCCGCCGCGTCTACAACGACACGGTCCAGACCTACAACACGGGGATCCAGCAATTCCCGGCGGTCCTGGTCGCGAACGCGTTCCACTTCGAGCCGCGCCAGTTCTTCGATGCGCCGACCGAGGCGGAGGCGACGCCGGAGGTGAGCTTCTCGGAGGATGGCGCGACGGGGGCGGCGGCGGAGAAGCCCAAGAATTAGGCCCGCGGTGCGCAGGGCCTCGATCATCGTGCTCGCGGCGCTGGCCGCGCTGGTTGCACTGCCGGCGTCCGCGCTCGGCAGCGCGGACGTCACCAACGCCAACGTCACGCTGCGCCTGGCGCGCGACTCGAGCGTGCTCGTCAGCGAGCGGCTGACCTTCGACTACCAGGGCACCTACCACGCCTCCTATCGCGACATCCCGCTGGCCAACGGGGCGACGATCGACCCGAACAGCATCGGGGTCCGGGAGGGCAACCGCGTCTATCAGCCTGGGGGCTGCACCACCTTTGGCTGCACCGACCGCACGGGCCTCTTCGGGGTGACGACGATTCCCGACAACAGTGGCGTGCGGATCGTCTGGCATCACAACGCGAGCGACCAGACGCGGACCTTCGTCGTCAGCTACCGGCTCGACAAGGTCGTCGATGCCTACGCTGACGTGCTCGACTTCAACGCCCGGGTCTGGGGCGACCAGTGGGACTTCAGCCTCGACCACCTGACCGCCCAACTGCGGAGCCCGCTGCTGGACCCCTCGAACAAGACGTACGAGGTCTGGGCGTCCCCGCGGTCGGTGGAGGCCAAGACGATTCGCGGAGCCGGGGTGGCCGGCCTGACGGCGTCGGGCGTTCCGGCCCATCAGTTCGTCGAGCTCCGCGTGACCGTTCCGCGGCCGCCCGGGCTGAACGTCGACGGCGCCAAGACGCACTCCGGCGCGGCGTTCGCTGGGATCTCCGCGGCGGAGCAGAAGGCGACTGACGACTTCAACAAGCCCTGGAACAGGGCGAAGCGCTTCATCGCGCACCACGCGGAGTTGCTCGCGGGCCTGATCACCGCCCTGCTGCTCCTGATCCTGGCGCTGATGGTCT
>CAVTPZ010000024.1:0-61077 GCA_963736685.1 uncultured Solirubrobacterales bacterium
CGGGAACTCCGCCGTAGACGGCACTGGACTCCGCCGGCTCGTCGCCGTGCTCGCGCGCGTAGGCGACCGCGGCGTCGAGGTCCGAGGCGAATGCCTCCGCAACCCCTTCCTGCGTCTGCGGCCGGGTCACGGCCATGTGGAGTGCGTTCGGGTATTGGAGGCCGTTGAGGCGCCAGCCGCGCCTCTTCATCTCGTCGTTGACGTGGTAGATGTCGAACTCGTCCGAGGTGAAGGCGAAGAGGAAGGTCGGCTCGCCCATGATGCGCAGCTCGGGGTGCGAGCGGACCGCGTCCTGCATCGTGGCGGCGGTGTCGAAGATCCGCTTCGCGTAGGTGCGATAGCCCTCCTGCCCGATCGAGACCAGCGACGCCCAGGTCGCGGCCAGCAGGCCGTCGGAGCGCGAGCCCTCGATGCCGGGAGAGAAGTACTTGCCCCCGCTCCAGTCCGACATGAAGAAGTAGCAGCGGTTGCGCAGCTCGCGGTCGCGGAAGAGGAGCGTCGAGGTGCCCTTCAGGCCGTAGCCGTACTTGTGGGTGTCGGCCGAGATCGTAGTCACGCCCGGCACCCGGAAGTCGAAGGGCGGTATCGGCAGGCCGAGCTGCTCGCCGAACGGCAGCAGGTACCCGCCCAGGCAGCCATCGACATGCAGCCCCACGCCGCGCTCTATCGCCAGCTCGGCCAGCTCGGCGATCGGGTCGATCGTGCCATAGCCGTAGTTGCCGGCCGAGCCGACGATCGCAACGGTCTGATCGTCGATCAGCTCTGCCGACCGTCTCGGGTCGAACCAGCGTCGTCTGCGGATCGATCTCCGCGCGCCGGATCTCGACTCCGAAGAGATGGCAGGCCTTGTCGAAGGCGGGATGCGCCGTCTCCGGCTTGACGAGGTTGGGGCTCGCGACGCCCCGGGCCTCGCGGCCCTGCTCCCGGTACGCGAGCACGGCCTGGGCGATGCTGGCGCTGCCCCCCGAGGTCACCATCCCCGCCGGTTCCGCGCCGTTCAAGTCTCCCGCATGCATCAGGTCGAGGGCCATCGCGATGATCTCGCCCTCGAAGCGGGTGGCGCTCGGGCACATGTCCCGCTGAAGCGCATTCTGGTGGGCGAAGAGCCCGAAGGCCTCCTTGAGGAAGGCGTAGTGGTCCCGGTCGCCGCAGTACATGGTCCCGGAGCACTTGCCGTCCTCCCAGGCCCTGTCCTCCTCGCTCGCCATTTCGCGCATCTCGGTGAGGATCTCCTCGCGGGAGCGCCCATCGTCGGGAAGCTCACGGTTCACGCCGTAGCGCTCCGCGTAGGGATAGAAGTCGAAGAGATCGCTCATGCTTCGTCGCTCCTTGGCTGGGGGGCCCCTGGCTATACCACGATGGTTGGAGTGAGCGCAGTGACCTCAGTGGTTACCCCGGATGCGAAACGCGAGCGTCGTAATAGCCTCGCAAGCACCCACTGCCAGCCCGGCGGGAAGGGGTGAGATGGAAGACAAGCAGTTCAAGATCGTGATCGCAGGCGGGGGCGTCGCCGCGGTGGAGGCGATGCTGGCGCTCCGCCAGCTGGTGGCGGCACGGGTTGAGCTTGAACTGATCGCCCCGAACGAGGATCTGGTCCTGCCGGCGCTGGGGGTCGCAGAGCCCTTCGGGATCGCCGCACCCCCGGCGATCCCGATCGCCGATGTCTGCGGCGACCTCGATGCGACGCACCGGCGGGATGCCCTGCAGGGCGTTGATGCCGGGGGCAGGACGGCTCGTACCCAGTCGGGAGCCGACGTCCCGTTCGATGCCCTGCTGATCGCAATTGGCGCGTTCGCGGAGCCGGCGCTCCCAGGTGCTCTGACCTATCGGGGGGCACGCGACAACGACGAGATGAGCGCGCTGCTTCTGGCCGCTCAGGAAGGGACGGTCCGCCACATCACCTTCGCCGTACCCACCTCGATCCAGTGGCCACTTCCGATCTACGAGCTGAGCCTGCTCACGGCGACCGAGCTTCGAAAGCGCCAGGCGGATACCAAGGTGGCGCTGGTCACCCATGAGAGCTCACCGCTGGGGCTGTTCGGCACACGGGCCAGTCGCAGCGTCGGCGACCTGCTCCACGACGCAGGGGTTGAGCTGGTCACCCAGGCCCGCGCAGCCGGAATCCAGTTCGGCGGGCTCGCCCTGAACGACGGGCGCATCCTGCCGACCGACCGTGTGGTCGCCTCACCGCGCCTCACGGTTCCGGAGATCGGCGGGGTCCCCCAGGGACCTGACGGCTTCATCGGCACGGACCTCCAGATGCGAGTCGAGGGCACGCCACGCGTCTACGCCTCCGGCGATGCCACCTGGTTCCCGATCAAGCAGGGTGGCGTGGCCGCTCAGCAGGCGGACGTCGCCGCCTCCGCGATTGCCGGGCTCGTCAATCCCGACCTGGAGGTTGAGCGGTTCCAACCCACGCTTCGAGGCGTCCTGTTCACGGGCGGGGCGCCGCACTACCTCCGGGCCGAGGTAGGCGGGCGCCGGACCACCTCGGCCGAGAGCACCGCGGCACTGTGGTGGCCGCCGGCCAAGGTCGCCGGGCGCCACCTGGCCCCCTACCTCGCCAAGAGCGGCATGGAGGTGTCACTGGAGGACCTCGAGCCGCTCCACGGCGAAATCCCCGAGGAGTCCGAGGAAGAACAGCGGGAAGCGCTGGAGCTCGCCCTCGCGGCTGCAGATGCGGATGCGCACTGGCGCGACTATGCGGCGGCCCTTCGCTGGCTCGACATCGCCCGGAACCTCAACATCGGGCTGCCAACCGAATACGCGGAGAAGCGCCGGGACTGGGAGGCCGCCGCCGGTCGAGTGGCTTCACGTCGGTGACGTAGCCGGAGGCCTCACCGGCGGGCTAGATGTCCCCCGAGAACGTGTCGCACGACTCCAGCTTCCCCGAGTCGAAGCCGGTCTGCAGCCAGTGATCGCGCTGCGCCGAGGTGCCGTGGGTGAAGGACTCGGGATCGATCCGGCCCTGGGCCTGCTGCTGGATCCGATCGTCCCCGACCGCCGCGGCGGCGGTCAGGCCTTCCTGGAGGTCTCCGCTCTCGAGAATGCCGCGGTCGTAGGTCGAGCGAGCCCAGACACCGGCGAAGCAATCGGCCTGGAGCTCGAGGCGCACGGAGAGGGCGTTCGCGTCGCCAGGGTTCTGCTGGCTCTGCTGGCGGACCTTCTGCTCGATGCCGAGCTCCTGTTGGACGTGGTGGCCGATCTCGTGCGCGAGGACGTAGGCCTGCGCGAAGTCGCCCGGAGCCTTGAAGCGCCGATTGAGCTCGTCGAAGAAGCCGAGGTCGATGTAGACCTTCTGGTCGAGCGGGCAGTAGAAGGGCCCCGTGGCGGAGCTCGCCAGCCCACAGCCCGAGTTCACCTGGTTGCGGAAGAGCACGAGCTTTGCGTCCTGGTAGGGCTTGCCGGCGGCGGCGAACTGCTGCTTCCAGAATCCCTGAACGTCGTCCAGGACGAAGGAGACGAACTGCACCTCCTTGTCCTCGTTCGGACTCTGCGGCACCGAGTCCTGGCCCGTTCCCGTCTGGGGAACCTGCGGGAAGGCGCTGCTCGGGCCGGGCACGTCGAATCCCCCGCCGCCGCCCTTGCTGACGAGGAAGAAGATGACGATCGCGATGATCACCCCGACGATTCCGCCGCCGCCCATTTTCCCCATCGGGATCGGCAGCCCGCCGCCACCGCCCAGACCTCCGCCAAGGCCTCCTCCCCCCTCGCTCCGCCTGTCCTCGACGTTGCCGCTTCTCTGGCCCGGCTTCCACTTCATCGCCCGGCCACTTTATCCGGGGGCCGAGGGTTACTCGCCGGACTGGGTCTCCAGCGCGCTTCGCTGTGTGAGCGTGTAGAGCAGGATCAGCGCAGGGACGCAGGTGACGGCGGCGACGCCGAAGACCACGATCACCTCGGTGAGCGTGGCCGAGGCCCCGGCGGCGTCCGAGATCTTCAGCGACGTGGGCAGCATGTACGGGAACGCTGCCGCGAAGTAGCCCCAGATCATCGTGACCCCGGCGCCCACTGCGGCCACGCGCAGCCCGCGGTTGCGACCGGTGATCAACAGGCCGAGGGCCACCAGTCCGCAGATCCCCGAGAGGATCACCAGCGCGATGCCGGGCCACGAGGTGAGCCCGTCGTAGATGAAGCGGGCGTCCTGGCGGAGGGCGATGACGCCGACGACGGCCGCCACCCCGGCGACCACGGCTGCCACCAGGGCTCTTCGCGCAAAGTAGTCACGGAGATCCTGATCGCCCGCCGCCCCGGAGTCGCGTACGAGGAAAATCGCCGCCGTATAGGCGGCGACGACCACGAACAGCACCCCGGTCGTCAGCGGCAGGAACCCGGTCCAGCTCCCGGTGGGATCGCCGTCGCCCGCCGCCGGAATCTCGCCGGATGCGATCGCCCCCACGACGGTTCCCATGAAGAAGGGCGTGAGAAGGGAGGCGAACCCGAAGACCCGGGTCGCCGGCCTCTGCACAGGCCCCGGCAGGGCGTGTCGGAACGCGAACCCCGATCCGCGCAGCACGATCCCGAGCGCGGCGAGCGCCAGCGGGATGTACACGGTGGTCATGATCGCCGAGAAGGTGCTGGGGAACGCCGTCCAGAGCACGACCAGCACGAAGATCAGCCAGACGTGGTTGGCCTCCCAGACGGGGCCGATGGAGCGGTCGATCTGGGCGCGGACGCGCTCGGCTCGCTCGCCGGAGCCGGCGAGCAGGTCCCAGACTCCGGCGCCGAAGTCGGCGCCGCCGAAGATGGCGTAGAGGGTGACGCCGACCCAGAGGATCACGGCGCAGATGTCGGCGGTGCTCACGCCGACCCCTCTGGGGCAGGCGGCCCGGCGGGCGGACTGTACGGAAGGTCAGCCGGGTCGGGCTCGCCCTTGCTCCACCGCTTGGACAGGCCGCGAAGAACGACCACGGCGATGGTCCCGAGGGCGATGTAGATCGTCATCGTGATGCCGAACACCCACCAGATCCCCTGCGCGGGGGTGACGGCCTCGGAGGTCCGCATGAAGCCCTGGACGATCCATGGCTGGCGCCCCACCTCGGTCACGATCCAGCCGGACTCGAGAGCGACGACTGCCGCGACCCCTGAGATGGCCCCGCCGCGGAGGAACCACTTCGACTCCGGGATGTCGCGCTTGCGCCACCAGGCGATGGCCCACCAGACGGCGAAGAGGAAGAGGAGCGTCCCGACGCCCACCATCGTGTCGAAGGCGAGGTGCAGCATCGTCAGTGCCGGCGGTTGCTCGTCCTTGGGGATCTGGTTGAGGCCGGTGACGTCGGTGTTCTTGCTGAACCCCACCAGGAAGGAGTCGAGCCCGGGAATCCCGATCCCCCCCTTCACCTGTCCGTCGACGCAGCGACCGCCCAGGTACTCGGTCTGGTCGGAGCCGCCCTTGTAGATGCATTCCATGCCGGCGAACTTCGCGGGCTGATCGTCCGCGACCGCACGTGCGGCCGTATCGCCGACGAAGAGCTGGATCGGAGTGGCGATCGCCGCCACCGTGAAGGGGATGATGAAGCCGAGGCGGTGGTAGCGATCCCGCTTTCCGCGGAGCATGGCGACGGCGTAGATGGAGGCGACGAGGAACCCGGTCACCATGTAGGCGGCCAGGAACATGTGGAAGAACTCGTAGCCGGCGGCGTTGTTGAAGAGCACGTCGAACGGCTTCACGTCGGTGACCTTGCCGGCGGCATCCAAGGTGAAGCCCGCCGGCTGGTTCATCCAGGAGTTCGCCGCGATCACCGAGAAGGCCCCACCCACGCCGGAGATCACGATCGGCACGGCCGCCCACATGTGCGCCCGCGGGGAGAGGCGATCCCATCCGTAGATGTAGATCGCGATGAAGATCGCCTCGAGGAAGAAGAAGATGCCCTCGATCGCGAAGGCTACGCCGAAGGCATCGCCGAAGCGGTCCATGAAGCGGGGCCAGAGCAGCCCGAACTCGAACGAGAGAACGGTCCCGCTCACGGCGCCGACGGCGAACAGGACGGCCACGGCCTTCGACCAGTTGCGGGCCAGCCGAAGCGCCTCGGGATCGTCGCGCTTCCGCCCCCGCCACTCGGCGATCAACATCATCGCCGGGAACGCCACACCCATACAGGCCAGCACGATGTGGAAACCGAGCGTGAAGCCCATCTGATTGCGGGCCGCGAGCAGGTTGCTGCTCGCGGCGGCAATCGACGGAATGAAGGACGCCATCGGCGCTGATCTAATCAGACGCCGTGGCGGGTCAGGTCAGTGTGAACCACGTAGATCACTCAGAGGATCGCGATCGGGTTGAGGGGTGACCCGGTTCCCCCCTCGATGCGGAGCGGAGCGCCGACGAAGAGGAACTCCCAGCGGCCCGCCTCCTCGCAGGCGTTGCCCAACTCGTCGAGATGCAGGTAGTCGAGCAGGTGGACGCCCATCGCCGTCAGCGCCAGCACGTGGATCGGAAAGCCGACGCCCTCGGTAGAGCTCGGGGCCGTGTCGTTGTTGCCGTCCGAGCCGAGCGCGGCGATGCGTCGCTCCGCCAGAAACTCTGCACAGCTCGGATGCAGGCCCGCTTTCGAGGCGGCGGTGTCCCAGGGCCCGAGCTCGTCCAGTCGGGTCGCGTGCCCCGTCCGGACCAGGAGGATGTCGCCATCCTGCACCGTCACCTCCTGGCGGCTCTCCGATTCGGAGAGATCGCCGGGCAGAATGCTGTCGCCCGGCTCGAGCCAGTCCACCCCCCGGGACCGAGGGACGTCGAGCAGGACGCCCCGCCCGACCAACCCGTCCTTCAACACCTCGACCGTTTCGACTGCGGCACCGGTTGCGGAAACCGAGTCCGCCGGCCGCCCGTTGTAGAGCGAGTCGTCGTAGGAGACGTGGCAGAGGGCGTCGAGATGGCTGTGTGAGTCGTTGTGGTAGTCGACGCCGATGTAGTCCTTGGCGAAGGCAAGGCCCTCCGGGTGGTCCCGGCCGCCGAGCATGGTCATGTGGTGATCGGCCGGCTCTGGATTGTCGGACTCGGGCTCGGTGTTGAGCGGGCGACTGAGGGAAACCGTCCGCCCGTCGCGCACGACGCCGGCGGCGGCGGCGACCAGCTCCGGCGTCAGGTGGTTGAGCGCGCCCCGCTCGTCATCGGCGCCCCACCGGCCCCAATTCGAGACCCGATCGAAGAGCCGGCGGAACTCGTCCGCCGAGACCTGCGTGTCGGCCGGCTCGTTCACTCGTCCGTCACCTTGATCGAGAACGAGGCCTCGTATCTCTCTCCGGGCTCCAGCAGCTTCAGGTCCTGCCCGCTCACGAGCGTGTTGGTCGGTGCGGTCATCGGCTCGAAGGCGATCACGTCATCGTCGTCCGGCGCGTAGACCTGTGCATAGGGGTAACCCCGGTCGAATGACACCTCGATTCTGCGCCCACCGCCCGCCAGGGAGAACGGCTGGTCGGGAGCCGTGAACTCATCGTCGAAGGTCCTCGACCCGAGGAGACCGGCGGCCACATCCGCCCGCTCTATCTCGCCGGTGGGAAGCTGCTCGGAGTCGAGCACGACGCGCTCGCTCACAGGTATCTCCACCTCCCAGGCGCTTCGCTCGACGCCGGGCAGGCGGAGGTAGGGGTGGTACCCGAAGGCGATCGGCACCGCTACGTCACCGGAGGCGTGCACCGTCGTCTCGATGGTCAGCGTCTCGTCCGAGATCCCGGCCTCGACCCGGATCTCGTGGGGAAATGGAAACACAGTCATCAGGTCCTCGCGGGCCGCGAAGTCGAAGGTGCCCACGAGACGCGGACCGTCCGGGCTGTCCTCATGCCGGTCGACCCTCCATCCCGCGGCGGCCGCAAGCAGGCCGTGAATCGGCAGGCCGTGGGGACCCAGGGTGTACAGCCCGGGGTGCGCCCACAGGTCGACCTCCCGTCCGGCCACCCGGAAACGTCTCTCGGCGACCCGGTTTGCCCATGGGTGGAGCAACGGTATTCCCATCGTCGAGCGATCCGCGACGTATCGGGCCAGGCCGCCGCGCTGGCCCAGCAGCTCCTCCCCGTGATGGAGCAGGGAGCAGCCCACCATTCCGGCACCGGGGACGAAGGCCGCCACGAGCTCGGCGTCCGCGGAGGACAGGGTCAGCACATCGAATCCGTCGACTGGCCGGGTGGAGATCATTCGGGCGTCTCACTCTCGGTCGACTGCGAATCACGATCGACCAGTGACATCAGGAATGGTCGGCCACCGGCCTCCTCGATGGCCACGCGCCCGATGACCTGCTGCATGGTGATCGTGCGCTGCGGGCGGCTGTTGCCGATGAAGGTGATCGCCCATCTCGGCAGGGTGGCCAGACGGTTCTTGAAGCCGGTCAGAAATGCCAGGTGGACGAACAGCCAGGCGAGCCAGCCGATGAAGCCCGACAGCCTGATGCCCTTGAAGCTCACCACCGCCCGGAACCGGGAGATGGTCGCCATGCTTCCCAGGTCGCGGTAGCGGAACGGCTTCCCCTCCTTGCCGTCGAGCCGCCGCTTGATCGTGCTCGAGGCATGGATGCCCTGCTGCATCGCCACCTCCGCCACCCCCGGCAGGTCGTCCAGGGACATCATGTCGCCGATCGCGAACACCTCCGGATGCCCTGGGCAGCGTGCAATCGGGGAGCACCGCGACCCGCCCCGCCCGGTCGACCTCCGCGCCGGTCGCCTCCCCCAGCATCCGGGCGAGGGGGGACGCTTCGACACCCGCGGCCCAGACCTTGGTGTGACAGCCGATCCGCCGTTCCTCGTCCCCCTGCTTGACGACCACTCCGGTCTGGTCGACGTCGGTGACGATGCTCGACATCTGGAGCTCGATGCCGAGTTCCTCGAGCCCCTTGGCCGCCTTGCCGGAAAGCTGGTCGCCGAATGTCGCAAGGACCTGCTTGCCGCCATCGCAGATGATGATTCTGGCGTCGCGCGGGTCGACTTTCCGGAAGTCGTCCTTGAGCACGCGCCTCGACAGCTCGGCGATCTGGCCCGCGATCTCCACTCCGGTCGGACCGCCGCCGACCACCACGAAGGTCAGCCATTCCTGCTGCTTCTGGGGATCCTGCTCGAGCTCGGCCATCTCGAACGCCCCGAGGATCCTGCCCCTGAGCTCGAGGGCGTCGTTGATCGTCTTCATCCCGGGAGCCCAGCGCGAGAACTCGTCGTGGCCGAAGTAGGACTGCCCGGCACCGCCGGCGACGATCAGGCTGTCGTAAGGGAGCTCGAGCTGCCGCCCGTCGGGCCCCATCGCCGTCACGTTCCGAGCCTCCAGGTCGAAGCCGCCGACCTCGGCCAGCTCGACCTCGATGTTCCGGTGGCGGTGCAGGACCCCGCGCAGCGGCGGCGCGATCTCCCCCTCCGAGAGGATCCCCGTCGCGACCTGGTAGAGCAGCGGCTGGAAGAGGTGGTGGTTGATCCGGTCCACCAGGGTGATCTGAACGGGCGCCCGGCTCAGGTTTCGGGCCGCGAACAGGCCGCCGAAGCCTCCGCCCACGACCACCACTCGATGGGAATCCGCCGCCACGGTCTGCCCGTCGAGCCCGTCCCGCCTACGCGCCGAGACGCTCCAGCAGGTGGTCGCCGACGCGGATCGCGTTGGCCATCGCCGTCAGCGCCGGGTTGACCGCGCCGATGCTCGGGAAGAAGCTCGTGTCGACCACGTAGAGATTGTCGAGCTCGTGGGCCTTGCAGTTCGTGTCGAGCACCGAACTCGCTGGGTGCGAGCCGAAGCGGCAGGTCCCGGCCTGATGCGCAACGCCGGCCACCGGGATCTCGTTCTTCAGATACGCGTGGTGTGGGAGCAGATGGCCCGAGTGCATGCCGAGGTCGCCCAGCATCGACTTGAGCTTCTCGTAGAGCTCCGCCTTCGGTCCCTCGTTCGAGTAGCTGTAGGTGATCTTCACCCGGCCGTCGTCGCTCAGCGTGACCCGGTTCTCGGGCTTCGGCAGGTCCTCGGTCGAGAGCCAGAAGTCCACCGCATGGTCGGCGACTGTTTCGAGCGACCAACTCGGGGCGAACTTCGTCTCTCCCGGCTTCTCACCGCGGAACATGGGCGCCTGCGACTTGCCGACCATCTGGATGTTTCCCAGCGGGTGATCGAACTCCTTGCCGGCGAAGTAGAAGTCATTCAGGCCGAGGGTCTTCTGGAAGACGGTCGGGTTGGGCTCCTTCGAGAGAGCGAGCACTGCCTGACTGTTGTGGAACATGTAGTTGCGACCGACCTGGTCGGATCCGTTCGCCAGGCCGTTCGGGTGCTTGTCAGTGGCGGAGGCGAGCAGCAGCCTGGCCGAGTTGGCAGCGCCGCAGGAGACGACGACGATCTCCGCACTGTGGGTCTCCGTCTGGCCGTCGTGCTCGACGTCGACCTCAGTCACCGCGGTGCCGTCGGCGTTCGTCTTCAGCGATAGCGCGGTGGCATTGGTGAGCAGGGTGACGTTGTCGTGCTCAAGCGCCGGCCGCACGGCCATCACCGCGGCGTCGGCCTTGGCGTGGACCAGGCAGGGGAACCCGTCGCAGTTCTGGCAGCGAATGCAGCTGCTGTACGGCCTGTTCGCCTCGTCGAGCAGGACGCCGCACGGGGCATGGAAGGGCTGATATCCGGCGGCTGCGAGATCGTCCGCCAGCTGCTGGATGCGGGGCTCGTGAGAAACGGCTGGGTGCGGATAGGGCGCGCTCGCCGGCGGCTCCGTCGGGTCCTCACCCCGCGCGCCGCGTACCTCATAAAGCTGCTCCGCCCTCGTGTAGAACGGCTCCATCTCGTCGTAAGAGATGGGCCAGGCGGGCGAGAGCCCATCGGCGTGCTTGATCTCCCCGAAATCCTCCGCCCGCAGGCGGTAGAGCGCGGCTCCGTACATCTTCGTGGCGCCGCCGACGAAGTAGTGGACCTGCGGCGCGAACTCGTTGTCGTCCTTGTCGTACCAGGTGTCCTCCGACTGGTAGCGGCCGTCGACGAAGACGTCCTGCGCAAGCCAGTTCTGCGGCTCGCGGGTGAGCCAGTCTCCCCGCTCCAGCAGCAGGATCCGCTTTCCGGACGGTGCAAGCTCGTGGACCAGGGTGCCGCCGCCGGCGCCACTTCCGATCACGATCACGTCGTAGTCGCTCATACGTTGACTCCGAACTCCTTGAGGCGCTCGGTCAGGATGATCCGGCCCGCCGCCTCGATGAGCGCGAGGTGCGAGAACGCCTGGGGGAAGTTGCCGAGGTGCCGGCCGGTGCTGGTGTCGAACTCCTCGGCGTAGAGGCCCAGCGGCGACGCGACCCGGAGCAGCCGGTCCATCAGGTCCCGTGCACGTTGGTGCTCTCCGATTACCGCAAGGCCGGAGACGAGCCAGAAGGAGCAGATCAGGAAGCTGCCCTCCTTGCCCGAGAGCCCGTCATCGGTTTCGCCGGTGACGTAGCGGAGCACGAAGCCGTCCTCGGTGAGATCGTCGGCGATCGCCAGGACGCTCTTGCGCAGGACCTCGTCCTCGCCCGGCAGGAAGCCGAAGATGGCGGTCAGCAGTGTGGATGCGTCGAGAGCGTCGGTGTCGTAGTGCTGGCGCAGGACACCGTCGTGGACCCCCTTTTCGAGGATGTCCTCGTGGATCTCGTCGGCGGTCTTGCCCCATTGCGCCTCGAGGTCGGAGTTCCCTCGGATGTGCGCCAGCTTCGAGGCGCGGTCCATCGCCACCCAGCACATCAACTTCGAGGAGACATAGTGCTGCGGGTCCCCGCGGGCTTCCCAGATCCCCTGGTCCGGCTTCTTCCAGACGTTCGTGGCGCTTTCGGCCTGCGCCTCGACCACCGGCCAGAGCCCGCGCGGCAGGCGCTGGCTGCGGTGACTGTGTAGGAATATCGAGTCGAGGGCCGCCCCGAAAACGTCGTTCTGGCGCTGGTCGAACGCGCCGTTGCCGATCCTCACCGGCGATGCCCCTGCGTAACCCGAGAGATCGTCCCTGGTCGACTCGGTCAGCTGCCGCCGCCCGTCGATCCCGTACATGATCTGCAGCGCCCCGTCCTCGTTGGCCTCGAGGTCGCCGATGAACTGCATGAACTCATTGGCCTCCCAGTCCAGGTTCAGGAAATGGAGGGCCTGGAGGGTGAAGGTGGAGTCCCGGATCCAGGTGAAGCGATAGTCCCAGTTGCGCTCGCCTCCGGGGGTCTCGGGAAGTGAGGTCGTGAGAGCGGCGACCGTCGCGCCGGTGGGCATGTAGGTCAGCCCCTTGATCGCGAGCGCCGAGCGCTGGATCGCCTCCCGAAACCGGTGGTCGGGCATCCGGGCCTTGGAGATCCAGGTTCGCCAGAACTCGGCCGTTTCGGCGATTCGTGCGTTCGCGGCGTCGATGTCCTCCGGCGAGGAGAATTCCTCGGCCCAGGAGAGCGAGCAGAAGGCCTGCTCGCCCTTCTGAAGGGTGTGGCGCGCCTGCGCCATCTCTCCCTCATCCCCGAGCGGCATGCTGCTCCGCAGCCTGACGGTCACCCCCGCGCCGGTCGCGTCCGCGGTGTGATGCCCGAGCATCTTCCACTCGGCCTGGGTGCGTCCGTAGTCGAAATCCGGCTCGCAGAGGAGCTCCATGTCGACGGATCCCTCCATACAGAGCACGACTCGAACGAGGAGGTGGTGGGCATCCTCATCGGCCGGCGCCCGGGTGTGCGGAGTGACCTTGTCTTCCATCTTGGTGGGGCCCATGGTCAGCGCGTCTCGTATCCACGCCCAGCCGGTCGGGGTATGCCAGACCGTGTTGAGGATGTTCGTGCCGGGCTCATAGATCCGGCTGCTCGGGACGTTGATCCCGAACGGACCGAAGCGGAAGGACCCAGCCTCGCGGTCGAGCAGCGTCCCGAAGATGCTGGGTGAGTCGAACCGCGGCACGCAGAGCCAGTCGATCGACCCATCGGGCGCCACCAGGGCACCCGTGTGGCAGTCGGAGAGGAAGGCGTAGTCGGCGATCGGCGGGAACGGCGACGGCATCGCCGCGCTCTGGGGCATCGTGTCCTTCGCGGCTTCCATCACGGTGGGCACCAGGGCTCGCGCCAGCCGCCGAATTGCTTGACCAGCCGATCGGCGCTCTTCGGTCCCCATGAGCCTGGCTTGTACGGCTGAACCCGAGGCGGCTTCTCGATCAGCGGACCGCAGATCCGCCACGTCTCCTCGATGTTGTCCTGGCGGGTGAACCGCACGCTGTGCCCGATCAATGCCGAGTGCAACAACACCTCGTAGGGCTCGGGTCCCTCACCACCCTGCGCGGCGAACTCCATGTCGAGCGTGATCGGCTCGGGAAAGCCGGAGCCGCCACGCTGTGCTTCGAGCATCAGCCGGATGCCGGTGGTCGGGTAGAGCCTGACCACGAGCTCATCGGGCTCCGGCCGGTTCATGCCCGTGGAGCCGTAGCCGAGCGGTGGCGGTTCCTTGAAGATCAGCCGGAGCTCCCACTGTGTCTCCGCGAGCAGCTTCCCGGTGCGGATGAAGAAGGGAACCCCGTGCCAGCGCCAGTTGTCGATTTCGAAGCGAGCCGCAACGAAGGTCTCGGTGCTCGAATTCTTCGCGACTCCCTTGACCTTCTTGTAGCCCTCGTATTGCCCGCGCACGTATTGCTTCGGGTCCGCCTTCGGCATCGCCGAGAAGACGCCGAACATCGAGTCCTTCAGGGCCCGTGGGTCGCGTCGCGCCGGCGGCTCCATCGCGGTCGCTGCGACCACCTGCATGAGGTGATTGACGACCACGTCCCTGAGTGCCCCCACGGGGTCGTAGAAGCTGCCCCGGTCCGCGACACCGAAGTCCTCGGCCATCGTGATCTGCACACAGGCGATGCTGTTGCTGTTCCAGACCGGCTCGAGCATCGAGTTCGCGAAGCGCAGGTAGAGGATCTCGTCCAAGCCCATCAGGCCGAGAAAGTGGTCGATCCGGTAGAGCTGGTCCTCGCGGATGTACTGGTGGATCTCGTCAGCCAGCTCCCGCGCGGACTGCAGGTCGTGCCCAAACGGCTTCTCGACCACGACCCTGGCGTTGTCCGTCAGCCCCGCCCTGGCCAGTCCTCCGATCGTCATGCCGAACAGCGATGGCGGGATCTCGAGGTAGAAGACGGGAGTCTTGGCGCCCTTGATCGCCTCGCCCACCCGCTCGTAGGTGGCGTCCTCGGAGAAGTCGCCCTGGACGTAGGAGAGCCGCTTGGCCAGGCGGTTGAAGATCTTCGGGTCGGGCTTGGAGCCTGACGAGGTCTCGATCGCCTTGCGGGCGTGCTCGCGGAGGTCCTTCTCAGACCAATCGTCAAAGGCGACGCCAACGATGGGGCAATCCAACAGGCCGCGCGCCTCGAGCCGGTAGAGCGAATTGAACGTCATCACCTTGGCGAGATCGCCGGTGATTCCGAAGATCACGAACACGTCGGCGGCTCGCGGGCGGGCCGGCGCGCGTCCCTTCCGCGCTGTCTTGCGTGCTTGTCCTTTCGCGACTGCCACGTTCGAGGCTTCAGAGCCGGATATGGAAGCTCCTTCAGTCAAGCTTCTATCGCATCACCCGATCCGCGTGAAAGTCCAATTTGTTAACGACCTGCGATGTCACCTGCTGGCCAGGTGGAATCGGTTGCAGAAGTCGCAGCGGTAGTAGGTCATCCCCAGGCGCTCGGCCTCCTGCCGGGCCACCGACTCGCTCTCGTAGGCGGTCTTCGGCTTGCCATCGGAGCGAAAGTGGCTTGGGACGATGCGGCGTCTGCCCATGAGCCGAGGCTACAGGGACAGTTAGGGGACTCTTAGGGGCGATTCCCGATAGACGATCCGGGCCGCGGGCTTCATCGTCATCGTCATGGCAAACCAACCGAAGAACCCAAGCAAGAAGAAGCAAGAGGAGGAGGCGGTCGGCCCCCGGCGCGCGCTGCTGCGCTCGAAGGATGACCGCGTTCTCTGGGGCGTCGCCGGCGGGCTCGCCGAGCACGTCGGATTCAACGCCACCCTGGTCCGGATCGCGTTCGTGGTGACCACCCTCTTCGGAGGGGCCGGGCTGCTCGCCTATCTCGTCCTGGCGGTCGCCCTTCCGCAGGACGACGGCACCGGCAACCCGGTCCCCGAGAGCGTCTGGGCGCGGCTCGGCAAGGTGTTCGTCGTCTGCCTGCTGGTCGCAGTCGGGCTCGGGGTCGCCGCGTTCCTGGCCGTCGTCAGCGCCTGGACCACTGCCACCGGCCACGGCGGGATCATCGCGGCGGTGGTGATCGCGCTCGGCATCGCGCTGGTCGCGTTCGCATTCGCCCCGGAGTGGCGGCGGCGCAGCACACCGCTGCTGCTCACCACGGCGCTGGTGCTCGGCATTCCAGCCGGAGCGATCGCAGCGGCGGACATCGACATCGACGGATCGATCGGCCAGCGGACCTACACCCCCAACGCGGTGGCCGACGTCCCGGCCGACGGCTACAAGCTCGGCACCGGCCAGCTCGTGGTCGATCTCCGGGAGCTGCCCTGGCAGAAGGGCAAGACCATCGCCGTCTCGTCCCACCTGGGCATCGGCCAGATGGTCGTGTCGATCCCGAAGAACGTCTGCGTCGTCGGTCATGCGACCGGCAAGGCGGGCGAGCTGGTGGTGGCCGGCGAGAGTCAGTCACGGGGTCGATCCGGACGTCTCGCTCGGAACCCCGACCACCGATGCCCCGCGGCTCGACCTGGGCGCCGACATCCAGCTCGGGCAGATGATCGTCACCGATCAGCCGCCGGACCAGGCGAACGACCAGCACGGCGTCGACTACGACCACCACAAGGAGATGCTGGCGACGCAGAGGACGGTATGCGGTAGGTGAGAAGGCCAGACCTGAGCACGCTGGGGACCGGGACGGCCGTCCTGGTCCTCGGCGCGTTCCTGTACCTCCACTCGAAGGGCACGCTTGACCTCGGGACCGGCGAGTCCTTTGCGCTCGTCGGCGGCTGCGTCCTCGTCGCCCTGATCGCGAGGGCGATGGGGCGGTCGCCGGCTCGCGGCCGACACCGGTGACCGGGACACCCTGGCGTTCGCTCCGGCCCTGAGCCCGGAGACGACACGGGCCTCCAAGCTGGGGCTGGCCGTCGGCGCCGCGCTCGGGGTAGGTCTCGTCGTCCTCTGGCTGTCCGGCGTGATCGAGTTCGCGGGGAGGGTGGCGCTCGCAGCCCTCGTCGTCGCGGTCGCCCTGATCCTGATCTCCGCCCCGTTCTGGCGGGCGACGTTCAACCGCCTCGGAGCCGAGCGGGTCGCGCGCGCCCGGGCGGACGAGCGTGCGGACGTCGCCGCGCACCTTCACGACTCCGTCCTCCAGACCCTCGCCCTGATCCAGAAGCGCTCCGACAACCCAGAGCAGGTCGGCAGGCTGGCGCGCCGCCAGGAGCGGGAGCTGCGCGAATGGCTCTCCGACACCGAGCCGAGCCGGCCGGATGAGCGCCTCGCCGACGCCCTTCGCGCGGCCGCCGCCGAGATCGAGGATTCGCACGGCGCTCCGATCGAGGCGGTGGTGGTCGGGGACGCGGAGCTCGACGAGCGGCTCGAGGCGCTCGTCGCGGCGAGCCGCGAGGCGCTCACCAACTCCGCGAAGTTCGCCTCGGACGGAGGACCCGTGCGCCTCTACGCCGAGATCGAGAAGGGCGGCGCACGGGTCTACATCGACGATCGCGGGCCCGGCTTCGATCCCGATTCCATCCCGGCCGATCGCCGCGGTCTCCGCGAGTCGATAATCGGGCGCATGGAGAGATACGGCGGGCAAGGCGGAGGTCCGCAGCGACCCCGACGAGGGCACGGAGGTCGAGCTGACGATGAAGGGCGCGCCGATGAGCACCCCTTCCGTCGTGATCGTCGACGACCACGCCATCTTCCGAGCGGGCGTCAAGGCGGAGCTCGGAGAGGGTGTCGAGCTGCTCGGCGAGGCCGAGTCGGTGGAGGACGCGGTCAGGGCGATCGTGGAGCTCGGAACCCGACGTCGTCCTGCTCGACGTGCACATGCCGGCGGCGGCGGGGTCGAGGTGATCGAGCAGGTCGCCAAGCAGAGGCCGCAGCAGCGCTTCCTCGCGCTCTCGGTCTCCGACGACCCGCAGGACGTGATCGCCATCGTCCGCGCCGGCGCCCGCGGCTACGTCACCAAGTCGATCACCGGCGACGAGCTGGCCGACGCGGTGGCGCGGGTGCGAGACGGGGACGCCGTCTTCTCCCCCAGACTGGCCGGATTCGTGCTCGACGCCTTCGCGGGCGACCTCCCGGCCGAGGAGGTCGACCCCGAGCTCGACCAGCTCACCGCCCGCGAGCGCGAGGTCCTTCGCTACATCGCCCGCGGCTACCTCTACAAGGAGATCGCGCTGCGCCTCCACATCTCGGTGAAGACCGTCGAGGCCCACGTCAGCTCCGTGCTCCGCAAGCTGCAGCTCTCCAACCGCCACGAGCTCAGCCGCTGGGCGGTCAGCCGGCGGCTGGTCGACTAGAGCAGCGGCAGGCCCTCGCAGAACGAGGTGATCGCGGCGTCTGCCCCCGCCTCCTGCAGCTCCTCGATGGTGAACTCCCCGGTGGCCACGCCGGTGACCCGGATACCGGCGCCATGGCCCGCCTCCACGTCGCGCGGGGTGTCGCCGCACGAGAAGCAGCGCCGAGGTCGAGGCTGTCCGCCCGAGACCAGCTCGGCCCGCTCGAGCGCCTTCTTGGTGAGCTCCGTGCGGTCCGGCGAGTCGGAGCCGTAGCCGCCGAAGGAGAAGAAGCGGTTGAGGTTGGCCCGCTGGAGCTTGATGTGGGCGGCCTCCTCGACGTTTCCGGTGGTGAGGCCGAGCAGGACGCCATCGTCGATCAGCTTCTCGAGTAGACTCGACGACGCAGTCCTGACCTTGAAGCCGGGCGAGTTCTCGACCTCCTCGGGCAGGTGGTCGAGGCGCCGGCGCATCAGCGCGTCGGCCTCCTCGTCGGTCGGGTCTCGCCCGATCGCGTTCCTGAAGACGACCCGGCCGACCTCGGGGTCGGGCACGCCCTTGCCGGTGACCGCCGGGCACGTCGACGTCGACGTCGCTGCAGCTCCTTGAAGGCCCGCTTCCAGGCCCGGTCGCTGGCCCCGCCGGTGGCTGATCAGCGTCCCGTCGATGTCGAACAGGATCGGCCTCCGGCCCGGACTCGGCCATCACACCGAGGCCTCGAGGACCGCTCTGCCGGATCGCCGCGGCGGAGCGGCGGATGTCCTCCTCGCCCGTCCGCCAGTTGCAGACCGAGATCCGGATCGCCGGCCGCCCACGCCAGCGGGTTCCCGCGAGCCAGCAGGTCCCGTCCTGCTGGATCCGGCGGACCGCGTCGTCGGTCAGCTCGCCGGACTCGATCGCCCACAACGCCGACCAGCACCTGGTTGATCACGACCTCGTTGATCACTTCGAGCGCCGGATCGCCGCCGAGCTCGGTCGCCATCAGCCTGGGCGAGCGACGAGCAGCGCTCGACCAGGTCCGCCACCCCCTGGCGGCCCGAGCGAGCGCAGCGCCGCGTAGAGCGGGAAACCCGCGCGCCGGCGGGAGGACTCGGGCACGTACTGGTACGAGTCGCGGGCCGCGGGAGGCGGCGGTCAGGTACGGGGCGCTGATCCCCATCGCTCCCTGCAGATGGTCGGCCTCCTTCGACGGCGACGAAGCCGCAGTCGTAGGCGACGTTGAGCCACTTGTGCGCATCGGTCGACCAGGAGTCGGCGAGCTCCAGACCGCGCGGTGAGCTGGTCGAACTCTCGGCTCGATGCCGCCCAGAGACCGACGGCGCCGTCGACGTGCAGCCAGGCATCGCGCGCGCGGCAGGCTTCGACGAGCGCGGGAAACGGGTCAAAGCAGCCGGTGTTGACCTCCCCGGCCTGGGCGCAGACGATGGCGGGCCCATCGCCCCGCTCGAGCTCGGCCGCCAGAGCCTCCGGGTCCATACGGCCGGCGTCGTCCGTCCTGACACGGATCGCGTTTCCATCGCCCAGACCGAGCAGCCGGAGCGCGACGAAGATCGTCGCGTGGGCATGCTCGCCTACGAAAATCCGAACTGGTGGGCCGCCGTTCAGGCCGTTGGACTCGACGTCCCAGCCCGCCCGTTGGAGAACCGCACGACGGCCGGCCGCGATCCCCGAGAAGTTGGCCATCGTGCCTCCGGTGGTGAGCCCGAACCCGGCGTCCTTCGGCAGCCCCAACAGCTCCAGCACCCAGCGACCGGAGACCTCCTCGGCGACGGCGGCGGAGGGCCCGCAGACGTAGAGACTCGCGATCTGGTCCCAGGCTGCGGTGAGCCATTCGGCGCCGAGCGCCGCGGGCAACGTGCCGCCGATCACGAAGCCGAAGTAGCGCGGGTTGCCCAGCGCGATCAGTCCGGGCTCCGCGGCGTCCGCGAGCTCCTCCAGCACCTTGGCGGGATCCTCGCCCACTTCGGGGAGCTTTCGGTCGAGGGCGGCGCGTAGCTCCTCCAGGTCCGCCTGCTCTCGCACCGGGCGGTCAGGAACCTCAGCCAGGTACCGGCGGGCTCGCTCGTCGGCCACCTCGAGCGCGCGCTCGTAGCCGTCGAGGCTCATCCCTTCCCGGAGCGGTTCGCTCGGTAGAGGCGGATCAGGTTGTTGGTGGAGCTGTCGTGGTCGAGCTCCGGCTCCTCGGGCGACTGGAGCTGGGGAATGATCTTCTTCGCCAGGACCTTGCCGAGCTCGACGCCCCACTGGTCGAAGGAGTCGATCTGCCAGATCGCTCCCTGGGTGAAGACGCTGTGCTCGTAGAGGGCGACCAGCGTGCCCAGCGTGTGCGGCGTGAGCCGGTCGGCCAGGATCACGTTCGAGGGCCGGTTCCCCTCCATCACCCGATGCGGGACGATCGGGTCCGGCGTCCCCTCCTCCTTCACCTGCTCCGGCGTCTTGCCGAACGCGAGCGCCTCGGGCTGCGCGAAGACGTTCGACATGAGCAGGTCATGGTGGTCGCCAAGCGGGTTGAGGGTATGCATGAAGCCGATGAAGTCGGCGGGAATCAGCTTCGTCCCCTGGTGGAGCAGCTGGTAGAAGGAGTGCTGGCCGTTCGTGCCCGGCTCGCCCCAGAAGATCGCGCCCGTCTCGTAGTCCACGTGGGCGCCGTCGACGGTGACGTGCTTGCCGTTGGACTCCATGGTGAGCTGCTGCAGGTAGGCCGGGAAGCGGTGCAGGTACTGGTCATAGGGGAAGACTCCGACCGTCTGGGCATCGAAGAAGTCGCCGTACCAGACGCAGAGCAGGCCGAGGATCGAGGGAAGGCTCTGCCCGATCGGGGTCTCCTTGAAGTGCTCATCGATCGCGTGGAAGCCGGCGAGCATGTCGCGGAATCCGTCGGGCCCGATCGCCAGCATCGTCGAGAGGCCGATCGCCGAGTCCATCGAGTAGCGGCCGCCGACCCAGTCCCAGAAGCCGAACATGTTGTCGGTGTCGATGCCGAACTCGGAGACGCCCTCGGCGTTGGTCGAGACGGCCACGAAGTGCTTGGCGACCGCCTCCTGCGAGCCCAGTTTCGCCAGCGCCCAGTCCCGGGCCGTCCGGGCGTTGGTCATCGTCTCGAGCGTGGTGAAGGTCTTCGATGAGATGATGAAGAGCGTCTCCTCGGGATCCAGGTCCCTGGTCTTCTCCGCGAAGTCGGTCCCGTCGACGTTGGAGACGAAGCGGAAGGTCATCTCCCGCTTGGAGTAGTGGCGAAGCGCCTCGTAGGCCATCACCGGGCCGAGGTCCGAGCCGCCGATGCCGATGTTGATCACGTTGCGGATCGGCTTGCCGGTGTGGCCCTTCCAATCGCCGGAGCGAACGCGCTCGGAGAACGCTGACATCCGGTCGAGCACCTCGTGGACCTGCTTGACGACGTCCTCGCCGTCGACGATCAGCGAGCGGTCCTTCGGCATCCGGAGCGCCACGTGGAGCACGGCGCGGTCCTCGGAGACGTTGATGTGCTCGCCTCGGAACATGGCGTCGCGGCGCTCGGCGACGCCCTGCTCGTCAGCGAGCTGGGTGAGCAGCCCGAGGGTCTCGTCGGTGATCCGGTTCTTCGAATAGTCGAGGAAGAGGCCGGCGCCCTCGGCGACGAGCCGGGTCCCGCGATCCGGGTCCTCGCCGAAGAAGTCGCGAAGATGGCGATCGCCGATCTCGGCGTGGTGCTGCTCGAGGGCCTTCCAGGCCGGTTGCCGCCGGAGCTGCGGTTCCGCGCTCACGCGGCGGAGCCTATCTAGGCGCTGACTAGGGCAGGGCTCTACTTCTTCTTCTTGCACTTCTTGGCGGCCGCGGCCCGATGCTTCTTCTTCTTGCACTTCTTCTTGGTGGTGACGGGTGGCGCGGGGGTGAGTTAGGCCGGAGGCGGTGTGACCGCCGTCGGGACACAGCCGTCCGCGCCGGCGGCGGCTGTGGTCGGGCACGCGTCGAGGAAGTCGACCACCGCGTCGCCGTCCGTGTCGCAGAGGGTGTAGGTCTCGGCGGGCGCCGGACCGTCGACCGAACCCGAGTCGGGGCCACCACCCTCATAGTCGATCAGGTCCACAACCCCGTCGTTGGCCGCGATCGTGTCGAGGCCGGCCCCAGAAGGAGCGGTCGGTCGCCGGGCCACCTGTGAGATTTCCGCTCCGTCGAGTCCCGAGAGGACGTTCGCGCACCCCTCACCCGGTCAGCGTGTCGTTCTGAAGGGGCCCGTGAGATTGGCGATGTTGGCAGCTCGCTTGCCTCCGGTCGACGTGCCGTCCGGCTCGCCGGGACGCCCCCGCTCTCCGGAGAAGCGAACCGATCCGCGCCTGCCGGGGCAACAGAATGCGTTGTTTCCGCCGTCCCCGGCCGAAGTAGCGCTGATCGGATCCGGTCAGATACTCGATGGCGGTGAGGGTGTCAGAGCCCTGCCCGGTGGCGGCGCCGGTCGCGATTGGCTCCGATGGGACCCCGCTGAAACTGGCCGTGTCGCTGCCCCCTGCGCCGTTAAATGTCGTCGCCGGCCTGGCCGGTCGATGACTTGTTCTCCGAACCGTCCAGATGTCGTCGTTCTGGGCGGACGTCAACACGACCTCGGCGCCGCCCGCGTTGAAGCGTGGTGTCGTGCGCTCCGCGGTCGTTCGACGTTCGGTCGCCTGTCACCACCGGACCGGTTCCCGCTGGCGTAGGCGATTCGTCGGTGCCGCCCCCGCCGACGATCCTGCCATCGCTCGGCTGGAGGAGATCGTTGCCAGATCCGGTCCAGTGAGTTTGCGATCCCATCCACCGGTCCGCCTGATAGTCGAAGTTCGATCGCCTGGATGCCGCGCACGTCCATCGCTGTCCGTGTCGACACCGGGCCGGTGACTGTCGTGCATCCCTGGCCGACGGTACGAGTGACCGGGCCTGTCGATCGTCAGAGATCGCCGCCGAAGACCACCTGGAAGGACTGCTCGGCCAGGATGGCGTAGCCGCCCCCTCCTCGGAAGCCATCGGCCGCGTCCAGACCCTGAACACATCCGTTGCCGGTGTCTCCGGTCGGAACGTCGAAGGTGTTCGTACCAGTGGGGTTCTCGAAGTTGCTGAGCGAGTCCGATCCACGTTCGGGCCGTGGCGAGACCGGTCGCGAGACTCGCGTTCAGCTGGGCGGTGACGATCGTGAACCCCACGGTGATCTCCTTGACGTGCGCTTCGCCGCCATTTCGTCGTTCCGGAGGACCGCGGTCGATGCGCCGTCGCCCGCGTCGCCGAAGATCTGTCGTTGCCCGCCCATTGGGGTTGATGGCGTCGTCTGCCGCCTCGCCGTCCACGATCCGGCCACTTACCGCTGGTGCACGCGTTGGCGTTATGTCGCGCGCTTCCACCGGAGCCCGCGAATCCTCACCGGCGCTGTTGAAGGCAGGACTCAAGGTCGCCGTCTGCGGCGGCGCTAAGCCGGAGCAAGACCGCCACAGCCATCGCGACCAAACCCTCGGAATCACTGATCGCGGTCGACCCCATCTCCCTGATCTCATCTGTGAACCGCGGCGACCTTACCAGCGGAGTCGAAGCGAAACTTCGCGGCTACGATCAGGCGTCTACGCGACCAGCCGCTCGGACTCGGACTTGATCGTCTCGAGCAGCTCGTTCCAGGACTTGACGAAGGCGTCCGCCCCGTCCTTCTGCAGCTTCAGCCCGAGGGCGTCGGTGTCGATGCCGGCTTCCTGGTGGGCCTTGAAGACCTCGTCGGCGTCACCCCCGTCGGCAGGGAGCGGGTCGCCGACCTTGCCGTGGTCCGCGAAGGCGTTGAGCGTCTTGTCGGGCATGGTGTTGATCGTGTCGGGCGCCGCGAACGCCTCTATATAGAGCGTGTCCGATGCCTTCTCGTCCTTGGTCCCGGTGCTGGCGAAGAGCAGGCGCTGCAGCCGCGCGCCCTTCTCCTCGAGTCCCTTCCAGCGGTCGGACTCACGCATCTCCATCCAAGCCGCATAGGTCGCCTTGCCTACCGCGATCCCGAGCGTGTTCTTCATGTCGTCGGGCACGTCGTCGTGCACCGCGACGTCCCAGCGGCTGATGAAGAGCGAGAGCACCGAGAGCACGTCGGGATCCAGCCCCGCCTCGATCCGGCGCTCGATGCCCTTCATGTACGCGTCGGCGGCGGCCATCGTCTGGTCCGCCGACATCAGCAGGGTGACGTTGATCGGCACGCCGGCGAAGATCGACTCCTCGATCGCGGGTAGGCCCTCGGGAGTGCCGGGGATCTTGATGAAGTTGTTCTCCTCCGCGCGCCCGTGCAGATCGGCCGCCTGCTGGATCGTCTCCTGGGTGTCAAAGGCGAACACGGGCGAGACCTCGAGCGAGACCCAGCCGTCCATCCGGTCGGTCTCCTTGTGGATCTGCGCGAACATCTTCGCCGCGCGGGTCACGTCGGCGAGGGCGAGCTCGAAGAAGATGTCCTCCGGCTCCATGCCCTTCTCGCGCAGCTCGGCGATCTGCTCGTCGTAGGCGTCGCCGCCGGAGATCGCCTTGTCGAAGATGGTGGGATTGGAGGTCTGGCCGGTGACGTTCTTCTCGTCGATGTAGCCCTGCTCCGTCCCGTCGTCGAGCATCGTCCGGGTGATGTTGTCGAGCCAGAGGCTCTGGCCCAGGTCGTGGAGCTCCTGCGTGGGGGTCATCGTGCGAGTACCTCCTTGGCCGTCTCGGCCACTTTGTCTGGGGTGAAGCCGAACTTGCTCTGCACGTCCTTGAGCGGAGCGGAGGAGCCGAAGGTGTGCATCCCGATCTTCGCGCCCTCGGGACCGACGAACCGGTCCCAACCGAGGGTAGAGGCCTCCTCGATGGAAACGCGCGCGGTGATCGCGGGCGGCAGGACTTCGTCCTGATAGCTCTGCTCCTGCCGCTCGAAGAGCTCCCAGCAGGGCATGCTGACGACGCGCGAGGCGACCCCCTCCGCGATCAGCTGCTCGTGAGCCTCGACGGCCAAGGCGACCTCGCTGCCGGTGGCGATCAGGATCACCTCGGGGTCGCTCTCGGCATCGGCGAGCACGTAGCCGCCGCGCCGCAGCCCGTCGGCCGAGGCGTACTTCGTGCGATCCAGGATGGGCACGTCCTGGCGGGTGAGGACCAGCGCCACCGGCTGGTGGTGACGGTCCATCGCCGCGCGCCAGGCCTCGGCGACCTCGTTGGCGTCGGCGGGGCGAATCACGTCAAGGCCCGGAATCGCGCGCAGCGAGGCGAGCTGCTCCACGGGCTGGTGCGTAGGCCCGTCCTCCCCGAGGCCGATCGAGTCGTGCGTGAAGAGGTGAATGACCGGCAGCTCCATCAGGGAGGAGAGCCGGATCGCCGGACGCGCATAGTCGGAGAAGGTCAGATAGGTGGACCACAGCGGGCGCATCTTCGAGAGCGAGAGCCCGTTGGAGATCGCGGCGGACTCGTGTTCCCGGATGCCGTAGTGGAACTGGCGGCCATCGCGCGAGTCCGGCTCGAAGGGCTCTGAGCCCTCGAGCTCGACGGAGTTCGAGCCGGTCAGGTCGGCCGCCCCGGCGACCAGCCAGGGGACCCTGGCCGCGACGGCGTTCTCGACCTTGTTCGAGGCCTTCCGCGTCGCGGTGCCCTTCTCGTCGGGCTCGAAGCCCGGGATGTCCGCGTCCCAGCCCTCCGGGAGCTCGCGGCGCTGCATCGCCTCCCAGTGAGCGGCCTTCTCGGGGTCATCGGCCCGATAGCTCTCGAAGAGCTCCTTCCACTTGCCGCTCAGCTCCGCCCCCCGCTTGCCCACCCCCTCGGCGAAGTGCTCGGGGACTCCTTCGGGGACCAGGAACTGGGCGTCCTCAGGCCAGCCGTAGAAGCGCTTCGTCTCGCGGACCTCCTCGTCGCCGAGTGGCTCACCGTGGGCCTCCGCGGTGTCCTGCTTGTGCGGCGCGCCGTAGCCGATGTGAGAGTTGATGATGATCAGGGTCGGCCGCTCCGGCTCCGCCTTGAAGTTGTCGAACGCGCGCGCGATCTCGTCCAGGTTGTTCGCGTCCTCGATCGTCGTCACGTTCCACTGGTAGCCCTGGAAGCGGGCCTGCACGTCATCGGAGTAGGTGATGGATGTGTGCCCGTCGATCGAGATGTGGTTGTTGTCATAGACCCAGCAGAGGTTGGAGAGCCGCTGGTGTCCGGCAAAGGAAGCCGCCTCGTTCGACACGCCCTCCATCAGGCAGCCGTCGCCGGCGACCGCGTACACGTCGAAGTCGAAGAGCTCCGCGCCCGGGCGGTTGAAGTAGGCGGCCTGCCACAGCGAGGCGACGGCCATTCCCACGCTGGTCGCGACTCCCTGGCCGAGCGGCCCCGTGGTGGCCTCGACCCCGGACGTCCAGCGGTACTCGGGGTGCCCCGGGCACTTGGAGTCGAGCTGGCGAAAGGCCTTGATGTCGTCGAGGCTGACCGCCGGCGTCCCCTCGATCTCGTAATCGGGGTCGACGGCCCGGACCCCGGTCAGGAAGAGGAGCGAGTAGAGCAGCATCGAGGCGTGGCCGGCCGAGAGCACGAAGCGATCCCGGTTCGGCCAGATCGGGTCCTGGGGGTCGAAGCGCAGGTAGCGCTGCCAGAGCGTGTAGGCCAGCGGTGCGAGCGCCATCGGCGTTCCTGGGTGCCCGGAATTCGCCTTCTGGATCGCGTCCATCGACAGCGTCCTGATGGTGTTGATGCAGAGCTCGTCGATGTCCGTCCCGTGCTCGGCTTTGGTGGTCATCTCCACGATCCTATGACTAGTCTGCTCCCGGCAGTGGCCGACTCAAACCTCGACGCCGAGAAGAAGCTCGCCGCGGAAGCCGCGGCGGAGCTCGTCTCCGATGGGATGACGGTAGGCCTAGGCACGGGCTCGACGGTTGCGCACCTGTTACCGGCGATCGCGGCGCGCGGAGTGAGGGACATCCGCTGCGTCGCCACCTCGGTCGCCACCGAGGACCACGCGCGCGAGCTCGGCATACCCGTCGAGGACTTCGACAAGCTCGACCGCCTCGACATCGCGATCGACGGCGCCGACCAGATCGCCCCTGATCGCTGGCTGGTGAAGGGAGGCGGTGGGGCTCACACCCGCGAGAAGATCGTGGCCGCGACCGCCGCGGAGTTCGTGGTGATCGCGGACTCCTCCAAGACCGTGGAGAAGATCGCCGCGCCGATCCCCCTCGAGCTGTCGGCCTTCGGCCTTGCCTCCACGCTGGCGCGGATCACGGCCGAGCTGGGCGAGGTCGAGCTCCGCGCCGACACTCCCCGCACCCCCGACAACGGCGTGATCGCCGACTTCCACGGAAAGGTTCACGAACCCGGCGAGCTCGCCGCTCGGCTCTCGTTGATGCCCGGCGTGGTCGATCACGGCCTCTTCCCCGCGGGCATGGTCGGCCCGGTCCTGGTCGGCCGGGGCGGTTCAGTGGACCGGCTCTGAGTTGGACGCCCCCGAGCCGCCGCCGGTGACGACGGCCCGCTTGCCCGTCAGGTCCACGACCTCGACCACCTCGGCGGCCGTGGTCTCGTGGCCGAACGGGGTCTTGATTCGCTCGGTCGTCGTGGCTCCGGCCTTCAGATGTTCACCTGCGACATGCCGACCTTCTCGTAGCGGTCGCCGGCGACCTCGGGCAGCTCCGCGTCGATGCGCGAGAGATCCTCGTCGGTCAGCTCGACGTCGGCCGCCGCGGCGTTCTCCTCGAGGTAGGAGCGGCGCTTCGTCCCCGGAATCGGGACGATGTCGTCGCCCTGGGCCAGCACCCATGCGAGGGCGAGCTGGGCCGGGGTGATGTCCTTCTCCTCGGCGATCTCGCGGAGCTTCGCGACGATCCGCATGTTCGCCTCCAAGTTCTCACCCTGGAATCGGGGCTGACTCCGCCGAAAGTCGTTCTCTGCGAGCTCGTCCGGGTTGCTGAACCGGCCCGAGAGGAAGCCGCGACCCAGCGGCGAGTAGGCCACGAAGCCGATGCCCAGCTCGCGGCAGGTCGGAATCAGCTCCGCCTCGGGATCCCGGGCGAAGACCGAGTACTCGGTCTGGAGCGCGGTGATCGGGTGGACGGCGTGCGCGCGGCGAATCGTCTCGGGGGCGGCTTCGCTGAGGCCGAGGTGTTTCACCTTGCCGGCCTCCACCAGTTCCGCCATGGCGCCGACCGTGTCCTCGATCTCGACGTTCGGGTCGACCCGGTGCTGGTAGTAGAGGTCAACCTGTTCGATTCCGAGCCGCTGGAGCGTCCCGTCGATCGTCTTGCGGACGTTCTCGGGCGAGCCGTCGATCTCGCCGAGCGTCGACATGTCGCCCGCGACCGTGTTGTCCAGGTCGCGCTGGAACTTGCTCGCGATCACGTACTGGTCCCGCTTACCCTCGATCGCCCTGCCGACCAGCTCCTCGTTGGTGAGCGGGCCGTAGATCTGCGCTGTGTCGAGGAAGTCGATGCCGAGCTCGAGGGCCCGCTTGATCGTCGCCTCCGACTCCTCCAGGTCGGTCTCGCCGTAGAAGGCGGACATGCCCATGCAGCCGAGTCCGATTTCCGAGACCTCGAGGTCTCCAAGCTTTCGTCTATTCATTGCTTGCCAAGCCTTTCGCGGTAGAGGTCGATCTTCCAATCGATGAGCTCGAGGTGGCCGGCGGTCTCATCGAGGCGAGCCTGGACGGCCTCGCGGTGAGCCTCGAGCAGCGCCAGCCGCTCCTCGTTGGTGTCGTCTCCCCCGTTCAGCAGCTCCGCATACATCCGAACCTGCCGAATCGGCATCCCGGTCGCGCGGAGCTTGGTCAGGAACTTGATCCGTTCCAGGTCCTCCTCCGCGTAACGGCGGTGTCCGCTGCCATTACGCGTGACCGGTGCCAGGAGCCCGGCGCGCTCCCAGTAGCGGAGCGTGTGTGCGCTGATGCCGGACTCCGACGCGGCGTCCGAGATGGTGAGAGTGGCGTCCACCCTCTTGACGATAGAACTTCGAGCGCGCTCTAAGTCAAGGGTTCATGCCCTGCATCGGTGTCTGATGCATCGGGGCCTGGTGCATGGGTTCGTCGTGCATCGACATGGAGTCCATCGCGCGCATCGCCGCCGGCGAGTCCGGGGTCGTCAGGCCCGGGAGCTGACCCGGGAAGAAGGCGACTCCGACGGCCAGAGCCAGGAGCACCACCACCGTCACCGCCTCGGCGCGCTCGCGCCAGGGCAGCACCTTCTCGAGCACGATCAGCGCGGCGATCACGACCATCCAGGTGATGCTCATCACTCCGAGGGCGAAGAGCGCCGCCATCAGGGCCCAGGAGGAGCCGACGCAGTAGGCACCCTGGTCCAGGCCCATGCGGAGCGCGCCGGCGGAGCCCTCCCGCCAGTCGGCGGCCAGCAGCTTACGGTCGCGGCAGTGCCGCAGACAGGTCCTCTTCAGGGGCGTGAACTCGTAGAGGGCGGCGCCCGCGATTACTCCTCCGGCCACGTAGCGGCCGCCGTCGTCCCAAGCCAGGAAGGAGATGTCGAGCGAGCGGACGGCCTCGAACACGAGCCACGCGACGACACCGACGACGACCCAGGTGATCAGATAGCCGGCCGTGAACAGGGTCGTCCCGACCAGCGACTGGGGAGTCACCTCCGGGGAGCCGCCACGCGCCTGCGAGGCATAGGCCCCCGCCATCGGCACGAGGGACGGCAGCATCATCGCGGCCATCATCACGGCCCAGATCCCGGCGAACCAGCCGAAGGACCCGAGGTCGGTCCCGGGTCCTGCATCCATCCCCTGCATCCGGTCGACGGTCACGATCCAGGCGATCGCGGCCGCCGCCAGCAGGAACACGGCGGTCACTCGTAGGTCAGTTGCTCGTCCCATCGGGCCTCCCTAGTTAGACGCCAAAACCCGCGCCATCTCATCGAGGCAGGCCGACCAGCCCTCGTACTGAGCGTCCCGGCGACTCTCCTCGGAGATGTCGCTGTTGACGAACAGGACGGTTGTGACGCCTTCCCGCTCCGTGAACTCCAGCTCGATCATCTGCTGATTCGTGGGATCGTCTTCGAAGGTCCAGGTGAAGGCGAGGCGGTTCGGCCGTTCGATCAGCGTGTATTCGCCGCCCGCCCGCACGGGCTCCCCTTCGGGCGTTCGCATCACGACTCGGACCTTCCCGCCGATGCGCAGATCCACCTCCGCATCGGCCTCCCGCCAGCCCTCCCGGGGCTTGAACCAGCGGGCGATCACCTCCTCGCTCGTCCACGCGTCGAAGACGTCCTCGGCCGGTGCATCGAAGGTCCTCTCGATCCGGACCACCCTCGTCGCTTCCTCGGGCACCGTCACTCCTTTCTCTCCTCCAAGTACTCGCCGACGACGTCGAAGAGCCGCTCCCAGCGAGCGCGCTGGATGTCTATCCAATCGGAGGTCTCGGCAAGCGTCTCCGGCCGCAGTGCGAGACGATGGTTGCGGCCGTCGATCACCCGGGTGACCACGCCGGCCTCCTCGAGCATCCTCAGGTGCCTCGATATCGTCGGCTTCGAGACGCCGAAGTCCCTGGTCACCTCCCCGACGGTGGCCGTGCCCCCGCTGAGGCGCTCGACGATGTCACGGCGGAGGGGATGCGCGAGGGCTTTGAACACATCGTTAGCCATTTTGCTAACTATATAGGGACAGAACGTCGAACGAACACAGGAGGACCGTGATGCCGGACCACAGAGTTGTGAATCGGGAAGAGTGGCGTGCCGAGCACGAGGCGCTGCTCGCCGAGGAGAAGGAGCTCACCCGCCGCGGCGACGAGCTGACGAAGAAGCGGCAGGCGCTGCCGTGGGTGAAGGTCGCGAGGGACTACAGCTTCGAGACGGAGAATGGGACCAAGTCCCTGGCCGACCTCTTCGACGGCCGCTCGCAGCTGATCATCTATCACTTCATGTTCGGTCCGACCTACGAGACCGGCTGCCCCGTGTGCTCCTCGATCGCCGACAGCCTCACCGGCCAGGTGGCCCATCTGGGCGCTCGCGACACGACCCTGATCTGCTCGTCACGCGGCCCGCTCGAGAAGCTGCTCGCCTTCCGTGACCGGATGGGCTGGGAGTTCGATTGGGTCTCGGCCGAGACCGACTTCCACCGGGATCTCGGCCGCTTCAGCACCGAGGAGGAGCTCAAGCCGTTCCTCGAGAGCGGCAAGATCCCGCTGACCGTCACACAGAACGCGGAGATGTGTGGAACCGACGCCGCCGGCTACGTCGCCGAAGGCCCGGGGCTGAGCGTCTTCGCGCTCGATGACGGGGACGTCTACGGGACCTACATGACCACGGCGCGCGGCCTGGAGGTACCGGCGATGTCGTACTACAGCCTGCTCGACCGGACCCCGGCCGGCCGGAATGAGCCGCCGGACGAGCCGCTTTGGATCAGATACCACGACGAGTACTGAAGCCGTCCAGTCGAGAGAGCCGCCTCGCTACGGTGAAAGCGGGGAGAGTGACAAGGAGGACGAAAGTGGCAACTCGCAACGGAAGTGCTCAGTGGAACGGAAACCTGATGGAGGGAGCCGGCACCGTGACGGTCGGCGACGGCGTCTGGAGCGGTGACTACTCGTTCGCGTCGCGGTTCGAGGACGGCGATGGCACGAACCCCGAGGAGCTGATCGCCGCAGCTCACGCCGGCTGCTTCTCGATGGCACTGAGCGGTCAGCTCACCCAGGACGGTCATGCGCCGAACTCGATCAAGACAACGGCGCGGGTTCAGATCCGCAACGTCGACGGCCTCCCCACCATCGACAACATCAAGCTGCAGACGGAGGGGGACGTGCCCGGCATCGATCAGGCGACCTTCGAGCAGGAGGCGGAGGCCGCACGGGGCGGTTGCGTTGTCTCTCGGGCGCTCGCCGGCGTCAATGAGATCGAGGTCAGCGCAAGGCTGAAGGCCGGAGCCCCGACTTAGGCGTCGGGCGCGGCGGCGCGGTCCGCCAGGATCAGCGAAGCGCCGCTCGGCTGGACTCGCCCTGACGGGGTGGACGGGTCCTGCGCGATCAGCTTCGCCACCGCGTCCACCTTCGACTCGCCAGTGACGACCCAGAGCAGGCTCCGGGCGCTCTCGATCTCGGGGTAGGTGAGCGTCATCCGACGCACTCCCTGGTACTGGCCCGACGTCACCGCAACACGCTTGTCGGTGACCTCGAGCACTGGGTCCCCTGGAACCAGCGACGCCGTGTGCCCGTCCGGCCCGATGCCGAGGTGTGCGATGTCGAGCCGCTCGGGGAGCGATTCCGCGTAGCGCGCGGCGGCGGCATCGAGATCATCGTCGTTCACGGGCATCGGCTTGATGCTCCCCTGGGCGCCGATCGAGAGGCTCTCTATCAGGTGGGTCAGGTTCCGCTCGTCCGAGCCAGGAGGCGCGACTCGCTCATCCACCTGGTAGACCGCCGCCTTGTCCCAGTCACCGAAGAGGTCCTCGAGCTGGGAGAACATCGGCCACGGGTCCGTGCCGCCACTGAGGGCCAGCTCCGCGCGACCCCGCTCTGCGACTGCCAGCTTGGCCGCGTCAGCGAGAACCTCGGCGCCACGCCGATGGACCTCCTGCTCCGTCCCGAATACCTCCAACCTGTGGGCGCTCACGACGGCTTCTCCTTGTGCCCGCCGAATTGGTATCGCATCGCCGAGAGGACCTTGTCGGCGAAGTCGTCGAGGTTGCGCGAGGCGAAGCGCTCATAGAGCGCCGTGGTGAGCACGCCTGCCGGCACGCCCTCCTCGATCGCCGCGATCGATGTCCAGCGGCCCTCTCCCGAGTCGGAGACCCGACCCGCGAAGTCGGAGAGGTCCGGTGACTCGACCAGCGAGGCTGCGGTGAGATCGAGCAACCAGGAGCCGACCACGCTGCCGCGGCGCCAGACCTCAGCGACCTCGGGAATGTCCAGGTCGTACTGGTAGTACTCGGGATTCTCGAGCGGCGCGGTCTCCGCGTCCATCTCCCGCTCCACCTTCCCAGCGTTGGCGTTCTTGAGGATGTTGAGCCCCTCCGCGTAGGCGGCCATCATTCCGTACTCGATCCCGTTGTGGACCATCTTCACGAAGTGTCCGGCCCCGTTCGGCCCGCAGTGCAGGTAGCCGTTCTCGGCGGTGTCTGGGTCGCCGCTGCGGCCCGGGGTCCGCTCGGCCGACTCGACGCCTGGGGCGATCGTCTTGAAGATCGGGTCAAGGCGCTCGACCGCCTCGTCCGGGCCGCCGATCATCAGGCAGAAGCCGCGGTCGAGACCGAAGACGCCCCCGCTCGTGCCGCAGTCGATGTAGTCGACGCCCTTCTCCCCCACCATCTTCGCCCGGCGGATGTCGTCGCGGTAATAGGAATTGCCGCCGTCGATGATCGCGTCTCCCTTGTCGAGAACCTCGGCGACCTCCTTGACGGAGGTCTCGGTGATCTCGCCGGCCGGAACCATGATCCAGACGGCGCGGGGAGCGTCGAGCTTCTCCGCCAGCTCCTTGAGGCTCGAGGCGCCCGTGGCCCCCTCCCCTTCGAGCGTCCTGATCGCGTCCGGGTTGACGTCGTAGACGACGCAGTCGTGGCCGTCGCGCATCAGGCGCCGCACCAGGTTCGCTCCCATCCTGCCGAGGCCGACCATTCCGAGCTGAGCCATCCGTCTCCTCCTCCGTGGTTGACCTGGGCATCCTAAGCCGGTCCAGTAGGTTGCCAGCGTGGCGCGCGCATCTTCATCCCGGAAGGCGATGGGTCCTGCCGGGGACGCGCTGGTGATCTTCGGGATCACGGGCGATCTGGCGAAGAAAATGACGCTGAAGGCGCTGTACGACCTGGTCGAGAACGACACCCTTCGGGTCCCGGTGTTCGGCGTCGGGCGCAACGACTGGACGGACGCGGACCTGCACCAGCACGCCAGGGAGGCCGTCCAGGCGCGTGTCGAGATGAAGAATCAGGAGATCGACGAGGCCGTCTTCAAGAAGTTCACGGAGAAGCTCACCTACGTCCAGGGCGACTACACCGAGAAGGACAGCTATGACCGCGTCAAGAAGGCGATCTCGGGCGCCAAGCACCCGGTCTTCTATCTGGAGATCCCGCCCTTCCTGTTCGCCGATGTCGTGCAGCACCTGGGCGACGCCGGGCTGACCAAGGACGCCCGGGTGGTGATCGAGAAGCCGTTCGGGCACGACCTGCAGTCGGCGATCGAGCTGAACGACCAGATCCACGAGGTCCTCAGCGAGGAGCAGATCTACCGGATCGACCACTTTCTCGGCAAGGAGCCCGTGCAGGACATCACCTACCTGCGCTTCGCCAACGCGTTGCTCGAGCCGATCTGGAACCGACGCTACGTCGAGTCGGTCCAGATCACGATGGCCGAGGATTTCGGCGTGGATGATCGCGGCAGCTTCTATGACCCGGTCGGCTGCCTCCGCGACGTGGTCCAGAACCACCTGCTCCAGACCCTCGCGCTGGTGGGCATGGAGCCGCCCTCGGCGGGCGCCGATCCCGATCCGATCCGCGACGCCAAGCTCGATCTCTTCAGGGCGATTCCCGGCATCGACCCGAACCGCTACGTCCGCGGCCAGTACGAGGGCTACCTCGACGTCGAAGGGGTTGACCCGAAGTCCGACACCGAGACGTTCGTCGCGCTTCGACTCGAGATCCAGAACTGGCGCTGGTCCGGAGTCCCGTTCTTCATCCGAGCCGGCAAGGAGCTCGCGGAGAAGGTCACCGAGGTCCGCGTGATCCTGCAGAACCCGCCGCGCATCGGAATCGGCGAAGGCCCCATTCCGGCCAGCGACGAGATCGTCGTCCGCATCGATCCCGATCCGGGGACGAGCATTCTCCTCGAGGCCAAGCAGACCGGTCAGGAGGCCCTCCGTCGCGTGCATCTCGACCTGCTCTTCCAGCAGCAGTTCGGCGACCAGCCCGGCCCGTACGAGCGCCTGCTGGCCGATGCCCTCGCAGGGAACCAGCAGCGCTTCGCGCGAGAGGACATGGTCATCGAGACCTGGCGGATCGTTCAGCCGCTGATCGACAACGCCCCCGCGCTCGAGTCGTACCGCAGGGGCAGCTGGGGACCCGAGGGAGCGTCGAACCTGATGCACGGCTATGGCGGCTGGCGCAGGCCCTGGCTCCCCGACAGGCCGCTCGAAGCCGTCGGGGCCGGTTAGCTAGGGTCTCTGCAGATGTCCCAGGCCATCCTCCACACCAACGCCGGGCCGATCACCGTCCAGTTCTTCGACGACGATGCGCCCAAGACCGTCGAGAACTTCCGCAAGCTCGCCGGCGACGGGTTCTACGACGGGCTGATCTTTCACCGCGTGATCAAGGACTTCATGGTCCAGGGCGGCTGCCCCGAGGGCACCGGGACGGGCGGCCCCGGCTACACGTTCGAGGACGAGTTCAACGATCACAAGGTGGTCCGCGGCGCACTCGCGATGGCCAATGCAGGGCCCAACACCAACGGCTCGCAGTTCTTCATCGTGACCACCGACGCCGCCCCCTGGCTCGATGGCAAGCACACCGTCTTCGGCGAGATCACGGACGGGATGGACACGGTCGACGCGATCGAGGGCACCGAGACCGGCCCCGGCGACAAGCCGACCGAGCCGCAGGTGATCGAGCGGGTCGAGCTCAGCGACTAGCGGGAACCGTGGCTGACGAGCGGACGATCGTCATCACCGGGGCGACCGACGGCCTCGGGAAGGGACTGGCGGCGGAGCTGGCACCGAGCGGCGCCCACCTGATCCTGCACGGCCGCGACCCCGAGAAGGGCGAGGCGCTTCTCCGGGAACTGGAGCCGAAGGCCACGGGCCAGGTCGAGTTCAGGCTGGCTCACTTCAGGTCGCTCGACGAGGTCCGCGACCTGGCCGACTCCCTGCAGGACGAGGACCGCATCGACGTGCTGGTCAACAACGCGGGGATCGGAACCGCCGGCCCTCGCGAGGAGAGCGAGGACGGCTATGAGCTCACCTTTCAGGTCAACTATCTCGCGCCGTTCCTGCTGACGAGGCTGCTGCTTCCGCTGATCCGGCGCACGGCACCGGCGCGGATCGTGAACGTGAGCTCCGCCGGGCAGGCGCCGATCGACTTCGACGACGTGATGCTCGAGGACTCCTACAGCGGCGTCCAGGCCTATTGCCAGAGCAAGCTCGCCCTGGTCATGTTCACCTTCGACCTCGCCGAGGAGCTCGAGGGCTCCGGCGTCACCGCGAACTGCCTGCACCCCGGCACCTACATGCCGACGAACATGGTCCGCAGGGCGGGCGTCGAGCCGGTCACACCGCTTGAGGACGGCATCGCGGCGACGATGCGCCTGATCACCTCCCCAGAGGTGGATGGCGTGAACGGGCACTACTTCGACGGCACGAGCGAATCGGCACCGCATCCGCAGGCCGAGGATCCCGAGGCGCGCCGCCTGCTTCGTGAGCTCTCGGAGGAGCTCACAGGCGTGAGCGCCACCGCCTGATCCGGCGGCGGTGTTTGTGGCCGCCGTAGGATGTGACCAGTGGGAATCGGAGACAAGTTCCGGGAGCTCTTCGGCGTCGGCGATGACTCGCTGCACCCCGACGGCCTCGACGAGCTCAAGATCGGCGACGCGAGCTACGACGACTGGGACGTCGTCCGCGACTTCGGCGACCTGGAGACTGCCCGCGCCTGGCGCCAGCAGCTCACCGACGCCGGGCACGACGCCGTGATCACCTCGGACCACCCGCTGGATCAGTACGGCCGGGGCGACATCGCCCTGCGCGTACCGTCCGGCACGTGGTCCGAGGCGAACGAGGCTCTCGACGAGCCCGTCTAGCGCGCCGGAGTCCAGCCGCCTTCGAGCGGCTCGCCGACGACCAGGCCGAAGCGCTCGACGAGCTCCGGAACGCTCTCGAGCTTGAAGTAGTGGCCGTAGCGGTCGCCGAGCGCCGTCAGCTCCTCGGGGTCCGCGTTCAACGCGCCGCCCATCTCCGAGAGCTCCTTGAAGAACTTCTCGAAGCCGGCGGGGGCGATGATCTCCAGGATCCGGGCCGGCTCGTCGCCTGCATTCCAGAAGGTGTGCCACTGGTTCCGTGGCTTCCAAACCAGGTCGCCCGCCTCGGCGACCAGGACGTCGTCACCCAGGAGCGCGCCGACCTTCCCCTCCAGCACGAACGTGTACTCGTCCTCGCGGGTATGGATGTGCAGCGGGGCCGCCAGTGCTCGCGGGGACATCGGATGCTCGACCAGCGAGAAGCCGCCGTCAGTCTCGTCCCCGTCGATCATGAACCGAACGCCGATGCTTCCCAGGAACCCGGCCTCCCCTTCGCTGGGCTTGAGCACCTTCGCCTCGGGGGTGGTTGTCGTCTCCATTTCTCCTTCTCCTTTCGTTGAACATCGCTGTTGCGCGAATCTATACACACATCGGTGCGATCTGTCAAGATTCATAGGACAGTCATGTCCAACGAAAAGCGTCAATACCGAAAGAAGAAGCGCGCCGCGCTCGAGGCCGAGACCCGGCGCCGCATCACCGAGAGCGCGGTCGAGCTCCACGGCACCGTCGGCCCGTCCCGCACCTCGATGAGCGCGGTCGCTGAGCGGGCGGGCGTCCCCCGCTCCACGCTCTACCGCCACTTCCCCGACGAGGCCGCCCTCTTCGAGGCATGCAGCTCGCACTGGGTCGCCGGCAACCCTCCTCCGGAAATCACGGCCTGGGCCGCGGTCGAAGATCCGGACCAGCGCCTTCGCGTCGCCCTGGAGGAGATGTACGCCTACTGGCGCCGGACCGAGCGGATGATGGAGAATCTGATTCGCGACGAGGCGACCAACGAGAATGTCAGGCGGAACTTCAGGGCCTTCCACCAGGTTCTGGAGGCAGCCGTCGAGATCCTGATGGCAGGCCGGGGCCTGCGGGGGCGCGCCCGGAATCGCACCCGCGCGGCGATCGGTCACGCGCTGGACTTCTCGACCTGGCGGTCCCTGGCCAGGGAAGGCGACCTCGATGACCCCGACGCGGTGGACCTGATGCTGGGATTGGTCGCAGCCGCGCAGAGGCGCGAGCCGGTCGCGGCGGGCTAGACGATGTCCTTGTCGAGCTCGGGGTCGGAGTAGCAGACGACGGTGCGGGCACGACGGTCCGGCCAGCCGCGCCTCTCCCCCTCGAAGAGGACGCCCCAGTAGCCGAGAAAGAACGGCAGGGCGGCCAGGAGCGTCCAGACGAGCCGGCGGATCGCCTGCCCGGGCCGGACCGGCTCTCCGTCCTCGGAGAGCATTCGGATGGCCACGAAGGACATGCCCACCGTCCGCCCCGCTCCGGACCAGAGGATCAACAGGTAGAGAGCCGCCACCCAGGCCCAGATCGCCGCGCCGATCGCGACCACGACCGTGTCGGCGTGCTGATCTCCCTTGGAGAAAGCGTTGACGAGCGCCGCGATCGCCGCGGATATCACCAGCAGCGACCCGTAGACGACGCCGGCGTCGATCGCCAGTGCGAGCGCTCGGCTGAATGCACCGGCGAAGATCGGGCGGCGGTCGCGTGGCGGCCTGCGCAGCACGCGACGGGCCCCGTTCTCGACCACCGTGTCGATCCGGCGGGAGGCGCTGCGGACCCCGCGGCGCAGATCCTCGAGAAGTCCGATGCCCTGGCTGGTGATGGCGGCGCGAACCTCGGGCGCGTCCGCCACGCGCTCGACGAGCTTCTGGGCCTCCTCGCTCTCGAGGACCTTGTCCCAGACCCGGTTGGCGGTGTCCGTCTTCAGCAGCTTCTCGGTCGCGTCGGCGGCGGTCTTGCTCTCGAGCGCGCGATCGACCCCTCGGTCGACCACCCGATTGATTCCGAGCACCCGCCCGACACCGCGCACGCCGTTCCATCCCGCCCGCGCCACCGGCGCGACGGCGCGGCCGACCAACGAGTCGACGCTCCCGTTCGGGCTGGGTTCAGCTGGGTTGTCCTGCTCCGGGCGCTCCGGCTGGGAGCGCTCTATCGGAGTGCCTTCGTCTTCCACTCCTAGTCTGGGGAGAGCGTAACCGGGCACCGCCGGCGCCGGGGGGCGGCGGATCCCATTTCGCCTCGCGGCTTCGGCGTCGTTGGGGGCGTCAGCCACGACGTGGAGTCTGCCGTTCGGCGACTACGCCGGCAGCCAGGTGAAGCGGACGCTCTGGCCGCCCTGCGTGCAGGTGACGAAGCGGCCGTCGGAGTGGATGTCGCGCTTGGCGGTGCAGGTGAAGCCCTCGACCGAGCAGGTGCGGTGATAGCCCGCGTCGACGTTCGGGTTGTCGACCGTGTTGCAGTCCTTGCCGTCCTGGTCCCAGGCGGTGGCCACAGCGATTGCGGCCGTGCAATCGATCCCCGTGAACTTGAAGTTCGCGAACGCATCGGGGATCGAGCAGCTCGTGGAGCCGCCCGATGCGGTGGTCGTGGTCGGCTGGGGCTTCTTCTTGCCGCCGCCGGTCGTGGTGCTGGGTGTCGATGCGGTCGGGATCGGGGAAGTCGGTGCAGGAATCGAGACCGACGGTCCGGGAGCGCTGGCGGCCGTCTCGCCGCTCGAGTCCGAGCCGCATCCGGCGATCAGGGCGAGCAACAAAGCCGCAAGCAACACCGGCAGGACATGGCTGAGTCGCGCGGGGCTCATGGGTGACGGATTCTCGACCATTCCGAAGCGGTGAGGCTCCCCCGTGTAGGCCGATCCGCAACAGGGTATGGCGCTGCCCGACAAATCCCTCTGGAGGAGAGGAGCGCATATGGATGTGCACGCGCTGATTGAGCACAGGCGCAGGCTGATCGGCCTGCTCGCTCTGCTCGCAGCGATCGTCGCCGGCCTGGCCGCCTCGGCGGCCGCGCGCGGCGACAACTACGTCTCGCTCGGCGACTCGTACGCCGCCGGGCCGTTGGTCCCCAACCTGATCGGTTCGCCGTTCGGCTGCATTCGCTCGGATCACAACTACCCGCACCTGGCGGCCGGTGGAATCGGCCTGCCGCTGCGGGACCCGAGCTGCAGCGGTGCGACGACAGACGACATGACCAACCCCCAGAGCGTGGACCCGGATGGTCCCAACCCGCCCCAGTTCAACTCGCTGGACGCGAGCACGAAGGTCGTCTCCCTGACGATCGGAGGGAACGACATCGGCTTCTCCTCGATCGCGGAGAGCTGCATCACCTACAACCCGTTCAGCCACCCGTGCAAGAACAAATACGACTCGGGCGGCGTCGATCAGATCAGCCAGCGGATCCAGGCGGCCGCGCCGAAGGTGGCGGCGGTGCTGCAGGGGATCCACTCCCGCGCGCCATCGGCTCGGGTTTTTGTCGTCAATTACCCGGCGATCTTCCCCGAGACGGGGAGCGGGTGCTGGCCGCAGATGCCGATCTCGTTCTCCGACACCTCGTACCTGAGGGCCAAGGAGCAGGAGCTCAACCAGATGCTGGCGAGTGAGGCCGCCTCCAATGGCGCGACCCTGGTGAGCTGGTACGCCGCGAGCATCGGGCACGACGCGTGCAAGAGCTCGTCGGTGCGCTGGGTGGAGCCGCTGGTGCCGGGCAACTCCGCTGCTCCGATTCATCCCAACAAGGCGGGGATGCAGGGCGCGGCGAGCGTCCTGATCTCAGCAGCTCACTGAGCGGTCAATCGGGCAGGGCGGTGAGGCGGTCCTTGAGCCGCCTCATCGCCTTCCTGTTGATGCGCTTCACGTAAGCGCGGTTGAGCGGTCCCATCAGCCGCTCGCCCGTGGGCATCTCGACGATCTCGAGCTCGAAGGTGATCTTCGTGCCCCCGTCCGGGAGCCCCTCCAGGTGGTAGGTGCCGCGCGTCCGGCGCTTGCCGCGCGAGCCACCGATCGTCTCCTCCACCAGGCGGCGACCGGAGTCGGCTTCGACGATCTCGACATCGGTCCAGTCCTTCTCGACCGTGGCCTTCACCCGGACATTGGCCTTGGCCCCCACCCCGCGAGTGGGCCCGGAGAGCTGCCAGTCGACCATGAAGTGGTCCATGAAGGACTCGTGGTTGCCGAGGACGTCGAGGAACTCGTAGACCTCGTGGGTCGAGTTCGGGACCTCGATCGAGACTGTGACCGGCTTCACGCGTGGAGCCTACGGCCCTAGGGCAGGGGCTCGAGTCCCTCGTCGAGCTCGACGCCGAAGCTGTTCAGCGCCCCCGCGAGCATCTGGTAGTGGCCGACGACCAGCGCGGACTCCATCAGCTGCTCGGTGTCGAAGGTCTCGGCGAGCGCGTCCCAGGTCTCGTCGGAGATCCTCGAGCCCGCCTGGAGCTCATCGGCCGCACGGAGGAGCGCCGTCTCGTGCGCGCTCCATCCCTCCGCCTCGGGGCCGTCCAGCACCCGGTCGATCACCTCCCGCTCCATTCCCCCGGCGAGGGAGATCCGGACGTGCTGCCCCCACTCATACGAGGAGCGAGAATTGACCGCCGTCCGGAGGATGAGCAGCTCGCGGTCGCGACCCGGGAGCTTGCCGGAGGTGAGCAGATACCCGCCGAAGCGAAGCCAGGCGCGAAACAGCTCGGGGTGCTGCGCGAGCGTGGGAAAGATGTTGTTGTCCCCGAGGCGATTCTCGACTCCCCCGGGCACGGCCTCCAGGATCTGCTTGATCTCGCCGCTCCACTCCTCGGGCGGCACGGGCGGAATCCGGGGATCCGGGCTCATCTGGTGACCCTATCCACTGGAGACCTCGGTACAAACTGGCTGGCTGGCCAGTTACTCTGCTCACTCAGTCGACCCAAAACGGCCGCTCGGCCGTGCGAGAGGAGCGAGGATGAACAAGCCGGTCCAGGAGGAGCTAGCCGCGAAGGACCCCTCGACCCTGAGCCAGGAGGAGCTCGAGGCCATCGAGCTCACCGAGCGCCCCAACTGGGAGGACGGTCCTCCCCACGCGATCTTCACTGAGTTCCGCGCCCGCTGCCCTGTCCACCGAACCGAGGTGATCTCCGAGTACCCCGAAGAGGACGGCTTCTGGTCGCTGAGCAAGGCCGACCTCATCCGGCAGGTCAGCCTCGACCACCAGACCTACTCGTCGGAGCGCGGCGGCGTCACCGGCCTCACCCATGCCGTGCCGCTCGAGCTCCAGCAGGCGATGTTCATCGGGATGGACCCGCCGAAGCACGACCGCCTCAAGATGCTCTTCCAACGGGGCTTCACGCCGAAGCGGATCGCCGAGCACGAGGACGCGATCCGCGAGATCGCCGAGCGCGTCCTCGACGACGTGGCGCCTCGCGGCGAGTGCGACCTGGTGGTCGACGTCGCACAGCCGGTCGTCTCGCGGGTGATCGGCAGCTTCATGGGGATCCCGGAGAAGGACGACGCCATCTGGGCCAAGCTCATGAACTCGGCGCTCGGCTTCGGCGACGAGGACCTGAACCCCGGCGGCCTGGAGCAGGTGCTCGAGCAGGACATCCCGGAGATCTTCGAGCGTTGCCGCGAGATGATCGCGGAGCGGCGTGAGAACCCAACCGACGACCTCACCAGCGTGCTCGTCCACGCCGAGATCGACGGGGAGAAGCTCGAGGAGCACGAGATCGTCATGGGCTTCTTCCTCCTCGTCGCGGCGGGGAATGACTCGACCAAGGCGACCTACACCAGCGGCATGCGCGCGCTGCTCGAGCATCCCGAACAGATGAAGATGCTGGTGGACGATCCCTCGCTGATCCCGGGCGCGGTCGAGGAGGCACTGCGTATGTACCCCGCATTCGCCCACTTCCGCCGCACGGCGACGAAGGACACCGAGATCGGCGGCAAGCGAATCGCCGAGGGCGACAAGGTGCTGATGTGGTACCTGAGCTCGAACCGTGACGAGGACGTCTACGAGAACCCGGAGACCTTCGACGTCCATCGCAATCCCGAGCATCAGGCATTCGGCGCCGGCGGGAGGCACTTCTGCCTCGGCGCGGCCCTTGCCCGGCTCGAGCTCAAGATCCTCTTCGAGGAGACGCTGCGCCGCTTCCCCGACATGAAGCTGGCCGGCAGGCCGGACCCCGCGGTCTCGGCGTTCCTCAACCAACTGAAGAAGCTGCCCGTCAGCTGGCCGACGACCTGAGGCTCCCTCCCGCGGGATACTGGGGGCGATGTCGGAGGAGAACGTCGAGGTCGTTCGCCGCATCTACGAGGCCTGGCTCGAGGGGAGGTCCGCTCGCGAGTGGATCGACGCCGACGTCGAATACGTCAACCCGTCCGATGCCGTCGAGGGCGGCACTCGGCGCGGGCGTCAGGCCTTTGCCGGAATCCGAGATGCCTACGACGACGTGCGGGTGGAGCCGGAGCGGTTCATCGACGGCGGAGCTGATGTCGTCGTCATCGCCCGGATCACCGGCAAGGGGAAGGGAAGCGGGGTGGACATCGACTGGAGGCAGGGCTACATCTGGACGGTCCGGGACGGAAGGGCCGTGAGATTCCGCTGGTTCAACAAGCCCGAGCAGGCCCTCGAAGCCGCCGGGATGTCTGAGTAGACCGGCATGTCTGGGATTCCCGCCAACGCGAAGCGAGGCCGGCCCGCGGCGGCGAGCCGCGACGACGTGCTCGATGCCGGTCTCCATCGCTACCTCCGCGGGGAGCGCGTCGACGTTCAGGCGATCGCCGCCGAGCTCGGGCTCGGCAGGGCGACGATCTATCGCTGGTTCGGGTCCCGCGAGAAGCTGCTGGGCGAGGTGATCACCCTCGCGACGGAGCCAGTGCTCGCGGAGGCGCGCTCCGGCCTGAAGGGCAAGGGCGGCCCCGGCCTTCTCGACACCTTCGACCGCTTCAACCGTGCCCTGGCCGACGCCCCCGCCCTGCGGGCCTTCGTCGAGCAGGAGCGTGACGCCTCCCTTCGGATCATCGCGTCGGGCGCCGGCATCGTCCAGCCGCGGATCGTCGAGCTGATCACGGGGCTGATCGCCGAGGAGGCCGAGGCAGGGACGTACGAGCCCCCGGTGGAGCCGTCGGTGCTCGGCTTCGCGATCGTCAAGCTCGCCCAGGCCTTCCTCTTCAACGACGCCGTTGTCGGGATCCGCGGGGACGTCGACCGGCTGCGCGAGGTCGAGGCGGCGTTGCTCGGCGTCTCCGCGTAGCTTCACGTTCATGCCCAGGCCCCTGCTCGCCGTCGATGCTCCCTCGATGCTGTTCCGCGCGTTCTACGCGCTGCCGAAGTCGATCAAGGGCCCGGATGGCAAACCGGTCAACGCCCTGCTGGGAACCGCCAACCTGATCCTCCGGGAGGTCGAGAAGCACGATCCACGCGCCGTGGTCCTCTGCTTCGGGCCGGACGCAGCCGCGTACCGGCTCGAGCTCTACCCGGCCTACCACGCCGACCGCGAGGCGGCCTTCCCCGACCCGCTTGGCCCGCAGTGGGAGGACTCCGCCGACTTCTTCGGCGCGTTCGGCTGGACCGTCGCGGGCTCCGAGGACCTCGAGGCCGACGACGTCCTCAACTCCTACGCGCTGAAGGAGGAGAAGGCCGGCGGGAGGAGCCTGCTGATGACCGGCGACCGCGACATGTTCCAGTGCGCGAGCGGGGCCACCAAGGTCCTCTACGTGAGCACCGGCAAGCAGGGCGGGCAGCCGATGGGACCGAAGGAGGTGAAGGAGCGTTACGGGATCCCGCCCAAGCTCGTGCCCGATCTGATCGCGCTCCGCGGCGATCCCTCCGATGGCATTCCCGGGGCGAAGGGAGTCGGCGAGAAGACCGCGGTCGAGCTGCTTCGCAAGCACGGGTCGCTGGAGAATGTCCTCGCTCGGGCGATCCGCGAGACCCGGCCCGCCCTGCGCACGTCCCTGACCGCCGACCCGGAGCTTCTGCTGGCCTTCAAGGACATGGCGACCCTCCGCACCCAGAAGGTCTCCAGACCCGGGACAAGCGCACGGACTACCGGGGCGCCGCCAAGGCCGCGCGGGCGCGCGGCATGAACCGGCTGGCCGAGCGGCTCGAGGAGATGGCGCGCTAGAGATCGCGCGCGGAGCGGGGACCGTCGCGCGGCCGCCCCACGGTCGGCAGGGCCGGCGTGTCGGACCGGCTCTCAGGCGTCGTCCCGATCGCGGGAAGCGCCAAGCACAGCCGAAGCCACCGCACCAGAGTCCGCGCAGAGAGGCTCACGACGGCGGGGCCTAGAACCCGCCCGCGAACGACCCTCACTCGCTCGGACGGCAGCGCCGGCGGCGGAGGTACGCCGAGGGCCACTGTGCCGGATAGAGCCAGCGCGGCGACGGCGACCAGGACCTGTCCGTTCCCGCGCCGAACCACCGCCATGGCCCTTCTCGGGGGGCTGTGCTCTGCCATGTCCCCAGTCAATCGGGCGAACCTCAGCGAGAGCTGTGCGGAAGCTAAGAGGTTGCTGGGAATGTCTCGGCGGGCACGAAGCTCTCGCCCGCCTCGAGGACGCGGAGCTCGTATGAGCGCTCCTCGCTCGTGGACCGCAGACGCTCGATCGGATCAGCCACCGGGAGATAGAAGGGATCGATCTCCAGGCCCCCGTAATGGATCGGGACCAGCGTGCGGGCACCGAGCGCCTCTGCCGCGACAGCCGCCTGCTCGGGCTCCATCGCCGCGGCGAACGGACTGGGCGGCTGAAGGTGGGGGAAGTTGACCACCGCACCGTTGATCGGCGCCAGGACCAGGTCGAATGGGCCGTGGCGCTTCGCCATCCGCCACCAGTAGCCGTGGAAGATCGTGTCGCCGAGATGCAGGATGCGCTGATCGGCGGCCTCGACCAACCAGGCGACCTGCGCGTCCCCGAGTCCGTCGACGGACGGAAGCGCGGTGAATGTGAACGGGCCGGCTTTGAAGCTCCGCCAGACGTCGGCGGTGGTCCGTCGCAGCCCCGCCTGCTCGAGCTCGGCGTTCGCCTGAGCGAGTCCGAGGTTCTCGAAGTCCTCGCCGCCCGGCCAGTCCGGCTCGTAGACGGAGGCAGTCGGCGACAGAGCCGCGGCAAGCGCTGCCGCGTCGGTGTGATCACGGTGGAGATGGGTGACGAGGCCCGCGACCGCGCTCCCCCGCCCCTCCGGCTCGACGACCCTGGGGATCTCGACCTCTCTGGCGCGCTCTCCCAGTGCGGCGAACGTCGCTCGCGGATCGTCCAGCGGGTCGATCACCAGCGTGGCGCCCTCCGCCTCGATCTCGACCCCCGCCCAACCCAGCCAACGGACCTTCATCTGCCTTCCTCCTTTATCGGACGTTCGTACGGTATCATCCGCCCACATGCCACGCCGCTCCGCCGCAGCCGTCGCTGAAACCCGAGCCGCCGTCACCGAGGCGGCGGTCGATCGAGCCTCGGTCGACGGGCTCGAGGGCCTCACCCTCGGCGTCCTGGCCGACGAAGTGGAGATGCGGAAGAGCAGCGTCTTCAGTCTCTTCGGCAGCAAGGAGGAGCTGCAACGGGCAACCCTGGAGGCCGCGGTCGACCAGTTCACCGATCAGGTCTGGGGGCCGGTCGCCGACGAAGAGGCCGGCCTCCCCCGCCTGCTTGCCCTTTGCGACAGCTGGCTGGACTATCACCGGCGGGAGTCGCTGCCCGGCGGCTGCTTTTTGACTACCGCGACGATCGAGTACGACGCCCGCCCCGGGCCGCTTCGCGATCAGGTCGCCGCCATCATGAGCCGCTGGCTGGGTCTGCTGGAGCGGGAGGCCGCGAGGGCGATCGAGACCGGCGAGCTGCCTGCGGAGGTCGACCCGGCGGACGTCGCCTTCGAGCTGAACGCCCTGGCGGCCGCGGCGAGCTACGGCTTCCAGCTCAACCGCGACCCCGGGGTCTTCGACCGCGCCCGCCGGTCAATGCGCCGCGTCCTCGGAGCGGATATGAATCGGGGCGATGGCGGTGCCCATGCGGATCCTGGCCGTCCTCCTGGCGCTCGTCATCGCGTTCATCGCCGGCGCGATCATCGCCGGGGCGTCTGACAACACCTCGCTTCCGACCTGCCACGACGTCGCCCACGGGAAGGCCGAGCCCAGGGCGAACGGGGACTGCTTCGACGGCTCGAAGCGCCGTGCCGATGCGGGCCTCGGCTTTGCGATCGTCGGCGGCATCGCAGCCGCCGCCGCGCTGCTGCTGTCGATCGTGATCGCGGTGACCGGACGCAGAGGGCGGCTCTTCCTGATCCTCTGCGCCACCTCGCTCGTCTTCATCGGGCTCGAGATCGCGGTCGTCCGCGTCTAGCCGCCTAGCTCACCACGTCCGCTTGCAGACGGGCAGGCCCGTCCGGGTAGCCTGAGATTGGTAATCGGGGGCGACCAGGCGAGAGCGAGTCGTGAGTACGACGGACGCAGACCAGGGAAGGAGAGCAGACGAGCGAGCCGCTCTCGGCAAGAGAGCCCGCGCGGAAGTTCCCCGTTCGAGCCACGGGGTCTGGGAGCCGCCCCCCGACAGAACGAGCCCTGTCGACCTGCTGGAGCGGCAGGCGAAGGCGCGCATTCCGGAACTCGTACCGATCCGCCATGGACGAATGCTGGCCTCGCCCTTCAGCTACTACAGGGGAGCGGCCTTGCCGATGGCCTCGGATCTGGCCACCACGCCGAGCTCGGGGCTTCAGGCGCAGATCTGCGCGGACGCCCACCTGTGCAACTTCGGAGTCTTCGGCTCGCCCGAGCGCCACCTTTTCTTCGACGTCAACGACTTCGATGAGGCCGCGCCGGGACCGTGGGAGTGGGACGTGAAGCGCTTGGCGGCGAGCCTGGAGATCGCGGCCCGGGACAACGGGTTCCCGGAGCAGATGCGAAAGAGCATCGTGCGTCGGGCGGTGCGCGCCTATCGAGAGGCGATGCGCGAGCTCGCGCAGATGTCAATGCTCCAGGTCTGGTACGCCCACCTCGACATGGACGAGATGCTCCCGCGATTTCACTCGAGTCTCGATCGCACGCAGACGCCCGCCGTCTGGAAGGCGATCGCAAAAGCCCGCGCCCACGACAACGTGCAGGCCTTCTCGAAACTTGCCGAGGTCGTGGACGGCGAATGCAGGATCCTTCACCAGCCGCCGCTGATCACTCCAGTCGAATATCTCGCGGAGGGGATCGACCCTGAAGCGGTGCTGGATGCGATGGATGGCTTCATGCGCTCCTATCGAGACACGCTCCGAGGCGAGCAGCGGAACCTGCTGGAGCAGTACCGGTTCGCCCACGTCGCGCGCAAGGTCGTGGGCGTGGGAAGCGTGGGGACCCAGGCCTGGATCCTGCTGCTCCTCGACGATCAGGACGCACCATTGTTCCTGCAGGTGAAGGAAGCCGATGCTTCCGTGATCGAGGAATTCACCTCGAAGAGCGAGTTCTCCAATCACGGCCAGCGAGTTGTGGCTGGGCAACTGCTGATGCAGGCGGCCAGCGACATCTTCCTCGGCTGGGAGCGATTCACCTGGCTGGGCGACGAGCATGACTACTACGTGAGGCAGCTGCGCGACTGGAAGGGGTCCGCCGATATCGAGGGGATGACTGGCGCCGGCATGGAGCTCTGGGGGCGAATGTGCGGCTGGACGCTTGCCCGCGCGCATGCACGCTCGGGCGACCGGGTCGCGATCGCCGCCTACCTCGGGAAGTCGGATGCCTTCGACCGAGCGATCGGGAAGTTCTCGGTCGCGTACGCCGACCAGAACGAGCTCGACTACCGGGCTCTGGCGGAAGCCGTTGCGAGCGGGCGCCTCGAGGCGGAAACGGCCCCTGACGCCAGCTGAGAGGCAGAGCGCGCCCGACAGGATTCGAACCTGTGACCTTCGGTTTCGTAGACCCCGGCGGGAGCTCGTTGGGGTTCGTCCGGGCTCAGGATTCGGCTCCATAGCGGCCTCTTGACTCGCCTGGGTTCGCCCGGACCCCCTCCCCGTCTATTGCCCTGTTGTTGCCCTCGTTGTGTGGCAGATCGCGATTTGACACGCGTGGATCGAGGGACGAAACTTGCCTGCGGATTCGTAGCGCGGCTTCGCTCCAGTCGGCAAAAAGGAGGCTGGTGTGGCTCATAGCCCTAGCCTGACCCACGGCTCGCAGGATGGCGGCGTGCAACGGGGTGAGGCTGCGCCGGGCGCTTGGCTGCGGCTGGCGGCCCTGGGAGGGGCAGCTGCAACCGCGCTGGTCGTGGTCAGCGGTGCCCTCCATCTCGGCTTCTCCCACCGATTGCTCGCGATAGTGGCGCTGCCGCTTCTCGGCGCAGTGGTCGTTTCGGCAGCCACTGGACATTCGCGGTTGCTGCCATTCTCGGTTGCGGCTCTCGTGCTGTTCGTTGTGGAGAGCGCTTTCGGCGGCGTGGTCGCTTTCGCCGGTCGGCCGGGGTGGTCGGTCGTGCTCCACCTCCTGTTCGCTGCCCTGGCCCTCGCGGCGGCCCTGGTGAGCGCCGCGGTCTCATTCCAGGGGAAGCAGGTACCGGCGGGCGCGTGGCGAGATTACGCCGCCCTGACCAAACCGCGGATCATGGTGCTCCTGCTGGTCACAGCGGCCGCGGGGATGTTCGTCGGGGCCGGCGGCGTGCCTGACTTGGCGGACCTGGCCGTCGTCCTGGTCGGCGGGGCTCTCGCCTCTGGGGGTGCCAGCGCGCTGAACCACTACCTGGACCGGGACATTGACGCCCTCATGGGTGAGCGAACGGCAGACCGGCCGCTCGTCGCCGGTCGTCTGGTTCCTCCCCGCGCAGTCGAATTCGGGCTCGTCCTCTGGGCCTTCTCATTCGTCCTGCTGGCCAGCTTCGTAAATGTCCTGACGGCGACCCTGGCCCTGGTCGGGGGCCTCTTCTACGTGATCGTCTACACGCGTTGGCTGAAGCGGTGGACGGTTCAGAACATCGTCATCGGGGGCGCCGCGGGCGCTGTTCCACCGCTGGTCGGATGGGCCGCGGCGACCGGCAACCTCACTCTGCCTGCAGCCTTCCTCTTCCTGATCATCTTCTTCTGGACGCCGCCACACTTCTGGTCGCTCGCATTGCTGATCAAGCGTGAATACGCCGCCGCACACGTCCCGATGCTCCCGGTTGTATCCGGGGATCGAGACACCTCCCGCCGGATTCTCGTGTACTCGCTCGTGCTCGCCACGACCACCCTTCTGCCCTTCCTCTGGCATTCGGTCGGCGATCTGTACTTGGGAGCCGCGCTGATCCTCGATGCGGTCTTCATCGGTCTGGCGCTGCAGCTGCTGCGTGAAACGAACCCGGCGCGAGCTGGGCGACTATTCCACTTCTCGCTGCTCTACTTGGCGATCCTGTTCTCTGCGATGGCGGTCGACACGGTCGTCACCATCTGACCGTGCCGCCGCCTGATCGCAGCTGGAGCTATCGCTCGTAGACCGGCTCCGGCGGGCGACCTCGTCGCCTCGAGGGCCGGCTCGCCGGGGCCGTCTTCCGGCTGCGGCGCGCACCCTCCGGCTCGCTGTCACCGGACCGAGGAGTGGTCGGCAGGTGGTACGGGAGTCGCATGGTCGCCGCCAGCAGTCCGAGCAGGCCGACGACCGCAACCACATTCAGGATCAGAGCTGTTGCAATCGACACGTTCGTGCGCCTCCTTTTGAGTCAATTCGCATCGGCACCTTCTTCCCGGTGCCGCGGTTCTGACACCCTGCCAAGCGAAGCTGGGAGCCCCTTAAGAGCCCGGTGATAGTTCCCTAAGAACCGGTCCCCGCGGTCAGATGCAGCGCGCGCAGCAGCGTGTCGGCGGTCTGCGGTCCACGCAGGACATCTGTGATCTTCCCGTGAGCGTCGAGGATGAAGGTGGTCGGCAGGCCGTTCAGCCCGTAGTCCTGGCCGGCCGTCCCGTCCGCGTCGATGAGGTTCGGGTACGTCAGGTGGTGTTGCCGCAGGAACGCGCGACCGGCGGTAGTTCCGTCCGTCCAGTCGACTCCGACGAGATTCGCGTCTCCGTGGAGCTCGTCAGCCACCTGCCCGAGGACCGGGGCCTCCTTCTGGCACGGCGCGCACCAACTGGCCCAGAAGTTGATCGCGGCCGGCTTGCCCCGGAGGGAGGCGAGTGTCATCTGAGGAGGAACGAGTACGCGCGTCGGCAACAGCGGCGCACGTCTTCCGGCCCCGAAGCGGTTCGACGTACCGCTCAGGACCACGATCGCGATCAGCGCAACGACGACCCCGACGGTGATCAGGGCGATCCGGAGGCGGCGGTCGATGCCCCTACTCCGAAGCCAGGATCGGCACGTCGTGCGCGATCTGCTGAGGCGTGAAGTCGTGCTGATACAGCGTGGTGATCCGCCCGCTGGCGCTGATCCCGTACACCAGTGCCGAGTGCTCGACCACGTCGGGGTCGCCCTTCGTCGGCGTCGCCTTCGAGAGGATGCTCCAATCGCGCCAGACCTTTTCGAGCTGCCCGCGGGAACCGATCAGATACTGCATGCGACCGGTCATCCGATGCGCTCTCAGGAAGGCCGCGACCGATTGGGGCGTATCGCCACGTGGATCGACGGACACCGCGATGATCTGCACCTTGGCCGCCTCCGGTCCGAGCTCGGCCTGAGCGTTGTGGAGGTTGCCGACCATCAGCGGGCAGATGTCCGGACAGTGGTCGTAGATGAAGGTCACCAGCACCGCCTTGCCCCGGTACTGGTCGATGTTCACCGGATGCCCGAGCGAGTCCCGAAGGGCGAGCGGCGGGGCCTGCTTCGACGGCTCGGCACGGACCCCCGCGAACTTGGGGCTCGTGCTTGCAGACACCCCGCCCCCGCCTCCACCGCAGCCAACCAGAAGGGAGGCGGCGCACACCGCCACCAGGATGAGCGTCAGACCCGAGCCTGCGCCTCGAAGCCGTCGGCGAGAATGGTTGACCAAGGCGCTCACCAGTATTGCGCCCCGACCTTGCGGGGAACGCGCGGGCGACCGATCAGCCCTCCGCGGCGAGGATGCGCAGATCCCCGGCCGGCCAGCCGGGCGGGAAGGGATAGAGGAGGCCGGCGCGCTCGAAGCCCTCGCGGTCGATGAGATAGACCGGCGCTGTCGCATTCGCGACGGCCCCACGGTCATCGACTCGGTATGACTTGAGCACCGGAGCCAGCTGGTCCCTCGAGCCGAGCAGCCAGTGCCACGCGGCCGCCGATCCCAGGCCCCAGCGAGCGATGGCCGCCCGCGTCGATTCGGGCGTGTCGTGGGACGGGTCGCGGCTCACGATGACCAGCGCCGGCCGAGCGGGCGGAGGGAGCAGGCGGAGGGCCGTGCGTAGCGCCCGTATCTCCGGGGCGCAGGCCCGGCGGCACCGCGAGCTGAAGAAGGCGAGCATCAGGGCGCGACCGCGCAGCGATCCCAGGGAGACCGGACGGCCGTCCTGGTCCAGCAGCCGAAAGTCCGGGGCGGGCCTCTCCCCCGGCTTCCAGGTCGCCTGGCCGTGCAAGCCCGGCGGATTGTCGCGCCCGCTCGAGCCACCTCCGCCGTTCAGCGCGTGGATCGCGACCCCGACGCCGACCCCGGCGACGATCGCAACCGCGATGACCAGGCCGGCTGCCCGGATCCCGGTCCGGCGGTCGCTCATCGATCCGGGGCGGACCGATGCCCCGGCGTCACTCCGGGTGGCGCCGGATCAACAGCAGCACGTACCAGACCAGGACAGCGAGGAAGATGAAGAGCGGGATCGCCCAGGTGAGGACGCCCTGTCCGGCGACCGTGATGGCGATGATGTGCGACGGGAGCGGCATCGTGTTCCCTCCTAGGTCACGGGTTTCCGGCGAGTGCGCGGGCTCGCGGAGCCGGGTCGCGCGCACGCTCGGGCTCCAGCCACCGGTAGATGATGAAGATGATTGCAATCGTGAACGGGATCGAGCCGGGCACCCACATCACCCCGGCGGCGAACTGCTGGTCAGTGAGCGCGCTGATCCCGCCGGGTCGGGTCGCCTCCGCCGCGTAGGGGGCGTACAGCGGCGAGCTGGCGAAGGCGAGGACGATCGCGAGCAGCCAGCTGACGACCATCGCCGACGCAACGTAGAGGGCTCGGACTCCGTCGGGTAGCGGCGATCGCCAGGGCGGCGAGTCGATCACGCGCGTCCAGAACAGCAGGCCCGTAGCGAAGAAGAGCGCGTGCTCCGTCGGCGTGAACCAGCGGAGAGCGCAGGGTCGCGTCGTACGCGAAAGGGACGTGCCAGACGGTGAGCGTGACCGAGAACAGCAGCCAGGAGGGCACCGGATCGCCGATGAACCGCGCCGACCGGCGCAGGCCGTTCGACCAGCGGCCTTGGGTGACCTCGTGCGCGACCCCCCGGCGAAGGCCGAGCGGGAGTCCCCGCCACATCCTGTTCCATGGGCGGGCCAGCGCCAGCAACGGAGGGGCGACGAGCAGCAGGAGCACGTGCTGGAGCATGTGCGCCCACTGGAGCTTTTCGGCCCAATCGTCGATCGGCGAAGCGAGGGCCACGACGATGGTGGCGAGCCCGGCGATGAATGCGGCCAGTCGCCAGCGGCGTGCAGTGGATGGCTGCGGCCGCACCCCGCGGCCGCCCAGCCAGTAGAGCCATGCAGCGAGGATCACCCAGAGGAGTGCCGGGTCGGTGGTCCAGCTCAAGGGCAGCGTTGCCGTGGGCAAGGCTCAGAACAGGTAGAGGATCGCCCAGCTGAGCACCCCGATGCCCGCCAGCAGGCCCCAGTAGAACGCCGCGTCGGCCAGTCCGGCCGGAACGGTTGCCGCCTCCGCGCCTCGATTGCGCACCCCCTCGGCGAAGAGGATCTCGACCCAATACATGGTGAGGAGTACGAAGACGACGAAGAGGGTGGTCCAGCCGATGAATACGCTCGCGTAGCCGCCGTCGGTCGGGCTGAAGTGGACATTCGCGTATTCGAACACCTGCACCACGCAGCCGGCGAGCCCGAGCGCGAGTGCCGTCCCCGCCGCCGCCAGCCAGCCGCGCTTCTCACGCGCCGCCCAGGATGCGTAGGCCAGGAGGCCTGCGCTGATGGCGAAGAGGAGGACGATTGCGATCCCGTACCTCTGCGGCGGGTCGACGCCCGCCGGGCGCCACAGGTGGCTGTTGTTGAGCGAGCGCAGATAGAAGTACGCGAACACGAACGCCGCGAAGAACATGATCGTCGTCCCAGCGATCACGCGGGCGCCGAGCCAGAGGTTCCGCTCGTGGACCTCCGGCGGCTCGTCAAACGGCCCGTCTGCCGAGCTCTCTTGCCGTCCTCTTCCTGGAAGCTTGACCATCGTTATCCGGGTGCCGTGGCCGGTGCCTTCGCGGGTCTGGGCGGCGGGGGTGGGGTTCCGTAGTCATAGGGCTCCGAGTCGATCACCGGGATCTTGTCGAAGTTGTGTACGGGCACCGGCGTCGGCAGCTGCCACTCGAGCGACTTGGAGTCCCACGGGTTCGCCTCCGCCGGCTTGCGGACGATCACAAGCGAGTAGAGGACGTTGGCCAGGAAGACCAGCATCGATAACCCGAGGACGAAGGCGGACACCGACACCCAGATGTTGAGCGGCTGGAGGCTCGACGCGTAGGTGGACACTCGCCGCGGCATCCCCAGCAGCCCGGCGGCGAACAGCGGGCCAAAGGTCGAGTTGAAGGCGATGAACATCGACCAGAAGTGGATCTTCGCCAGTCTCTCGTTGAACCGGAACCCCGTCATCTTCGGCACCCAGTAGTAGATCGCCGCGAAGAACGTGAAGATCAGGCCGCCCATGATCGTGTAGTGGAAGTGGGCCATGACGAAGAAGCTGCCGTGGGTGCTGACGTCGCTCGGGGTATCCGATAGGAATACTCCCGAGATCCCGCCGATGAAGAAGTTGAAGAACCAGGCGAGGCAGAAGAGCATCGGCACCGTGTAGCGGATGCTCGCCCTCCAGAGGGTCGCCATCCCACAGAGGAAGATGAACCCGGTGGGTATCGAGATCACCTCCGTGGAGAGCATGTAGAACGGACGCAGCGCTGAGTTGATGCCGCTCACGAACAGGTGGTGCTGCCAGACGAAGAAGCTGAGCAGCGCGACGCCGAGCATCCCCGCCACCGCGAGGCGATAGCCCCAGAGCGGCTTGCGGGCGAACACCGGCAGGATCTCGAGGAGGATCCCGAACCCGGGCAGGGCTAACACGTAGACCTCCGGATGGCCGAAGAACCAGAACAGGTTCTCGAACAGGTACGGGCTGCCTCCTGAGGGAGCCTGGAAGAACGAGGTCTGCGCGGTCCGGTCGAGCCCCACCATCAGGAGGACGGCCGCCAGGACGGGCGCCGCGAGCACCATCAGGCCCGATGTCGAGATAGCCCCCCAGCAGAAGATGGGCAGCCGCCCCCAGGTCAACCCGGGAGCCCGCATCGTCACGATCGTCGCGATCAGGTTGAGCCCGAGGAGCGTCATCGAGACTCCGACGAGGATGAAGAAGATGATGTACGAGTCCATTCCCATGTTCGCCTGGTCGTTGAGCGGCCCGTAGCCGGTCCAGCCGGTCGGAAGGCCGCCGAAGAAGACGGCGCTTGTGAGGACCGCCCCGGCCGCCATCAACAGCCAGAAGGTGAGCGATTCGATCCGCGGGAAGGCCATCCGCTTCGCGCCGATCATCAGTGGTACGAAGTAGTTGGCGAACGGGCCGAGAACGCCCGAGGTCATGATCCCCATCATCATCGCCCCGTGGAGGCTGACGATCGTCAGGTAGTTCCCGGCACCGAAGAGCTGGGGCGAGGGACGCAGAAGCTCGGCCCTGATCAGCATCGCGTTCACTCCGCCGATGAAGAAGAAGAGGCCGATCCCAACCAGGTACTGCAACCCGATCACCTTGTGGTCGGTGCAGAGGCCGAAGTAGCGGCGGATGCCGCCTTCCTCGTTCTCGTGGTGTGACGGCTCCCGTCCGATCATCCTCGCCAGGGGGTACCTGAGGTACCCGAGCCCCACCAGGAAACCGACGACGAAGAACAGATAGCCCAGGAAGAGCGCGATGTCGTTCTGCCCCGTGTCGGCGGTGTACTCGTAGTTGGTGAAATGGATCTGGTGGCCCAGCCACCAGCCGAAGTAGAAGCCGACGATCCCGAGCAGGATCCCACTGAGCAGGTTGAAGCCGATCAGGCCACGCAGCGGGGGACGGGCGGTCCGTTCGGTGTTCATCCGGCCCTCCTATGGGGAGCGGGGTCGTAGTGGGACCTGAACTTGGGAAGGGCGCCGGTCGCCGGGCCGAACGCTGCCTGCTCGGCATGGATCCAGGCGAGGAAGGCAGTGTCGCTCACGACCTGTCCCGTATCGAACATGTGCCCGTGGAAGAGCCCACAGAGCTCGGCGCAGCGAATCGAGAAGCTGCGGACCTCGGTCGGCTTGACATAGGCGACGTTGTCCACGCCCGGATTCGCGTCGGCCTTCACGCCGAGGTCGTGGGCCCAGAACGAGTGGATCACGTCGAGCGAGGTGACGTGCAGCGCGACGTTCCGGTCGACCGGCAGCTCCAGGTGCGGGGTCTCCACGCCCCCGAAGGTCGGGAAGCGGTAGGTGAACGCCCACTGCTGGGCGATCACCTGAACCGGGAGGACATTGCCCGAAGGCTTCGCGACCGGATCCGCGCCCTGCCCGCCCCCGGAGCCCTCGTCGAAGAGCCGGACGGTTCCGTAGGTGGCCAGAAACAGCACGATGACCGAGGTCGCCGCCAGCCAGGTCGTCTGGATGCCGGTGTGGCCACGGATGGCGACCCCCTCGTCAGGCCCGTCGTCGCGCCGACGGAAGAAGATCAGCGCGTAGACGAAATAGACGATCAGCAGCGCCGCGATGGGGGTCTGTACGCCGAGCAGGACCGTGTTGTCCGTCACCTGTCCCGACGCCGCGCTCGAGTCGTTGCCCGGCGGCAGGTTGGGCGCGAACACGAGGACCACGATGGGCGTGGCGATGATGCTGAGCACGGCCCACAGGATCAGGATTCGTCTGAAGTGAGGGGGCCCCGGCATCGCCGTCGCTCAGACCACGTGCAGGAAGCCGTCCATGTAGCCGATCGTCTGCATCGGCCCGCCGAAGCCAGTAAAGAAGCCTGCCGCGCACGGCACGAAGCATTGCCACCGAATCCAGCCGTGCTTGCCCGTGCGGATCATGAAGGTGACGGTCGTGTGCGCCTGGCTGAGGGAGCACGGCATCTCCTCGCACTGGTTGGGGGCCTCATCGGCGACGCCCTGGATCGGGACAACGATCCCCATCTCGCGGCACCGTGAACGTATGTGAGGCGTCGTCCGGGGCGATGTTCTTCACGGTCTTCCCGTCAAGCTGCATGGTGCCGCCGACCGTCCCCTGCACTTGGGAGAGGAACGGATTACGAAGACCGCTCTTGCCATCGAAGTTGAGGACGGTGATCCTCACCAGGGAATGGGCGGGCACGTCGAAGGTCGTCGTGTGCTTCCACTGATTCCCCTCACGCACGAGGTAGGAGACCCAGGTCGGATGTCCACCGAGCTTTCCGACCGCAGGTGTGGTGCCAAGTGTGAGCTGCGCCTGCGCCGGCCCGGTCTGTTGCGCCGAGACCGGAGTCGGAGAACGCACGAGCTTGTTGACGTAGAGCCCGATCGCGAGTGCAACGATCACGACGCCGACAACAATCGCGAGCCACCGCGCAGCAAGGGAGTTCACTCCATCGACTCTCCTTCCACGTTGCCTCAAACACGGGGGGGCGTTGAGGCGACGCAGAACGGGAATCTATACCCGTGTCAAGACGCAGTCAAGAAGGGACGTCTTTTTTTCGGCCGAACTGCACCGGATCTCGCCCAAGGGAGGGTCGATGACGGCGAGCGGCTTGCTCGGGACGTCGGGACCGGGCCCACGCCCGCCTCCACCGCCGCCTCTGCCGTAGCCATCGGTTCCGCCCATCGATTCGAAGTGCCGCACGCAGAGCGCAAGGCCGATGAAGACGGCGGCACCGAGCATCGACAGCAGGAAAACAAACATGCCTGAAAGTATGCCCCCAAGAGTGTGCGGGCGAGAGTGGGAGGATGGCGTCAGCGACGGAAGGAGCGCGATGACGGCGACGGCCCAGCACACAGTCCGGCTCGGTGTTACCGAACTCGAGGTTTCCCCAATCGCCTTCGGCACCTGGCAGGTCGGAGGCGAGTGGGGGCAGTTCGACGAGGGCGAGGCGATCGTGGCGATCCGGCAGGCGCGCGAGCTGGGAGTCAACCTCTTCGACACTGCGCATGGCTACGGCTTCGGGGCCTCCGAGCGAGTGCTCGGGAAGGCGCTCCGCGACGACATCGAGCACCGCCGCGACGAGGTGGCGATCGCGACGAAGGGCGGCCTATCGCGACATCACCGCCCTGTACGAAGTCCTCGGGAAGGAGGCAGAAGCGAAGTGAGCTGATGCCCTCCCGGCCGGATGAAAGCCTTCCGAGTCCACATCAGCGATCCTGGGCTGTTCGCCCTGAAGCGCGCCGCGCGAGCGGCGATTGTCATGCCGGTGGTGTTCGCATTCGCCGATCAGGTCATCGGGCAACCCGACACGACCCTGTTCGCGGCATTTGGTTCGTTCGCCGTCCTCGTCCTGACCGATTTCGGCGGTCCCGCAGGCAAGCGGCTGGTCGCCTACGTCGGTCTCGCCGCCACCGGCTTCATGCTGATCACGGTCGGCACCCTCTGCTCCCGGACGCCTGTGCTCGCGGTCACGACCATGTTCCTGGTGGGGTTCACGGTCCTCTTCTCGGGTGCGATCAGCGGCTATTTCGCGGCTGCCCGGATCGGCGCGCTCCTCACGTTCATCCTCCCCGTGGCAATTCCCGCCCCGGCTTCGGCGATTCCGGATCGCCTGGAGGGGTGGGCCCTGGCGGCATCGGCGGGCATCGCCGCGTCGATGCTGATCTGGCCGGCTCACCCTCGTGACATGCTGCGGGCCGGAGCCGCCCGCAGCACTCGGGCGCTGGCTGATCTCCTCGACTCCGAGATCTCCGGGAACGGGTCGGAGATCTCCCGACGCAAGGAGGACGCGGTCACCGCCGTTAATGCGCTACGCCGCAGCTTCGTTGCCATGGCCTACCGGCCAACCGGACCCACGGGCGCGACCGAGGCTCTGGCATTCCTGGTGGATCAGCTCGACTGGCTGCTCTCGTTCATAACTCCCAGAGCAGCCGGGGCGGAGCCGGTGGCCGAGCCCTGCCGCGCCGAGAACCTCGAGGTGGAGGCGGCGGCGGTCGGCGTGCTGCGTTCCAGCGCCGAGGCCCTGGAAGGCAACCCGGAGAGGCCGGATATCGACCGGCTGGAGCGAGCTGGACAGGGAGCGGCACGAGCGCTGGTCCGGCGGCTTGACGACCTCAAGACCGAGCGTGAGCCCGAACGCCTCGACGCTGCGTTCGATCCGTCGTTCCGAATGCGGGAGATCGCCTCGGGCGCGGAAGAGGTAGCCGTCAACGCGCTGGTGGCCTCCGACGCGACCACATTTCTCCCGGAAGCCCGTCGCCCCGCTACAGGGGAGAGCATCCTCGATCGGACCAGCGCGACGAATCGTGCCCACGACGCGCTCCGGGAGACCGCGCGGCTTCTGCGCGCGCATCTCACGTCCAGGTCGTCCTGGTTCCGCGACAGCCTCCGAGGAGCGGTGGGCTTGGCGGCGGCGGTTCTGGTCATCCAGATCGCGAACCCGCAGCACGCCTTTTGGGTCGTCCTGGCAGCGCTCTCCGTGCTTCGCTCCAACGCCCTCGGGACGGGCTCGACGGTGCTCTGGGCACTGACGGGCACTGCAGTCGGCATTCTGATCGGTGGCGGGTTGGTCGCAATCCTCGGGAGCGAGCACGGTGCGCTCTGGGCGGCGCTGCCGCCGGCAGTCCTGCTGGCGGCTTACGCGCCCAGGGCGATCTCCTTCGCCGCCGGACAGGCTGGGTTCACCGTTGTCGTCTTGATTATCTTCAACCTGATCACGCCTGCCGGCTGGGACGCAGGGCTGGTCCGCGTGGAGGACGTGGCGATCGGCTGTGGAATCAGTCTTGTCGTCGGGATCCTGTTCTGGCCGCGTGGAGCTCGGGGCCTACTGCTGCGAAGCCTCGGCGATGCCTACGCGCGCGCGGTCGAGTACGCGACCGCAGCCGCCGAACGCCTGGCCGGGGTCGGCACACAAGAGGAGGACCGAAAGGATTCCCTACCGGCCGCCCGTGCTTCCGCCAGGGCCGCCGCGGATCGCCTGGACGGCGCCGTTCGCGACTTCCTGACGGAGTCTCCTGAGCGCGATGAGTTCGACGGCATCGCGACGCTGGTCGCGGGCGCCGCGAAGGTCCGGCTCGAGGCGTATTCGCTGTTAACGCTGGACGCGGCGCCCGGAGCCGCCGGGCCATTTGCGCGATGCGCCGACACACTCGAGGCCGAGCTGCGCCAGCTCCGTGCCTGGTACGGGAATCTGGCCGACGCCATCGTGGCCGAAAAGCCTGTCGCCGCGTCAGTTCCTCGTGTAGGGGGGGTTGAACGTTGCGTCGGCGCAGTGCTCGCCGGCTCTAACGGCGCCGATCTCGGCCCGGCACTCAACCTGCTCTGGGCGAGCCAGCACATCAACCACCTGAGGCGACTCGGCGACCGCCTGGCCGAGCCGGCAACGCAGCTCTCGACTCAGTGAGCAGCCGAGAATCGAGGCACGCTGAAAGGCAAGGAGCAGCGTAGGTTGCCGGCCTTTCCTGAGAGCGCGCCCGACAGGATTCGAACCTGTGACCTTCGGTTTCGTAGACCGCGCAGCGAGTTCGGTGGGGCTCGTCTGGGCTCAGGTTTCGGCTCTATCTCGGGACTCGAGTTCGTCTGGGTTCGTCTGGACTACGTCCCGTCCGTTGCCCTTTTGTTGCCCTCGCCGGCGCATGAGGGCCCTACGAAATGGTTTGGACGGACGAGCGCATCTGATCGTGTTGCCAGCACGCGATGTGCCCCAGTCAGCCAAGGACCGCCCCTTCCCCGCGCCTCCCGATTCAGGCGGCAACAGCGGCCTGGGTCGCGACCACGCCATCCTCACGCAGACGGCCGATCTCAGCGTCGCTGAGGCCGAGCACTTCCGCGAGCACCTCCTCAGTGTGCTCGCCGAGCAGTGGGGCGCGGCGTACCGGTACGCGCTCCACCTGACCGAACTCGAGCGGCGACCCCGCCATCAGGTGGGAGCCGATCCCCGGCTGCTCGACCTCGTCGAACATCGGGTTGTCGATCGAACAGCGCGGATCTCCATCGACGAGCTCCATGAACGTCTGGTAGGGGCCCCAGCAGACCCCGTGCGCGTCGAAGACCTCCCGGATCTCGTCCAGCGTGCGGGCCGTGGTCCATGGCTTCAGCGTCGCGCCGATCACCTCGCGCGCTACGAACCGATCCCCTTCCTTCTCCAGGTCGAGATCGAGCATCCGCTCCAGGGTCTCGAAGGCCTCGCCGAGACCGGTCGCCTCAACCAGGCTCCGCCACTGGCGCAGGGTCAATGCCACGATCATGATGCGCCGCCCCTCCTTGGTCAGGAAATCGCGGCCGAAGGCACCGTAGAGGTAATTGCCGTCCTTGGGCCGCTCCCGGCGGCAGATCTGCGCCTCGGCGATCTTGCCGAGGTTGCCGACCATCGCGAAGGCGACGTCGGAGAGCGCGACCCTGACCAACTGGCCCTCGCCGGTCCGGGTCCGGTGGCGTTCGGCCGCCAGCATCCCGCCCGCGGCCAGGGTGCCGGTGATGGCATCCCAGGCCGGTAGCAAGTGGTTGAAGGGAACCGAGAGGTGCCGTGGGCCGGTGGCCCACGGAAATCCGGTGGCCGGGTTGACCGTGTAGTCCACCGCGGAGGTGCCGTCGTAATTGCCGTTGATGCTGACCATGATCAGATCGTCGCGACCCTCCAGCAGGGCCTCGTAGTCGAGCCACCCCCGGGCCGGAAAGTTGGTCAGGAAGAGACCGGCCTCATCACCGGGAGCGGTGATCAGGGCCGTCGCGAGCTCTTGGCCGGCGGGCGAGCGAAGATCCACCTGGATCGAGCGCTTGCCCTTGTTCATGCCCGTCCAGAAGAGGCTCTTGCCGTCCTCGGTCACGGGCCAGCGGTTTCGATCGAGCCCCCCGCCGATCGGATCGAAGCGGATCACATCGGCGCCGAGCTGCGCCAGGGTCATCCCTC
>CAVTPZ010000025.1:0-9500 GCA_963736685.1 uncultured Solirubrobacterales bacterium
TCATGACGCCTGCAGCAGGAAGTAGAGGCCGAGCCCGGCGAAGCCGGTGACCAGGAACAGGGCATAGGAGCGCAGGTAGCCGGACTGGGCGCCACGGACCCCGGCGCCGGCGCCGCGCACGAGGTCGATCACGCCGACGACCATTCCCTGGACGACGTAGCGCTCGAAGATCGCGTTGGACCAGCGGCCGACCGCCAGGGCGGGCCGCACGACCAGGATGTCGATCGCCTCGTCGAAGTACCACTTGTGCTCGAGGAAGTCGTGCAGCCACCCGAAGCGCTTCTGCAGCGCGGCGGTGGTGCCGGGTCGCCGCAGATAGGCGTAGTAGGCGATCGCGATCCCGAGCACCGAGATCAGGCCGCCGATCAGGAGGCCGTGGTAAGCGGCGGTCGTGCTGGGCCCCTGCTCGTAGAGGCTCGAGTCGAGGAACGAGCCGTGCAGGAACTTGTGGACGACGTCGTCCACACCTGGGATCTGAACGAAGCCCCCGAACAGCGCGCCGAACCCCAGGATGCTCATCGCGACCTTCATCGGCCAGGCGTCCTCGGCGACGGTGTGCTTCTCGCCCGGGAAGCCGACGTCGGTGTCCTCGAGCTCGCCGGTCGCCGGGTTCTGAGGCGGGATGTGGTCGTGGACGCCCTGCTCGAGATCACGAGCGACCTCGCATGGCGGCCCGAAGACGACCCGGAATCCGATCCGGAAGGCGTAGAAGGCGGTGAGCAGCGCGCCGATGTAGCCGCCGATGGCGAAGATCACGTAGAAGCCGCCGCGGTACGCGGCGAAGTCGAGGATCTCGTCCTTGGAGAACCAGCCCGAGGTGAGCGGGAAGGCCGCCAGCGCCAGGGCTCCGATGATCAGCATCGCCGACGTGAAGGGCAGGGACTTGCGGAAGCCGCCCATCAGGTCAATGTTCTGGCGATTTGCCATCGCCCCGATCACCGAGCCGGCCGCCATGAAGAGGAGGGCCTTGAAGAAGGCGTGGGTCATCAGATGGAAAAGGCCCTCCGAGTAGGCGCCGATCCCAACCCCCATGATCATGTAGCCGATCTGGCTCATGGTCGAGTAGGCGATGATTCGCTTCAGGTCCGTGACGACGAGGGCGATCGTCGCCGCGATCAGCAGCGTCGCCAGGCCGACGAAGGCGGCGATGTCGGCGGCGGTCAGGGCGATCTCGAAGAGCGGGTGGAAGCGGGCGATCAGGTAGACGCCGGCCGTCACCATGGTCGCCGCGTGGATCAGCGCGGAGACCGGGGTTGGGCCTTCCATCGCGTCCGGGAGCCAGGTGTGGAACGGGATCTGGGCCGACTTGGCGAACGCGCCGACCAGCAGCAGGCAGCAGATCGCCACGACGACGCCTTGGTTGGTGTGGAAGGTGTCGGGGGCCTTGCTGAAGATCGAAAGCAGGTCGAACGTGCCGAGGTCGCGGAAGATGAACAAGGCGGCCAGCACCATCCCGATGTCGCCGATCACGTTGATGACGAAGGCCTTCATGCCCGCGCTGGTGGCCGTGGTGCGCCGATACCAGAAGCTGATCAGCGCATAGGAGGCGAAGCCGACGAACGCCCAGCCGACGATCAGCAGGATCAGGTTCCCGGCGAGGACCAGGAGCAGCATCGAGAAGACGAAGAAGTTGAGGTAGGAGAAGAAGCGGTTGAAGCCGCGGTCCGACGTCAGATAGCTGATCGAGTAGAGATGGATCAGCGTTGACACGCCAGTCACGATCAGGCACATGTAGATCGACAGCGGGTCGACCAGCACGTTGAGCTGGATGTTCAGCCCGGCCGCGCTCGCGTAGTCGTAGAGCGAGTCGGTGAGCTGGCGGTGGTCGACCGGGAGGTCGAGGATCTTGACCAGCATCCCGATCGAGGCGAGGAAGGAGAGGCCGATCATCGCGGTCCCGATCCAGCCGGCCGTTCGCCCGGGGAGCCTCTTGTAGAGGAAGGCGATCGCCAGGCTCCCGGCGAGCGGGAAGGCGAGGACGAGCCAGCCGTACGAGGTCGCGGTCACGGACTAGCCCCGGAGGCTGCGCAGGTCGTCGACGTTGAGCGGGATCCGGCGCCGGTAGGCCGCGACGATGATTCCCAGCCCGACCACGACCTCGCACGCCGCGATCACCATCACGATCAGGGCGAAGACCTGACCGTCCTGGTTGCCGAGCGAGCGGGAGAAGGCGAGGAGCGCCAGGTTGCCGGCATTGAGCATCAGCTCCAGGCAGAGCAGGATCACGAGCGGGCTGCGGCGCAAGAGGACGCCGGTGACGCCGATGGCGAAGAGCAATGCGGAGAGGACGAGGTACCAGGTGATGTCCACTAGATCGCCTCCGGGGGCGGGGAGGGGGGCCCTGCGGGCGACCTGTCGCCGATCACAGGGGAGGCCGTCCGAGAATCTCTTCGCGGCTCAGTCGGAGTTCCCGCCGGACCCCCCTCCCCCGCCCCGCGGTGGCGGCCTGCCAGGACAACTGCTCCTACCGCCGCAATCAGAAGCAGAAGTGAGGCTGCTTCGAATGCGATCAGGAAGCGCTCCAGGAGCAGCTTGCCGATGGCGGAGGGTGAGCCGAAGCCGAGCTCGACGGTCGGGCCGTGGGTGTCGATCGACTGCAGGCCGGAGCCGGTGATCGCGATCGCCAGCTCGACGAAGAGCGCGATGCCGAGAACCGGCGCGATGAAGCGCTGGCCGGGGATCGGCTCCCAGAGCGGCTCATCGACGTTGCCGACGTAGGCCGCGACGAAGACGTAGAGCACCATCACCGCGCCCGCGTAGACCACGATCTGGGCGGCCGCGAGGAACTCGCCCTGGAGCAGCAGGAAGAGGCCGGCGAGCGAGATCAGGTGGACGATCAGGGCGAGGACGCTGTAGAAGGGGTTGCGGAGAGCGATCACCGCGATCGCGCCGCCGAGGCAGCCGATCGCGCCCAAGAAGAAGCAAACCTGGGTCACTCGCCCTCGCTCCGCAGGGGCGTCCGGTCGATCGGCTCGGCGAGCAGCATCTCCTTCGTGAAGATCAGGTCCGAGCGGTTGTAGTCGGACATCTCGTAGTCGTGGCCCATCGTGATCGCGTCGAAGGGACAGGCGACCTCGCAGTAGCCGCAGAAGATGCAGCGGGAGAGGTTGATCTCGTAGACCTCGGCGTAGCGCTCTCCGGCGGAGACGCGGTGGTTCGGGTCGTTCTCTTGGGCGACGACCCGGATGCAGTCCGCCGGGCAGGCGGCGGCGCAGAGCGAGCAGCCGACGCACTTCTCGAGCCCCGTGTCCTCGAAGCGGTGGAGCTTGTGGCGGCCGCGGAAGCGCTGGTAGACGGGGGTCTTCTCCTCGGGGTACTGGATCGTGACCGTCCCCTCGAGTATCCGGCCGAAGGTGGTGCGCAGCCCGCGGAGTGTCTCGCCGAAGGCGCGGTAGGCGCCACCCGCGCCGCCGGGCTGCGGGCCGCGCTGGACGGAGATCACGTCCTCGTGGCTCTCCAGGTACGGGAACTCCGTCCAGTCGGTCTTCTCGGTGTTGAGCTTCGCCTGCATCAGCTCACAGTCACGATCACAGCGGTGGCGAGGACGTTGAGGGTGGCCAGGGGCAGCATCACCTTCCAGCCGAGCGCCATCAGCTGGTCGTAGCGGAGGCGGGGGAGGGTCGCCCTGATCCAGATGAAGAAGCAGACCAGCGTCAGGGTCTTGGCCACCATCCACACGGGGTCGAGCCAGCCCGGGCCGGGGCCCATCCAGCCGCCGAGGAAGAAGGTGACCGCGATGCCGGAGACGACGAACATCTCCAGGTACTCGGCCAGCAGGTAGGAGCCGAACCGCATGCCGCCGTACTCGGTCATGTACCCCTGCACCAGCTCGGCGTCGGCCTCGGGTAGGTCGAAGGGGGCGCGATTGGTCTCGGCGAAGCCGGCGATCATGAAGATCAGGAAGCCGACGAACTGGGGGACGATGTTCCAGATCTCGCCCTGCGCGTCGACCACATGAGTGAGGGACAGGGAGCCAGTCATCATCACGACGCCGAGCAGGGAGAGCCCCATCGAGACCTCATACGAGATCAGCTGCGCGGCCGAGCGCATCGCGCCGAGGAAGCTGTACTTGGAACCGGAGGCCCAGCCGGCCAGGAGCAGTCCGTAGAACGAGAGGGAGCCGAACGCGAAGAAGTAGAGAATGCCGATCGAGACGTCGATCCCGTAGAGCCCGAGGCCGTCCTGGACGTTGCCGAACGGGAGGATCGCAAGCGTGACGATCCCCGAGAAGATCACGATGGCCGGGGCGATCGCGAACAGCAGCGGGACGGCCGCGTTCGGCCGGAACATCTCCTTGCCGGCGAGCTTGACGATGTCCGCCAGGGGCTGGACCAGGCCGACCGGGCCGACCCGGTTCGGGCCGAAGCGGTTCTGGAAGCGGCCGATCAGCTTGCGCTCGACAACCGTCAGCACCGGGACGATCATGAAGACGCCCAGGAAGATCACGATCGACTTGACGATCATCACCCAGGTCGCCTCGACGTAATCGACCTCCGCGAGAGGAAGAGGAATCGGCAGGCTCATCGCTTGCTCACCCGGATCCGCTGCGGGACGCCGTTGGTGAGCACGTTCCCGTTGGCGTCATCGGTGCCCTCGATGAGGAACGCCGCGCCCTGCTGCATCCGCTCGCGGATGGCAACTGTCGCCTCAACGCTGTGACCGTTGACGGCGACCGTCACGCTGTCGCCATTGCTGACTTCGAGGTTCTCGGCGTCCTTCGCGTGAAGCTCGAGCTTCTGCTTGGGCATCAGGAACCGCAGCGCCGGATTGCGCTTGGTGACGTCCGTGGCCCAGAGGTCTCGGTAGGTGCCCAGGACGAGCGGGCCGCCGCCGGGGGCGGCCGCGGGCGACCTGTCGCCGACCGGCGGTGAGGCCGTCCGAGGATCGTCCCGCGGCTCAGTCGGATTTCCCGCGGCCGCCCCCGCCGCCGACCCGCCGGCCGGGGTCCACGAACTGCCCGGATCCCGGTCCCCCCAGCGCAGGCCCGTGCCGCCGATCTCCTCGTAGGTGATCGAGTCGTAGAAGGGCACCTCCTGCGAGAGCGCGTCGAAGACCTCCGCGGGGGACTCCGGCGTCAGGTCGCTGCCGAGCTCTACGGCGACCGCGGCCAGGAAGCGCCAGCCAGGGATCATGCCCTCGGGGAGCGGGCACGTTCCGGCGAAGTCGCTGGAGTCGGCCGTCGGGATGGGTGACGGTGCCCTCCTTTTCGGCGAAGGTCTCGGCGGGGATGACCAGGTTCGCGAGCCTGGTCGATTCGTCCTCGAAGCCCGCGATGGCGACTACGAAGTTGCCCGCCAGCGCCTGGCGCCAACCGTCGGTGTCGGGCTGAGTGCGAACCGGGTCCGCGTTGACGAGGAGGGTGGCGCCGAGCTCGTGGGCGGCCAGGCCGTCCCTGATGCCCGCGCTGCCGCGTCCGGCCTCCGTCGGCTCCAGACCGGGCTTGGCGCCGGGGAGGCAGCCGACCTCGCGCAGGCCGCGACCGTTGGACTCCTCGGGCACCTCGAGCAGTCCCGGGCCGATCCGCTGGTGCATCTCGAGCGCGCGGGCGCACGCGTGGAGGGCCTCGACGGCGCCGGGGTTCCGCCAGAGCCGCTCGCCCCAGATGATCGCCTGGTCAGGTGCCTCGCGCAGGATCTCCGCGATTGCAGCGGCCTCCTTCTCGAAGGGCCCGTCGGTGTCATAGCCGTCCGCGCCGAGCGCTCCGGCCAGCGCCCGGACGAAGGAGGCCGCGTCGCCGGGCAGGTAGCGGATCGCCTCGGTCGCCCCGCCGTCCAGCGCGGTCGGCCGCTCGGAAGCCACCATCAGCTTGGCCTTCGCCCGCCGCACCGCCTTGCGGATGCGCAGGTCAAGAATCGGCATCTCGTGCAGGGGATCCGTGCCGATCACCAGGATCGCGTCGGCGTGGTCGAGGTCCGAGATCTTGGAGCCGAGCTCGGGCCGCGAGAGGTCGCCGAGCAGAGCGGGGTCGACCGGGCTCGCGGAGCAGTCGACGTTCGACGACCCGGCGGTCCGGAGGATCCGCTGGACGAGCCAGCCCTCTTCGTTGGAGGTCCCGCCGCCGACGATCGCGGCCGCCTTCTCGCCGGCGCCGCGGATCGCATCGGCCGTCCGCTTCACCGCGTCATCCCATGAGACCGGACTGAGGCTGCCGTCGCCCGCCCTGACCATCGGCCGGGTGATCCGCTCCTCGGAGTTGAACATCTGGAAGGCGAAGCGGCCCTTGTCGCAGAGCCAGCCGTCGTCGACCTCGACGTTGTCGCGGGCGAGGACGCGGAGCACCCGCTCGTCGCGGACCGTGAACTTGACGTTGCATTGGCTCGGGCAGAGGGTGCAGACCGAGCCCGCGTCCTCGATGTCCCAGGGCCGGGCGCGGAAGCGGTAGGTGTAGGAGGTCAGCGCCCCGACGGGGCAGAGCTCGGTGATGTTGCCGTGGAAGGGCGCGATGTACGGCCGCTCGTCGAAGGTGCCGACGAAGGTCTTGTCGCCGCGCTCGAGGAGTTGCAGCTGGTCGTCCTCGGCGACCTCCTGGCTGAAGCGGACGCAGCGGTAGCAGAGGATGCAGCGCTCGCGGTCGATCGCCACCAGCGGCGAGAGCTCGAGCGGCTTCTCGAAGTGGCGCTTCGGATCGGTGAAGCGGCTCTTCCCCGGGCCCCAGCCCATCGCGATGTCCTGGAGCGGGCACTCGCCGCCCTTGTCGCAGACGGGGCAGTCGAGCGGGTGGTTGACGAGCAGGAACTCGACGACCGCGTTCTGCGCCTCCTTCACCCGGTCGGTCTGGGTGTAGACGACCATGCCGTCCCGGATCGCGGTGGAGCAGGCGGTCTGCAGCTTCGGCATTCCCTCGATCTCCACCAGGCACATGCGACAGGCTCCGACCGGGTCGCCGAGCTTCGGCTCGTAACAGAAGACCGGGATCTCGATGTCCCCGTGCTTTGCGGCGTCCACCAGCACCGTTCCCTCGGGCGCGGTCACCTCCCGGCCGTCGACGACCAGCGTCACCGCGTTGCGGATCTGCCGGGTCACGCGGCCAGCGCCTCCTCCGGGACGCCGTACTGGATCGCCTCGATGAACTCGTCGCGGAACTTCTCCACCATCGCGCCGACGGGCATCGCCATCGAGTCGCCGAGCACGCAGAGGCAGTTGCCGATGATGTTGGTCTGTACCGAGGCGACCGTCTCGAGGTCGATCGGAGTCGCCTCGCCGCGGATCATCCGCTCGAGCATCTTCACCGTCCAGTTGGTGCCCTCGCGGCAGGGGGTGCATTTTCCGCAGGACTCGTGGTGATAGAAGCGCGCGGTCCGCAGTGCCAGCTCGACGACGTTGGTGGTGTCGTCGAAGACGATGATCGAGCCGGAGCCGAGCATCGACCCGGCCTCCTGCATCGCCTCGAAGCTGTAGGGGACGTCCAGGGCCTCCTCGGGCAGCAGCACGGGCGAAGAGGAGCCGCCCGGGAAGATCCCCTTGATCTTCCGGCCGGGGAGCGGTCCGCCGGCGAGCCCGTTGATCAGCCGCTTGGTCTCGATCCCCAGCTCGATCTCGTAGTTGCCCGGCCGCTGCACGTCGCCGGAGACGGAGACCACCTTGGTGCCGGGACTCTGCTCCGTGCCGAAGCTCTTGAACCAGTCGGCGCCCGAGGCGATGATGTGCGGAGCGTTGGACAGGGTCTCGACGTTGTTGATCAGCGTCGGCCCGTCGTAAAGGCCCTGGACGGCGGGGAACGGGGGCTTGAGCCGCGGGTTGCCGCGCTTGCCCTCGAGCGAGTCGAGCAGCGCGGTCTCCTCGCCGCAGATGTAGGCGCCGGCGCCGCGATGGACGACGAGCTCGACCTGTTCGCCGGTGCCGAGCACGTCGTTGCCAAGGAAGCCCGCCTCGTATGCCTCCTCGACGGCCCTGTCCAGGATGTCGCCCTGCAGGTCGTATTCGCCTCGGACGTAGATGAAGCAGCGGTTCGCGGCGGCGGCGCGGGCGGCGATGATGAGTCCCTCGATCAGCTGGTGCGGGTTCTTCTGCATCAGCTCGCGGTCCTTGAAAGCTCCGGGCTCGGACTCGTCGGCGTTGCAGCAGAGGTACTTGTCCATGTCGCCGCGGGGCAGGAAGGAGGCTTTCTTGCCCATCGAGAAGCCGGCGCCGCCGCGGCCACGAAGTCCCGAGTCCTCGAGCTCCTTCAGGACCTCCTCGGGAGTCATCTCCTCGTACGCCTTCTGGATCGATTGGTAGCCGCCGAACTTGCGGTAGGTCTTGATCGAGCTCAGGCCCGGCTCGTCGATGTTCCGGAACAGCATGCGCGTCTCGAAGGCCTTCAGGGGGGGCATCAGGACTTGTTGGCCTTCGGCTTCGGCTTGTTGACCGGATGACGTGAGAGCCGCTTGTCGGTCGGAGGCTCTTGGTCACCTGCGGCCGGGCGATCCTGGAGCCGTTTCTCCGGGAGGACCTCCTTGCTGTTGCGGCGCAGCTGCTCGACGGCGGTCTCCGCGTCCTCCTCCGTGAGCGGCCCGTAGTAGCGCTCGTCGATCGAGGCCATCGGGGCGAGGTCGCAGGCGCCCAGGCACTCGAACCCACTGAGGAAGACTTTGCCGTCCTCCGAAGATCCCTGGCCATCGACCCCGGCGGCCTCGCCGAACGCCTCGAGCAGGCGGTCCGCGCCTCGCAGCCAGCAGCTGATGTTGGTGCACACCAGCACCTGGTGCTCGCCCTGCGGCTCCAGGTGGAAAAGGTCGTAGAAGCTCGCGACCCCCTCGAGGTATCCCGGCGTCACGCCCATCACGGCGGCCGCCTGGTTGATCCCCTCCGGGCTGCACCAGCCGTAGCGTCGCTGGACTGCCCAGAGCGCGGGCATGGCCGCCGAGCGCTTCTGCGGGTAGCGCTTCATCGCGCGCCGAATCTCCTGTGCCAGAGCCTTCGGCACCTCGACCTCGGCGGGTTCTGGGATCGGGGCGGCCTCGCCGTGCGGCTCGCGTGCCTCGGTGCTGGCCTGCACGACCTCGATCTCCTCGGCTGGGATGTCGACGCCGACCTGCTCCTGCTCGTCCGGCATCGGCGGCGGCTCCGGGGCATCGTGGATGTGGCCGGGATCCGCGGTCCAGGGCCGCTCGCCCTTGGGGATGAGCGGGCTCATCGGTCCACCCCTCCGATGATCGGGTCGAGCATCCCGAGGTTCTGGATCAGGTCGGCGATCAGCCCGCCGACCGACATGTCCCGGAGGGACTGCATGTTGACGAAGGATGGGTCGCGGAAATGGACACGCGCAGGCTTCGATGAACCGTCGGCGAGTACGAAGCAGCCGAGCTCACCCCGCGGCGACTCGATCGAGTAGTAGAGCTCGCCCGGCGCCACGCGGTAGCCCTCCGTGACGAGCTTGAAGTGGTGGATGAGTGCCTCCATCGAGGTGGAGAGCTCATTCCTGGGCGGCAGGACGTACTTGCGATCGTCGGCGATCCACGGGCCCTCGGGCAGGCCGTCGAGGCACTGCTCGATGATCCGCACCGACTCCCTCATCTCCT
>CAVTPZ010000026.1:0-10887 GCA_963736685.1 uncultured Solirubrobacterales bacterium
GCGGGGGATTCGACGTGCCCGGCCCGAGCAGCGCCTTCCCCCAGGTCCCCCAGACGGGAACCGGCCAGGACTCGGTGCCGCAGAGCCCGAACGAGGACAAGGAGGTTCAGTTCGTCTCCTTCGTCCTCGACGATGCCCAGACCTTCTGGAAGCAGCAGTTCGCCGCCGCGGGCAAGCCGTACAAGGATGCGAAGCTCGTCCTCTTCCGCAACCAGGTCAACTCGGGCTGCGGGCTCGCGAGCTCGGCGACGGGGCCCTTCTATTGCCCGCTCGACCAGAAGGTCTACATCGACCTCGGCTTCTTCGACGAGCTCAACCGGCGCTTCAAGGCTCCGGCGACTTCGCGCAGGCGTACGTCCTCGCGCACGAGATCGGCCACCACGTGCAGCAGGAGCTCGGCATCGAGCAGAAGGTCCGCCAGCAGAGTCAGCAGAACCCGGGCGACGCGAACGCCCTGTCCGTGCGGCTGGAGCTCCAGGCCGACTGCTTCGCCGGCGTCTGGGCTCGCTCGACCTATGATCGCGGCATCCTCGAGAGCGGGGACCTGCAGGAAGGACTGACCGCCGCCGCGGCCGTCGGGGACGATCGGATCCAGCAGCAGGCCCAGGGCCGGATCGATCCCGAGTCCTTCACCCACGGCACCTCGGCGCAGCGCGACCATTGGCTGCAGACGGGCTTCGACTCGGGCAACCTGAACGCCTGCGACACGTTCTCCGGCGACATCTAGCCGACAATGTGGAAGGACCGACCCCGATGAGCGATCTCTTCGACTTCTATCCCTACGCCGAGCGCTACGGCGTGAACCGCGAGCTTCCCGAGAGCGGGCGCTCCCGCGAGGAGATCCTCACCGAGATGCGCGAAATGGCGAGCGAGGAGGACAGGGCCTGGGAGGACGGCAAGTGCTCCGGGACCATGTACTGCGGCGACCGGGACCACTACGCCTTCCTCAAGGAGGCCTTCGGGCTCTTCGCCCACCAGAATGCGCTTCAGCGGGACATGTGCCCGAGCGCCACCCGCTTCGAGGGCGAGATCATCGCGATGGCCCTCGACCTGATGCATGCCGGGAGACTGAACGGCGCGGAACCGGCGGGGATGGTGACCTCGGGGGGCAGCGCCAGCATCGCCCAGGCCGTGCTCGCGTACCGGGAGCAGGGCCGCGAGGCCCGCGGCGTCGCGAGCCCCAACCTCGTCAAGCCGGAGACGGCGCATCCCGCCTTCGACAAGGCCTGCCATCTCTTCGGAGTCGAGATCCGGCGCGCGGAGATCGATCCGCAGACGACGCTGGTTCGACCCGAGACGGTCGCGCAAGCTGATCGACGATCAGACCGTTGCGATCGTCGGCTCGGCCGGCAACTACGGCTATGGCACGATCGACCCGATCGCCGAGCTGGGCGAGCTGGCGATAGAGCGCGGCGTGGGGCTGCATGTCGATGGCTGCCTCGGCGGGTACCTGCTGCCGTTCGGCGAGCAGCTCGGCCTGCCGATACCGCCCTTCGACTTCCGGGTGCCGGGCGTGACCACGATCTCGGCCGACACCCACAAGTACGGCTACGGCCTGAAGGGCACCTCGACGCTCCTCTTCCGCGACCGCGAGCTGCGCAACCGCTGCTACTTCTTCATGTCGGACTGGAGCGGGGGCAAGTACTTCTCTCCCGGCATCGAGGGCTCGCGCTCCGACGGCCTGCTGGCCGCGACCTGGGCGTCGCTGGTCTCGATCGGGCGGGAGGGCTATCGCACCTACGCGAAGCGGATCTTCGACACCGCCGCCACGATGCAGGACGCGGTCCGCTCGCACCCCGAGCTGCGCATCATGGGCGAGCCGACCTTCCTCTTCGCCTTCACCTCGGACGAGTTCGACATCTACCACGTCAACGACGAGATGAAGAGGCGCGGCTGGCGCCTCAACGGCCTCCAATACCCGAACGCACTCCACATGGCCGTGACCCGGCCGCAGACGCAGGAAGGGGTCGCGGAGGCATTCGCCTCGGACCTCGACGCCGCGGTCGCCTACGCGCGCGAGCACGGCGACGAGCCGGCGGAATCCAGTGCCGTCTACGGCGGAGTTCCCGGCGGCCTCAACGCGGACGCCGAGCAGATGATCCGCGCCGTCATGACCCAGCTGATGGATTCGCAGCAGGCAGTTCCGGCCGCGTGAGCGGCGACGATCGCTTCGTCCTCGCGATCGACCTCGGCAGCGGGGCGCTCAAGGTCGGGGCGGTGTCGCTGACGGGCGAGATTGCGGCGGTCGGCCAGCGCGACTACGAGACCGAGCGGTCGCCCGGCGGCGGGGCCGTTCAGGACGCCGCGGCATGGTGGGAGATGGTCCGCGAGCTGTCCGGGTCGGTCCTGAAGGGAATCCCCGCCGAACGCATCATCGCCGTCTCCTGCACCGGGCAGTGGGCCAGCACGGTCCCGGTGGACGAGTCGGGCGAGCCGGTGGGCCCCTGCCTGATGTGGCTCGATACCCGTGGCGGCCGCCGCACCCGCGAGGCGATCGGCGGGCCACTGATGGGCTACTCGCCCCGGGCGCTGGCTACCTGGGTCCGCCGGACCGGAGGGGTTCCCTCTCCCTTCGGCGGCGACCCCGTCGGCCACATGCTCCGCTTCGAGCGCGACGAGCCCGAGATCGCGGCGGCCGCCCGCTGGTACCTCGAGCCCGTCGACTACCTGAGCATGCGCTTCACGGGCCGGGCCGCGGCCACTCACGCCTCGATGAGCGCCGCCTGGCTCACCGACAACCGGCACCTCGACCGGCTGGAGTACGACCCGGTTCTCGTCGGGAGGGTCGGGCTGGATGCCGCCAAGCTGCCGCCCCTCGTGAAGACGGGCTCGATGATCGGAGCGGTCCGACCGGAGATCGCCTCCGATCTGGGGATCAGCCCCGAGGCGCGGGTCGTCACCGGAACCCCCGACCTGCACTCGGCGGCGCTCGGCTGCGGGGCGATCGGCGAGGGCCAGGCGCACATCACGATCAGCACCACTTCCTGGATCTCGCTGCCCTTCCCCCGCAAGAAGACGGACGCGCTGCACTCCATCGCGACCGTCCCCGGGCTCGACTCGCACAGCTATCTGGTCGCCAACAACCACGAGGCGGCCGGCCTCTGCCTCCGCTGGCTGAGGGACAGCTTCACCCTGGGCGAGCCCGGCGATTTCGAGCGCCTGATCGAGCTGGCGGCGAGCTCGCCGGCGGGCAGCGGCGGGGTGATCTTCACCCCCTGGCTGGCCGGGGAGCGCTCGCCGGTCGACGACCGCAACGCACGTGGCGGCTGGCACAACCTGTCCGTTCAGACGAGCAACGCCGACCTGGTCCGTTCTGTCCTCGAGGGCGTGGCGTACAACAGCCGCTGGCTGGGCGAGGCCGTCGAGAGCTTCGCCAAGCGGCGCCTCGAGCCGCTTCGCATCTTCGGCGGCGGGGCGATACCCGACCTCTGGTGCCAGATCCACGCCGACGTCATGGACCGCAGGATCGAGCGGGTCGCCGACCCGATGCACGCCAACCTCCGGGGCGCCGCGCTCTTCGCCGCGCTCGGCCTGGGCGAGATCTCACGCGACGACGTCCGCGAGCTGGTCCCCGTCGACCGCGTCTTCGAGCCCGATCCCGCCACGCGCGAGGTCTACGACCGCCTCTACGCGGAGTTCCCGGGCCTCTACAAGGCCCAGCGCAAGATGTTCGCGCGGCTCAACGGCTGACGGGCTCGCGCCACATCGTCGTCACGGTGTGCAGCCCGTCGGGCGTCTCGAAGGTGCCATTTGTCTCGAAGCCGAGGCGCTCGTAGCGGCGGTTGTTGCCCGGATTGGTGGACTCGAGATAGGTCGGCTGGCTCTCCCGGTCGGCAAGCTCCAGCAGTTCCGCGAGCAAGCCCATTCCCACGCCCTTCCCGCGGCTGTCCGCCCGCGTGCCGAGAAGGCTCAGGTAGTAGAAGGTTCTGCCCTGAGGGAACGCGGCCGCGAAGCGGTGCATCGTCTCCAGGACGGCCTCGGCGTGGGACCCGAGTGCCTCTCGCACGAACGGCTCGATCCTCGCCTCGGTCTCCTCGGTCAGCTCGGGCTGCCCGGGGGGCGTGAAGACGGCAGCGGCCGAGGCACGCTTGTCGCTTATCCAGACACCGCCCCGGGGCAGGGCGCTGTCGACATAGAGGCCGAAGATCGTGGTGTGATGCGCGGCGCGCCGGCTGGCGTCGGGGTACATCCACGACCAGAGGGGATCGGCGTCGAACGCGGACGATGGTCTCCAGCACCACATCGCGGTCGGTCTCAGTCGCGACGACAGCCATCCGCCCGACCCTACTCGACTGTTTCGAGCCCTGATAGGCCCGATTCGGGCCGCGGGTGGGGGGCTGGGATAATCCGTCGGGTATGCGGTGTCCGTCCTGTGGCAATGAGAATCGTGAGAACGCGCGATTCTGCGATTCGTGCGGCGCCGAGCTGAACGCGCAGCCGGCCACCGCCGAGCCCCGCCCCGAGTCCCTGCCGGCAGACGTTCCCGCCGAGATCGCCGGCCGCTACCGGGTGCGGCGGTTCCTCGGCCAGGGCGGGCGCAAGCGCGTCTACCTCTCGGATGACACGGTCAGCGGCACAGAGGTCGCGGTCGCGCTCTTCGATACCGAGGGCGTCGGCGCGTCGATCCAGGCCAGGGCCAGGCGCGAGGCGGAGGCGATGCGCAAGCTGGGCGACCATCCCCAGGTCGTCACGGTGCTCGACACGGGGGAGGAGGACGGCAACCCCTTCATCGTCAGCCGCTACATGCCGGGCGGCGATGTCGAAGGCCTGCTCGCTGCGGCCGGTGGGCATCTCGAGGTGGAGCGCGCGGTCGAGATCGCCGCGGATGTCACCCGCGCGCTCGAGCACGCCCACGCTCGCGGCGTCGTCCACCGAGACCTGAAGCCGGCGAACGTCTGGATCGACGACGACGGACACGCCAGGCTCGGCGACTTCGGCCTGGCGACGACCGAGGCGCGCTCCCGCGTCGCCGGCGGCACTCTGGTCGGGACGGTGGCCTACCTGCCCCCGGAGCAGGCTCTCGGCGAGGCCGCCGGCCCCGGGAGCGACCTCTACTCGCTTGGCGCCCTTCTCTACGAGATGCTCACGGGTCAGCCGCCGTTCCCCGGAGACGACGCCGTCTCGATCATCTCGCAGCACCTGCACGCGGATCCGGTGCCGCCGTCACGGCACAACGACGAGGTTCCCGAGGCGCTCGATCGAGCGGTGATCCGGCTGCTGGCGAAGCAGCCCGACGACCGGCCCGCCAACGCGTCCGAGGCGCGCGACGGGATCGTCGCGGCGCTCGCCGAGCAGCCCGACGAGACGGCCGAGGAACGGCCGGCCAACCCGCTCGAGAGCCTCGCCGGCGGCGTCTTCGTCGGTCGCGAGCGAGAGCTGGAGCAGCTTCGCGAGGCCGTCGATTCCGCCCTGGCCGGACGAGGATCGCTCCAGCTGCTGGTCGGCGAGCCGGGCATCGGGAAGACCCGCGCCTCGGAGGAGCTCGCCACCTACGCGCGAGTCAGCGGCGCGCGGGTCTACTGGGGCCGCTGCCGCGAGGACGAGGGCGCACCGGCCTACTGGCCCTGGGTTCAGGCAGTCCGCGCATATGCCCGCGACGCCGATCCTGTGGCGCTCGCCTGGCAGCTCGGCGCGGGGGCGGCGGAGGTGGCTCAGCTCGTACCGGAGGTCGCCGAGAAGCTCGACGTCGAGCCCGCGCGCGGCCTCGACAGCGAGGAGGCGCGCTTCCGGCTCTTCGACTCCGTCACGAGCCTGCTGCTGGCCGCAGCGCGCGACCGGCCGATCGTGATCGTTCTCGACGACCTCCATTGGGCGGACGAGCCCTCGCTGCTCCTGCTGCGCTTCGCGGCGCGGGAGCTCCCCTCCAGCGGCCTCCTGATCCTCGGCACCTACCGCGACGTCGAGCTCGGCCGCCATCATCCGCTCGCCCGGATGCTGGGGGAGATGTCGGGGATCGAGGGGAGTGGGCGGATTCCGCTTCGCGGCCTCTCCGTCGCCGCGGTCGAGCGCTACATCGAGATGACCGCCGGTACTCCGGCGCCTCCCGGCCTGGCCAACGCGGTCCAGGAGCAGACCGACGGGAACCCGTTCTTCGTCGGCGAGGTGGTCCGCCTGCTGGCCAGCGAGGGCAAGCTCAGCTCGGGCGGCAGTGCCGCGGAACTCGAGATCCCGCAGGGCGTCCGGGAGGTGGTCGGGCGGCGCCTCGACCGCCTCAGCGAGGACGCGAACGAGGCCCTGCGGGTCGCGGCCGTGATCGGCCGCGATTTCGATCGCGAGCTCGTCTGGCGGGTCGCGCAACTGGAGCCGCAGCAGCTCATGAAGGCCGCGGACGAGGCGGTCGCGGAGCGGCTGGTCACCGACCTCGGGGAGGGGCACTACTCCTTCGCCCACGCTCTCGTCCGCGACACGCTCTACGAGGAACTCAGCCCCCCGAAGCGCTCGGCGCTCCATGAGCGAGCGGGTCTCGCCATCGAGGAGATGTGTGGAGGAAACGTGGACGAGAGGCTCGGCGAGCTCGCGCACCACTTCCTGGCCGCGGCTCCTCGCGGCGATCTCGCGAAGGCGATCGACTACGCGCAGCGCGCCGGGGAGCAGGACATGGAGCAACTCGCCTACGAGGATGCCGTCGACGTCTACGGCCGCGCCCTCGAAGTGCTCGAGTTGATGGACGATCCCGACGAGGGGCTGGACTGCAGCCTGCTGCTCTCGCTCGGCGGGGCGGAGGCGAAGTCGGCCCGCGTCGCGGATGCCCGGTCTGCCTTCGAGCGCGCCGCGGAGTCCGCTCGCCGCCTCGACGATACGGACAGCCTGGTGGGAGCCGCGATCGGCATCGCGATGATGAGCGACGCCGGCCGGCTGGACCAGCAGCTCCTGGTGCTGCTGGACGAGGCCCTCGAACGGATCGGGCCGGAGCGCACCGCCCGCCGCGCGGCACTGCTGAGCGCCAAGTCGGCCGAGGTCTATTGGGAGAGCAACGACATCAGCCTGTCGTCGGAACTGGTCGACGAGGCGATCGAGATCGCGCGGGAGGTCGATGCGCCGACGACCCTCGCGGCGGCGCTGCACCGCAAGATCTTCATCCCGACCGGGCCGGAAGCCGCTCGGGAGCGAATGGCGATCGCCGACGAGATGCTCGAGCTGGGCCAGCGCTGCGGGGACCGCGAGGCCGTCCTCCGCGGCCATGCCTACAGGCTCTGGAGCTATCTGGAGCTGGGCGACGTCGCCGCCGTCGAGCGCGAGCTGAACCACTACGCCCGCCTTGCGGAGGAGCTGCGGATGCCCGAGCACAGCTGGCACACCTACGCGCTGCGGGGGATGCGCGTTCTGCTCGACGGCAGGATCGACGAGGCGGAGCGGCTGGCCGAGCAGGCTCGGAGGGCCGGCGACAGGGCCGAGCAGGCGATCTCCCAGCAGTACTACGGAATCCAGATGATCCAGATCCGGAGCATGCAGGGCCGCGGCGAGGAGCTCTTGCCGAGAGTCCGTGAGCTGGCGGAGGAGTTCCCCGGGATCCCGGCCTGGCGCGTCGGCGTGGTCACCCTCGCGGCGCGCTGCGGCGACCTGGAGCTGGCCCGTCGGGAGCTCGAGCGCTTCGCCGGCGATGACTTCTCGGCGATCCCCACGGACGCCAACTGGTTCACCGCGATGAGCCTGCTGGGCGAGGCCATCGCGCTGGTCGGCGACGAGAGGCGAGCACCCCTGGCCTACGAGGCGCTTCTTCCCTACGAGGGGCTGATCATCGTGGTGGCCCGCGCCGCCGGCTGCAACGGCCCGGTCGACCGCGTCCTCGGTTTGCTCGCCAGGGTCATGGGGCGGCAGGACGACGCCGAGCGGCACCTGCGCAACGCGGTCGAGATCGCCACGGGGATGGGCGACCGGCCCGGATTGGCGCTCTGCGGGCTGTCCCTCGCGGAGATGCTCTTGGCCCGCGACGCGCCGGACGACCGCAAGCACGCCCAGGAGATGCTCTCCACGGTGCTCTCCACTGCCCGTGAGATGGGGGCGCGCTGGATCGTCGACCGAGCGCTCGGGGATCGCCTCGACGCTCAGGGGTTGAGCGGCGTCGACGTGACCACGTCGATCGACGACATGGTCTCCGCCCTCGAGGAGGAGCGGCCGGACATGCGGGCCCACGCCGCGCCGGACGGGACGGTCGCGATCCTGTTCAGCGACATCGAGGACTCGACGGTGCTCACGGAGAGGCTCGGCGACGAGCGCTGGCTCGAGGTGCTACGCGGTCACAACGCGATCTTCCGCGAGCAGATCTCTCGCCACGACGGCTACGAGGTGAAGAGCCAGGGCGACGGCTTCATGCTCGCCTTCCCCGATCCCTGCGAGGCGCTCGAGTGCGCGATCGACGTGCAGCGCGCCTTCGCGGAGCGCGAGCAGGCGGGGGAGGGCGAGTCGCTCCGGGTGCGGATGGGCCTCCACACGGGCGAGGTGATCTCCGAGGAGGGCGATTACTTCGGCAAGAACGTGATCCTCGCCGCACGGATCGCCGCCGAGGCGCTGGGCGGCGAGATCCTCGTCTCCGAGGAGCTGCGCGACGCAGCGTCTTCCGGCAACGGGAACGGCCTGCGCTTCGACGACGGCCGGGAGCTCGAGCTGAAGGGACTGGCCGGGAGCCATCGGGTTTTCCGCGCCGAGTGGGCCGCCCAGGAGACGGCGGCCTGATCGAGGAATTCGTCACGCATACGATCGAGTTGCCGAGCGGCGAGCTTCGCGTGCTGCAGCCCGCCGACGCCGCCGAGATCCCGGACGACCACCAGGTCGAATGGGCTCCGCTCGCGCCCTACTGGTCAGTGCTCTGGCGCAGCGGCGTGGCGCTGGCGCGCGAGCTCGACAGCGAGGACCTGGCGGGCAAGCGGGTGGTCGAGCTCGGCTGCGGGCTGGCCATTCCGAGCCTCGCCGCCGCCCGCGCCGGGGCGGAGGTGATCGCAACCGATGGCGACATCGATGCCCTGGCGGTGGTCAGGCGAAACGCGGAGGAGAACTCCGTCGAGCTGGAGACCGCGGCCGTCGACTGGGCGGACCCGAACGAGCTGGTCGATCGCGGCCCCTTCGATTTCGCGCTCGCATCAGATGTGCTCTACGAACGGCCCGGTGTGGCGATGCTGCTGAACCTGCTGCCGCGCCTGGCGCCGGTGGCCTGGGTCGCCGACCCCGGCCGTCCGGCGGCCGAGGCCTTCTTCGAGCAGGCGTACAGGCGGTGGCCGATCGAATCTCACGTCCGCGGCGTCGTCCAGCTGCATCGAATTCTGCTGCACTGAGGCATACTCAGCCGGGAGGGCCGGGACGTGCTCTGGAAACTCCATAGACACATTCGCGCCGTGGTCGTGATCGCGGCGATCGCAGTGCTCGCCGCGGCCGCGGCTGCTTTCGCCGTGCCGAAGATCACGGGAGGCTCGAAGTCGTCCGCGGACAAGCTGGCTGACACAAAGCTCGCGCCGGAGCCGTGGGCGGCCGACCCGCAGTACAGGCCGGGAGCCCAATCCCCGACCACCACGACGACGGAGGCCAAGCCCGCTCCGAAGGCCCCGATCGACCCCAAGACGGGACTGCCGGCGGCCTCCGCCGGCAGCAACGGCTCCTTCGCACCGCCTTCCCCGGCGGAGCGCAAGCGCGTCTACACCGCGACGCACCCGGTCGGCGGCAACGACTCGGCGCTGCTGCTCAACAGGACCGCGCTTGCCCCACCATCGGCGCCTGACCCGATCAGGGCGATGATCAGCGCCGCGAACCTGATCGTCGGTCAGCCCTACGTCTGGGGTGGGGGGCACGCCTCGTTCCAGTCGAAGGGCTACGACTGCTCGGGCGCCGTCAGCTACGCGCTGGCCGGCGCGGGTTTGCTCCAGACGCCCCTGACCTCAGGCGCGTTCATGGGCTACGGCGAGCCCGGCCCGGGGCAGTGGCTGACCATCTACGCGAGCCCGACCCACGTCTACGCGGTGATCGCCGGCCTGCGCTGGGACACCGTGGGCGACGCGCGCGGCTCCGGCCCGCGCTGGCATCCGTACGACGCCTATCCGAGCGGCTTCGTCGCCCGCCACGTCCCCGGGCTCTTGACGGCACTCTAGGCTTCCGCGATGTTTTCGGCTCTTCTGGCGGGGGCCCTGATCGTCGCCGCCTCGCTGCTCCTCGGCTCCGCGGTCATGGCGATCGCGGGCCTGCCGCGCCATTCCCCGGTGGGGCCGGCGGCCGGGATCTCGGCGCTGCTCGTGATCTGTGGGATCGCGGTCAAGCTGCCCGGCCATGCGGTCACGGCGGCCGCGGTCACCGGTGTGGCCCTGATCGGCTGCTTCGTGGTCTTCGCCCGCACCCGCCTACCGGCCGGAACCGTGCGGATCGGGGCGATCGTCGCCGTGATCGGGGCGGCGCTGGTCGTGGCGATCCCCTTCGCCACGAGCGGCCGGGTCGGGATCCTCGGCCAGGGGCTCGTCAACGACGACATGGCCTCGCACCTGCTCTTCACGGAGTGGATCAGCTCGCACGCGGGCCCGACGCCGGACCTGATCAAGGACGGCTACCCGCTCGGCCCCCACGCGATCGTCGCCGCGGTCTCGAAGGTGAGCGGAGCGAGCCTGATCGAGGGCTTCGCCGGGCTGACCGGCGCGATCGCTGTCCTCCTCGCGCTGACCGCCTACGGCGTCCTCGGCGGCATCCGCGGTTGGCTGCGGGTGCCGGCCGCCGTGCTGGCCGCGAGCCCGTACCTCGCCGCCGCCTATCTCGCGCAGGGCGCGTTCAAGGAGCCGCTCCTCGCGCTGGCGCTGCTCGGCTTCACGCTCGGGTTGCCGGCCCTGCGGGGGATCTGGTCGGGTACCGGCGGATCGGCGAGGGCCGCCATCCCCCTGGGCGTGATCGCCGCCGGCACGATCTACAACTACAGCT
>CAVTPZ010000027.1:0-163165 GCA_963736685.1 uncultured Solirubrobacterales bacterium
GGTGGAACGACGCCGGTCTCCAGGGCCTTCACTGCGAGCACGTCCTCCAAGCCGACGCCCATGGGATGCCCGGTGAACCCCTTGACGTTCGCGATCACGATGCGGTCGGCGGCCTGGCCGAAGACGTCGCGCAGCGCGTGTATCTCCGCTGCCGCGCTGCCGCCGCGGGCGGGGGTGTAGGTCTCGTGCGAGACGAACATCGTCTCGCCGGCGATGTCCTCCCGGCGGAGCCCGCGGCCCTCGGCCTGCTCCACGAGCTGCTCCATGACGCCGCTGATGTGCTCGACGTCGAGCCGGGTGCCGTGAAACGCGGAGTTGGCGGTCACCGAGCCGAGCACCTCGCAGATCGGCGTCAGCCCGCGCTCGCGGGCGGCGACCGCGCTCTCCACCATAAGCCCGGCGGCCCCCATGCCGATGATCATGCCGTGACGGCGCTCGTCGAACGGCAGCGCCGCCTCCTCGACGACGTCGTCGGTCGCCGCCGCGCCGGAGGCGAGGAAACCGGATCCGATCCAGCCCATCATGGTGTCCGAGGTGGCGTCGTCGGCCGCCACGATCAGCACGCGGCGGCACCGCCCGGCGCGGATCCAGTCCTCGGCGAGCGCGACGGCCTGTGTGGTGCTCGCGCAGGCGGAGTTGATCTGGGTGTTCGGTCCCCGGGCCCCGATCAGCTCGGCGAGCTGCGAGTGGCCCATCGCGAGGACGCGGAAGATGAACCGGCGGTCGAACGTGTACCCCTCCTCCTCGAGCGTGTGCTCCAGGTCGTGAATGCGCCGCTCGACCTCGTCCAGCACCACCGGATCGGTGCCGTCGTGGTCGAGCATCCTCGCCCGCAGCGTCTCGAGCGCGGCGAGGCGCTCCCGGCGCATGTGGTCCGTGGTGTAGCGCGCCACCTCGTCGGCCATCTCCTCGAGGCCGGGGAATGCCGATGCGTAGATCACGCCGGTGTCGTCGCGCAGCTCGTCGGGGAGCGACCAGCGGTCGGGAAGCTTGGTGCCCTTGGTGGTGGTCTTGTATCGCAGTACGAGCGGGATCCCGGCGTCGCGAAGCGCATCGATGCCCACGGCGATCGCCAGCTGCGTGTCGTGCCCGAGCGCGGCCAGCCGCTCGTCGTCGATGCCGAACTCCTCGACCGGGTCGAACGCGCCGGCACGCCCGGCGAGCTTGATCACGGCCTCGACGCGGTCGATCGTCTCGAACCTGGCGCCGCCGTCGTCGCCCTTGACCAACCGCGTGATGTGCTTGTCGAGCATCTCGCGGCGCAGGCGGCCCGGGATGACGTCGATTCCCTGCTCGCCGTTCAGGAGCCGGCCGATGTTCGCGTCGTCGAACAGCCGCTCGGCGCCGGGAAGCCCGAGCGCCGCGCCGGTGATCACCACGGGCTCATCCCCGGGCGCCTCGCCGGCGACGGCCGCCGGCGCAGGCTCGGGAGCCGCCCGGCCCCGGCCCTCGTCGGGGGCAAGGCGGGCGCGCGCCTCGCGCACGGGCCGCGAATGGGGCTGCGCCGTCGCGCCTGGCTTGAGCTCGACCGACTCGCGCGTGACCGGGTCCCGGCCGATCCCGAGACCCGCACTCCACAGGCCGCACAGGGCGTTGTTGAACGTCGGCACGTCGCCCTGCTTGGGGTGGTTGGTGGCGAGGTTGACGATCGCGTCGTCGCCCAGCACGTCTGAGGCGAATCCCTGAAGGGCGTGCTTCGGGCCGACCTCGACGAAGATCCTCGCGCCCTCGTCGTACAGGGTGTGCAGGCCCTTGACGAACTGCACGGGCGAGGCCACCTGGCGGCTCAGCATGTCGAGCATCTGCTCGACGGCGCCGTCTCCGGTGGGATAGAGCTCGCCGGTGACGTTGGCCACGGTTGGCAGCCGAGTGGGACGGAGGCCGAGCCGGGCGAGCATCGCCCGCAGCAGAGTGCTCGCGGGCGCGACGATCTCGGTGTGGAAGCCGTGGCTCACAGGTAGCGGGATCGCGGTGTGCCCTCGCTCCTTCACCGCCTCCACGGCGCGAGCGACCGCCTCGGTGGCGCCGCCCAGCACGACCTGGTGCGTCGAGTTGATGTTGGCGAGCACGACGTACCCATCGATCCCAGCGACGATCTCCTCGGCCTCCTCCAGCGGGGCCATGACCGCTGCCATCGCTCCGGGGTCGTCCACTCGGAGGCTCGCCATCTCACGTCCCCGGGCGCTCACTGCCTCGAGCGCGTCCTCGAAGGTCAGGCCACCGGCGGCGACCAGGGCCCCGTACTCGCCGACGGAATGTCCCATCACCATGTCGGGGGCGATCCCGTACTCCCCCAGCAGCCGCGCGAGCGCCGTGTCGACGGTGATCACCGCCGGCTGCTGAATCTCGGTGCGGCGAAGCTCATCCTCCGCGCGCAACATCGCCTCCGGGTCCGCCGGGTCGGCGAAGATCACGTCGGAGAGGCGCCGGCCCTCGAGCAGCGGCGCCACGAGCGCGTCCGCTTCCTCGAAGAGCTCGGAGACCACGGGCTCCCGTCGGCGCAGCTCGGCGAGCATGTTCGCGTACTGCGAGCCCTGGCCCGTGTAGAGGAACGCCACCTTGCCCGGGGTGCCGCTGCCCCGGTGAATGCCGCGGCCGCGCAGCGCCGGCCACGCCGAGGGGTTGCCCACTTGCAAGACTCGCAACGCCAGCTCCGCCTTCGCAACCAGGTCTGGGCCGTCGGCGTAGTCGATCGCGATCCGCTCCGGGGCCCGAAGCGCTTCGGTTGGCGGCGGCGTCGGATCGAGATGGCGGCCCTGCCGCGCCTCCGCCAGCTCCGTGCGCAGCGCGTTGGCGAGCCCGGGCTCGTCGGCCGCGCCGAGCACGAGCGCGCCGCGCACGGGCGGCTTGCCGGACGCCGCCGGGGCAGGCTCGGCGGAGGGCGGGAGCTCGACCGGGACAGCGACCGACGGGCCGTGGCCGTTGGTGGCGTGACGGTCCGGCGCGTACTCCTCCATGACGATGTGGAAGTTGGTGCCGCCGAAGCCGAACGCGCTGACGCCCGCGACACGCGAGCGCCCGGCGGCGATGTCCCAGTCGCGGAGCTCGGTGTTGACGGCGAACGGCGACGCGGTCCAGTCCACGTTGGGATTGGGTCGCTCAAAGTTAATGCTCGGCGGCAGGATCTTGTCGTGAAGCGCGAGCGTGGCCTTGAGCATGCCCGCCGCTCCCGCGGCTCCTTTGAGGTGGCCGAAGTTCGACTTCACCGAACCGAGGGCGATCGATCCACGCGGCAGCTGCGCTCCCGAGAAGGCCTCCATCAAGCTCTTCAGCTCGACCGCGTCGCCCACGCTCGTCGAGGTCCCGTGGCCCTCCACGAGTGTGCACTCCGCGGGCGACAGCCCCGCGTTCCGCCAGGCGCGCTCGATGGCGAAGCGCTGCCCAACCGGGTTGGGGGCGGTGATGCCCTTGCCCTTGCCATCGCTCGAGCTCCCCACCCCGCGGACCACGGCGTAGATCCGATCCTCGTCGCGAACGGCATCGCCGAGCCGCTTGACCACGAACAGCGCGCCGCCTTCTCCCATCACGAAGCCGTCGGCCCCCTCCGAGTACGGGCGGGTGCCGCTGGGAGAGAGCGCGCCGATCGCGCAGAACTTGACGAACGTGTGCACGCCCATGTTGCGGTCGATGCCACCCGTGATCGCGACGTCGAACTCGTGGGCCAGGAGTCCGTCGACGGTGGCGTCCATCGCGGCCAGGGCGGACGCGCACGCCGCGTCGGTCGTGAAGTTCGGCCCGTGGAGGTTGAACAGGTTGGCGATCCGTCCGGCGATGCAGTTGCCGAGCTCTCCGGGCATCGTGTCCTCGGTGATTTCCGGGAGCCAGCCCTCGAACTTGGCGCGCAGCTCTCCCTCGATCGCGGAGCGCACGTCAGCCGGCAGCGCGGCGAAGCTCGCGGTTTCCTCCAGCTCGCGCGCGACGTCCGGGAACATGATGCGCAGCGCAGTCAGGTAGTGCTGCTCGCCTGACAGGGCGTTACCGATGATCACGGCAGTGCGATCGAGGTCGAGCGGACGATCCGGCCAGCCCGCGTCCATCAGCGCCATGCGGGTGCAGGTGACGGCCCACTTGTGGGCGTCGTCCATCGCGTCGCCCACCTTGGGCGGGACCGGGAGCTTCCAGCCGAGAGGATCCCACTCCCACTCCCGCACCCAGCCTCCGATCTTCGAGTACGTGCGCTCCGGCGCCTTGGGGTCCGGGTCGTAGTAGAGGTCCGGATCCCAGCGCTCGGGGTCGACGTCGCTGATCGAGTAGCGGCCGGTAGTGACGTTGCGCCAGAACGCCTCGGCGTTCGGGGCATCGGGGAGGATCGCGCTGACGCCGATGATCGCGGCGGCGTTGTCGAGTGAGTCGCTCATGACCGCATGCGCCCGTAGACGGCTTCCCTGACCTGCTCGAGATCGGCGAGCAGCCCGGCCTGAGCTTGGTGGATTGACGCGAGGTCGAGGCGGGCCTCGAGCTCGCCGAGGTCCCCGTCGGCTCCGGCCACGCAGCGCACCCCCTCGGTCGGAACGGACAGCGCGGCGTTGCGGGCGTTCACGCGGCTGGCGGCGGCCAGCGCCTTCGCTCGCAGGCGCCGCGACGCCTTCTCGTTCAGCTCCTTGTCGGCCGCCCGCTGCGCACGTCTGACGAGCGTGGCGGCGCCATCGACCTGCGCGATCAGGGCACCGAGGCGCATCAGGACATGCTGGTGGCGGGTCAACCGCTCTACCCTGGCGCGTTCGAGCAGCTCTGCGAGGGCGCGGTGGGCGAGTGCGGCGACGTCGGCGCCGACCGCGGGATGGTCGTCGTGGAGCGCCTCGAGCTCCCGCGCCCTCTCGTGGTAGTGATCGCCGCCGGACTTCAGGTGCTCCTGCCAGCGGCCCCGCGCGATTGTGATCTCCATGATCTCCGAGGTGCCCTCGTAGATCCTGGTGATCCGAACGTCACGCTTGATCTTCTCGACCATGTAGTCGTGGGTGTAGCCGTAGCCGCCGTGGGCCTGGAGGGCCGCGTCGGCCGCCGCGTCACCCGCCTCCGTCGCGAGGTACTTGGCGATCGCGCCCTCGACGTTCAGCTGGCCCTCGCCGGCGTCCAGCCGCTCGGCCGTTTCCTCGATCGCCGCCCGCGACGCCTCCAGGGCGACCGCGTGGGGAACGATCAGCTTGTTCGTGTAGCCCTCTTTCTCCGACAGCGGCCCCCCCGCCTGGATGCGCTTGCGGGAGTAAGCGATCGCGCGGTCGAGCGCCGCCCATCCCGCGCCCAGCCCGAAGGCAGCCACCATCAGCCTCGTGTAGCCGAACACCTGCTGGGCCTGGACCAGGCCCTGGCCCTCGACGCCGCCAACGAGCCGGTCGCCTTCGACGTGGACCTTGTCCAGGAACAGCGCCGCCGTGTTGCTCAGCCGGATGCCGTGCTTGTCCTCGTGCTTGCCGTGAGAGAACCCATCGGCGCCCGACTCGATGATGAACCAGCTCGGTCCGCCGGGCGCGAGGGCGAGGATCGTGTAGAGGTCCGCGACGCCCCCGTTGCTGATCCACTGCTTGGCCCCGCTGATCAGGTAGCCCGTCACCTTCCCGTTCTCCGCGACAGGCTCCGCGATTGTCTTCAGCGCCCCGAGGTCGCTGCCCGCCTCGGGCTCGGTGGCGCCATAGGCGAACAGGACCCCCTCCTTGGCGATCCGGGTCATGTACTCGCGCCTCTGCTCCTCGGTCCCGCCGACCCGGATCGGATCGCTGCCCAAGAACGTTGCGAGCTCCGATGTCGCGAGGCCCACGTCGATCGCGGCCATCCGCTCGCAGATGCGATAGACATCGAAGGCGCCGCCTCCCATCCCGCCGTACTCGTAGGGAACGAACAGGAGCTGGATGCCAAGCCCCTCGGCGGAGGACATGCGGCGGACGAGCTCCTCCGGGAAAGTGTCTCGCTCGTCGAGCTCGATCAGGAGCGAGTCCGGAAGCTCGCGCGCGGCGAACTCGTCGATGGACTCAAGCGCCACCTTCAACGTCTCGGCGTTGAGCTCGTTAGCCATCAGGCCTCCGACCTGAGGAGCACCAGGATCGGATCCGGACTAACGTCCTTGCTAACGGCCTTGACGAAGGGCATTCCTGTCCCAACGAGCTAGAAGGAAGCCGCTCCCGAACGAGCTAGAAGGAAGCCGCTCCATTGCCCATGCTACCCCTTGAAGTTGAGACGGTCGACCCCTGATGAATATCGCTGTCGCGATCCGGCTGATGCCCAAGACGGGCGAGGAGCTCGAGGTTGACGAGAGCGGCACGGACATCGACCGCGAGCTCGTCGAGATGGCCATCAACGAGTTCGACGACCAGGCGCTCGAGGAGGCGGTGCTGCTCAAGGAGGCGACCGGCGCCACGGTTACGGCGGTCGGGTTGCGCGCCGACGGGATCGATGAGGCGCTGCGCTTGGCCTACGCGCGCGGTGCGGACAGGCTGGTGGTCGTTGAGGCCGGCGAGATCGATACCTACGACTCTCGCACGGGGGCGCTCGCGTTCGCCGAGGCCTTCCGCCAGCTGGAGCCCGATCTGGTCCTCACCGGCGTCCAGACGCCGACCGATGTGTTCGGGCAAACGGCGCCCTACCTCGCCGCGAACCTCGGCTGGCCGCAGGTGAACGTCGTCGTGGGTGTCACCCTCGCCGACGGAACGGCACGCGCGGTGCAGGAGTACGCCGGCGGGCGCCTTGCGGTCCTGGGCCTCGACCTGCCGGCGATCGTCGGCGTGCAGTCGGCCAGCTCGCCGCCGCGCTACGTCGCGATGGCGAGGCTCCGCCAGGCGATGACCGAGGCGAGCACCGAGACCCTCAACGTCAGCGTCGACGCGCCCGCCGTGGCGTCGAGCATCTTCTCGCTCGCTCGGCCGGCGCCCCAGACTCAGGCAACGATGCTCGAAGGTGACGCGGAGGAGATCGCAGCGAAGCTCGTCGAGGTGTTGCGCGAACGGGGAGCGCTGTCCGGCTGATGGGCGACGTACTCGCCTATCTCGAATCGCCCGTCAACGACCGGCTCCTAGGCTTCGCTCGCCCGCTGGCGGACGCCGCCGGAGGGGACCTGGTGGCGCTCGTCGCCGGCGCGGAGCCCGGCGGGAAGGACGCGAGCGCCGCCGACGTGGTGCTCGAGGCTGTGCACCCGGCGCTCTCGCCGTACCTGCCGGAGGCGCATCAGGCCGTGCTGGAGGCCGCCATCAACGAGGGCTCGCCCGACCTTGTCGTTCTCGAGAACACCACGGCGGGCCTGGATCTGGGGGCCGCGGTCGCTGCGGCGACGGGGCGTCCGTTCGTCGGCTACTGCGTCGAGCTGGCGGTCGAGGGCGGCGAGGCGCGGTCGGTCAGCGGGATCTACGGGGGACAGCTCTACGCCGCCGCCAACACGCGGCTTCCGGCGGTGTTCGCGATCAATAGCGTGGGCCTGCTCGACGCGCCCCAGGCCGCCGGGCGCGGCGAGCGGGCTGAGCTCGCGCCGCCGGCGAAGCTCAAGAGCCTGAGGACGACGTTCGTCGAGCCGGTGGAGCAACCCGACGAGGGCGTCGACCTGACGAAGGCCGATCGGATCGTCTGCGTCGGCCGGGGCATCGGGAGCAAGGAGAACGTCGAGATCGCGGAGGAGCTGGCCGAGGCGCTTGATGCCGAGGTGGGAGCGTCGCGACCCGTCATCGATTCCGGCTGGCTTCCCAAGGTGCGCCAGGTCGGCAAGTCGGGCGCGCATGTGACGCCGAAGCTCTACCTCTCGCTCGGGGTCTCGGGCGCCCCCGAGCACGTCGAGGGGATGCAGGGCGCCGAGCTGATCGTGGCCGTGAACACCGATCCGGGGGCAGCGATCTTCCACATCGCGCACTACGGGGTCGTGGCCGACCTGTTCGATATCGCCGACGAGCTGACGAACCTGCTCGGCGAGTGACGGCTATGCGGGCGCTGCCTGGGCGAGGGCTTGCTCGATCAGCGCCGTCAGCTCGGCAACCTCGAAATCGGCGCCCACGACCTTGGCGGCGTCCGAGTACATCGACAGGTCCTTCGGGCAGCTGACGAGGAAGTAGTCGAGGTCTCCCAGCGTCTGCGCTTCGCGGATCCGCTGCTCGCTGGGCCGTTCAGAGGTCTCGCCGTCATCGCTCATCCAGATGCGGCCCCCGCCCGCCCCGCAGCAGAACGTGTTCGTCCCGTTGCGAGGCATCTCCACCAGCTCCGCACCGGTCGCCTCGATCAGCTGTCGTGGCGCCTCGGTGATCCGGTTGTAGCGCGCCAGGTAGCACGGATCGTGGTAGGTGACGCGCGTCCCGGAGAGCGGGGTTCGCAGCGAGATGGCCCCCTTCGCGACCAGGTCGGCGAGGAGCTCGGTGTAGTGGTAGACGGGAACGCTGAGGCCGAACCGGGGGTACTCGTTGCGCAGGGCGTTCAGGGAGTGAGGGTCGGTGGTGAAGATCGCCTCGAACTGCGCATCGGCGAGCACGCTCATGTTCTGCTCGACCAGCATCTCGAACAGCCCCTCCTCGCCGATCCGGCGAATGTCGTTGCCCGAGTTGCGCTCGCCCTCGTACAGCAACCCGAACGACACGCCGGCGTCGTGCAGGATCCGCGCCACGGACTGCGAGGCGACCTGGACGCGTTCGTCGAACGACGCGAAGTCGCCCACGAACCAGACGTACTCCACCGGCTCGCTCCGCGCGTCCGGGATCTTGAAGTCCAGGCCCTTGGCCCATCGGGCCCGAAGCCGCGCCGACTTGCCGTAGGAGTTGCCCTGGTTGCCGTAGTTCTCGAGGGTCTGCTGAAGGAGCGGATCCAGCTCGCCCTGATCGACCAGGTTTCGGCGCATGTCCACGATCGTCGGGACGTGCTCGATCCCCACCGGGCACGCCTCCACGCAGGCCATGCAGGTCGTGCACGCCCACAACGCCTCCCCTGAAATCAAAGGCGCCGAGGAGCCGTCGCCGTTCCGCTGCTGCTCGGGGTGGTCGTACAGGCGATCCCGGATGTCCAGGATCACCTGCCGCGGAGCCAGCGGCGTGCCCGAGGCGGTGGCGGGGCAGACGGCCGTGCAGCGGCCGCACTCGGTGCACGAGAACGCGTCGAGCACCTGCTTCCAGGTGACGTCGGACAGCGAGGCGATTCCGACGAGACCCTCGGGCGGCGGCTCCAGGGCGGCGACGGGAGCGGCCGGCACGTGGGTCACCTCGAGCGGTCGCTCAGCGCCGCGGGGTGGGAGCTTGGCAAAGAACACGTTCGGGATCGCTGTGATGATGTGGAAGTGCTTGGACAGGGGCAGCAGGCACAGGAACGCCAGCACGGTGAGGTTGTGCAGCCACCAGCCGACGTCGCTCACCGTGCGCGCCGCGGAAGGGGAGAGGCCCCCGAGTGCCGCGGCCACTAGCGCGGTGAGCGGCGCAAAGTCGCGCTCGTGGCCGTGGATGTCGTCGGCGACCAGCAGGCCGGCGTCGTAAAGCAGGCCGCCGACGATGATCAGCAGGATCATCACCAGGATCAGGACGCCCTCCCAATGCGGGGCCTCGCGGTAGCGCTGCTCGGCTCGGCCGAGGCCGAACAGCCGCGGCGTGTGCAGGACGACCCGCCGGTAGAGCATGTAGGTGACTCCAACGATCACGCTGGCCTCGAGCAGGTCGCGGGCGATGAAGAAGGGTGGGCCCAGCGGCTCGTCGGGCGCGAAGCCGGGGATGTTCCAACCCGCATCGAACGCCCGCCCGTACAGCGTGACCACCTGGAGCAACAGAACCACGAAGCCCCAGAAGACGAGCGCGTGCATGATCCCCGCAGGCTGCTCGCCGGAGAGGAACTTACGCTGGCCGAGTGCGTAGAGGATCGTCTGCCTGATCCGCTCGGGAATCCGGTCCCAGCGCGCTGCGGGCCGTGCCGCGAACAGGAGCCGCGCCCTGGCGGCGATGATGCCCCCGAACACCAGCAGCCCGATCCCCAGGACTATCGGAAAGAGGACATGGCTCACGCTCGAATCATCGCGCACGCCGACTCCGGTTGCCAGGGAGCGCCTTCGGCCGCGGTCGCGACGTATGATCCTTCCCCTCTTGCCGACCGGACAGGACACCGACCCGACCGGGACGGCGCTCGCCGCCCTCCGCCGGGCGCTCGAGGATCCCGTGGTGGAGGTGCGCCGCGAGGCCGCGCTGGCGCTCGGCCAGCTCGCCGATGTCGACTCCGCCCCGGCGCTGATCACGGCCCTCGCCTCCGACAGCGAGCCCGTGCGCCGCGCGGCCGCCCTCGCGCTCGGCAGGATCTCGACCGCCGACGCGAGGGCGGCGCTCCTGAAAGCGCTCCAATCCGACATCTCGGTTTGGCGCGAGGCGGCCGTCGCCCTCAGCCAGCAGCACCACGACCACCCCGAGGTCACGGAGCGCCTCACCCAGCTGCTCTCCGACCCCGAGGCCGACGAGCACGCGCGCCGGGGCGCCGCGCTGGCACTGGGCGCGCTGATCACGGGAGAGCCGCTGTCGATGGAGGCCGCCCTCAGCCCCACCTTCCAGGATGAGCAGGGCAGACTGCACGTCCTGCTCTAACGGGTCAGTTAGTCGTAATGCCGAGTCGCAGGAACTTAGGGTGAGCGACCGGACTCGAACCGGCGACCACCTGGACCACAAATCGCGCTCAGGAGGCGAATCGAGGTCAGCTGAGGTTGGCTCAGTTCACGTGAGTTTCGCTCGATTCGCTCAGTTTCGCTCGGTTTAGTACCCCCTGTAGTACCTCATTTGGAACTACGGAAATACCGGACACTGCGCGGCCCTGCCGTGCTCCGGCTTTCACGCGGGAGCCACATCGCGACCCAGCGCCGCGCAGAGTGCCGCTTTGCATGGAAAGCGGCACTCTGTCGCGAGATACTGCGTGGGCAATGTCGGAGGAGAACGTGGAGGTCGTGCGCGCTGCTGTGGATACCTGGAACTCCGGGGACATGGCAGGGGTGCGCGACCTCTATGACCCTGACGTAATCATGCGGGTAGCGCCTGACTGGCCGGAGCCTGGGCCATTTGTCGGCCGCGATGCGGTGATGCAGCAGGTGAGCGAGGCTCGGGGTGCCTTCGACAATGATTGGGCGGAGATCGTGGGCGAACCTCTCGCCGCTGGCGACCGGGTCATTGTGCGATTGAACTGGCACGGAACCGGGCGCGGTCCCCAGAGCGACTTCTGGGACTACGCCGACGCCCTCGAAGCCGCCGGGCTGTCGGAGTAGGGCGTCAGGCCGGAGAAACGTGCGGTGCTGTGACGCTGACGACGTGAACAATATGGTCGGGGTTGACCCAGATCGCGTGCTCGTTTGTGTCGAGGAACCGGAGCAGGCCGCCCTCGGCCTTCTCGATTGCGGCCGCTATCTCGTCCGGCGTAGCAATGACCTGGAGCTCGCTGCCGTTGGCGAAGCTGATCGTCGTCGGATCCTGTTTCTCAGCCATTGGTCGGGACCGTATCGCGTTCAGTGCAGGCGTCGGAGATTCAGACTCGCCGCGTAGCTATTTGCCAGGTAGGTCTTTGGGCCCGTAGTCGCCGTCGGGGAAGACCCACCGCGTATCGGTTTGCTTGCCCTCCGCGTCGAACATCCTGACTTCGCGGTGGAAACGCCCCCGGTCCTCGACCTCCACATACGAACAGCGTTCAGCAAGCTCGGCAACCGACTTGGCCTGCCTGGACGTGAGCTTGACTGCCGCCCCCGGCACGTTCATCTCCTCGGGTCCCTTCGGGCCTGGAGGGAACGGGCGATCCATCTCGTCACTCATCTCGATGGGCGTACAAGCCGACTTACCAGCGCCCGTTGTAGATCGCATCGAGGCGATCGCTGATCCAACACCAGATCGCGCCGAGAAGACGCCTGCCGGAAGGGCTCTCGGAAATCGGCGGTGTTCGGATCAGGCCCATCTGATCCTCATGCGGACGTTCTCCCATCTTCTTTGGCGAGGCGTTTCTCTTTGCTCTGCATTAACGGCACGCGGGGTGCGGTTCGTTCGGCCGTCTTTCGCTGGGCAGCGTTGCCCTCGCAACCCCTTCCCCCGGTTGGGGGATACTGCGTGGCCGATGTCGGACTAGAACATCCAGGTAATCCAGGGGCCCTCCTTCCTGCTCCCGACACCGACTGTCGTTTGCATGCTTCGAGGAGCTGCGGGACCCCGGATTTCGGGCACCGACGCACTCTCAATGGGATAAGACTGGTGACAAGATTCCGAGCCGACAGGAGGTCGATATGCATGCTCGCCTAACCCGTTACGAGGGCTCCTCGCCCGATGGCATGGACGAGGCCCTGCAGACGAAGAAGCATGTGCTGCCCACCGAGCCGGGGCAGACCGACGACATGAAGGGCGTCGTCTTCCTCGCCGACCGGCAGAAAGGAACGATCGTCGTCATCTCACTGTGGGAGGACGAGAAGGCGATGGAGGCGAGCGAAGGCGAGGCGACGCGAGTTCGCGAGGAAGTCACGGGACCCGGTGAGACGGCATCGGTCGAGCACTACGAGGTGGCGCTCCTGGAGGTCGTCCAGGCGAGCCAGGCCAGCTGAGGCGTGATTTAGCGAGCCCATCTGTCTCGTGGCGAGATACTGGGCGGGCGATGTCGCAGGAGAACGTCGAGTTCGTCCGGAACGTCTTCGCGATGATCGACCGCGGCGATGCCGAAGCCTGGGACCTGCTTCCAGCGGATTTCGTGATCGATCTGTCGCGGCGGCTCATAGACCCCGTAGTGCTTCGTGGGCCCGATGAAATGCGTGCGTTCTATCGCGACCTTGATGCGACCTGGGAGGATGGGGCGAGACTGGAAGTCGAAGAGTTGATCGACGCGGGCGACAAGGTGCTTGTGCTGATCCGCTTCAGCGGCCGCGGCAAGACGAGCGGCGCTGAGGTTGAGGCTCTTGTCTGGAACCTGTGGACGTTCCGCGATGGCGAGCCCGTCGGGTGGACCTACTTCGGAGAAGACCGAGCCGACGCCCTCGAAGCCGCCGCGCTGTCGGAGTAGCCGCTCTGGACGAAAGGGGGCCGGAGCTAGTCCGAGCCGAACAGCTGCCCGAGGCGGTCGAAACTGTCGGTCCAGCCTCCTTCGTGGAGGGAGAGGCGTTCCTCGGTGGAGAACTCGCCGTGGGTGAGAACGACCTTGGTCTCCTCACCCAGAGCCTCAAGCTCCAGCGTCGCCACCGTTTCACGGTCATCCGGATTGGGGGGATCCCATCGAAACGTGTACCCCAGGCGGCTGGGGGGTTCGACCTCCCTGAACTCTCCTGACAGATGGAACAGCTCGCCGTCCGGGGGCTGCATCGCGATCCGATAGCTGCCCCCGACCTGCGGATCGAAGTCCACGCTCGGAGAAGTGAAGCCCTTGGGACCCCACCACTTCGCGAGCTCATCAGGTTCGGTCAGCGCCCTGTATACGACCTCCCGTGGGGCGCTCATAGTCCGCTCCAGGCTCAGGGTCAGTCCGTTGCCCTCGGCCATCTCAGAGCCATCCTACGCGTGAACGGCCTGGCCGAAGCGGCGATGAGTTTCTGGCGGAGTTCGGGTTTTCGGAGTAGTCAGAAACGACCGCTTTGGACGAGGAGCGCAGCTTTCAAACCCCTATGGCCCAACGGGAAAGTTAGGGGACCCCCTCTAGTACCCGGGCGCTGCCAGGGCGCCCGCCATGAACAACGAACCCCCGCGTTAGCAGGGGGCTTCCTTGAGGGTGAGCGACCGGACTCGAACCGGCGACCACCTGGACCACAACCAGGAGCTCTACCAACTGAGCTACGCCCACCGCGTGGCTTCAATCTAGCGTGAGCCGGGGCCTCCGGCGGGGCCCCGGCTCCGCTTGAGATTTCCCTAGCGCGGCGGGAGCTGCGCCTGGAAGAACGCCAGCGCGTCGGTCTCGCCCGCCGTCACCACGCCGACATGGTCGGTGCCCGGATAGGTCTTGTAGGTGACCTGGTCTCCGAGACCCAGCAGCTCGTCCTTGAGCTGAGCGGTGAGGAACGGGAACACCGTCGAATCCGACTCACCCTGCGGGATCAGAATCGGCGCCGCGGTCTTCACGGCGGGGTTCATCGCGGCCAGGATCGGCCTGACGGCGCTCAGATCGGCGCCTGAGCGCTCGAGCTGCGAGGGCGGGATGCCGCCGAGCTCGTCCGACTGTCCCAGCCGGCCGAGGCACTGGCTCTGGAGCAGCGGGTAGAACTGAAGCACCGGGTCCGACAGGACCTGGTTGATGTTGATCGCGCTCGACTGCGTGGAGGCACCGTCGACGATCAACGTCGCCAGCGCGGTCAGGCTGCTCGGCGTGGTGAGCGCCGGGAGCAGTGACTCCTGATCGAGGATGTGCGACGCGGGAGCGAAGGCCACCGTGCCGCGCAGCTTCAGCTTCGGCTGCCAGGTGCTCGCCAGACCGGCAGCGAACAGCGCGGACTGGCCGCCCTGCGAGTGGCCGGCGATCAGGTAGCGCTTCGAGATGTTCGGATCGAGCTGGCGCGCCGCCGCCACGATGTCGAGGACGCTGCGGCCCTCGGAGGTGCCGATCAGATACGGGTGCTTGCCCGGCGTGCCGAGCCCCTCGTAGTCGGTGCGCAGAACCGCGTAGCCGGCGCTGAGCCAGGCATTGAGGTCGTTGTTGATGTAGCTCTCACCGGTGCCCGCCGGATCACCGGCGGTGTCACGGGACGGCGCGCAGGCGTCCGCGACGCCGGTCGTGCCATGTGCCCAGGTGATCACCGGCCAGCCACCCTTCGGCGGCTTGCCCTTGGGGACGCTGATCGAGCCCGAGATCGCATCCTTCGCGCCCTGCGGGGTGCGCGACGAGTAGAGGACGAGCTTCGTGTAGCGGGCGTCCTGAAGCGCCACGACGCCGGAAGCCTTCCTGGCCCAGATCGCGGTCCCGTGCCGGCTGGGGATGCTCTTCGGCGGCTTGTAGAACTTGAGGCCCTTCGGCCCCTTGGCGACGACCGCCTTGTGCTTCCTCGCCTTCGCGTCGGCCTGCTGCGTGCTCGCTACGAGCGCGAACAGAGCGGCCAGTCCGATGACGGCAAGAACGATCAGCTTCGGTACACGAAGCGAAACGGCATGGGCTTGCAACTCGATCTCCTCTCTCAACCGGGGCTCCATCCCCGGAACTGTCCCCTGAAGCTTCGGCCAATCTAACCCACGGCCTTCGGGAGAGTTGCGCAGCGCCCCCGGCAGGACTCGAACCTGCGGCATTCGGCTTAGAAGGCCGACGCTCTATCCAGCTGAGCTACGGGGGCTGGCAAGCGGAGCGTACCTGCGCGGGTCGGCGGCATCGGCAGGCAAGAAGGCTCCACAAAATTGGAGAAGTGCCCTACTCACTTGTGGGCAGCGTAAAATTAGGTAAGATGCCGCCAGCCTTCGAACCGTACTCAGGGGTACGAAGCGGGATTCAACGAGGGACCGGCGCGCGGAGCTACGGGAGGCTCCCCGGGTCGGCCCCTCCCCCGCATGCCCGCAGACGGGCGCCGGACTAGGCTCTGGTCCAGATGCGTTCCGGAGAGGTCAGCTCGCTCGGGCAGGCACGGCGGGAGTTCCTGCGCAAGGAGTCGCCGTGGGTGATCGGAGGCGGCGTGCTCGTCCTGATCGTCCTGCGCGCACTGATCGGCGATCTGACCTGGCGCGACGCCGTTGCGGTCGCGGCGCTGCTCACGATCTATCCGTTCGGGGAATGGGCGATCCACGTCTATCTGCTGCACGCAAAGCCGATCAGCATCCGCGGCCGCCAGGTCGAGACGGTCGCGGCTCGCGCTCACCGGGCCCATCACGGAGATCCCAACGACCTCGACATGGTCCTTCTCTACTGGTGGCAGGCGGCGTTCCTGATGCTTGTCGCGGTCCCACTCACCATTGGGCTCGTCGCGGCGATCGTCAGCCTGCTCGCAGGCCCTATCTCCCTCGGCGTGCTGATCAGTGGCGCAATCGCCGGCTTCTGCATGGTCTTCGTCTACGAGTGGACGCACTTCCTGATCCACACCGCCTACGTGCCGCGGACCGGCGCGTATAGGGCGGTCTGGCGGAACCACCGGCTCCATCACTTCAAGAACGAACACTTCTGGCACGGGATCACGAACAACATCTCCGACCGCGTGCTGGGCACGAATCCCGGCGCCCGCGATGTGCCGAAGTCCGAGACGGCTCGGACCCTGGACCCGGCGCGTTGAGCGCTCATCGCGGATGAGCCTCGACGAACGCTGGATCCGCTCGCTGCACGTCGCGGCGATGCGCCACGGCGATTTGCACGCCGAGCACGACCCGCACGTCCTCTTTCAGGCATCGACGATCGGGGCATTGATCGACGGCTCCTTCGAGGGAGACGTGAGCTTCGCCGAGCTGGCCGAGCATGGGGACCTCGGGCTCGGGACCCTCAACCACCTGGACGGCGAGATGATCGCCCTTGATGGGCGGTTCTACCGCGCCGACGTAGAGGGCAAGGTCACCGAGGTGCCGGCGGAGGAGAGAACGCCGTTCGCCGTGATGGTGCCCTTCGAGGGCGACATCGGGTTCGACCTGGAGGGGTCGATCGACCACGACCGGCTGCTCGCCGAGATCGACCGCCGGATCCCAGCCGATGCCGCCACCTGCGCCGTTCGGATCGACGGCCGGTTCGAGCTGGTCAGGGCGCGATCGGTTCCTCGACAGGAACCGCCCTACCGGCCGCTCACCGAGGTGGTGAGCGAGCAGCACGTCTTCGAGTTCGCCGACGTGGACGGGACGATGCTGGGCTTCCGCTTCCCGGAGTACGCCGAGGGAATCGAGGTCTCCGGCTGGCATTTGCACTTCATCACCGAGGACAGGGAGCGCGGCGGACATGTGCTCGACTGCCGGGCCGAGACCGCCCATGTCGAGCTCGACCCCTCGGGGGAGCTGCACGTCGAGCTGCCCCCGGGGATCGACCTGGCAGACCCCGGCGTCGCGAGGGACACGCACGCGGCGATCGACCGAGTCGAGCACAGTGGCTGACGTGCCGAGGCGGGTGATGGTCACCGGCGCCGCCGGCTTCATCGGGCGCGCCCTGGTCGATCGCTTCGTGGAGCTCGGCAGCGAGGTCCGGGGCGTCGATCTGATCGAGAGCGGCGACGACTGGCATCTGGTCGCCGACATCACCTCCCCCGGGAACTGGCAGGGACACGCCGAGGGCTGCGATCTGGTGATCCACACCGCCGCCGTTGTCGGGATGTACAGCTCGCGCGAGGGCTACTGGGAGACGAACGTGGTGGCGCCGCGACACGTGATGGACGCCGCGATCGCCGCCGGCGCGAAGCGGTTCGTGCACCTCTCCTCAATCGTCGTCTTCGGCTTCGACTTCGAGGGCGTGGTGGACGAGCGCTCTCCGGTTCGCCCGAATGGCGTGCACTACGTCGACACCAAGATCGCGAGCGAGCAGGTCGTGTTGGAGGCTCACGCCGAGGGAGAGATCCCCTGCACCATCGTTCGCCCGGGGGACGTGTATGGGCCGGGGTCGCGGCCATGGACCGTCGAGCCTGTCCGGCTGCTGAAGGCCAAGCAGCTGATCCTTCCCGACGGTGGCCGCGGTCTGCACAGCCCGGTCTACGTCGACGACCTGGTCGACGGAATCGTGCGAGCGGCGACGATGCCCGAGGCCGAGGGCCGCGTCTTCATCCTCACGGGTGCCGAACAGCCGACGATCGGCGAGTTCTTCGGCCACTACTGCCGCATGCTCGGCATCGACGAGCCGCGGACTGGGCCCACTCGCGTCGTCCGCGAGGTGGCCCGGGCGATGGACGTGGCCGCCAGGGTGCGGGGGCGGCGCAGCGAGGCGACCGCCGCGGCGATCGACTACCTCACGCGACGCGGCAGCTACTCGATCGCTCGCGCCCGAGAGGTGCTGGGCTACGAGCCGGCCCACGATCTGGAGGCCGGGATGGCGAAGACAGAGGAGTGGCTGCGGGCCGAGGGCCTGCTCTGAGTCGGGGCGCTCGGATTCGAACCGAGGGTCTCCAGATCCCAGATCTGGCGCGATAACCAGGCTTCGCTACGCCCCGTGCGGCGAGTCTAGCCAGGCGCTTTGGATCCGATCGATCCACCCTTGCAGGCGCGCTCGGAGGAGAGTGTCGCCACATCTCACCGTGAGGACGCCGTACCGAGACCGCCAGGTGCGATGGCGGAGCTGGCTGCTATTCGATTTGCGCTGAAAGGCGATTGCGGCCCGAGGGACGCCAAGCGCCTGACCCCAGTGCGCGGCCAAGTCATCAAAGCTCTGATCGGCGTGATGTTGAACCGAGTAACGCACAGGGTTTTGCGCGAAGTAGCGAATCCAGTAGTTGGCGACCGTGATGACCGAAGCATCGGAGTTCGCGACGGACACCGTGTTTCGGGACCGCTTGTATCCCTCAGCGATGTACAGGCAAACGAAGTCTCTGAACGTTGGCTCCACAGCAAGCCGCGAGAACTCCCATCTGCCGAGTTCGTACGCCTCCTCGCGCATCCGCCTGAACTTGGTCCGCATCGCTCGATTGCCACGGCGCTGATTGGGGGATTGCCTGGCGGTCGCCCGCCCGGGCCTGGGCAGGTCGGAGACCCAGAGATAGGCGGTGGTGCGACTTACGGCGAGCCGATCCGCGATCTCATCGATCGTCAGGTCTCGATCCCGTCGCAACTTCCGCGCCTTGTCCCTCATGTATGCCGGATAGGCCACGACACAATTCGAATCCAGCAGTTGTGACGACTCCGGCGCGGAGTGTGACGAGGCTGTGTCGTCTTCTGGCTGGTTAGGGTTCCGCGCCCGTGGCGGAGGTGCTTCCACTTCAGGCGCTGCACTACGACCTCGACAAGGTCGGCTCCCTCGGCGACGTCGTCGCCCCGCCCTACGACGTGATCGACGACGAGCAGCGCGCGGAGCTCGTCGCTCGGTCGCCGTGCAACGTCGTCGAGCTCGATCTGCCCCGCGATCCCGGCGGCGGCGACCCATACGAGTACTCCGCGGCGCTGCTCTCGAAGTGGACGGACGAGGGCGTCCTCACTCGCGACGGCGAGCCCCAGCTCTGGGCGCTCGAGCAGGACTACACCGCGCCCGACGGCTCGCGCCTCACCCGTCGCGGCTTCCTCGCCCGGGTGAAGCTCGCGCCCTACGGCGAGGGCATCCGGCCACACGAGCGAACGCAGCCCGGTCCGAAAGAGGACCGCCTGCGGCTGACCCGCGCCACCCACGCCAACCTCTCCCCGATCTTCGCCCTCCATCCCGGCGACGCGTGGCAGCACCTCGCACCGGCACTGGGCGGCGAGCCCTGGGGCGAGGTCACGGACTCGGACGGCACGACCCACCGCGTCTGGCGGGTCGGCGACCCCGCGGTGCACGAGGCAGTCACCGCCGAGCTCGAAGCGGGCGAGCTGCTGATAGCCGATGGCCACCATCGCTACGAGACCTCACTCGCATACCAGCATGAGATCGGCGCAGGCGGAGCCGCCGACTACGTCCTGATGGCTCTGGTCTCCCTCGAGGACCCCGGCCTGACCGTCTTCCCGACCCACCGGCTGATCTCCGGCTTTGCCGATGACCCGGCCAAGCAGGAGGCGCTCGGCGCCGGCCTGAAGGAGGTGTTCGAGGTGGAGGAGGTCCCCACGGACAAGCTCGATCCGGGCGGCGACGAGGGCATCGGGGTATTCGGCTACATGGACTCCCACTTCAAGAAGGCGTTCAGACTGCGGCTCCGGGACACGGCCCGCCTCGACGAGGCACTCGCCGGTCGCTCGGACGCCTACCGGACCCTGGACGCGGCGATCCTCGAGGAACTCGTCCTCAAGGGAATCCTCGGCATGACCACCGACGACATCGCTGCCAAGCGCGGGGTCGGGTACACGCCGCACATCGGCGAGGTACTCAAGAAGCTCGACTCAGGCGACTACCAGGCCGCCTTCGTACTCCGGGCGACACCGGTCGAGCAGGTTCGCGCCGTCGCGGCGGCGGGCGAGACGATGCCGCCGAAGTCCACCTACTTCTTCCCGAAGCTCCTCACCGGGATCGCCTTCAACCCGCTCGGCTAGCCGGCCTGGCCGAAGCTGATCCGGTTGCCCTCCGGATCGACGATCTCGGCCTTGCGCGTGCTCTCGTTGATCTCCTCGATCTCCCCCACCTTGATCCCCCGCTCCCCGATCGCGGCCAGGCGCTCGTCGAGATCGTCGACCATGACGGTGACCAATGCCTTGCCCGCACGCTCCGGATCGGCGACCACGTAGAGCCAGCTCTCATCGGTGAGCTTCCAGGTTCGCTCGATCTCGTTCGGGGTCATGTCGGGCGGACCGCCGAGCAACCGCTCGTACCAGTCGATGGCGGCGTCCAGATCCGCGACCGCGATGCCCGCGAACAACACGTGAATGGCCAAGCCAGCCTCCCCTGCCCGATATCGTCGTTTACGTGGTCAAGATCTACACGAAGAAGGGCGACGACGGGACGACCTCGCTCTGGTACGGAGGCCGCGTGCCCAAGACCAACGCCCGCACCGAGGCCTACGGATCGATCGACGAGGCGAACTCGCTGCTGGGAGTCGCCCGGGCCCTCTGCAAGTCCGACAATCAGGCCGACCTGCACGCCACCATCCTCTCCCTGCAGCAGGACCTGTTTGTCGCCGGCGCCGAGCTGGCTACCTCGCCGGAGGCCGCCGACCGCCTGCAGGACGGGATCAGCCGGATCACCGACGGAATGGTCGAGGCGCTCGAGGTCGACATCGACCGGTACATGAACCAGGTCGACCTGCCGCCACAGTTCGTCATCCCCGGCGGGACCGAGCTCTCGGCTGCACTTGACGTGGCCCGCACGGCGATCCGCCGCGCCGAGCGCCGTGTGGTCGAGCTGAGCGAGTCGGACTCCCTCGCGTCGGACGCGGTGCTCCGCTTCCTGAACCGCGCCTCGGATCTCGCCTTCGCGCTCGCCCGTTTCGCGGACGAGCGGAACCCGCAGATGTTCGAGGGCCGGGAGGGCGCTTGATGAAGCGGGCCGTCGCCCGCCGGCGCGAGGGCTTCGAGCACGAGGTCGAGATCCGCGAGCACCGCCTGATCATCGATGAGCCGGAGGGTGAGGGTGGCACCGACCTCGGGCCCGCACCGGCCGAGCTGCTCGCTGCTTCGCTGGCAACCTGCACGGCCATCACGATCGAGATGTACGCCGACCGCAAGGAGTGGGGCCTGGGCACGGTCGAGGTCGTGGTCGAGTTCGAGCACGGGACCACCGACGATCCACCGATCTTCGACGTGAAGATCAGGCTGGGAGCCGAACTGAGTGAGGAAAGTCGCGACCGCCTGCTCGTCATCGCCGGCAAGTGCCCAGTGCACCGGACCCTCAAGCGAGGCGACGTGGTGATCCACGACTCGCTCGAGTTCGTGGAGCAGAGCGAGGACGAGGACTGAGCCATGGATCTCGGGCTCAGCGGCAGAGCCTGCGTCGTCACCGGCGCCAGTCGCGGAATCGGCCTCGCCACCTCCCGGCTGCTCTGCGCCGAGGGCGCCGACGTCCTGCTCGTTGCGCGCTCCGAGGATGCCCTCCTGGCGGCCGCCGACGAATGCGCCGCGGCAGGCCAGGAGGCCGGCGGGCGAGCAGAATCCCTGGTCGCCGACGTGACCGATCCCAGGGCCGCCGAGCTGATCGCCCAGGAGGCAGCGGACCGCCTCGGGCAGGTCGACGTGCTGGTCAACAACGCCGGCGCCGCGCGCCGGCGCGACCTCGACGACGTCCCGGACGAGGACTGGTACGCAGCCTGGGAGCTCAACGTGATGGCCCCGATGCGCCTGATGCGGGCGGCGGTCCCTGGGATGCGCGAACGCGGCTGGGGGCGGATCGTGAACGTCTCCAGCTCCTCGGGAAAACGCCCTTCGGGCAGCATGCCCGAGTACTCAGTCGCCAAAGCCGCCGAGCTCTCACTCTCGCGCCTCTTCGCCGACCGCTACGCCGCCGACGGCGTCCTGATCAACGCGGTCGCTCCCGGGGCGGTCAACTCCGAGCTCTGGACCGAGGACGGCGGCCTGCTCGATCAGCTCATGGAGATGGAGGGACTCGACAGTCGCGAGGAGGCGCTCGAGGCCGCCGCGGCGGGACGGCCCATCGGCCGCCTGGCCGAAGTCGACGAGGTCGCCGGAGCCATCGTCTTCCTCTGCTCCGAGCAGGCCTCCTACACCTCCGGCGCGGCCTGGAGCGTCGATGGCGGAGTCGTCCAGATCATCATCTGATTTGAGCGACCTGCTGCTCGCGCCGGCGGAGGCGGAGCAGCTGGACGCCCATGGGCGCACCGAGGCGGCGGTCTTGGTGCCGATGCACGGCTGGCCGGAGAACCCCGGCCTGGTCTTCACCGAGCGCCGCTCCGACCTGAACCGCCACGCCGGCGAGATCTCCTTCCCGGGCGGCCGTCGCGACGAGGGCGAGGAGCTGCTCGACACGGCCCTGAGAGAGGCCGAGGAGGAAATCGGCCTGGCGCGCGACAACGTCCAGGTCGTCGGCGCGCTGCCGCCGATCGGCACCTTCGTCACCAACTACAAGGTGCATCCCTTCGTCGGCCTGATCGAGGAGGGGATGCGCTTCGAGCCGAACCCGACCGAGGTGGAAAGCGTGCTGGTCGCCTCCCTTGACGACCTCGAGGCCGGGTACGCCAGGCGCCGGCTGGTCCGCCGGGGCGTCCCGATCAAGACCGACACCTATCTGATCTCGGACAACCTGATCTGGGGAGCGACAGCCAGGATCCTGGGGCTGCTGCTGGAGCGGATCAGGCCATGACCGATGAGTTTCGAGACGGGGAGGCGTCTAAGTGGACATGAGCAAGGTGAGAGCTCAAATCGCGGTTTCGCTGGACGGCTTCGTCGCCGGCCCCAACCAGAGCGAGGAGAATCCGCTCGGCGAGGGCGGCGAGCAGCTGCACGATTGGATTTTCGGACTGAAGGCGTGGAGGGAGCCGCACGGCATGGAGGGCGGCGAGGTGAACGCCAGCAGCGCCATCGTCGAGGAGGCCGACGCCAACGTGGGCGCCGAGATCATGGGCCGGGGCAAGTTCGGGCCTCCCAGCGGCGGCGCTTGGGGCGACGACCCCTGGCAGGGGTGGTGGGGTGAGGATCCGCCCTTCCACAAGCCCGTCTTCGTCCTCACACATCACGAGCGCGACCCACTGACCCTCTCCGACACGACCTTCACCTTCGTGACCGCTGGAATCGACTCCGCCCTGGCTCAGGCCCGCGAGGCGGCCGGCGACAAGGACGTCTTCATCGGTGGCGGCGCCGAGACGATCAACCAGTACCTGGCGGCCGGGGCGATCGACGAGGTCGCACTCAACGTCGTCCCGATCCTCCTCGGCGCCGGTGCGCCGCTCTTCGCAGGCGTCGGCACCGATCTCGAACTCGAACAGCTCCGCGCGGTAGAGGCACCCGGGGTGACGCACCTCAAGTACCGCGTCGTGAGCAAGTGAGGAGCGGTCGCTCGACGGCTTCGCCATAAGGCCGCGACCGCAAGCGGCCGCCCCTCATGAGTCGCTACGGGCTTCGCCCTCCGCTACTGCATGGAGCGGCCTGGCGGTCGCTAGACGTCCTTCTCGATCGGCACGTCGACCAGGTTGCCCCACTCCGTCCAGGAGCCGTCGTAGTTCTTGACGTCGTGGCGGCCGAGCAGCTCGTGCAGAACGAACCAGGTGTGGGCCGAGCGCTCGCCGATCCGGCAGTACGCGATGATCGGATCGTCTCCGGCGATCACGCCCCTGCCCTCGTAGAGCTCACGCAGCTCGTCCGCGGACTTGAAGGTGCCGTCCTCGTTCACCGCCTGCGCCCAGGGCACTGACGCAGCGCCGGGAATGTGGCCGCCCCGCTGCGCGCCCTCCTGCTCGTAGCCGGCCATCGCGATCAGCTCGCCGGAGTACTCCTGCGGGCTCCGGACGTCGACGAGGTGGACGTTCGAATCGAGCGCCGCGAGCACCTCGTCCCGCATCGCCCGTATCGACGCGTCGCCCTGCGTCGCCTCGAAGATGGCCTCGGGATGCGCCGGCGCGTCAGTGGTGGTCGGGCGCCCCTCCGCGATCCACTTCTCCCGCGGGCCGTTCATCAACCTGACCGCGTCATGCCCGTAGTAGCGCAGGTACCAGTAGGTGTAGGCGGCGAACCAGTTGTTCCGGTCTCCGTAGAGGACCACGGTGTGATCATTCGAGATCCCGCTGGCCCCGATCAGCTCTCCGAAGGCCTTCGGGCCGAGGAAGTCCCGCTTCACCGGATCCTGCAGGTCCCGCCTCCAGTCGAATCCGATCGCGCCCGGGATGTGGGCCTCGGCGTAGAGGGCCGGGTTCTCGTCCACCTCGACGATCCGAATCCCCTCGTCATCGAGATGTTCCGCGACCCAATCGGTCTCCACGAGCACGTCCGTCATGCAAGCCGACTCTAAACCGCATCATGCGACCTCTGGCGGCGGTACCATCACTATTGGGTATGGAAGCGGAGAGGCACCAGCCGTCGCCAGTCGACGCGATGGGTCAGGACAAGCGCCGCCAGGTCGTCGGTCATTCCTACGGCCCGACCCGGCGCAGCCAGATCATGTTCTTCGTGGCCGTGGCCGCAGTCGCCGTGGTGATCGTCGGTGGCTGGCTCCTCCTGGTGGGCCTCTTCGACGACCCGCCGACCCACTTCAAGGACGCCGCGCCCTGGTCCACGACGCCCGCCTCCGCCCAGCTGAGCGCGCAACAGAACGTGAAGCCGATCTCCCCCGCGACGCCCTGTGGCGAACCCGGCAACCAGTATCCGATTCCTCCGCAGAGTCCCTGCGCACCGCCCACCAAGGCGAATGCCTTCCAGGGCAGCTCACCCGGCCAGTAGGCCGGCCACCGTCTCGGCGCTCCCCGCCGCCCAGCCCGCCTCATCGCGCTCCGTCGTGAGGAAGGCAACCGGGATTCGCCACGTCTGCGCCGCCCGTTCGACGATCACCCTTCCCGCCGCGAGCATCTGCACATCGACCGAACCCCCGCACTCGTAGGCGAACGCGCGAACCGGGGTGTCGACGAGCTTCTCGAGCAGCCGCTCGAGCCGGGGCCCGTGCACCGCAGAGACCGCCTCCTCCCCGCCCTCGCTCGACCCGAGCAGCCAGACCACGGCCGCGACGTCGCCGCAGAGCTCGAGGACGGTCCCCGGATGGTCGGGGTCGGCCTCGGCCGACTCGAACCCAGCGGCCTCGATCTCATCGAGACCCTCTCGGCGCCGGCTCGTCCCGCGAACCTGCCAGCCCCGTCCGGCGAGCTCGGCGGCGAGCTCTCGGCCGCGGCAGCCGCAGCCGACGATCAGCGCTCGCGCCAAGCTCAGTCTTCCTCGTCCTTGGCGAACGGGCCACGTCCGCGCGCCCGCATCGCCTGGTCCTCCTGGACCTGCCTGTGGACGTCGGCCTCGGTGATCTCCTTCGCGCCGCGCTTTCGCCGCAGCGCGTTCTGCGCGTCGATCATCTGCTGGACGTCGTCGATCTCGTTCTGGGCCTCGACCTCGGGTGAGCGGGTCGGCTTCCAGTCGAGGAAATCGGCAACGCTGTTCCCCTCGAACAGCCGCGCGAGCGCGAACATGATCAGGAAGAGCAGGACGAGAAGCCCGAGGGTGAGGGCTATGAGGACCATCTCCCACCCCTGAGGCTACAGTCCTCGGCCGTGGCTGACGCATTGATCATCGACGCCGTCCGCACCCCCATGGGCGCCTACCGGGGCGGCCTCTCCGGGATCCGGCCAGACGACCTCGCAGCGCACGTGATCTCGGCGGCCGTGGAGCGGACCGGACTGGATCCGTCCCGGATCGACGACGTCTACATGGGTGCCGCCAACCAGTCGGGCGAGGACAACCGCGACGTCGCGCGGATGGGCGCGCTTCTGGCCGGGCTGCCGGTCGAGGTTCCGGGGGTGACGGTCAACCGCCTCTGCGCCTCCGGCCTCGAGGCCGTGAATCAGGCCTCCCGCGCCCTGCGGCTGGGCGAGGGCGGCCTCTACCTCGCCGGCGGCGTGGAGTCGATGAGCCGCGCCCCCTGGGTGTTGCCAAAGCCGGAGTCCGGGTTGCCCCGCGGCGAGCAGACCCTCTACGACACGACCCTCGGCTGGCGCATGATCAATCCGAGGATGTCCGAGCGCTACTCGACGGAGTCGATGGGCGAGACGGGTGAGAACGTCGCCGAGCGCTACGGGGTCTCACGCGAAGAGCAGGACCGCTTCGCGCTGCAGAGCCACCAGCGCGCCGTCGCGGCCCAGCAGGAGGGTCGCTTCGACGATCAGATCGTGCCCGTCGAGGTGCCGCCGAAGAGCCGCCGCGACGAGCCGACGACGATGAGCGCGGACGAGGGCCCGCGGGCGGACACCTCCCTGGAGAAGCTCGCCAAGCTCCGGCCCGCCTTCCGCGAGGGCGGCACCGTGACGGCCGGCAACTCCTCGACGCTCAACGACGGTGCCGCGTGCCTGGTTCTCGCCGACGAGGAGATGGCTGAGGTGCTCGGCCGTAAGCCTCTGGCGCGCATCCTCTCGATCGGCGTCGCCGGCGTGGATCCGGCCTATATGGGGATCGGCCCGCTGATCGCCATCCCCAAGGCGCTCGAGCGGGCCGGCCTGGAGCTCGACCAGATCGATCTGATCGAGCTGAACGAGGCCTTCGCCTCCCAGGTGCTTGCCTGCGCGGAGGGACTCGGCATCGACGAGGAGCGGCTCAACGTCAACGGCGGCGCCATCGCGCTCGGGCATCCGCTCGGCTGCTCGGGAGCCCGCCTGATGACGAGCCTCGTCTGGGAGCTTCGTCGCCGGGGCGCGCGCTATGGGATCGCCACCCTCTGCGTTGGGGTTGGGCAGGGCGTCGCGACCGTCGTCGAAGCGCTCTAGGCACTCGTCTGCCCTTGTGCATCGGCCTCCGATAGCCTCGCTTCACGTGTCAGCAGCCGAGCTAGCCAGTGTCGATGGACGAATTACCGATAGGTCAGCGGCCCTCATCCCGGCCGCGGACGACGGTCTTCTGCGCGGCGACGGGGTCTTCGAGGTCATCCGCCTCTACGCCGGGCGGCCCTTCGCACTGGAGGAGCACCTCGACCGGCTGGAGCGCTCGGCCGCTGCGCTGGACCTTCCCGTCGACCGCCGCGCGTTCGAAGCGGAGATCTCCGCCCTGCTCTCCGAGTTCGGTCAGGACGAGGGGCAGCTCAGGCTGGTCGCCACCCGCGGCGGGCGCCGCCTCGCCTTCACCGAGAACCTGCCGCCGTATGCCACCGCCGAGTCGGCCGCGGTCATCACGATCACCTACTCGCCGACGCTGATCCTGAACGGCGTCAAGTCTCTCTCCTACGCGGCGAACATGCAGGCCATCCGCACGGCCACCGCGCGGGGGGCCGACGACGCGGTGTTCGTGCGTCCCGACGGGATCGTGCTGGAGGCTCCGACCTCGACGATCTTCTGGGTGAGCGAGGGCCGGCTGCGCACCTCCGCCCTCGACGTCGGCATCCTCGCGTCGATCACGCGTGACCGGCTGGTCCGGGAGCTCGACGTCGAGGAGGGCGCCTTTCCCCTCGAGGACCTCACCGGCGCGAGCGAGGCCTTCATTGCCTCCACGGTCCGCGAGGTCCAGGCGATCTCGGCGGTAGATGAGACACGGCTGCCAGAATGTCCCGGGCCGCGAACCCAGGAGGCGGCCGCGGCCTTCAAGGCGGTGCTCGACCGGGAGCTCGCCGCCTCCGCTCCGGGCTGACCCTGAGACCTTGAACTTCCAGCTGACAGACGAGCAGCGTCTGATCTCCGAGACGGCGCGTGACTTCGCCGACAAGGAGATCGCGCCGCGGGTCCGCGAGAACGACCGGGCGGCCCGCTTCGACCGGGAGCTCGCCACGATGCTCGGCGAGATCGGCTTCCTGGGCGCCCCGGTGGCGGAGGAGTACGGCGGACGCGGGCTCGACTATCTGAGCTACGCCCTGATCGTCGAGCAGGTCGGCCGCGCGGACTCCTCCGCTCGCACGGTCGTCTCGGTGCAGACCTCGCTCGTCGCGGGCTCGATCGAGAAGTGGGGCACCGAGCGGCAGAAACAGGAGTGGCTCCCCCGCCTCTGCTCCGGCGAGGCTCTCGGCTGCTTCGGCCTCACCGAGCCCGACGCCGGATCCGATCCGGCCAGCATGAGGACGCGCGCGAAGAAGACGGACTCAGGCTGGACGATCAGCGGGAACAAGATGTGGATCTCGATGGGCAGCGTCGCCGAGCTCGCCCTGATCTTCGCCCAGACCGATCCGGAGTTGAAGCACCGCGGTCTCGCCTGCTTCCTGGTCCCCACGGCGACCGCCGGCTACAGCGCCCAGGAGATCCACGGCAAGCTCGGGCTGCGCTCCTCGGACACGGCCGAGATCTCCCTGGACGACGTCGAGGTCCCCGAGGACGCCCTGCTCGGCGAGATCGGGGACGGCTTCAAGATCGCGATGAGCTCGCTCGACAACGGCCGCTACAGCGTCGCCGCCGGCTGCGTCGGGATCTGCGACGGCTGCATCGACTCCTCGGTGGCCTATTCGAAGGAGCGCAAGCAGTTCGGAGTCCCGATCGCGAGCTTCCAGCTCGTCCAGGAGCTGATCGCGGACATGATCGTGAAGCGCGACGCCGCCCGGATGCTCGTCTACCGGGCTGGCGATCTCAAGGACCGCGGCGAGCGCAACACGGTCGAGACCTCGATCGCGAAGTACTACGCCACCGAGGCCGCGGTGGAATGCGCCAACGCCGCGATCCAGGTCCACGGCGGTTCGGGCTACGTCGACGACTATCCCGTCGAGCGCTATCTCCGCGACGCCCGCGTCACCACCCTGTACGAGGGCACCTCCCAGATCCACAAGCTGATCATCGGTCGCGACGCGACGGGGATCAACGCGATGGTCCCGCCCTCCGCCGACGGGTCGTGACGAAGGTCGGCGTCGTCGGCGCCGGGACCATGGGCGCCGGGATCGCGCAGATTGCGGCCCTCGGCGGCTACGAGACGCATCTCTACGAGATCGACTCGAAGGCGCTCGAGCGCGGCGTCGAGATGCTCCGCAACGGCCTCCGGCGAGGCGCCGAGCGGGGCCGCTGGAGCGAGACCGAGGCCACCGCGGCCCTCGAGCGGCTGAGCGGCGACACCCTGATCGAGTCGGTCAGGGACTGCGATCTGGTGATCGAGGCCGCTCCCGAGGACCTCGAGCTGAAGCGAAACCTGTTCGAGCGGCTCGCGTCGGCCTGCGGGCCCGACACGGTTCTCGCCACCAACACCTCGTCCCTGTCGGTGACCGCGATCGCGGCGGAAATTCCAGAGCCCCAGCGGATCGTCGGCATGCATTTCTTCAACCCCGCGGCGCTCATGCAGCTCGTCGAGATCGTGGCGGGCGACGAGAGCGGCGAGCCCGCCCTGGAGCTCGCCACCGAAGTCGCCGAGGGAATGGGCCGGACCCCCATCCGCGCCCGGGACTCGGTCGGCTTCGTCGCCAACCGCTGCGTCCGCCCCTTCTTCCTCGAGTCGCTGAGGATGCTCGGCGAGGGCGTCGCGCCCCACGAGCAGATCGACCGCATCGTCCGCCTGGGCGCGGGGCTGCGGATGGGACCGTTCGAGCTGATGGACCTGATCGGGCTCGACGTGAACTTCATGGTCGCCAAGTCGTTCTGGGAGCAGTCCTTCGGCGAGCCGCGCTGGCGTCCCACCCCGATCCACGAGCGGATGGTGGCCTCGGGCCGGCTCGGGCGCAAGACCGGCCGCGGCTTCTACGTCTACGAGAAGGACACGCCCCACCGCCCGCGCGATCCCGACTTCCCGGGCGAGCGCCCGATCTTCGACGAGGACCAGCTGATCGAGGTCGCGGGCGAGATCGCGCCCGTGGTCCTCACCCGCCTCGGCGCGACGATCGCGAACGAGGCCTGCTTCGCCCTCGGCGAGCGGGTCGCAACGGCAGAGGACATCAACACGGCGATGAGGCTCGGCTACAACTGGCCGATCGGGCCTCTCGAGTGGGGTGAGCGTCTCGGCTGGAACCGCTCGCTCGGAGTTCTCGAGGACCTTCGCGACCTGCGGGGTGAGGCCTACCGGCCGGCGCCTGCGCTGCGCGAGTTCGCCTCCTGAGGCGCCGCGCTCACTTCAGCGGAAGCAGTACCTCGGCCCCCCGGTTGGGTACGTTGGTGATCGTGCTCCTCACCGAGTGCTCGGGCTCGCCCACCGGTCTCAACCGGCGCCGTGCCACCAATTCCCCGAGTACGACGGACATCTCGAACTCCGCGAACGCCGCTCCCAGGCAGCGCCTCACCCCTCCTCCGAACGGGATCCACGTGTAGGTGCCCGCGGGCGTCTCGATAAAGCGCTCGGGGCGGAAGCGCTCCGGCTCCGGATAGATGTCGGGACGCCGATGCACGAGATAGATCGAGGGCGCCACCGTGACGCCGGCGGGGAGCAGCCTCCCTCCGATCTCCATCGGCTCCATCAGCTTGCGCAGGACGAGGGAGATCACCGGGCGCAGGCGCAGGGTCTCCTTGATCACGGCATCCATGTAGGCGCCATCTCCGCCCGCAACGTCCGTCTGGAGGCGGTCGAGCTCGGCGGGATGGCGAGAGAGCAGCTCGATCGCCCAGGAGAGCCCGGTCGCGGTTGTCTCGTGGCCGGCGACGAGCAGGGTCATGAGCTCGTCCCGCAGCTCGCGGTCGCCCATCGGCTGGCCGTCCTCATGGCGGGCCTGGAGGAGCAGCGAGAGGATGTCGTCGCGATCCGCCAGGTCCGCGGCGCCCCGGCGCGCTGAGATCTCCTCATAGAGCAGGGCATCGATCCGCTCCATCTGCCGGCGGAACGGGGGGAACCGGCGCAGCCGTTCCGGGCCAAGAACGACCATGAACATCGCCCGCCGAGGATGCGAGAGCAGGTTGAGCGTGCGCCGGAGCTGGTCGCGAAGACGATTGAGCCTCTCCCCCTCGTCGACGCCGAAGACCGCCCGCAGGATGATCTCGAGCGTCATCGCCTGCATCCGGGGCCGCATGCGCACCGGACGGTCGGCCGGCCAGCGGTCGATCTCCTCGGCGGCGATTTCGGTCATCACCTCGCCGTAGGCCTGCATGCGCTTGCCGTGGAACGGCGGCAGCATGAGCTTCCGCTCCTTCATGTGCTCGGGCTCGTCGAGCAGCAGGACCGAATGCTCACCCAGGACCGGCAGGAGGACGATGTTCGCCGCACCGGCGTGCAGCAGCCGTGGATCGCCGGTGAAGACCTGCTTGACGGCCTCCGGGTCGGAGAGGAAGACCCAGGTCCCCTCGTACGGGAGCCGGTACGTGAACATGTCGCCGTAGCGGGCCCGGCACTGCTCGAGCGTCTGGAGCGGCCGCCGCCACCAGGTGCGCGTCGAGCGCAGCAGCGACCAGTCGGGTCCGGGCGGCAGGCCGGGGAGGGCGGAGCCGGTGGCCGGCCGCTCGTCGGCCGGTGCCGCCTTCTCCGGGCGGCGTTCGATCGTGGACACCGGCGAACAGTATCCCGCCGTAGCGGGGCGCCTTACTCGTCATCTAGGCGATAATCCGCCCCAGTCCGAGGCGGACGGTCCGGAGGCGCGGTTCTAGGAGGCTTCGACCGCTTCGACGATCGCGCCCGTGTTGGTGCCCCAGTGCTCCTCGGGGTCGGGCGGCATGTCGCGCAGGAACCACTCGGCGTCCAGGGCGCCCTTGGTGCCGCTGCCTGCGGCGGTGACAGCCTGGCGGTAGGTGTGATCGACGAGGTCGCCGACGGCGAAGACGCCGCCGAGCTTGGTCTTGGTCGAGGGCTCTTCGACGACCACATAGCCCTCGTCGTCCAGTTCGACCTGGCCCTCGACGAGCTCCGAGCGCGGGCGGTGACCGATGGCGACGAACGCTCCGCCGACCTCGATGTCCTTCCCCTCGCCGGTCTCTGCGTGCTTGACACGGACCTTGGCGATCTTGCCGTCCTCGCCCGCCACGAACTCGAGCGGCACATACGGCGTTACGAACTCGATGTTGTCCTTGCCGCGAGCCCGCTCCTGCATGATCTTCGACGCACGGAACTCGTCACGCCGGTGAATGATCTTCAGGTTCTTCGCGAACTTCGAGACGAAGATCGAGTCCTCCATCGCCGAGTCGCCGCCGCCGATCACGGCCACGTCCTGGTCCTTGAAGAAGGCGCCGTCGCAGACTCCGCAGGTGGAGACGCCACGACCGCCGAGCTCCATCTCGCCGGGGATGCCGAGCCGCTTGGGCTCCGCTCCCATGGAGAGGATCACAGCCCTGGCGCGGTAGATGTCCTTGCCGACCCTGACGGTGTGGATGTCGCCATCGGTCAACTCGACCTCGGTGGCGTCGTCGGTGATGAACCGGGTGCCGAAGCGTTCGGCCTGGGCCCGGAACTGGTTCATCATCTCCGGCCCCATCACGCCCTCGGGATAGCCCGGGTAGTTCTCTACGTCGGTCGTGTTCTGGAGCTGGCCGCCCCACTGGAAGCCCTCGATGACCAGCGGCTCGAGCTCGGCGCGAGCGGCGTAGAGCGCCGCCGTGTAGCCGGAGGGGCCGCCGCCGATGATGATCAGGTTTTCGATCTTGTCGTTCACGCTTCCTCGATTCCGGAGGCTATCGCTGTGCCCGGCGTTCTCACTTCACTTTTTATAGTAGCGCCAGACCCGTCGGCGTTACGGCCCTCCCGCTCCCAGCGGTTGACGGTGTTTCGGAGCTGGAAGAAGGCGACGATGCCCGGGGGAATCGGGAGCCAGAACGCGATCACCCGGTAGGTGAGGACGGCGGTGAAGACCTCCGAGCTCGGCACGCCGAAGAGGACGAACGCGCCGATCATCCCGGCGTCGACGGCCCCCACTCCACCCGGCGCGAACGGGATGAGGTTGGCGACCATGCCGAGGAAGAAGCCCTGGATCACCACCCCCAGCGGAACCGAGACGTCAAACGCGTGGAAGCTCGCCCAGAGGATTGCGATGTTCGCGCCCCAGAAGCCGATGGCGCCACCGAACGCCATCGCTCCGGCGCTCGGCTGGCGGACGAATGTGATCGCCGTGCGGGTCCCCTGCGCGAAGGTCGCCGGGGCGGTGGCGAGGCGCTTCGCGATCTTGCCGAAGCGGCCGGAGGTGTGGCGCTCGATCCGGCGCTCGAAGTCGTTGGGGACGAACGCCATCGCCAGCCCGATGACGATCGCGAGCGCCGCGAGCGCCGCTGGGATCACGGTTCCGGAGAGCGGTGCCTCCCCGGAGAGGACGTGCGTCCTCAGAAGCACGCCGAAGACCACGATCGCAAAGAGGTAGACCGAGTAGAGGACGACCAGGAAAGCCACCATCCGGCAGACCGACTGGCGCCTCTCCATCCCGGCCTTGCGCAACGCCCAGTAGGTCAACAGGATGCCGCCGGCGCCGCCCGCCGAGAAGAGCCGGGTGGCCGCCAGCCCCGCCATGGTGATCTGGTAGCTCTCGCGCCAGTTGAGGTGGATCACCTTCTCACTGACGACGCCTCTGAAGAGGGCGACATAGGCGGCGAACATCCCGACGCAGAAGACCACGCCGATCGTGATCCACACGGGATCCCCGTCACCAAGCCTGCCGAGAGCATCCTGGAGGTCGAAGAGCCGCGGGACGAGCACGTAGATCGCGACCAGCAGCAGGACCACCGCGACCGCGGTTTGGATCAGCCGCTTGGGATCGGCAAAGAAGCTGGGTTCAGCCTCCGCGACGATCTCGCGGGCCGTCTCTTCAGGCTCTTGAGCGCTTGATGGGCGCTCCTCCCTCACGCCCCTGATGTTCGCAAACACCGCTACCCGGTCGCGATGCGCTCCAGGCGCTGCAATGCCCCACTCACGGCATTGGCGAGCGGCTCCGCGTGGCGCTCGCCTGCTCGGATCGCAAAGACAAGAGCTGCGCCCGCGAGCAGGTCGACGACGTAGTGCTCGCCGAGGTAGACCAGCGCGAAGCCCAGGGTGCCCGCATAGGCCCACCCCGCGATCCCCTCGCGAAGGCCCATCTCGGAGAGCAGCAGCGCCGCCATCAGTGAGGTCGCGAAGTGGAGCGACGGCATCGCCGCCCAGGGGTTTCCGCCGAGCACGTCGTAGAGAACCGGCCACGCCTTCCCCCATTCCTCCTCTCCCACCTCGACCATGATCCGGCGGATCTTGGCGTCGGTGTAGCCCTCCTCGGAGGCCCACCAGGGCGGGGCGGTCGGGACCGCGGCGTAGACGATGCAGCCGAGGTCGTAGACAGCCGACATCTGCCTCGCGGACCGCGCGAACTGGTCCTGGTCACGGGCGAGAATGTAGGTGAGGGCCCCGTGGGGCTCGAAGAACCAGGACCAGTGGACCCAGCACAGGAAGCGGTTGATCACGTTCCTGTTGCCGAGGCCGCCGAGCGCCCTCTGCAGCCTGACGTTGGGCAGCTCTCCGCCCCCGAGGACCCGGTCCACGCGGATCGGATACCCCACACGCAGCCTGCTCTCCGCCCGCTCGGGGTCGTCGTAGGGGAGCTCATGTCCGAGGATGAAGGCCCACATCTGAAGCGCGTACATCCCGGCGTCGCGCAGCTTGGTCCGGGGCCGCAGGACGGCCAGCGCCGGGGGGCCTGCGGCCAGGGCCGCGGTCGTCACAGCCGGCGGGATGCGGCGCTTCTTTCGCATGAGCGGAACGGCGAAAGCGGCCGCCAGGGCCGCCGCAGCGGCGCCCTTCACGAGCGGGCGCCAGGGCGAGGACCTCTTCAGTGCACTGCCGTTGCCGGGCAAGGGGGCGCGAGTCTAAAGCGCCATGCCTCGCGCTGCCGATAACCCTATGTGAGCCCAACTGGCCTTGCCACGGCTCAAAACGGCGGCACGACGCCGGCCATCGCCCTGCTCGAGAACCTCCCGGACGCGATTCTCCTGGTGGACCACCGCGGCTTCATCGCGTACGCAAACGCCGCCGCGGAGCGACTCTTCGGCCTCCCCATCTCCGATCTCGCCGGCAGGGCCCTGCCGGCGCTGCTGGCGGAGCCCTTCGGGGACCAGTACGCCGAGCAACTGCGCCGCTCCGCCGCCGGCGAGGGAGTGGGGGCCCTCGGCCAGCGGCGCGAGGTCGTGGCGCGCCAGCCCGACGGCTCGGGCGTCGCGATGGAGCTGACCCTGAGCGAGGTCCGCGTCGGCCAGGTCCGCTCGCTCGCCGTGGTGGGCCATGACATCCGGGAGCGCAAGCGTGAGGAGGCCCGCCTCCGCCAGATGGCCGAGCAGGACGCCCTGACGGGACTCGTCAACCGGGTCAGCTTCGAGCACGCCCTGACGCGGCACGTCGACTACGCCGCGCGCTACGGCAGCGCCGGCTGCGTCATCGCTCTGGGGATCGACAGCTTCAAGTACGTCAACGAGGCGCTCGGGGTGGGGGGCGGCGACGAGGTGCTTTCCGGCATCGCCGAGCTGATCCGCGGCAGGCTCCGGAAGACGGACGTGCTCGCCAGGGTCGGCGGCGACGTCTTCGGCATCCTCGTGCACGGCGCGGACCGGACCAAGGCGATCAGCCTCGCGGAGGAGCTGCTGGGCATCGCCCGGCGACATCCATTCGTCATCGACGGCGAGGGGATCCGGATCACCATGAGCGCCGGGGTCACCTCGCTCGACGAGCGGCAGGTCGTGGGCGCCGAGCTCCTGGCCGAGGCCGAGACCGCGATGTCCGCGGCCAAGGAGGCCGGCCGCGACAGGGTTCTGGGCTACGACCCGACGGGCCGCAGCGAGATCGACGAGCGGCGCGCCTGGACGGAGCGGGTCCGCCAGGCGACCGAGAGGGGCCTGTTCGTGCTCACCAGCCAGCCGATCGTGAACGTCGAGAAGGGCGTGGCCACCCAGCACGAGATCCTGCTGCGGATGCGCGACGACGGAGGCGGCCTGGTCGAGCCGGGCTCCTTCCTCGCCACGGCCGAGCGCTTCGGCCTGATCGGAGGCATCGACCGCTGGGTCACCCAGCAGGCGGTCCGGCTGATCGCAGCCCACAACGCGGAAGGGCGCGAGCTGACCCTGGAGGTGAACCTGTCCGGCCAGACGATGGGCGACGCTCGCTTCCCGGACGAGGTGCGGAGGGAGCTGACCTCGAGCGGAATCGATCCGGCCAGCCTGATCTTCGAGGTCACCGAGACGGCCGCGGTCGCCGACATGGAACATGCCCGCCTCTTCGCTCAGAACCTCACCAGGGTCGGATGCCGATTCGCGCTCGACGACTTCGGCGCCGGCTACGCCTCCTTCTACTACCTCAAGCACCTCCCGATCAGCTATCTGAAGATCGACGGCGAATTCGTCAAGGAGCTGCCCCACAGCCGCACGGACCAGCTCATCGTCAGGGCGCTGGTCCAGGCGTGCCAGGGCATGGGGATCAAGACGATCGCCGAGTTCGTCACCGATCAGACCACCATGGACACGGTGCGGGATCTTGGCGTGGACTTCGCCCAGGGTTACCACCTGGGGAAGCCCGAGCCGGTCTCTGCCCTCAGGGACGCGTGATCCGCTCGAGCGGGATCAGGAACGACTCGTAGGCTTCGCCGGTCGCCTCCTGCAGGCCGATCTCGCAGGTGCGGTTGCTGCTTACGTACGCGTCATGGCTTGATCCGGCGAGCTCCGCCGCCTCCTCGGCCGTCGCGGACCTCGTCAGCTCGGGGTGGAGCATGCCCCGGTCTCCGGCCATGCCGCAGCAGGTCGCGCGGATGGGCTGGACCACCTCGCCGGCCATCGCGTCTGCGATCTCGCGAAGCTGGCGATCGAGGCCGAGGTGCCGCGTCGAGCAGGTCGGGTGGAGCGCCACCGAGCCGAGCTTCTCGCGGACGCTGAGGTTGGGGAGCAGGCGGCCTGCCCAGGCGACCGAATCGAGGATCTCCAGCTCCGGATGACGCTCGGCGGCCGCCTCGGCGAGCCCCTGCGAACACGAGCTCGCGTCGATCACCACCGGTATCTCGCCCTCCCCACTCCAGCGCCGAAGCGCCTCGAGGGTGCGATCGGCCATCAGCTTCGCGCCCTCGATGTAGCCCTTGGACGTCCACGGGACCGAGCAGCACTTCCCGGCCACGTCATCGGGGAGCCAGACGGGCATCCCAGCGCGCGCGGACACGGCCACCATCGCCTCGGGCAGGGGTAGCCCGGCCCCATCGTCGCGCGGCGGACCGAAGATCCTGTTGACGCAGGCGGGCAGGTACACCGCCGCGGGGCCCTCGCGCGAGGTGCGAGGCAGATTCGCCGGAGCGGGCGGCGGCATGTTGCGCGGCCAGGACGGGACGAGCTCGTCGCTGAGGAGGGAGCGGGCCGCGGTGGCCGCGCCGCGCATCAGCGGGCCGGCGACGGTGCCGGCGCGAAGGCCCGCCCGCGCCGCCTTTTCCACCGACGACCACCGCTGCGCCACCCGGGCCGCCTGTCGCTGCTCCTTGGCGGAATGCTCGTCGGCCCGGAGGCCCTTGATCAGCTTGCCGGTATCGATGCCCAGGGGACAGGCGATCTGGCAGGTGCCGTCCGCCGCGCAGGTCTGGATCCCGTCGTACTCGTACTGCTCGATCAGCGCGCGCTGGACCGGTGACCCCTTCGGCTGGCGCGCCATCTCCCGCCGGATGACGATCCGCTGGCGCGGCGTCGTGGTCAGGTGGCGGCTCGGGCAGACGGGCTCGCAGAACCCGCATTCGACGCAGGTGTTCGCCACCTCCTCGATCTCCGGAGTCGTCTTCAGGTTCCGCAGGTGGGCCTCCGAGTCGCGGCTCAGCAGGACACCCGGCGCGAGCACTCCATCGGGGTCCGCCAGCGCCTTCACGCGCCACATCAGCCCCGTCGCCTTGGCGCCCCACTCCCTCTCGACGTAGGGGGACATGTTCACGCCGGTCCCGTGCTCTGCCTTCAGGGAGCCGTCGTACTTGTCGAGAATCAGCTCGACCAGCTTCTCCATGAAGGTCTCGTAGCGCTCAAGGTCCTCCTGCTTCGAGAAGTCCGGCGTGAGCATGAAGTGCAGGTTCCCGGCGGAGGTGTGGCCCGCCACGCCGGGCAGAAAGCCGTGCTCGCCGAGCAGGGCCTGGATGTCGCGAGCCGACTCGGCGATCCGCTCCGGCGGGACACAGACGTCCTCGATGATCAGCGAGCTCCCGGGCGGCCGGAAGCGGCCGATCAGCCCATGCAGCCCCTCGCGGACCGTCCAGGAGACCTCGACCCGCTCCGGGTCGCGGGTGAAGTCCGGCGGCTTGATCAGCTCGTGCTCGGAAAGGATCTCCTCGGCGCCGGCGACCAACTCGTCGAGCTCGCTGTCGGTCTCCGCGCCGAACTCCACCAGCAGGGCCGCCGAGGTCGGCGGCAGCTCCATCCAGTCCTGCGGCGCGCCGGCGATGTTCTGGGCGGCGACCATCAGGGCGGGAGCGACCATCAGCTCGACCGCGCTCGCGCCTGCGTCGACGAGCGCCGGGACCGGCTCGGTGGCCGACTCGATGCCGTCGAAGTGGAGCCATGAGACCGTCGTGCGCGAGGGCTTCGGCACCGTCTCCATCACCGCCTCGGCGATGAAGCCGAGGGTCCCCTCCGAGCCGATCAGGAGGCGGCGGAAGATCTCGACCGGCTCGTCGGCGTCCAGGAAGGCGCAGAGGCGGTAGCCGGTCGTGTTCTTGATCCGGAACTTCTTGCGGATCCGCTCGCTGAGCTCGTCGTCCGCGCGGATCTCGTCGCGGATCTCGGCGAGGCCCTGCGCGAGCTCCGGCTCCGCTTCCGCGAAGCGCTCGGCCGCGTTCGGTGCGGCCGTGTCGATCACGGTCCCGGAGGGGAGCACGAAGGTGAGTGAACGGACCGTGCTGTAGGAGTCCGCGACGATGCCGCAGCGCATCCCGCCCGAGTTGTTGGCGAGGACGCCGCCGACACAGGCGATGTCGGTGCTCGCCGGGTCCGGGCCGAGCTTGCGGCCGTGGGGCCAGAGGACGCGATTGGCGTGGCCGAGGACGGTGCCGGGCTTGACCCGGGCCCTCCCTCCGTCCTCCAGCACCTCGACCCCGGTCCAGTGCCGGCGCACGTCCACCAGGATCCCGTCGCTCTGCGCCTGGCCGTTGAGGCTGGTGCCGCCGGCCCGGAAGGTGAGCGGGATCTTGGAGGCGCGGGCGTAGGCGAAGACCTTCGCGACGTCATTCGCATCCCGCGCCATGACGACCGCCTTGGGAAGCAGCCGATACGGGCTGGCGTCCGATGCGTAGCGGACCAGATCGATCACCCGGGTCAGCACGCGGCCGGGGCCGAGGAGCTCGATCAGCTCCGAGCGCAGCGGCTCGGGCGTTCCGGAGGCGAGCTCGTCCGGCGCCCGGTCCTTCGCCGCCTCACTCCTCTCCGGCGCGATCCGAGTCACGTCCGGCGCGAGCAGGTCCATGAGCGCAGCCTAGTCGCGAGGCCCCGCAACAGGCGCGCCCCCGGGAGCCCGACGGACGGTCCCGACCCTATTGGCGACGTTCAAGACCGGTGCTTCTCGTCCAAAGCAGCACTGCGCCGAGGCGGACCGCTCGCTACCCGCGGAACCAAGAGCGAAGCTGAGCCGCAGGCGACGGGATGACGTTTCGCTCGCCCGGTGCGAGGGCAGACCCCAGCACAGTCGATCTCCAGGAGGGAAAACCGTGGCGAAGGACAAGGCTCTATACAGGGAATTGAGGTCACGTGGTCTTCGAAAGGGGACCGCGGCAAAGGTCTCCAATGCGCTGGCTTCAAGAAACGGCGATGAGAGACCGAAGAAGGCCAAGAAGACCGCCGAGGATCTGCGCGCTGCCGCATCGGTGGTGGAAGAGCGGATGAGGATCGATGAGGGCAGGCGGGCGTCGTCGCGCAAAGCCGCCAAGACGCGTAAGAAAAAGGCACAGAGGCGAAGCAGCGGTGCGAGGGAGATGGCTGCCGGCCGGTAGGAGGAACACTCACCCGAGTCTGCTTCAAGGCTATGGGGGCCCAGGCCCGGAAACCCGTCTCACCCCCAGAAGGTGAATAACCGACGTGTTTCTTCCGTCGTTAGCAGGAGAGCGGCCCAGGGCGTTTATCGCCGCAAATGTGGGTAATTGCTCCGGGCAGGTAAACGATTCGCACGGATGCGAAAGGAGGGGTCGGAAATGGCCCAAGCGAGCACAAGAAGGAACTCACAGGCTCGCCGCAAAACGACGGGACGGTCGAACGGCTCGGGCCGATCGGCAGCCTCCACTCGGGGCTCGAGCACGAAGCGAAACCGTCAGCAGCGCAATGGAAGCAGCGGTGCGAAGACCCGGAGCTCGGGAGCCGCGCGGAGCAGCTCGCAGACCACGACCCGCTCCCGCAGGCAGCCGCGGCGCTCTGGTGGGACTGAAGGAACAGATTCCGTCAAGCAGTTTGCGTCGAAGAGCAAGGACGCCGTCGCCGAGGGAGTTCAGAGCGGTGGGAAGACGATCTCGACCGTCGCGGGCAAGGTGAAGGGACCGGCACTGGCGGCGGGCGGCGCCGCTTTGGCGGGGTTGGCGGGTGGCATGGCTGTGCAGTCGAAGCGCGACTCCGGACGCAAGATCCTGGGGATGCGACTCGGCAACAATGTTGGCAAGGCCGGAAAGGACCTTGCCGACGCCGGCCAGAGCGTCGGCCGGTTTAGCGAGAACCTCGGAGAGTTTGCAGCCGAGATGCGGAAGACGCGTGAGGCGATCGACAATCGACCGAAACACCGCTCCCCGATTGAGGTCCTGTTGCAGGCTCTGACTGCGCGACGCTGACTTAGTCGCGGGTTCGGAATCCGCACCTGATGTTACGAAAGGCCCGCCAATGCGGGCCTTTCGTTTGGGGAGGCTTCTGTTCCGCGCGGAAGCTGCATCGTCGGGTCGTCGACGGCAAGATCGCGGCGTCTGGACCATTGCCGATCGGCACGCAACCGGGATGCCTCAGCTTCCCAAGCCGCGAGGAGGCAGCCGAAGCTGCGCGGCATTTGGACTAATGACGTGCCTAAGTCCGAACAGCCCACTCAAACATTTCGCCAGTGTCGGTCAGGGCAATCACTCTCTGGACCGCATCGTGATTCGACGGAATGAATCGGAGCCGATTGCCGTTCTGTCGGTCTCGTGCGCTGGCCTTCAAGAGGACGCTGAGGCTGGAGGAATCCAGAAAGGAGAGTTCGGACAGGTCCAAGACGATCCGTCCAACCTCCGTCTCTTCGGCCCTGCGGAGAGCAAGATCGAGCTGATCCTTCGTCGATAGGTCCATCTCACCCGAGAGGGCGATGGTTATTGAGTCACCTTCCCGATGTGTCTGAATCTCAAGCGGCTTGCCAGCCAGATTCCCTGCGTCGGTGTTCGAATCGTCAACAGGTCGCATTCGCGTCTCCTCCTTCCGAAAGAAAACGCAATCCGGTTTCGCCCTTCCCCTACTGGACGGGCGACCCGTCTTGCTTCAACTCGACGGCCGGATATTTACAACGGCCGTTTGTCGTCGTCAAGAGGGGGGTTGAGCGAGAAGAGCCAACCCGCCACCGCCTACGGCGGTTGCGCCGAGGGTTTCAATCGGTTCCCGAGTCGTGGCCCTTCTTGCTGAGCCCCTAGTCCGACAACCCGGCAGCCTCGAAGGCACTGGCTTTCGTCGAGTGACTGCGTTCCATGCAAAGCAGCGGTGCTGCTTTTCGTCCAAGCGCTACTCCGAGAGCCCGGCAGCTTCAAGGGCATCAGCGCGATGGCGGAAGAACTCCAGCCTGCCCCGGGGGGCTGTCCGCATCGCCTTTAGGTGGTGCCTCTACGGGCACTGGGGCGGATACGGTCAGCGAGCGCTTCCCGTAGAGCTTCTCGTAGACGTCGCTCTCCGCCGGTTCCGGATTGGAGTTTCGCGCCTGCCTCGCTTTGATCGCCGGTGAGCGCAGCAGCAGCACGGTCGCCGCGGTGGTGACGGCTACCCCCAACAGAATGAGCACGATCAGCGCGAGCACTGGGGCGATCATAGGCGTCGGCGATGCAGCCCTTCACCGGTGCGATGTCAAACGACGAAAGCCGGCAAGCGCGACCTCGACGTTCTCCTCCGACATCGTCCGCGCAGTACCTCGTGAAGACCGCTGCTTTCCATGCAAAGCGGGACTACTGCTTCTCGTCCAAAGCAGCGGTCAGTCCGGGCCTTAGGAAGCGCGCAGCCCAAATTTATCCGTGGTGCCCACAGGAATAGATCCGGGTTGAGCACGGAGTTCACGCGAAGCGCTGAAAAGTATGGTCGGAGGGGAGCCAGGAGAAATGGAGAAGGTGAAATGGCCGTATCAGACCAATTGAGCAAGTTGACAGCTCGGGCCAAAGAAGCAGAAGACCGAGCGGCTGCCGCACAGGCCAAGGACAAGGCCCAGCTGCAGCAGGACGTTCAGCAGGCGCGTGAAACGGCGCAGGCCGATGCCGATCAGCTTCACAAGGACGTCGAGGAAGGCAAGGGGAAGGTCTCTGCCTGGTGGCACGACGTGCAGCGTTCATGGCACGAACACCTCGCCGCAATTCGTGAGGACTTCGACCGCAAGCGGGCAGAGCACAACACCGAGCGAGCTGAGGCGAACGCTGAGCAGGCCGAGGCTGACGCTTCCTTCGCGGTTGACTATGCGAATGCCGCGATCGACGAAGCCGAGTACGCGGTGCTCGATGCTGCCCTTGCGAGGAAAGAGGCTGACGAACTGGCGGCGGCACCTAGCTAGGTCGCCAGGAGGGCGTAGGCGGCTCGAAGACGCGGCCGAGTGAGATCAAAGTTCTCGAGTCGCCCACTCTCCCTGCCAGGCGTGGCACCGCTGCTTTCCATGCAAAGCAGCGGTCCTACGGTCATCAACGACATGGAACGCGCGGATGCTCCTCCCGCGCCCATCGGTAGCTTGTCGGCCGTGGATCGGGAAGACTTCAGACGTCAACTCGTGGCGAAGCTCGAGATTGAGAAAGCTCATGACGAGGTTCGGTTGGTGACGCTCAACGGGGTCGTGCTCGGGCGCCTAGGGCAGAACGCTGACTCCGGCCATTGGGAGCTCGACTGGCGCATGGGGTGGAAACGGCTGTCGAGTCAACACGCGGGCAGCGGCGAGGCTGAACAAGCAGAGACCTGGGCAGTTGAGGAGATCGCCAACCTGATGGCCGTCGAGCGGTCGGCGATCGACGCTGGTGGGCCGTGGGGCAGGAGGTCACCCCCACCCGGCGTCAGCTAGTCCCGGCTGGTCATCTCGACGCGGACGGTGAGCCCACGGCTGACAAGCGAGTCCAGTCCCCGTGCTAGACGCGGAAAAGCCCCCTCGTAATAGGGACTCTTCCGTACAACCTGCCTGGGCGCTCCAAATGGACTTTCGGGCGTTCCAAGAGGCATCCGTGACGCTACGCCCGCCCCTCAGCGGAATCATCCGTGTTTAGCACCGGGATGCCGAGCGCTATCTCTGTCCTCCTTAACGCATTAGAGGGCGTGATTTCCAAACCGCCGCTTCTCGTCCAAAGCGGTAGTCCAGTTAGACGGGCAGCAACTGCGCCTTCTTACGGCACTTCTTCCGCGCCTTCTTTGACTGCTTCTTCTTGCACTTCTTGAGCGCGGCGGCGCGCTGGCCGGTCGGGGTACAGCTTTGGGTGGCGCTGGGTGCCACGGTGGTGGAGTCGTAGTAGGTGAAGTCCCCTGCGTAGTTGAGGATTCGGTCGAGATCGCTGCACCGCGCGCTGACGTAGTAATGCCCGGGAGCGGGTTGCAGGTTGTCGAGGGTGACCGCCAGGTGGCTGAGCGCGACGCCGGGCGTGTTCGGCCACCCGGTGATGTCAGCCATGGTCCCGAAGTCCCCCCCACGGGAGGAGGGGGCAAGCACACCGGTGGGCGTCAAGTCGAGCAGGTCGCTGTTGAGGGAGATGTGCAGGTAGATCGTCGGGCTACCGGATGAGGGCTGGCCGTTGAACACGTCGATCACGCCAGTGATCGAGCTCGCGCTGCTGTATTGCGCGCTGCCGGATCCGACGACTGAACCGGGACAGGCTGCAAGCGCGTTCGCCCTTGTCTGGTTTGCAATCGACGCGAGCGGGCATTGGGGTATCCCGCTGGTGTCGAATGAGATGTCGTTGTCGAAGTGAAACGTGGTCTCGCGGGGTACCGGGTTGAACCCGCCGGAGTAGGTCGCGTCGAAGCCAAATGAGAGGCTCACCCCGGAGAGGGTGGTCAGGGATGTCGGCACCGGGGTGGCGCTGCCGCTCATCGTGACGGTGCCGAGCGCCGCGCCCGCAGTCGCAGGCAGAACGGCGACTCCGATCAAGACACCGACCACTGCCGTCGCGAGTCTGAGCCGCTTCACGAGACGATTCGAACCGTACCACCGCCGCGAGCCTCCCTGGGCGGACGCCAGGCTCCGCGTAGCCGAACATCAGCGCCGCTTCTCGTCCAAAGCGGCTATTCCGCTTCCCATGGAAAATGGCGATTCCGGTGGCTCAGGACCGACCGCGCAGCTAGAGATTCTTCTTGAGCTTCACCTTCACCGACTGGGTGCTTGGGTCGCCACCGGTCGGCGTGTACGTAACGGCGACGTTGAGCTTCACCTTGCCGGTCTCGTTCAGCGTGCGCCTCTTCTTGCCCTTCGCCTTGATCAGGAGCTGCGCCGGACCCTGGGTCACCGCCTTGCTGATCCGAGCCCCGGCTGCAGACGCGACCGTGGCGCCATCGCCAGAACCGGCTAGGTCACCAGCATTTGGGACGTTCTCGGTGACGGTCGCGGTGCCCTTCTTCTTGTTGCGAGTGATCCCGCCAAGGCTGAAGCCGTTGTCTGGGACGAAGACGGCGGTGATGTTCGCGCGCAAGCCCGGGAAGGTACTGAACGTTCCCGATTGGCCGTCGGCGAGGGTGCCCATCAGGAAGAGGTACCGGTCAGGGGCGCTCGTGAAGGCGCAGGCGTTGGGTACGGATATCGCGTTCTCGTCGTTGAGGCCGAGGACGTCACCAGGCTTGACTCCGATGCTGGCCGAGAAGGTATTCACCGCGCTCGGAGTCAGGTTTCGTGGACCGTCGTGGCCGACCACCGAGAAGACGTTTGTGCTCGAGACGAGGCGAAAGATCCTCATTGTCAGCATCTGTCCAGCGCCCGCGGCGGCGTTGTGACTCCACGAGGTGATCGTCCCCGTGCCTGGCACGACGTAGGAGTTGCCCGAGGTCACCGGCGCCTGGACCAGATCGCCGGGGCCATTGGTGCACGGAGCCGTCGGTGATGTTCCGGGCGCCAGCTGGCCGATGGTGATCGCCGCATTGGCCGAGGGCACTGCGACTGACACGAGTAGGACGGTGCCGACGGCGATCGCCGCCACTCGGGATTGCACCCTCCCAGGAGGTCGCACGTGCACCCCGTGAGCCTAGTTGCGGGCCCATGATCAAGTCAACTCAGCGACGCCGTGCTAGTGGGCCTCGCGGTCGCCCGCAACCGCTGCTTTCCATGCAAGCGGATAGCCGCTTCTCGTCCAAAGCAGCTACGAGGGTCCTATCCCTTCCTGCACTTCCCCTTCGCGCACGGTGGTGGCCCGGCCCTCCACAGCTCCCTGTTGTGCCTGCCGTCCTTGGCGGTGAAGAAGAGGGTGCCACCGACCGCGGTGAGATTCGTGGGCTCGCTGCTGCTGCTGCCACGGCGGATGTCCCTGACGATGGTCGTCCCGGCCCGGGTGCCGTCGCTTCGCCAGAGCTCCTGGCCGCTCCTCTTGTCGCTGCCGACGAGGTAGAGCGTGTCTTTGGCGGCCGTCAGCGACCCGCCCAAGCCGCCGCCAACGGGCTTTCCCTTAACGAGGGTCGTTCCTTGCGGGGTGCCGTCGCTTCGCCACAGCCCTCCCCCGACACTGAAGTAGAGGATGCCCTTGACGGCGGTGAAGCCGAACAACGCGCCCTGTTTGACAAGAGTCGTGCCAGCCTCGGTGCCGTCGCTTCGCCACAGCCCATTTGGGATGGGACCGGGTCCTAGGGACGCCGAGAAGTAGAGGAGGCCCGTTGACGTTGGTTGGAGGTAGAGGGAGCTCCCCGGCCCCAAGTCCTTGACCATCGTCGTGCCGGCCTCGGTGCCGTCGCTTCGCCACAGCGCGCTGCCGCGGACGCCGTCGTCGGCGACGAAGTAAAGGATGCCGTTGACGACGGTCAACTCCGGATCAAGGCAGCAGCCGGTTGGGCTGAGTTGGTCCTTGACGATGGTCGTTCCCGCCTCGGTCCCGTCGCTCCGCCACAGTCCTCCTGGACCGAAGAAGTAGAGGGCGCCGCGGAAATCGGTCAGGCCAAAGGCGCTCACGCTCTTGACCATGGTCGTCCCCGCCTGGGTGCCGTCGCTTCGCCACAGCTCGCTGACGTGGTTGCCTTCCGACGCGGTGAGGTAGAGGGTGCCGTTGACGTCGGTGAGCTGTCCAGGCCCGCCTGAGCCCGGACCGGGGTTGATGTCCTTGACCATCCTCGTCCCCCGCGCCGTGCCGTCGCTTCGCCACAGCTCGGCCCCGTGGACGCCGTCGTCGGCCGTGAAGTAGATGATGCGGTTGACGGCCGTGATCCCGGAGAGGTCGCTCCCGTTCCGACCAGGCCTGATGTCCTTGACCATCCTCGTCCCTCGCCCCGTGCCGTCGCTTCGCCAGAGCTCGAAGCCGTGCTTGCCGTCGTTGGCGCTGAAGTAGAGGGTGCCGCGGACGTCCGTGAGATCGCCACCGTTGTAGATGCAGCCGCAATCCCCGCCGCCGTTGGTGGTGATGCTGGGGGAGCGGCCCGGATTGATGTCCTTGAGCAGCACGGCCCCGCGGTGTCCGGCCGCCTGGGCGCCCGGAGTCGATACGAGCATCCCGAACGCGGCGATCAGCAGCGCCAGCCCGCACGCGAGTATTGATGGATGGTGGAAGGAGGGTTTCACTCCATGGTCTCCCATTGGCCTCTACCACGCTAACCCTGGGAATCCCGATCCGGACCGGTGTTGCCGACCCATCCCGCATCGTGGGGCACCACCGAGTAACAGCAATGCCTTGGGCGCCGAGACCGGCACTTTCCATCAAAGCAGCGCTTCTCGTCCAAAGCGGGCGGGGCGCTTTACCGGTCGTATGTGCCGGTAGTTCGCCCCAGTCCGAGGGCAGGCGAGAACCGCTGCTTTCCATGCAAAGGGGATAGCCGCTTCTCGTCCAAAGCGGCCGTCACGGCGCATCTTCGCGGGGCTACTTACTCGTCATATAGGCGAGTAATTCGCCCCAGTCCGAGGGCGGACATGAAGCGCTGCTTTCCATGCAAACCGCATGTCTCTGACGTCTCGGCGTCGACGACTAGAACAACGCCATGCCGGGCGCCACCGGAACTTCGACCAGCTCGGGCTTGCCTGAGCCGATCGCGCTCTCGAGCGCGGCGTGAAGCTCATCGCGGCTCGACACCGATTTCGCTGAGACCCCGTAGGACTCGGCCACCTTTGCCACCTCCAGGGCCGGGAGGTCCAGGCCGGGGGCGCCCTTCACCTCCTCCACGTCCGCGAACCACTTGAGGATCGAGTACTCCTCGTTGCGGAGGACCAGGAACGTAACCGGGACGTCATAGGCCGCGGCCGTCCAGAAGCCGGTGATCGCGTACTGGGCCGAGCCCTCGCCGAGCACGCAGACGACTGGGCGGTCCGGCTGGGCGAGCTGCACGCCGATCGCCCCGGCCAGCCCGAACCCGAGTCCGCCGCCGGCGCCGAAGTAGTAACTGCCGGGCTTCGAGATCCGCAGCTGGTTGCGAAGGGCCAGGGTGCTGGAGGGCGACTCGAGGACGATGATTCCGTCCTCGGGAAAGACCTGCGCGAGAGTGTTGTGGACCATCGTCGGCGTCAGCGGATCGGTCTCGTCGCCGGCGCTCGGCTCGGGCAGCGGGTCCGGCTCGGCACGGTTTCCGTCGCCGACCTCGGCGAGCAGCGCGCGAATGGCGAGCGCCGGATCGCCCAGGATCACGTCCCCCATGGGGGCCCGCGCCGCCTCGTCGGGATCGCTGGTGATCGCGACGAGCGACGCGCCCTCGGGGAGCAGCGGCCCGGGGATATACGGGTAGTACGGGAAGACGGAGGACCCGATCACCAGGATCAGGTCGCGGCCCTTGAGCGTCTCGGCCACCGGGCCAATCGCCGGAGGCAGAACACCTTGGAAGAGCGGATGTCCCTCCGGGAAACCGAGGCGGCCGCCGCCCGGCGCAGGCGAGGCGAAGACCGGCAGCTTCTGGCGCTCGGCGAGAGCGATCGCGTCATCCCAGCCGCCACTCGTGTCGATGTCGGGGCCGGCGACCAGCACGGGGTTGCTCGCAGCCTCAAGGCGCTCCGCGAGCGACTTGATGGCTTCGGCGTCCGGGCCGGACCGGGGCTCGGAGGTGCGCTCGATGGCGGCGCCGGAGGCCTGATCGGCCTCGGCACTCCAGTCGTCCATCGGGAGCGAGACGAAGGTCGGCCCTCTAGGGGCGAGCGATGCCGTGTGGATCGCGCGTGCCAGCGCGTGAGGCACGTCCTCGGCCCGCGGCGGCTCGAAGCTCCACTTGACGAACGGGTGCACGACGCGCGTCGCGTCCCGGTTGGTCAGGTTCGCCTGCATCGTGATGTGGGCCCGGACCTGCTGGCCGGCAGTCACGACGAGCGGCGAATGGTTCGCCTGCGCGTTGAAGATGGCGCCCATCCCGTTGCCGACGCCGGGCGCGGTGTGCAGGTTGACGTGGGCCGGGCCGCCAGAGGCCTGGGCATAGCCGTCGGCCATCCCGACCGCCACTGCCTCCTGGAGACCGAGCACGTAGCGGAAGTCATCGGGGAACTCGGCGAGCATCGGCAGCTCGGTCGAGCCCGGATTGCCGAAGATCGTCGTCATCCCGTGCTTGCGGAAGAGCTCGAAGGTCGCCTCGCGAACGCTCGCCATCGGCCCGAACCCTAACCGGAGTGACTCCTCAGACCTGCGTGAAGTGCCGCGGCGCCGTTCGCCGGGACGAGCCTCGCCTGATCGCGTCATTGCCGAATCGCTCGCGGATCTCATCGATCGCGCGGTCGAGCGCTGGATCGTCCCGCGGGTCGAGGGGCAGCTCCAGCTGCGCTTCCGTGCTGAGGTTGGCGACGGTGATGCCGAGGAGGGTTATCCCGTGGCGCTCCACCATGGGCCGGGCGGCGACGAGCAGGGCCTGCGCTGCTGCAAGGATCGCCCCGGTGCCCGCGGTCGGGTGGGCGAGGGTCCGCGAGCGGGTGGCCCGGGAGAAGTCTCCGAAGCGGAAGCGGAGGGTCACCGTGCGCCCCGCCCGGTTCGCGGCGCGCGCACGGCGGGTGACACGGTCGACGAGAGTGATGAGCAGGGCATCGAGCTCGGAAGACGACCGGCCGCCACTCGCGAATGCCGACTGGGTCCCAATCGAGCGACGACGCCGGCCGCGACGTACCCGGCGCGGGTCCCTGTTGTGCGCGACCGCATGAAGGTGGCGCGCCGCGTGGCCCCCCAGAAACATCGCGAGCTCCGCCGGATCGCGACGGCCGAGGTCACCGATGGTGGCGATGCCGTGGGCGCGCAGCTTGTCAGCGGTCGCCGCGCCGACGCCCCAGAGCGCCTCCACCGGCAGGGGACGAAGAAACTCGCCCTCCCGCTCCGGGTCGATCAGGAGCAGGCCATCCGGCTTGGCGGCTCGGCTCGCCATCTTCGCCAGCACCTTCGTCCTGGCGATGCCCACGGTGAGCGCCAGGCCGATCCGTTCCCGGGCCTTGCGCCGAAGCGTCGCCGCGATCTGTGGCGGCGTGCCCGAGATCCGCTCGAGGCCGCTGACATCGAGGAACGCCTCCTCGAGCGACAGGCCCTCCACCGCGGGGGCGGTCTCCTCGAACAGGTCGAACAGCGCCCGGCTCGCCTCCGTGTAGGCGTCGAACCGCGGCGAGACCGCCACCAGGTGCGGGCAGAGCCGGCGCGCGCGGCGACCGCCCATACCGCCATGGATTCCGTACGCCCTCGCCTCGTAGCTCGCGGCCATCACCACCCCTCCCCCGACGACCGTCGGCCTGCCGCGCAGGGCCGGATCGTCCCTCTGCTCGACCGAGGCGAAGAAGGCGTCGGCATCGGCGTGGAGGATCGTCGCGGATGCTGACACGAACATATGTTCGCATCGCGACGATGCCGGATCAAGAGCTTGCGGCTAGGAATCCTTCGGCCTGCGCGGCGCGAACAACCACGCCTCGAAGAAGCGATCGAGTTGTGCACCGGAGTCCGCCTCCGCCAGGGCGATGAACTGCTGGGTGCTCGCGTTGCCGTAGCGATGCTGTGCCACCCAGTCGCGAAGCGTGGCATAGAACGCCGCGTCGCCGACCTTCTCGCGCAGCGCCTCGAGGGTCATCGCGCCGCGGTAGTAGACCGCCAGCGAGAAGAGCTTCTTCGGCCCGGGCGCCCCCGGGGGCAGCTTCCAGAAGCCGCGGATCCCGAACGGGCGCTTCTTGTAATAGACGTGGAAGTTCCGCCGCAGCCTCGCGTCCGCGCCGTGCGTCTCCCACATCCAGGTGACCCAGGTGGCGAAGCCCTCGTTGAGCCAGCGTCCTGCCACTGGGCCACCGAGACGGCGTCCCCGAACCATTGGTGCGCGGGTCTCGTGGGCGACCACCTCGGGGAACGGGGCGCCGATGTAGACGGGCCTGCTCTGGGTCTCGAGCGCGGTCTCGCTCTTGCCGGGGACGACGATCGACCCGGCGCTCGAGAACGGGTAGGAGCCGAACCGCGCGCTGTAGAGACCAACGATCCCCGAGAGCTTCCTGAGGGCACCCCGAGAGAGGCGACCCTGGCCGGGCGCCACCGCCGTCCACGCAGGCAGGCCGTGAACCGTGGAGCGCTTGATCGGGAAGTGCCCGATGGTCACGGTCGCAAGGTAGGTGGCCATCGGCTCGGGCTCGTGCCACGCGAACGTCCGCGAGCCGTGGCGCCGCTGCGCCGTGTCGAGGAGCCCGTTCGCGATCGCGCGGTAGCGGCGCGGCACCGTGACCGTAAACGAGTAGGTCGCCTTGTCGGACGGATGGTCGTTGCAGGGGAACCAGCTCGGGGCTCCATCCGGCTCGCTGAAGACGGTCGTTCCGTCGTGTGTCCTGATCCAGCCGTCGCCGCCGATCGGGCGCGGCCGACCCCTGTAGGCGACCGCGACCGTGAAGGGCGCTCCCGAGGCGATCGGCGCGGCCGGCGTCACCGTCATCTCCCCTCCCCGGCGAGCCCGGGCGGCGGGCGCCCTGTCGACCAGCACCGAGGTGACCTTGAGCCCCCTGAAGTCCAGGTTGAAGGCGCTCAGCGACTGGGTCGCGGTCGCTGAGATCGTCGCGACCGCCTTCACCTCGTTCGGCCGCGGCCGGACGCTCAGCCTCAGGTCGTAGTGGTCGACCTCGTAACCGCCGTTGCCCATCGACGGGAAGTAGGGATCGCCGGCACCTACCGCGCCCGGCGACTGTGCGAACGCCGTGGGCGCAAGCGCGAGTGCGCTCACGGCGGCGGTCACGGCCGCCAGGCCTCTTGTCGGCACCGCTCTCAGCTCCCCGGCCAATTCGACCTTACTGGCCCCGTGTTCGTCCGTCCATTTCGCCCGGCGCGGCGTCCAACGCCCTCAAGGACGTCGAACCCGGGCTCGACTGATACCGGGAGCGCGGCAGGACGCCGCGACCACGACATGGAGGTCACTGTGAGAACCGGGAAGAAGCTTCTGATCACCACCGGAGTCGTAGCCGCCAGCTATCTCGGCGCGCTCGCTCCCGCGAGCCAGGCAGCCACGGTTTGCAACGAGGCCGAGAACTCCCATAGGGGCGGATACGAGGTCTCCGGAGGCATCGTCGACCCCGTGCCACCCGCCTTCCTGCGGGGCTCGCAGATGAGAGTCGGTAACGACAAGTCGCGCGGTCTCGACCACGCGGCCGATCGCTCGCCGGCGCTCCGGCAATGCGGTCCGGCCGACGGTGATGGCGGCGGCGGCGGAGGCCTCCCAACCTGAGCTCGCCTCCATTCGTCCACCGCACACGGATCGCGTCCAGCGACCTCAAGAAAGGTCCGGCGCTTCCCGACCGAATTCCAACAGGGCGCGACAGGGAAGTCGCGCACGAAACTGGAGGTGAGTAGAGATGTCCAGAGGAAAGCTGTTCGCCACCGTGGGTGCAGTGGCCGCCCTGGCGGCCGGAGTGGCCGCACCCGCGAGCCAGGCATGCCACGGAGGCTCGAGCCACCACAGCCACTACTCCGGAGGGGATCACAGCTACTCCCACTCCGGCACGCCATGCGACCACAGCGGGAACACCGGCGGCAGCACTGGAGGTGGCGGCTCGGCGACCTGAGCCTGAGGACGGCTCTGGTCGCGCCCGCGACGATTTTGGCCGCCGGCGCGACCAGAGCCCTGGCGGGTGTCTCCCGTGGGGCTAGCTAATAGACTCTCGCCGCCTTGCTTGCCCTGATCGGCCCCCACGCGGCGCACTCGCCCAACGCGGAAGACATGAACACCCTGTACTGGGTGATGCTCGCCGTGGGCGTGGTGCTGCTGGTCGCGTTCAACCTCGCGCTGGCCGCCGTCGTCATGCGCTTCCGCTCCGCTCGCGGGCGCGAGCCGAGGCGGTTGGTCGTCCGCCGCCCCGCGCAATTCGCGACGGCCGGGTTCTTCGCCGCGATCGTCGTGGTCGCTTTCGTGCTCGGCATCCTGCTGACTCACGACACCAAGAAGGTCGAGGCCTCCGGGCCGAACGGCCTGCAGGCGACCTCGAGCCTGACCGCCCAGAGATCGCTCGACCTGCCGGTGACGAGCGCCTCCACGGCGCCGCTGCAGATCAATGTGTGCGGCCAGCAGTGGATCTGGCGGTATCAGTACCCCGACGGGACCTACTCGTACTACGAGCTCGTGGTGCCGGTGGACACCGCGGTGATCCTGCACCTCTGCTCGACGGACGTCGTCCATCGCTGGTGGGTCCCGGGCCTGAGCCCGAAGATGGACGCCACCCCGGGTTCGAGCAACTCGACCTGGTTCAAGGCCGATGAGACGGGGAATTACGACGGCGCCAGCTACGCCTTCTCCGGCGCGAGCTACGCGGTGATGCGCACCCGCGTCCGCGTGGTGGACGTGCCCACCTACCAGGCCTGGCTCTCCCAGCAGGCGGCCGGCATCCAGCAGGCCCAGCAGTTCGTGCAGCAGGTGAACGGAGAGACCGGATGAGCGAGAACGGACGCGCCCTCGCCCCGCATCGCCCCGAGCTCGTGACCGACGGCCCGGCGCCGTCGCGCCCGCGCTGGCTCGAGATGGTGATGAGCCCCGACCACAAGGACGTCGGCCGCATCTACATCGGCGCGGCGCTGTCATTCCTCGTGCTCGGCATCGTCTCCTTCCTGCTGATGCGCCTGCAACTGGGCGTTCCCGAGAACGACCTGATCGAGCCGGTGACGTTCAACCGCCTGCTCTCGGTCGGCAGCGCGACGCTGGTCGTGCTGTTCGGGCTGCCGATCGCCTTCGGCCTCTACACCTACGTGATTCCGCTGCAGATCGGCGCGCGCTCGCTCGCCTTCCCGCGACTCGCCTCGCTCTCGCTCTGGCTCTACGTATTCGGCGGCGCCCTGCTCTACGCCTGTTTCGCCTACACGCCTCCGGAGGCCGGCTTCAACTCCTGGCCCCCGCTGTCGGACACGGTCTACATCTCGAACAACGGCGTCGATGTCTGGATCGCCGCGGTCGGCCTGACCGTCCTCGGCCTCGTCCTGCAGTCGATCAACCTCGCCGTGACGATCTCGAAGATGCGGGCGCCCGGGCTCGCCTGGCGGCGCCTGCCGGCCTTCACCTTCTCCGGGGCCGTCTCCAGCTGGACGATGATCGTCGCCGGCTCGGCGATGCTCGCCGCCCTGGTCATGCTCGAGATGGAGCGGCACTTCGGCGGAGTCTTCTTCGACCCGGGCGAGGGCGGCGCGCCGATCTTCTACCAGCACCTGAGCTGGATCTTCTTCACCGGCTGCTACCTCGTCTTCCTGCTGCCGGCCTTCGGCGCGATCTCCGAGATCCTCCCTGTCTTCTCCGGCAAGCCACTGCTCTCGCGCGGCGCGCTGATGACCTCGATGGCCGCGATCATGCCGCTCGGCCTGCTGGCCTGGATGCAGAACATGATGAGCGCGTCCATCCCGATCGGCTGGCTGTACGGCGCCATGCTGATGGCGCTCGCCCTCACGATTCCCATCGGGGTGATCCTGGTGAACTGGATCGGCACGATCGCCGGCGGTGTCATCCGGATGCGTGCCCCGATGGTGTTCGCGCTCGCCTCGATCTCGACCCTCACCTTCGGGCTGGTCGGCGAGTTGATCCAGAGCGTCATCCCGGTCAACTGGATGCTGGCCGACACGACCGCCTCCACCGCCGCCAGCGGCTACGTGCTGGTCGGAGGGCCCGTCTTGGGCGGTCTTGCTGCCCTCTACTACTGGTTCCCGAAGATGACCGGCCGCACGCTCGGCGAGGGACTGGCGCGGCCCTCCGCGGGTCTGATCGTCCTGGGCGCCCAGCTCACCTTCATCCCGCTCTTCCTCGCCGGCGTCGAGGGCCAGCAGGTGGACATCTTCAAGTTCTTCCAGGCAAGCGACGCGATCAACGCCATGAACCTCGACGCGCTCAACCTGATCGCGACCATCGGCTCGTTCGTCCTCGCCCTGGGAATCGTGCTCTCGCTCATCAACATCTACGCGGGAGTCAAGGGTGGGGTTCCGGCCGGCCACGACCCGTGGGGCGGCGACACGCTTGAGTGGTTCGCGACCTCGCCCCCACCGCCGCACAACTTCGACGTCGTCCCCGACGTCCGCAGCCACGAACCGCTGCGCGACATCCGCGAGGCCGTGAACCGTCACGATGCCTCCCGGCCCGCCTCGGCGGAAAGCAAAGAGCCGGTAGCCTGACGCCATGGCCGGACCCGTTGCCGGGGGCGGCGGGGACGAGCTCCGCCGGTTTCGCCGCCTGGCAGACCTCACCGCTGTTGTCACCGTTCTGCTGATTGTCGTCGGCGGAATCGTTCGCGTGAGCCAATCCGGCCTGGGCTGTGGCCCGGGCGGAAGCGGGACCAAGGGCTGGCCGCTCTGCGGCGGCCAGGTGATTCCCTTCGTCGGCAACGAGAACCGCGTGATCGAGTTCTCGCACCGCTTCCTCGCGACCGTTGTGGTGATCCTGATCGGGTTGCTCTGCTATCGGGCCTACAAGGGCCTTCGGGAGCGCAACGGCTGGGCCTTCCGGGGCTCGCTGATCGCGGGCGCGCTCGTTCTGATTCAGGCCGGCCTCGGCGGTCTGACCGTCGAGCACAGCCTCGCCGAGGAGCTGGTCGCGGCGCACCTGGGCACCGCCATGCTGCTGCTCGGCCTGCTGCTCTTCCTGAGCTTCAAGGCCCGTTCCGAGGCCGCCGTCGAGTCGGGAACCACCACCCCTCCGGTCCGCGGCCTCAAGCCCTACGCCGCCACGGCCGCGGTCCTGCTCCTCTGCGCGATCGTCGCGGGCGGGTACATGGCTGGCACCGAAGAGGAGGGGGTCAACGACACCGGTCCGAACATCGCCGGGGCCCACCTGGCCTGCGGCAAGATGTTCCCCGAGTGCGGGTCGGGCAAGTTCCTGCCCTTCGGGAACAACCGGCTCACCGACATCCACCTGACCCATCGCGTCTTCGTCTATTTGGCGACGATCGCGATCATCGTGTTGCTCTCCGTCGCCTTCGCTCGTGGATCGCGCGACCGGCTGCTCGCCATCGGCGCCCTCCTGCTCTTCTGCCAGTTCCTGCTCGGCGCCATGAACGTCTGGCTCGGAGAGCACGGTCCACTGATCGTGGCCCACCTGACGACCGGGACGCTGCTCTGGGCCACGGTCATCTCGATCACCTACAAACTGGCCTGGCTCCCGAGTGCCTCTCGCTCGCGCGCGAAGGCACCCAGGGCAGAGGCATCGGCGGCGGCCGCGTGAGCGTCCATCTCGGTACCGGTCCCGACCGGGTGGCCCGACCCGCCCGGCCGGGCGGCGAGCAGGTCTCGGTCACGCCGGGCGATGCCCGCGCGCGGACGATGCGCGCCGCCATCGAGACTGCCAACGACTACGTCACGCTCACCAAGCCGCGGATCATCTCGCTGCTTCTGCTCACCTGTGTAGCCACGATGTTCGTCGCCGACCCCGGCGGCCCGGGCATCGCCACCATCCTCTGGACCTGCCTCGGCGGCTACCTGGCCGCGGGCGGCGCAGGCGCCATCAACCACTACATCGAGCGCGAGCGTGACGCTCGTATGGCCCGGACGAGCGGGCGGCCGCTGGCGAGCGGCCGGATCGAACCGCGCCGGGGGCTGATCTTCGGGACCACGCTCGGCGTGGTGGCGGTGGCCCAGCTGTGGATCACCGTGAACGCCCTGACGGCCGCGCTCGCCGCCGCGGGACTGCTCGGCTACGTCTTCGTCTACACGCTCTGGCTCAAGCCGCGCACGCCGCAGAACATCGTCCTGGGAGGAGCAGCCGGCGCGATGCCGCCGCTGGTCGGGTGGGCAGCCGCGACGGGCGGACTCACCCTGGAGGCGCTGTGGCCCTTCGCGATCGTCTTCTTCTGGACGCCGCCGCACTTCTGGGCCCTCTCGCTGCTGATCTCAGACGACTACGCGCGCACCGGCGTGCCGATGCTCCCCGTGGTCCGCGGTGAGACCACCACGCGGCACCAGATCGTCCTCTACGCGCTGCTGCTGGTGGCCATCACGATCGGGCCGGTGATCACCGGGCTGCTCGGGACCGCGTACCTGATCACGGCGCTCGCCCTCGGGGCCGGCTTCGTCGGCCTGGCCCTCGCGTTGCTCGCGCATCCGTCCCGTCCCGCGGCCCGGCGGCTCTATCTCAGCTCGCTCGCCTACCTCGCCCTTCTCTTCGTCGCGATGGCGCTCGATCGTGCGCTCTAGGTACCCGGGTCTATAGGCTTCCGCCCGTGGATCGCGAGCGCGCACGAGCGAACATCCGGGCCGGGATGCTGGCCGCCTCTCTCGCGCTGCTCGTCTTCGCTCTGGCCTTCTACGTCGCGATCGTCTACCTGCGATGAGCCAGCCGCAGAAGCCCACCGAGGCGATCTACCTGCCGCGAGCGAGCGCGCTGCCGGCGCTGTTCGCATTCGGGTTCGCCGCGCTCGTCGTCGGGCTGTTCGCCTGGTGGCCCTACTCGGTGATCGGCGGGGTGATCGCCCTGTTCTCCCTGATCGGCTGGCTGCGCGCCAACCGCGCGGAGATCGCACGGATGCCGAACCAGCAGCACACCGACACCGCTCCGATCCCCCTGTCGGTCCCGATTTCCGAGGACTAGCCGCAGGAGCGCCCTACGGGGGGCTCATCGACGCGGTCGCACCGACCTGCGTCCAGCAGCGGACGATGTCGCGCATGGAGAGCACCCCGACCAGCTCGCCGCGATCGACCACGACCAGGTGGCGGATGCCGCGTTCCACCATCTCCTCGGCCGCCTGCTCGAGGCTCCAGTCCGGCGCCGCCGAGATGACGCTCTCGGACATGTGGTCGGCGACCCTCTCGATGTCCGGGTCCTTGCCCGTGCCGACGGCGTAGAGGATGTCCCGCTCCGTGATGATCCGCGGGGCCGGCGACTCGTCATCGAAGACCAGCGCGGCGCCCGTGCCCTTCTCAGTCATCTTGGTGGCGGTCTCGCGCAGGGTGTGACTCGGACCGACTGCCAGCACCACGCTCGACATCCCCTCACGAACCTGCACGCAATCTCCTCTCGCCGCAAACCCTAGTGTCGTTCGGCGCAAGCTTATCCCACGCCTGGGCACGGGTAGGCGGGTCGGCCCCGACAGATAGGATTCCCGCGCCTAATGCAGCTCCTCAGGGACAAGGGACGGGCGATCTGGGCGATCGCCACCATCGCCGCCGCGACGGCCGTCGTCGGCCTGACCGGCTGCGATCTCGGTCCGAAGGCCAATCTCGACAAGGGACAGCAGCTCTTCACCCAGAAGTGCGGCAGCTGCCACACGCTGACCGGCGCGGGGACGAACGGCGAAATCGGGCCGAACCTCGACTACGCCTTCAAGGAGGCGCGCGCCAACGGCATGGACTCGGACACGATCCAGGGCGTCGTCAAGGCCCAGGTGGAGAACCCGCGTCCCGCGGCGACCCAGCAGACCGACGTCTACATGCCGCCGAAGCTGGTCGAGGGCGACGACCTGAATGACGTCTCCGCCTACGTAGCGAGCGTCGCCGGCGTGCCCGGCATCAAGGCGCCGGTCTTCGCGCCGCCGCAGTTCTTCGCCACCAACTGCGGCGGCTGCCACACCCTCGCCCAGGCCGGCACCACCGGCACGACCGGCCCGAACCTCGACGAGGCCCTCAAGGGCATGACCGCCCAGCAGATCTCGCAGTCGATCACCAACCCGAACGCCATCATCGCCCCGGGCTATCCGGCCAACGTGATGCCGCAGAACTTCGGCCAGACCCTCACTCCTCCACAGCTCCAGCAGCTGGTCGCCTACCTCCAGCAGGCGACCGGTGGTGGTGGCGGCAAGAAGTAGCTAGCCCTCGCCGACGTCGGAGCCGTACCGGCGCCAGTCCTGGATCAGCTGCCAGGTGCGCCACAGGCCGATGGCGATGAAGATCACGCCGACAATCGCTCCCGCCAGCGAGCCGATCAGGAGCGCCACGGCGATCACGACGGCCGCCGCGCCGGCGAACATGAGCACGATGCGGAACATGTCCCGCTCGCGCTTCAGCGGGTTGTGCGGCGACTGCGCGGGCGGCTCGGGCACGCGCCGATCATAGGCCGGACACATCCCATCGGCTTCCGCCGCATAGTGTTCGGCCCATGCGAACCCGATTGCTTCTCGCCCTCGTCGTGCTTGCCCTCAGCCTCGCCGGCTGCGGCTCGGATTCGGGCGATCAGACGACGCAGCCCGCACCGGCGACGCAGAGCGCTCGCACGAGCACCGAGTCTGGCACGCAGGCGAACGGGGGCTTCCCGGGCGCCGGTTCCCCGACGGCGCCAGATGTGACCACTACCCCCGGCGCTCCAGAGAAGGAATCCAAGGGCAAGGCCGGCGGCGGGTCCAGCGCCACCTGCATCGGCTGCTGAGCGGGGCCGCAGCTAGAGGATGTAGACGGTCGTGAAGACGATGATCCACATGACGTCGACGAAGTGCCAGTAGATGCCCGGCACCTCGACGCCCAGGTGGTTCTTCGCCTCCGGGCCGTAGTGGCCGCGCCAGGCGCGGACGTTGGCGATCCCCAGGAGGATCAGGCCAACGGTGACGTGCGCGCCGTGCAGGCCGGTGAGGCCGTAGAAGATCGAGCCGAAGGCGTCGTCGCGCGCGCTGAAGCCGATATGGACGTACTCGTTGACCTGGATGAAGAGGAAGGTCAGGCCCAACAGGAACGTCATCGCCAGCCCCATCTTCATGCCGCGGCGGTTGTTCCTGCGGATCGACTCGAGCGCCCAGTGCATCGTGAAGCTCGAGGAGACCAGGATCGCGGTATTCATCCCCGCGACCGCCACCGGCAGCTCGAACGGATCCGGCGGCCAGGGCCCGTCGTTGGCCACGACGCGCAGGAAGAAGTACGAGGCGAAGAACGCCCCGAAGAGCATCACCTCGGAGACGATGAAGAGCAGGATCCCCAGCGTCTGGCGATCTATCCGCGAGCTCTGGTTCGCCTCCGGCGGGTGGGCGTGGTGCTCGTCAGCGTGGCCGTCGCCGTGGCCGACCGCTACCGATGCGGATTCCATCAGCTCTCTGCTCCAGCGCCGACCGGCGTGGCGCTCACGCTCGACGACGCCGGCTCGGTCCCGGATTCGATGTGCTCGACCGGCTTGTCGCTGAGCGCCTCGACCTTCTCGACCAGGCCCTCCTCCAGCCACTTCGACTGCTCGCCCTTCAAAGTGGAGATCAGGATGTCGTCGATCCGGTAGTGCTCGATCGCGTTCTTGACCGCGTGGAACGGGTCCGGGCTCATCGGCTGGCCGGTTGCGTCGATCTCGTTGCGATACATCTCGGCGAGCGTCGCCGCCAATCGCGAGCAGACCTCTTCACGACTGATCGCGCCAGAGCGCGGGCAGATGAACGTGTAGCGGTGGGGGCGGTCCTTGGCGCGCTCCTCGAGCCGGTCGACCAGATCCTTGCTGTTCACGGTCTGCGTCGCCACCACGAGGGTGTGGGTCAGATCCCAGCGCACCGCGTCGTCGTCCACGCGGACCGGGATGTGCTCGACGCGGTCGTAGCGCGCCTTGGCCCACTCGACCAGGTCCTTGCGCGTGAGGCCGAAGCGGGTCTCGTAGAGGCAGGAGAGCAGGATGTAGTCCGGCTCCGTTGCCCGGACTGCGTCGTCGAGGGCAAGCGAGGGATCGGGGTCCATCACAGCGCCCTCGGACTCGATGCCGAACTCGCGGAGGACCGCCTGGGTGACGTCGACGCGGCTCTGCGCCGCGTCCCGGCGCTCCTCTGTGTCGACCAGCTGGCCGACGATCGGCAGGTTCTGCGGGGCGACCACGGCGAAGTAGTCCGCGCCGGCGTCGGAGAGCTCGCGACAGGCGGTCAGCAGCTTGCGGCCGCCGGCAACCTCGTTCAGGAACGCCAGCACGCGCTTGACTCCTTCCCGCGTGGGGGGCGGGTCCGGATCGCCGAAGGTCGCGATCTCGCGCTTGGCGACGACCTCGGAGGCGTGCTCCTGCGGCGTCCCGACGTCGGTGATCGCGGTCTCCCCCCTCGAGGGATCCACATCGGGGTGCCGGCGCTGCTTCTCCTCGCCAGGCGCGGTCGTCGTCTCCTCGGTCACGTGGGCGCCCCCACCCCGGCCTTCTGCGGCTCCCGGACCTCGGACTCCTCACCGGGCATGATCACGTGCCTCGCGCCGGGGACGCCGTACTCGTACGGGCCGCCGACGACACGCGGGATCTCATCGAAGTTGAAGATCGGCGGCGGCGAGGAGACCTGCCACTCGATGGTCTTGGCGCGCCAGGGGTTCGGGCCCGCCTTCGGGCCGAAGCGCCAGCTGACGATCATGTTGTAGAGGAAGATCAGCTGGGCGGCGCCGAGGGCGAACGCGCAGATCGAGATGAACAGGTTCCAGTTTCCGAACTGCGCGGAGTAATCGGCGACGCGGCGCGGCATTCCCTCCATGCCGATCCAGTGCATCGGGATGAAGGTGCCGAGCATCCCGACGAGGGTCAGCCAGAAGTGAATCCGGCCGAGCTTCTCGTCGTACATCCGCCCGGTCATCTTCGGGAACCAGTGGTAAACGCCGGCGAAGATCGTGAAGACCGAGCCGCCGAAGAGCACGAAGTGGATGTGCGCCACCACGAAGTAGGTGTCCGAGACGTGGATGTCGATCGGGATCATCCCGAGCATCACGCCTGAGATGCCGCCGATCGTGAAGGTGGCGATGAAGCCGAGGGCGAACAGCATCGACGTCGATTTGAGATGGATCACCCCCTCGAACAGGGTTCCCAGCCAGGAGAAGATCTTGATTCCCGTCGGCACCGCGATCAGCAGCGTGGTGATCATCATCGGAACGCGAAGCCAGCTGAACATGCCGGCGACGAACATGTGATGCGCCCAGACCGAGTAGGAGAGCACCACGATCCCGATCAGCGCCAGGGCCATCAGCCGGTAGCCGAAGATCGGCTTGCGCGAGTGGGTCGATATGACCTCGCTGACGATCCCGAACCCGGGCAACATCATGATGTAGACGGCCGGGTGCGAGTAGAACCAGAAGATGTGCTGGTAGCTGATCACGTCCCCGCCGAAGGCCGCCTGGAAGAAGTTCGTGTGCAGGACGCGGTCGAAGAGGACCATGAATTGCACGCCCGCGATGAACGGCGTTGCGGCGACCACGAGCAGCGAGGTCGAGAGGTTTGCCCAGACCAGCAGCGGCAGGCGCCAGAAGTTCATGCCCGGCGCCCGCATGGTCACGATCGTGACCAGGAAGTTGAGAGCGGTGGCGATCGATGACGCCCCGGCGAACTGGACCCCGAGGTTGAAGAAGGACTGGCCCAGTGGCGCGCCTGTCGACAGCGGCGCGTAGCCGGTCCAGCCCGCGTCGAAGGCGCCGCCCGGAGCCAGGTAGCTGCCCAGGAAGAGCAACCCGGCGACGGGCAGCATCCAGAAACTCAGAGCGTTCAACCGCGGGAACGCCATGTCCGGCGCTCCGATCATCAGCGGCAGGACGTAGTTGGCGATCCCGGCGAAGGCCGGGATGACGAAGACGAAGATCATCAGGGCCGCGTGCGTCGAGAAGAGGCTGTTGAAGGTGCTCGGATCGACGATCTGCGTGCCTGGCTGCGCCAGCTCCGCGCGCATGACCATCGCGATCAGCCCACCGACGAAAAAGAAGAAGAAGGTCGTGCACAGGTACTGGATCCCGATGACCTTGTGGTCGGTGTTGACCTTGAAGTAGTCGCGCCAGCTGGAGGCGCCGTGGTTCTCGTGCTCGCGCTCGACCGGGAAGGTCGGTGCGCCGATGGCCCAGCGGAACCAGTAGTCGAAGCAGCCGATGCCGATCAGGAAGCCGAGCGCGCCGGTGATCGCCGCGACGATCACCTGCGGGTAGCCGGTTTGCTCCGTCTGGATCGCCGGCAGGCCCGAGATCAGCCTCAGGACCACCACGAGCCCGTAGCCGAAGGCGGCCCCGAGGACCGTGTAGGTCAGGGCCCGCCACCAGCCCGGCCGCCTGAACAGGGCCGCAGTCACTCCCGCCATCCTTCCATCATCCGGATTATCTCAGTCCTTCCTAAGGTCACTGTTTGATCTGGCTCGGCGTCGTCGGTCCGTTCGGCTGTTTCTCGCCGGCCTGCTCGTCGGACTTGATCGGCGCCTGGCTCGCTGCCCACTGCTGCCAGTCCGCCTGGGACTTTTCCACGACCACCGGCGCCCTCATGGTCGCGTGGCCGATGCCGCAGAGCTCCGTGCAGACCAGCGTGAAGTCCCCGGTCTTGGTCGGAGTGATGTATGCCCGGGTGGTGATGCCCGGGACGTTGTCCTTCTTGATCCGCCATTCGGGAACCCAGAACGAGTGGATGACATCGAGCGCGTGCATCCGGAACTCGATCTGGCGATCGACCGGGACGTGCAGCTCGCGCGAGGTGGTGCCCGTCTCCGGGTAGTCGAAATGCCACTCGTACTGCTGTGAGTAGACGTCCACCACCATGCGGTTGGGGTCGTGGGCCTCGATGTTGTCGAGCGTGATCCAGGAGTAGACCGCCCCGAAGAGAACGATCGCCGTCGGGATCACGGTCCAGGCGATCTCGAGGCGGGTGTTGCCGTGGATCGGTGAGCCGTCCGACTCGTCCCCCGGCTTCGCCCGCCACTTCCAGATCGAGTAGATCATCATCACCATCACGATCGAGAAGACGAACGACGAGAGCACGATCATCACGTCGAGCAGGTTGTCGATCTTGCCCGCGGCCGTCGAGTCAGCCGGGCCGTTCCAGTTCGGGATCAGCATGATCACCGAGGTGACGACCGAGAGGACGATGATCGCCGCGATCAGCTTTGCAATGGGCAGTCCCCGCACGGGCGGCATTCTATTCACGAGACGCAAACCGGCATGTCCTCAGCTTCGCTTCCGGGCATGCCGGGTTAGGGCGCATTCGGCGTGGCAACCTTGGGAAGCAGGTCAAGCTGACCCTCTGACGCGGCGATCACCGTCCGCGCGACGCCCTCCCAGCTCCACAGCCGATCGACCTGCTCGGACAGGGCGATGCCCGCCTCGTGCCGGCGCTCGGGGTCCAGGGAGAGCCAGCCCTCGAGGCGCTCCGCGAGCTCACCGACGGCGCCAGGCCCGACCGGGAAGCTGAGGAGACGGCCCAGATCGGCCGGGACTGCCTCGGCGAGCACCTGGGCGACCTCGCGCATCCCGGAATGGTCCGCGGCGGTCGGCGGCACGCCGCAGGCGGCCGACTCGGCCGGGACCATCCCGAACGCCTCGGGCCAGGTGCTCGGCATGGCGAAGGTGTCGGCCGCGGGCATCACGTCCGCGACCTCGTCGTGCTCCAGGCGGCCGCCGATCAGCATCGAACCGGCGCACTCTCGCGCGGCGTCCGCGTAGCCCTTCGGCGGATCCGCCAGGAAGCCGGAGAGGATCGGCAGCGCCTCATTCGGCTGGTCGCCGCCCTCCAGGCCGCGCCCCTTCGCAGCGACGGCGCGGGCTGCCTCCAGGTCCCCTCGCTCGAGCGCGTCGATCAGCGTCCGCAGTCCCTGCTCGAAGGCGCCGAAGCCGATGAAGAGGATCCGCGGCGCGGGCGCGCCGGCGGCGATGCGGGCGCGATGGACGAGGGGCCAGGCGGTCGCGAGCAGGTCCACGCCCTTGCTGATCAGGAGCTTGCCGACGAACAGCACCCGCGGATCTCCCCGGCCCCACGCCCGCAGAGCGGCGGCGATCTCACGCCCGTCGCGGCCGAATGAGTCGCCCTCGCCGCTTTCCTGCGGCTCCTCCCCCGCCAGCCGGTCTGCGAGGGAATCCAGTTCGCGGAGCGACTCCTCCTCGGGATGGGGCCGGAAGCGGTGGACGTCCACCCCGGGTGGCCCGAGACGGGTGCGCTCCGGCAGGCCGGGGTCCGGGACAGTTTCGAACAGTGCCCTCGCCGTGTGGGAGGAGCCGGCGAGAACCCCGGCGGCCGCATCCGTCCCCTCGCGCGCGTAGGGGACGAAGCGGTCGGGGTGCGGGCGAACGGTGTAGGAGATGTCCGAGCCATGCACCTTGATGGCGAAACGCAGGCCGACCCTGGCGAGGATGGCCGGTCCCATGATCAGGTGGTTCGCCAGCGCGGCCTGCGGATCCCCCGCCGCCGCGATCACATCGCGCACCGCCGCGACGTTCGCGTCCAGATAGCGGTCGAGCTCGGCGTCGCTCAGGTCGGGGAACGTCTTCACCTCGAAGCCCTCATAGCGGTCTAGGACGTAGACCGGCAACAGCCCACCGATGTCGGGGCGGTACACCGTGACGCTGCCGGCGTTCCCGGCATCGCGAATCCGCTCCACCTCCAGGCTGCCGCCATCCCAGTCCCCGACCGCATCGACCCACTCCAGCTCCGCCGCGTGCCCGTCCTGGCAGAGGAGGTGGACCTCGTGTCCCTGGCCGGCGAGGGCCTGGGCGAGGCTCGCGTTGTAGACGTTGGATCCTGTCCCGCGGAGCAGATAGCCGTGGAAGATCAGGACGCGCACCGGACCACCGTATTGAGAGGAGCGGCCGCTCATGACCGCGGTCTGACGGAGGCGGTAACGTGCCGCCCGTGCAGAATTCCGAGCAGACCTATCGCCTCCGAGCCCCTGCATCCGGCCGCGAGGCGCTCGCGAAGGTCCGGCCCGACGGCGTCTACGTCGACCGCGAGAGCGGCGAGGAGATGCGGGTCGCCGCGGCGACGCTGCCCCTCGCCCCATCGGAGTCCGCGCTCGTGCGGGCTCCGGAGAACCTGCGCTCGTGCCGCCGCTGCAACCAGCTGATCGGGCTGGACGTCAGCGATTGCCCGTACTGCGGGCTGCGCCAGCCGGCTCTCGACGGTTCGTGAAGGGCCGATACGCGCTGTCTCGCCGGAGCTGTCGCTTCGGCTCTACTTCTTCTTGCCCGGCTTCTTGGGCGCCGACTGATTAGGGTCCGCGACGACGGTCGCCGAGTAGAGCAGGCGGGCGGTGTTGTAGACGCATCCGTAGGAGCGCTGGGTGCCGAGCGCGTCCTGCGGCGTCCCGGCCAGGATGTCCGCCGTGGCGCTGCACTTGCCCTTCTTGCGGCTGGCGGCCCACTTCGTGTCGGCGCTCTGATTGATCGCGAAGGCGGGCGCCCAGGTCGGGACCGTGAGGGCCACGACGTTGTTCGGCTTCACCCGCAGCGGGGTGTCGAGCGTGAAGGTGGTGGTCTGCCCCAGGAAGGCGGAGAGGTCCTCGACGGGCGACTGGGACTTGAGCTTGTAGATCGGCTTGCCGGCCCGGATCGACTTCATGATCGGCTTCAGCACCGCGACCCTGGCCTTCGGCGGCCCTCCGAACGTCTTGCTGAAGAAGTCGTAGTCGCTCTGGTTGTTGTTGTTCGGATTCGGCTTGGTGCTCGGGGCGCCGGTCTTGATCGACCAGGCGACGAGCCGGCCGCGGGTCGACACGATGAAGGGGTTCTTCGCACCTGTGATGTTCGTCTGGAAGCCGGTGGTCTTGCCGATCGCCTGGCAGTTCGTCGGGCAGGAGGGGACGGCGGGGGTCGCGGCGCCCAGCACGGTCACCCGCGGAGCCGCGCCTGCGATGCCGGTCACAATGAGGGCCGCGAGCACGGCCGTGAAGACCGCGACGGCGGTTCCGATGCTCCACCTGTGCAGGCGTGCTTGTGCGTGAGCTTTCTGGCCCATGGGCTTCATTGAACACCCCTTTTCGTGGAGGGTTGCGGGGTTTCCTTGCAGTCCGCATGAGTAAGGTTCAGCCCGATGGAGGGCGAATCCGCATTCCAGAGCTATCTGAACGGGGGCCTCGAAACCTTCGGAATCGACGCCGATGAGGACGAGCGGGCGGTGATGCTGGGCCTCTGGTCCGTGTACGAGCCGGGCATGCAGCTTCTCCGGGATGCGGACCTCGGCGGAATCGAGCCCGAGATGCACCCCGACCTCTCGAAGCCTCCCGCGCGATGAGCGCCCTCGACCTGTCGCTGCGCGAGCAGGCGGCGCAGATCGCGGCCGGCGACCTCGACGCCGGCGAGCTGCTCGATGCCTGCCTCTCAAGGATCGAGGAGCGGAACCCGGACCTGAACGCGGTGGTCGCGACCTTCCCCGACCGTTCCCGCGAGATGCTCGAACAGGCCCCCGATGGCCCGCTGCGCGGCGTCCCCGTCCTGATCAAGGACGAATGGCCGCTCCCCTGGCGGGCCGAGACGGTCGGCGCCGCGTCCGTCCCCGGAGTGACCCCCGAGCCGGGCGAGTCGGGCCCGTACCGCGCCCTCCGTGACGCCGGAGCGGTGATCGCAGGCGTCGCGAACATGCACGAGCTCGGTTCTAGCAGCACCGGGAACACCTCCCTCTACGGCCCCGCCCACAACCCCTGGGAACTGGACCGCTGCCCGGGCGGCTCCTCGAGCGGACCGGCTGCGGGCGTCGCGGGTGGGATGGTCTCGGGCGCGGTCGGCGCCGACGGCCTCGGCTCGATCCGCTACCCGGCCGCCTACTGCGGCGTCACGGGGCTGAAGCCCACGTTCGGGCGCTCGGCCATGGAGGGCCATCACATCGCCAATACGGAGACGATCGTCTCCGGCCCGCTCTGCCGCGACGCCGCCGACTGCCGGCTGCTCGCCTCAGCTCTGTTCGGCGAGAAGCTGGCGGCCGGGGAACCGAAGGATCTGAAGATCGGCGTCGTCCGCGATCCCTACTGGAGCGATTCCGCCCCCGGAGTGCGAGACGAATGCGAGTCCGCGCTGGAAGCGCTCAGGAGTGAGACCGGCGGCGAGATCGTCGCGGTCGAGCTGCCGGACCTGGACCTGATCCTGCCCGCCGCCCTGCTCGTCGCGCAGTCGGAGGAGGCGGCCCACCTGGTCCCCGGGGTGCTCAACGAGCTCAGCCCCGAGCTCGGGCTGATCAACCGGGGTGTCCTCAAGCTTCGGGCACTGCTGCCGCTCAGCCTGACCGCTCGGGCGTTCAAGCAGCGCGCCAAGGTGCGCAGGGACCTGGCGGCCATCTTCGACGAGGTCGACGTGCTCGCCTGGCCGGCAGTTCCGGCCGTGGCGCCGCCGCTTGCCGAGCCGATGATCGAGCTGCCGTCGGGCGTCGAGTCCGCCGACGCGGGCAATGCGCGCCAGGGCGTCCTCGCGAACCTCACCGGCGTTCCGGGCGTGAGCGTCCCGGTGGGCCTGGACGGGGGGCTTCCGGCGGCGCTGCAGCTTCTGGGCCCATGGGGATCCGATGCCGCCCTGCTCGATGCAGCCGAGGCGCTCGAGCGCGCCACCGACCGCGAGTTCGTCGAACTTCGTCCCGCCGCCGTCGCCTGAGCGATGAACAGGCGGGCCTGGCTTGCGTTCGCGGCCCTGTCGCTGATCTGGGGCGTTCCCTATCTCTTCATCAAGGTCGCGGTGGACGGCGGCGTCTCCCCCTTCTTCCTCGCGTGGGCGCGGGTCGTTCTCGGGGCGGCGTTGCTCTGGGTCCTGGTTCCGCGCCAGGCCCTCGAGATGCTGCGGCGCGGGCCGCGCCGCTGGATCCTCGCCTACGCGACGGTGGAGATGGCCATTCCCTTCCCGCTGATCGCCGCGGGCGAGCAGCACGTGGACTCCTCGGTGGCCGCGATCGTGATCGCGACCGTGCCGCTGCTGATCGCCCTGCTCGCCCTCCGCTTCGACCACACCGAGCGGCCCACGCGGACCCGCATGCTCGGCATGCTGATCGGCCTGGCAGGCGTGATCGCGCTCGTCGGAATCGACCTGAGCTCCGAGCCGGGCGCGGTCCTCGGAGCGGGGGCGGTGATGGTCGCCGCCCTCGGCTATGCCGCGGGGCCGATGATCATCAAGCGGCACCTGCTCAGCTACGACCCCCGGGCGACGATGGCCGCCAGCCTGGCCGTGGCGGGGGTGCTACTCACCCCTGCGGGACTGATCACCTTTCCAAGCAGCGCCCCGTCTGCTGACGCACTCGCCTCGCTGGTCGTCCTCGGGGTGGTGTGCACGGCGATTGCGTTCGTGATCCTGATGGTGCTGGTCTCCGAGGTCGGCGCGGGCCGCGCCTCGATCATCACCTACGTGAACCCGGTGGTGGCGGTGGCGCTCGGCGTGATCGTCCTGGGCGAGAACCCGGGCGCGGGAGCCATCGCAGGGCTGCTCCTGATCCTGGCGGGCTCGTGGCTCTCGACCGACGACCGGCTGCCGCCCAACCCGACGACGATCGTGACCCGCCGGCGGGCACCCATGGCTGTGTGACGGCCCTCCGGGGCCGGTCCAGGCCTCCGGTTATCGTCCGGGGACCGTGGCCGCCATCGAGACGCAGCAGCTTGCTCGCGAATTCGAGGGCGGCATCAAGGCAGTCGACAGCGTGGACCTCAATGTCGCGGAGGGTGAGATCTACGGGTTCCTGGGGCCGAATGGCGCCGGGAAGACCACGACCGTCCGGATGCTGACCACGCTGCTCACCCCCACAGGCGGAAAGGCGTGGGTCGCCGGCCATGACGTCGTCTCTGAAGCCGGCACGGTGCGCCGCAAGATCGGCGTGGCGCTTCAGGAGGCGGCCCTCGACCCGCTGATGACCGGTCGCGAGCTGCTCCAGCTCCAGGCGACCCTCCACGCCATTCCCCGCCAGCGCGGCAGCGAGCTGGCGGACTCGCTGCTGGAGCGCGTGGGCCTGACGCTCGCCGGCGACCGCCGCGTCGGCACGTACTCGGGCGGGATGCAGCGGCGCCTCGACCTCGCGGCGGCCCTCGTCCATACCCCGGAGGTCCTCTTCCTGGATGAGCCGACGACCGGCCTCGACCCGGTCAGCCGCCAGGCGATCTGGGAGGAGGTCCAGAAGCTGAACGACGAGGGCACCACCGTCTTCCTGACCACCCAGTACCTCGAGGAAGCCGACAGGCTCGCCGACCGCGTCGGCATCATCAGCGGTGGCCGGATCGTCGCCGAGGGCACCCCGCAGGCCCTCAAGGCCCAGGTGGGCAAACCGCACCTGGAGCTCTCTCTCGTCGATGGGGCCGGCAAGGCGGACGACGCCGAGCAGATCCTGGCCCGGTTCGGCAAGCCGCTCCCGGCCCGCGACGGCATCCTGATGGTGGAGCTCGAGCATGGGACCTCCGAGGTCGGCCCGATCGTCGTCGCGCTCAACCAGGAGGGCCTCAACGTGGAGTCCCTCGACCTGGTCCAGCCCACCCTCGATGACGTGTTCGTCGCCAAGACCGGTCAGCACCTGGAGGGCGACGAGAAGGACACGGGCGAAGAGGAGGTCGTTGCCGAATGATCGACCGACTTGCCGCCAACGCGCGAGTCATTGCAGCCCTCGGTGCCAGATCGGTCAGGCAGACCGCGCGACGGCCGCAACTGGCCGCACCGCTCTTCGTCTTCCCCACCCTGCTGCTCGCGATTCAGACCGGGGGGGCCGGGCGGGCCGTGAACCTCCCCGAGTTCCCGCCCGTGCAGAGCTTTCTCGCGTTCATGCTCGCCGGAGCGATGGTCCAGGCTACGTTGCTCGCGGGGAACTCCGGGGCGATCGCGCTGGCGATCGACATCGAGATGGGCTTCACCGATCGGCTCTTCGCGGCGCCGATCTCCCGCTTCGCGATCGTGCTCGGCCGGCTCGCCGGCACCGCGATGCTGGGCGCGATAGTCGCCATCTGGTTCATCGCGATCGGGCTGATCTTCGGCGCCACGATCCAGGCCGGCTTTCTCGGGGGCGTCTGGATCGTGTTGATGGTTTCCGCATCGGCGATCGCCTTCGGGTCGCTGGCCGCGGCGCTTGCATTGCGCACCGGCAGCGCCAGCGTGGTCCAGGGGATCTTCCCCCTGCTCTTCGTCGTTCTCTTTCTGTCCAGCGCCTTCTTCCCGGCGACGCTGATGCTCGAGCCGGCCGCCTCGGTCGCCCAGTACAACCCCCTGAGCTTCATCGTCGACGGGATTCGCCAGCCGGTCATCTCGGGCTTCACCGGCCACGACATGTTCAAGGCCGTGGTCTCGGTCGTCGGCATCGCGGCCCTCGGTCTTTGGCTCAGCGCGATCGCGGTTCGCGCACGGGCGAGGAGGGGCTGATGGGCCGCGAAGCCAACCTCGCGACCATCGGCGCGCTGATTCGCCGTGCACAAAACGAGCTCGTGCGGGTACCCGGTGCCGCCGTTCCCGGCATCCTGGCTCCGACCATCTTCTTCCTCGGGCTCACCAGCGTCTTCGGCCACCTGACGCTGCTGCCCGGGTTCAGCTCAGGCAGCTACCAGAGCTTCATCATCCCGGTCAGCCTCATGCAGGGAGCGGCGTTCACGGGCGCGGCCACGGGCGTCAACCTGGCCCGCGACATCGAGGGCGGTTGGTTCGACCGCCTGCTCGCGTCGCCCGCTCCGCGGCCCGTGATCCTGGCGGGACTCGTCCTCTCGGCCGGCCTGCGCGCGCTGCTTCCGGCGTCGTTTCTGCTGGTCGTGGGTCTGATCGCCGGCGCCCACTGGCCCGGGCTGGACGGGCTAGCGGTCGCGCTGGTGGTCGTGATGGGAATGGCGATCGTGGCCGCGACCTGGGGCACATCGCTCGCGCTGCGGTTTAAGACGCAGTCGGCCGCACCGCTGATGCAGGCGGGGATGTTCATCCTCGTTCTGTTCACCACCGCCTATGCGCCCCTGCACCTGCTCCAGGGCTGGCTGCAGACGGTGGCCCGGATCAACCCGGTGACACAGGTCGTCGAGGCAGCTCGCCAGGGTTTCATCGGATCGGTGACCTGGTCAGGCACCTGGCCCGGCCTCCTCGCCCTGCTCGGACTCGGCGCGCTGTTCACGGCGATGGCCCTTCGCGGCATGCGCCGCATGACGGCGTGAGCGCGGAGTCCGTGATCGAGACCGGCACCCACGATCGGGTCCTGGAGATCGCCGAGGAGACCCTGCGCGGCAGCTGGATCGAGGGTGAGCGTGACGGGGTTCACTACGGCTACTCGCGGCCAAGTCCCACCCACTACCCATGGCAGTGGTACTGGGACTCCTGCTTCCATGCGGTCGTCTGGCGGCGATTCGACCCCTCCCGCGCCGAGAGCGAGCTCCGCAGCCTGCTTGCGGGCGGCTCCGAGGATGGCTTCATCGGCCACACGATCTTCTGGCACGGTCACGTCGACTGGCAGCGGCGCTGGACCTACAACGTCACCTCCAAGAAGGCGGCCAACACCTCCACGATCCAGCCGCCTCTGCTCGCCTGGGCCTGGCGGATCGCCGTCGGGGATCCGGCCGCCGAGCCGCGCATCGCCACTCACCACCACTGGCTCGAGGCCAACCGGGACCTGGACGGCGACGGCCTGCTCTGGATCGTCCAGCCGGACGAGTCCGGGCTCGACTCATCCCCCAAGTTCGACCCGGTCTGGGGGCTGCGCGCCCACGCCCGGCTGCTGTTCCCATTCCTGATCGCCGGTAACCGCCGCCTCGGTTGGGACGCCCGCCGCGTGCTCGGCGCCGGTCGCCCGGTCCTCTGCGAGGTGGTCACCAACGTGCTCTGGAATCTCTCGCGGATCGCCGCCGGCCAGCCCTCCATCACCCCGCGGATCGTCGAGAGGCTCTGGGACGAGCGGCGCGGGCTCTTCCTGGACGTCGCGCGCGGCGATCTCGCCCACGAGGACATGACGGACCCAGTGTCTGACGGTGACCGCCGCATCCGGACCTCGACCTGGTCGGCGCTCGCCCCGCTCGCTCTGCCCGACCTGCCAGCCGAGATCGGGCGGCGCCTGATCTCTGAGCACCTGCTCGACCAGCGGAAGTACTGGCTGCCCTTCCCGCCGACCTCCGTCTCGGCCGAGGAGCCGACCTTCGAGCCCCGCAAGTGGAAGAGACGCCTGAGTCGCCTGTACTGGCGCGGTCCGACCTGGATCAACTCGGCCTGGCTGCTCTGGATGGGCCTGCTGCGGCTGGGCCACGAGGGCGAGGCGATGGAGATGGCGAACCGCCTGAGTGCAGCCGTCGCGGAGGAGCGGCTGCGCGAGTTCTACGAGCCGTATTCGGGCGAGGGTCTGGGCGCCAAGGAGTTCGGCTGGTCCTCGCTGATCGCGGAGCTCGCCGATCCGGACCCGGCCGCCGCCGGGTCGTACCTCTAGGGCCTCTGTCGCACGACTACTTCGCCGCTGGAACCGGCGCCGGCGTCGACACGCCCGCCTTGCAGACGAACTTCCCGGCGGTTTCCTTGAGCGCCTTGACACGAACCGAGTTCGTGCCGGGCGGCAACCCGTTGGGCAATTCGCCCGAGATCACGAAGTTCCCGTTCGAGTCGGTGCTCGAGCCGGCGAGCGTCGAGATCACGGTCGCAGTCGAGTCGAGCAGCTGCAGCCGAATGCCGCGCGAGATCCGACAGGTCTTGACGGTGTTCAGCGACCCCTTGACGGTCACCTTGCCGCTGTTGTTGAACTTCGGATAGCCGCCGAAGTAGATGACGTTCGTGCTCTTCTTCTTCTTGCCGCTGCCCGCCAGCGCACCGGCACTGAACAGACTGAGCCCCAGCAGCGCGACCGCCAGCACCACAAGCAATCTTCCCGCCCTCATTGGCTCCCTCCTCCGATCGGGTGAGGGACCAGCCTACGCCCCTAGACGGAGTTTGCGGAGAAGGCCGCGGAGACGCCCCGCTTGCAGACGTATGCCTTGCCCTTGATCTTCACCTTGCGCTGGGCGGCGATCGCGAGGAACTCGTCCGTCGGCTTGATCTTGGTGGAGCTGGTGCCGGTGATCGTCACGCGGCCCTTGCTCCCTCCGCCCTGGCTGATCGCCTTGCCGATCGCGGGACCGGCGAGGCCACCGTTGACGGAGCGGTACAGGAGAACGTTGCGCTGACGCTCGCAGCGAGCGAATGACGAATCGAGCTGGGCGTTGACCTGAAGCTGTTTCTGCTTGGAGCCCTTGACGATCTGGGCGCTGGTCGCGTTGACGATGACCGAGACCCTCTTGGTCTTTGTACCTGCAAACGCTGTCGCGGCGAGGATCACGCAGAGAGCTCCGGTCACAGCGAATGCGAATGTCCTGGCCCCGATCCGCATCTACTTGTACCGGTACGTGATGCGGCCGCGGTCGAGGTCGTAGGGCGAAAGCTCGATCTTCACCCGGTCTCCCGGAAGGATGCGGATGTAGTGGCGGCGCATCTTGCCCGAGATGTGGCCGAGGACCTCGTGGTCGTTGTCCAACTTGACGCGGAACATCGTGTTGGGCAGCGCCTCCGTGATCTCGCCCTCCATCTCGATCTTCTCTTCCTTAGCCATATGCGACCGGGCAGGGTAGCGCCTCGGTCAGCGACCCTCGAATGTCGCCTTGCCGGGCCCATCCTTCAGGAAGCTCGCCACGGCGTTCTTCAGGTCCTCGGAGGCGAACAGGTCGGCGAACACGCCCGGCGTCACCTCATCGGCCTGATTCACGCCGCCCGCCCGGTAGCCGCGAATGATCTTCTTGGTCGCCCCATGCGCGACCGTCGGGCCGTCCGCCAGCCTGTGGGCGAACCTCATGCCCTTCTCGAGCAGCTGATCGTCGGGCACGACCCGGTTGACGACGTTCCAGCCCTCGAGCGTCGCGGCGTCGTAGAGGCCGCCGCTCATCACGAATTCGGCCGCCCGCGCGGGTCCGGCACGCTCGGCCATCCGCTGCGTGCCGCCCGCCCCCGGAGTGAGGCCGACGACGGCCTCGACGAGTCCGAAGCGGGCCGACTCGGTCGCCCAGAGCATGTCGCAGCCGAGCGAGATCTCCAGGCCGGCAGTCAGGCAGAGGCCGTGAACCAGCGCGAGCGTCGGGATCGGCAGATCCTCGATGCGCCGGACCACCGGGATCAGTGATCCGAACGAATCCGAGGCGCTGCCCTCCTCCTGAACCCGCTTGAAGCTGTTGACGTCGACGCCACCGGTGAAGATGTCGCCCTCCGCGCGCCAGACCAGGGCGCGGGCGTCCGAGCCCTCGACCTCCTCGATGCAGGAGACGAGCGCTCCCCAGGCGTCATCGCCGAACAGGTTGAGCGGCGGGTTCGAGAGCACGATCGAGGCGACGTTGCCGTCCCGCTCGAGCCTGATCGGAGCGGTCTTCGTCTCAGTCTCAGCCATTCTCACCTCTCAGTTTGGCGGCGGTCGCCGCGATCTCATCGGAATCCCCGGGCTCGGGAATCCACGGAAGCTTCAGCGGATCATCGTCGTAGCGGGGCACCACGTGAATGTGGAAGTGGAAGACGGTCTGCCACGCGGCCTGCCCGCAGGCGTTGATCAGGTTGACCCCATCCGCCCCGAGCACGTCCTTCATCCGCTCGGCCAGCCGCTGGGCGGTCAGCATCGTGGCCGAGAGGTCCTCGGTGCCGATCTCGAGCAGGTCCTTCGAGTGGACCCTGGGCACGACCAGCGCGTGCCCCGCGGTGGCCGGGTTGATGTCCATGAACGACACGGTCCGCTGGTTCTCGTCGATCGTCTCGCTCGGGATCGACCCGGCGACGATGCCGCAGAAGAGGCAGTCGGGATCCGCCATGGGCGCGAACGCTATCCCCAACGGGGGCTAGCGGAGCTCCCGGGCTCGCTCGAGTGCCTCTGAGCGGCTGGTGATCTCGCCCGTGAATGCCTCGGCGCGGAGCTCCTCGAGCATGCGGCCCATCTCGGGGCCGGGAGAGAGCCCGAGTTCCTCCGCCAGATCGTCCCCGGTCAGCGGCGGGCGAGGCGAGCCGTCGCGGTGCCAGGCGAGCGCCTCACGCAGCATCTCGCGGGCCAGATCGAGATGCGCCTCGACCATCTCCGGGCTCGCCAGGGGGCCTTCGCCGCGGGCCGCCAGGCGATCGGCGACGGTGAGCAGCGTGACGTCGGCCGAGACGGGCTCGGTCGCGACCAGGTAGTCGTAGACGGCCCGCCGCGAGAGCGGCCTCTGGTGGATCAGGAACCCGAGCCGCAGGTGGTGGAGGGCCAGCCCCTGGAGATGGTTGCTGAGCGCCCGGCTCGTGCGGAGCCTCCGGCAGATCGACGCGATGATCCGCGCCCCGACCTCGTCGTGCCCGATGAAGGTGACGTAGCCGGACCCCTCCTCCCGGGTCTCCGGTTTGCCCAGGTCGTGAAAGAGCGCCCCGAATCGCAGCGCGTCCCGGCGCGTGAGCTCATCGGCGAGGGGCTCGCCGAGGAACGACTCCACCTCCGGGGCGAGGTCTCGGGCGAAGCCCGGAACGTCGGCCTCGATGCCGAGCCACTCCTCGAGCACGGCGAACGTGTGGCCGAGCACGTCGAGATGGTGGTTCGGGTTCTGGACGACGCCGCGGAGCGCCTCGAGCTCGGGGAGGACGACCGGCAGGACCGCCAATTCCTCCATCAATCGGATGCCGGCCATCGGATCGTCCCCGGCGACGATGCCTCGCAGCTCCGCGAACTGGCGCTCGCCGGCCGGGTCCGCGGCGTGATCGGCATACCGGCGCGCGAGCTCGGCGGTGCCCGCATCGAGGGACAGCCCGAGGCTCGCGCCCAGCCGGCAGGCGCGCAGCAGGCGGAGCGGGTCCTCCTCGAAGGAGGCCTCCGATGTCGCCCTCAGGATCCGGGCGTCCGCATCGGCGATCCCGCCCGTCGGATCGATCGGATCGCCCCCGCCGAGCGGCACGGCGATCGCGTTGACGGTGAAGTCGCGAACGCGCAGATCGCCCTCGATCGACTCGTCGCGCAGGCCCGAGACGTCGACGTGCCAGCCGCCGGTGGAAGCGACCGCGCGCCAGGTCGCGAACTCCTCCGAGAGCGAGAAGGCCGAGCCGCCGGCCACTCGGGCGATCGCGCGAGCGGCCTCCTCCTCGCTCCCGCGCTCCACCGCGAGATCGGCGTCGGCGACCGGCCGGTCAAGAAGCGCGTCCCTGATCGCTCCGCCGACGAGCCAGGCGGGACTCGAGCGTTCCTCCAGCGCGGTGCGGGCCGCCGCGACCGACGGGGCGGCCGAGAGGGCTTCGTCGAGCGACGGGCTCAGTCGATCACCTCCCGGGGCACCCGGCCCGAGATGCCGCAGGTCACCTCGTAGTTGATGGTGTCGAGGCGAGCGGCCAGCTCCTCAGCGAGGATCCGCTCCGAGCCCTGGGCTCCGATGAGCACCGCGGGTGCGCCGGGCTCGACCTCCGTGTCGGGGCCGAGGTCGATCGTGATGTTGTCCATCGAGACGGTCCCCACGAGCGGATAGCGCCGGCCGCCGACGAGCACCTCCGCGTTGTTGGAGAGGCCGCGGCGCACGCCGTCGCCGTAGCCGATCGGCAGTACGCCGACCCAGGTGTCCTCCGGCGCCCGCCAGGTCCTCCCGTATCCGGCGCTGGCCCCGCGCTCGAAGCGCTTGACGTCGGCGACGTAGGAATACAGCTCGAGGGCCGGCTCCAGATCCCGCTCGCCGGGATCGCGTCCGAAGGGATCGAGCCCGTAGACGGCGATCCCGCAGCGCACCATGTCGAAGTGGGTCGCCGGATCCCGCAGCGTCGCGGCGCTGTTCGCGGCGTGGATAACGCAGTCCGGGGCGAGCTCCCGGATCTCCTCGGCGACGGGGGTGAAGGCGGCGAGCTGCTCACCGAGATAGGAGTCGCCCTCCTCGTCGGCGGTGGCGAAATGCGTCCAGACGCCGGCCACGTCCAGACGCTGATCCTCGACGCAGGCGCGAGCAAGCTCGATCAGCGCCTTCGGGTCGCGCTCTCCCAGGCGGCCCATGCCGCTGTCGAGCTTGACGTGCGCGCGGACCATCCGGCCGAGGTCCTCGGCGACTCGCGAGCAGAGGTCCCGAAATCGCTCGCTCCAGATCGCGACGTCGGCGCGCGCCCCCAGCGCGGTCCGAAGCTCGTCGGAGGTGAGGGCGCCCATGACGAGGATCGGAACCTCCGGAAAGTGCAGCCGCAACTCCTCGGCCTCCGACGCGGTGGCCACAGCGAGCCTGCTCGCCCCGCCGCGCTGGGCGGCGGCTGCGCAGACGGCGGCGCCATGTCCGTAGCCGTTCGCCTTCACCACGGCGCAGAGCTCAACCCCATCGCCGATCCGGTCCTTCAGCGTCCGGCAGTTCCGCTCCACCGCGCCGACGTCGATCGTCGCCACGGCCCGCGTTGTCATCTCGGGAGCGCTCAGAGCGACAGCCCCGCCGGGATCGACTCGATGACGTCGCCGGCGATCACCGAGTCATGGCCGACGCGCCTTCCCGCCTCCCGCCCGGCCCGCGAGTGGGCGACGACGGCCGCGCAGGTCGCCGCGAACGGCTCCATGCCCCGGGCGATCAGCGCAGCGATCATGCCGGAGAGGACGTCGCCGGTGCCGGCGGTGGCGAGCTGCGGGCTGGAGATCGCGTTGACGGCGAGGCGCTCACCGTCGGTGACGATCGAGTCGTCGCCTTTGAGGAGGACGATGCCTCCGCTGCGGGTGGCGGCCTCTCGCGCGCTGTCCGCGCGCTTCGCGTCGATCTCCTTCGAGTCCCGGTCGAGCAGCCTCCCCATCTCCCCCGCATGAGGCGTGAGCACGAGGGGCCCCCTGCGCTTGGCGAGTTTCTCGATCCGCCCCGCGTGGGCGTTGAGCCCGTCGGCGTCGATCACCAGCGGCGCCTCGATCCGCTCGGTGAGCTCCTGGATCAGGCGCTGGGTGCCCTGCTCGCGCCCCATGCCGGAGCCGAGCACGACGCACGCCGCGCGCTCGGCGGCGCCGAGGATCTGCTCGGATGCGGCGGGCCGGAGCCTGCCGTCGCGGCTCGCGCAGCCGATCGACATCGCCTCGGTCAACTTGATCTCAAAGATCTGCTCGAGGTCCGCGGGGACGGCCACCGTCGCGTAGCCGGCGCCGGTGCGGATCGAGGCGAGGGCCGCCATGGTGACCGCCCCCGTGAGCCCGCGGGACCCGCCGACGATCAGCACCTGCCCGGAGCTGAACTTGGTCGAGCCGGCGGCGCGGGCGGGCGCGAGCTCGAGTACCCGCGGGTAGATCAGGCCCGCGTGCGGCTCCACCGGGGCTCCATCCGGGATGCCGATCGGCGCGACCTCGAGTGCGCCCGTGTGGTCCTTTCCCGGTGCGATCCAGTGGCCGAGCTTCGGAGCGTGGAAGGTCACAGTGACGTCCGCCGACACGGCTGCGCCCTCGACCTCTCCCGTGGATGCGTTCACTCCCGAGGCGATGTCCGCCGCCACCACTGGCGCGTCCACCTCGTTCATCGCCTCGATCGCGTCGACGGCCGGCCCACGAGGATTGCCCGCGAAGCCGGTGCCGAAGACCGCGTCGATCACCACCCCGGTGCCGCGCATCGCTTCGGCCAACTCGCTCGGGTCCAGGGGGCGCGCCCCCTCGAACCGGGCGGCGTTGGCCTGAGAGTCGGCCGAGAGCTCATCGGGCGGAGCCAGCAGCAGGGCATCGACCTCGAAGCCGGTCTCGCGGAGGGCGCGCGCGGCGACCAGGCCGTCACCGCCGTTGTTCCCCTTCCCGCAGACGACCGCCGCCCGGTTGGAGGTCGCGGCCTGAGCGGCCGCCTCGGCGAGGGCGCGCCCGGCGGTCTCCATCAGATCGAGCGAGGGCACCCCCTGATCCTTGATCGCCCACGCGTCGGTGGCGCGCATCTCCTCGGCGTCCAGGCAAGGATCGAGCCAGTCCTCCATCGGCGTGAGCCTAGCGGCGCGGCCGATGGAGCCTGAAGCCGTCCGCCTTTCCGAGCGCCGCTATAGATTGTCGCCGTGGCTCGCGACCGAGAGCTGGGCACGGTGACCGGTGCTGCCGCTCTGACCTTCTCGTTGCTGTATTTCGCCAGTGACCTCGTCGAGGCGGCCCAAGGTGGATTCTCCGACTGGCAGCTCGTCCTGACGCTGATCGCCGAGGCGGCGATCCCTTTCTTCGTGTGGGGTCTGTACCTCTGCCAGCTGCCGCGCATCGGGCGCCTCGGGCTTTGGAGTGCCGCGGTGTACGCGCTGGTCTTTGTGGCCTTCACCGGAACCGTGGTCTACGCGCTTGTGAACAGCTCACCTGACTACGACACGTTGAGCGACGACCTCGGGCTTTGGCTGACCGTTCCGGGGATCCTGATGGTCGTCAGCGGGATCGGCTTCGGGGTGGCCGTTGTGCGAGCCGCCGTGTTGCCCGTATGGACTGGGTGGCTGCTGGCCCTTGGCGTCGTCCTCGTCGCCGCGACCCAGGGTGCCGGCGAGGGCATTCAGCTAATCGCGGCCGGTGTGCGCGATGCAGCGTTCGCCGGAATGGGCGCAGCATTGCTCGCGAGCAGGCGGGCTCAAGGCCCTTATGAGAGAAACCAACGCGCTTAGAACCCTCGGGGGAGCGCTAACGGGTGGGGTCTCTTGGGACGAACCGTCTAGGACCCCGGTCCACGGCCGAACATCGTGGAGCGCTCAAGCCCGCCGGCCCTTGGCAGGCTGTAGAGGTCACCATCCCGAGCGAGCCAGAGTGGTCCGTCAAAGCGCTTGCGCGCGTCACCGAGGAACGGGCCCTCAAGCGACTTCAGCGGCAACGGCGGGACGATGTGGGTCAGCGCGAGCGCCCCGACACCGGCCTCCCGAGCGGCGTCGGCCGCCTGGGCCGGGCTCGCGTGATAGTCGGGAATGTCGGCGAAGATCTTGGCTCGATCGGTTAGCCCGGCGGCCGCCGCGGCATCCCCGACGAGCTTGGTCAGCTCCGGCGAGAGGGCGTCATGCACGAGCAGGTCGGCGTCCGTGGCCGCCTGGACGAGAACCGGGGAATAGCTGGTGTCGCCGCTGATCACGAGGCTGCGTCCCCCGTAATCGAAGCGGAAGCCCACCGCGGGCTCGGCCGGCGAATGGTCGACCCGGAACGCCGTGATCTTCAGGCCGCCATCGTCGATCAGGACCGTTGAGTCCGCCCCATCCCGGAAGTCGAACCTCTCCGCGGTCATGCCCGCGGTGGCGGAGGGGGCGATCTCCTCGCCGTGGTGCGCGGTGCGGTAGCCGTTGTCGAGGGCGTATGCCTCGTTGTAGCCGGCCACCACGCGCTCGACCCCGGGTGGCCCGATGACCCGCATCCTGTCGGTCGAGCCCTGGGCGACCCATCGCTGGATGGCGAGGCTGCCCAGGCCGCCGATGTGATCGGAGTGAAAGTGCGTCAGCAGCACCGCCTCGATTCCGCCGGGATCGATCCCCATTCGGTTGAGCGTCTCGGATGCCCGCTCTCCCGCATCGACGATGAACATTCGGCGGCCCGCGATCACGGCCACGCACGGATTTCCCCTTTTCTGGTCAGGCAGCGGCGACCCGGATCCGCAGATGGCCACGTGCAGGCCGTCAGGCATCTCGCCCACCGGATCCGCGCTCATTCGTCGCGGCAGCGACCGCCTGGTCATCGCGAGGGCGATGCGCCCGCGGATGCTCACTCTGCGATCGCGATCGCGGCGGCTGAATCCCCTGAATGGGTCAGTGAGATCGCGATCTCGCCGCCCCCCGCAACCTCTGCTGCGCGGCCGTGGAGCTGGACCCGCGGGGGCTCTCCCGCGATCACCTCGATCTCGCGCAGTGGGACACCCTGGCCGAGCGCCTTGATCACGGCCTCCTTGGCCGCGAAGCGAGCCGCCAGGTGACGGCCCGGCCTGGCGCGAGCTCGCGCGTAGGCAAGCTCGCCTTCGGTGAAGAGGCGGTCCGCGAGCCGCGGGCGACGCTCGAGCGCGCGCTCCAGTCGGTCGATCTCGATCAGGTCGATGCCGACGGCGGGCGCCAAGGGGGACCTACTTGAGGCCGAGTACCGCCTTGAACTCGGCCTTGTCGTTGCTCGACCCAGAGCCGGTGACGACGTAGTCGAGCGCGTTCAGGTACGGCTTGGCCTGCGCGTACTGGGGATCGGACTTCGCACCGGATGACTCCGCCAGGGCGAAGATCGACTGCAGGTTGAGGAAGAGGTCGGTGCCGAGCGAGGAGACCTGGCCCTTCGCCGCGGAGAACGTCGGTGAGTCCGAGAGCGTCTGGGCCGGTGCCAGGCTGGCCTCGGCGGAGCCGGCGCCGTAGCCGATCACCAGCTTGTCGCCCTGCTCGGCGATCTCGATCGGCTGCGAGAGGCTCCGATCCGACATCTGGAACCCCGTGCCGCCGCCGGATAGATGCAGTGGCTTGATCTGTCCACCGATCCGCAGCAGCCCCTGGAGCTGGCTCAGAAGGCGCCCGGTCAGTTGTGTGTCCTTGGACTGGATGACCAGAGCGCCCGTCAGAGTGGACTGGGTGGTCCCCTGGACGTAGAGGACGGCGTCGCCGAGGGAACCGGTGAGCTGCTCGAGCGATGAGCCGGTGGTCTGCTCGATCTGCTGCTGGATGGAGGCGAAGTTGGGAAGCTGGTCCTTGAGCTGGTCGATGCTCTGCTTCAGGTTGTCGCCCAGGTTCCCGATGCCGAGGGCGAGCCAGGACTGGCCCGGCGCATTGCCGATCAGCGAGCTCTCCGGCGTGTCGACGCCGCTGCTGCCACCCGTGGCCTCGAGCTGGACCGAGTCGGCCGAGGCCGTCACGGCGCCGGCCACCGGCTCGTCGAGGTTCTCGCCGGCGCTCTTCTCGATGGCGGCCTTGCTGGCCGCGTCGAACTGGCTGCCGAGCGCGTCGATGAAGGTCTTGGGGACCGTGTAGACGGTGCCCAGCCGGTCGGCGGGGAGGTCGCCGATCGCGTCCTTGAAGTCACTGTCGTCGCCGAGCGAGTCGCCATTGTCCGCCTGGATCGCGGCGGCGACTCCGGTCGGGTTGCCCACCAGCAGGAAGTCGCCCACGGTGGCGTATGCGGTGCTCGCGTCCTGACCCGTCTGGACCGAGACGCCGTCGACGGTCTTGGGGGCGCCGCTCGTGCCGTTGGCCTTCTGCGCGAACGCGAGAGCCGCGCTCGGGTTCGTGGTCTCGATGACCGACGCCCCCTGCGAGTTGTTCCCGAGAGTCGTGAAGAAGACGCCGGCCTTCTCCCCCAGCCAGGGAGCGATGTCCGTTTGATAGTTCACCGGCTCCCCCGTGGCCGTCTTCTGCTTGTTGATCTGTTCGATGATCTTGGAGGCTGGGTCGGAGGTGCCGAGGATCTTCGTGAGCGCAGCGTTGGCATCGGACTGGGCCGAGCCGGTCGGCTTGACCGTCGCATCGAGGTAGATCGGCGTGTTGGCCGGAACGGCGGCCGCCGGGCCTACGTCGACGCTCCCACCGCCACCACCACCACAGCCGGCGAGGACCGCAGCCGGGGCAGCCACGCAGGCAAGCAGAAGCGCGGTGAATCGGCGGGAACCCAAGAGGCGCGGAATCCTAGCGTGGCTACTCGACGGTAACCGTCTTGGCGAGGTTGCGGGGCTGGTCCACGTTGAGGCCGTTCTCCCGCGCGATGTAATAGGCGAGCAGCTGCAGGGGCACGATCGCGACGATCGGCTGCACGATCCAGTCGGTGCGCGGAACGAAGATCGTCTGGTCGGCGGACTCCTCGACGCCCTCCGAGCCCTCGGTGGCGATAGCGATCACGTCGGCGCCACGAGCCCGCACCTCCTCCATGTTGGAGAGCATCTTCTCCACCACGGGGCTGTCCGTCGCGACGGCGACCACCGGGGTGGACTCGTCGAGCAGCGCGATGGGCCCGTGCTTCATCTCCCCCGCCGCGTAGGCGTCTGCCGGGATGTAGGAGATCTCCTTCAGCTTCAGGGCGCCCTCGAGGCAGACGGCCAGGCCGATGTGCCGGCCGATGTACATGAAGAAGCGCTGGTGGGCCTCGGAGGTGGCGATCGCCTTGACCTGCTCGTCGCAGGAGACGATCGTCTCCTGGATCTTGTGGGGAAGCGACTTGAGCTCGGCGACCAGCTCTGCGATGCGCTCGGGCTCCATCGTCCCTCGCAGCTCGGCGAGGCGGAGCCCGAGGAGGTACATGGCTGCCACCTGGCTGACGAAGGTCTTGGTCGCGGCCACGCTGATCTCGATCCCCGAGCGGGTGAAGAGGACGGCGTCGGCGTCCCGCGTCGCCTGGCTGCCCATCACGTTGCAGATCGCGAGGACCTTCGAGCCGCCCTCCTTCGCGAGGCGCATCGCCGCCAGCGTGTCCGCCGTCTCACCGGACTGGGTGATCCCGATGACAAGGTCGTTGGGCCGTTGCACCGGGTCCCGGTAGCGGTACTCGGAGGCGATGTCCATCTCGACCGGGACTCGCGCCCACTGCTCGATCGCGTAGCGACCCACCAACCCGGAGTGGTAGGACGTCCCGCAGGCGACGATCACGATCCGGTCGATCCCCTTCAGGAAGTCGTCGTCGAGGTCCACGTCGGAGAGGTCGACACCGTCGAGCGACGGCAGCCGGTCGGTGATCGTCTCGGCGACGGCGTCCGGTTGCTCGTGGATCTCCTTCAGCATGAAGGTGTCGTAACCGCCCTTCTCGGCGGCGTCCTCGTCCCAGGTGACCTCGAACGGCTCGCGGCCCTCGACCGCGTTGCCCGCTGAGTCCATGACGGTCACGTCACCCTCGTGGATGGTGACGATCTCGTCGTTCTTGATGCCGAGCGCCCGCCGGGTCTCGGCCAGGAAGGCCGGGATCGCAGAGGCCACGAAGTTCTCGTCCTCGCCGAGGCCGACGATCAGAGGGCATTCCTTCCGCGCCGCGACGAGCGTGTCCTCGTGATCGTTGTGCATGGCGACGAAGGCGTAGTGGCCGCGCAGGTCGCAGAAGGCTCCCCGGACCGCCTCGGTCAGGTCGCCGTCGTAGTGGCGCTCGATCAGATGGGAGACGATCTCGGCGTCGGTCTCCGAGGTGAATTCGTGCCCCTCGGCCGTGAGCTCCTTGCGCAGCTCGGCGTGGTTCTCGACGATGCCGTTGAGGACGATGTGGATCTTGTCGCCACAGTCGCCGTGGGGGTGGGCGTTCTCCTCCGTGACGCGCCCGTGGGTGGCCCAACGGGTATGCCCCAGCCCGATCGTGCCCGCCTTCGCGGCGACCGCGACCGAGCCGCCGTCGCCGTTGGAGGACTGCTCCTCGACGGCCGCGCGCAGGTTCGCCAGATTGCCGACGGCGCGCACGCTGTCGATCTCGCCGTCCGAGAGCACCGAGATGCCGGCGGAGTCATAGCCTCGGTACTCGAGCTTCTCCAATCCGGCGATCAGCAGGTCCCGGCACGGTCGGTCACCTACGTATCCGACTATGCCGCACATAAGAAGACGTACAGCGTAGAGGCAGGCGCCGGCCGCCGTGAAGGCCTCTTTGCCGGCCCCTACCGGACGAGGACGTTCCTGCCCTTGCCGCCGCGCACCGGGCCGGGCGTGCCGAGCAGCCTGTCCGGTGTCGGGGGCAAACCTACTCCCCGAGCTCGCTCCGCACAACATCCGCGAGGCGGGCGACGGTCTGCTCGCACTCCGACTCTTCCGGGGCCTCGACCATCACACGGACGAGCGGCTCCGTCCCGGAGGGCCGGACCAGGACGCGGCCGCGACCCTCGAGCTTCGCGTTCTCCTCGTCGACGGCGTCCCAGAGGGCCCTGGAGTCCTTGATCGCCTCCCGGTCTGAGACGCGGATATTCTCGAGCTTCTGGGGCAGGCGCTCGAACGGCTCGACGTCCTCGAGGCGTCGCTCTCCCAGCGCGCGCAGGGTCAGAAGCGACGCCGCGATGCCATCGCCGGTCGGCGTGAAGTCGGTCCAGACGATGTGGCCGGACTGCTCGCCGCCGAGCCGCCAGTCGCGCTCGAGCAGCTGCTCGATCACGTAGCGGTCGCCGACCTGGGTCTGGACGACGTCGATCCCGGCCTTCTCCATCGTCGTCATGAATCCGTAGTTGGTCATCACTGTCACCGCGATCCCGCCCTCGAGCTCGCCCCGCTTCTGAAGGTCAAGAGCGATCAGCGCCATCAGGTCGTCGCCGTCGTGCAGCCGGCCCTTGCCGTCCACGGCCGCGATGCGATCGCCGTCGCCGTCGTAGGCGAAACCGATGTCTGCCTCAGACGAGCGGACGAGCTCGATCAGGGCCTCCGGATGGGTCGAGCCGCAGTCGGCGTTGATGTTGCGGCCATCGGGCTCGGTCCCCGTCAGGACCAGGTCGGCGCCGAGCGCCTGGAAGATCACCGGTGCCGCCCGGAAGGTGGCGCCGTTCGCGCAGTCGAGGGCGACCCGCAGCTCGGAGAGGTCGAGCCCGAACGCCGTCCGCAGCTCCCTGATGTAGTCGTCGAACGCTCCCTCGAGCGCCCGCACGCCCCCGACACGCTCCCCGGTTTCCTCGTCCATGAGTCCCTCGATCTCGAGCTCCGCGTCGTCATCGAGCTTCGTGCCGCGTGAATTGAAGAACTTGATCCCGTTGTCTGCGAACGGGTTGTGGGAGGCGGAGACCACCGCCGCCAGGTCGAACGTCAGACGGCGGGCGAGCACCGACGCGGCCGGGGTCGGCAGGACACCGCCGAGCATCGCGTCCCCTCCCCCCGCAGCGACCCCGGCCGCCAGTGCCTCCTCGAGCATCGGGCCGGATTCCCGGGTGTCGCGGACGATCAGGACCTGTGGGCGCTCAGACGGATCCCGGAGTGCCGCGGCACGCCCGAGGCGCACGGCGAGGTCGGGGGTGAGCAATTCCCCCACGGGGCCCCGGACCCCATCGGTCCCGAAGAATCTCCTCTCCGCCACGCGCGGCGGACGCTAGCGCTTCGAGAACTGAGGCTTCTTGCGGGCCTTCTTGAGGCCCGCCTTGCGGCGCTCCTTGACCCGGGCGTCACGGGTCAGCATCCCTCGGCGCTTCAGCTCGGGCCGCAGAGCCGGGTCCACGTCGCAGAGCGCGCGGGCAATGCCGTGGCGAACCGCTGCCGCCTGCCCGGAGATCCCGCCCCCGTGCACCCGGACCCGTACGTCGACGTTGCCCTCGTAGCCGCTCTGGGCCAGGGGCTGCTTCGCGACTGACTGCAGGTACTCCCGCGGGAAATACTCCTCGAGGGTGCGCTTGTTGACCTGAATCGCGCCGTCCCCTGGGCGGATGATCACTCGGGCGATCGAGGACTTCCGCTTGCCCGTGGCGGAGAAGCTGGCGTCACCGGAGAGCTTGGTCGGCTGCGCCGCGAGGGGAGCCTCGTCCTCTTCGCCGATCAGCTCGCGCTCGCGTCGGGCGCGCTCCTCCTCCTCGGCCTCCTGGCGGGCGCGCTCCTCGGCATCAAGCTGGCGCTCCGGCTCGATCGCGATCGGATCGAGCTCGGCGCCGGGAACGACCTCTTCCTTCTTGGGCTTGCCCTCGGTTCTTGCCGGCTGAGCGGGAGCCTCCTCGGCTGAAGCTGCGGCCTCCTCGGCTGCGCTGTCGTCCTCGCCGGCGGCGTCCTCGGCGAGAGCCTCCTCGGCCGGGGGCGGCTCGGGCTCGGTCTCGCCGCGCTCGGGACTGCCGCCTTCCGAGGGAGGCTGCTCCTCCGGAGCGGCCTGCTCGTCGGCCTGCTGCTCCTCGGGGGTGCTCTCCTCGGCGGGCTTCTGCTGCTCTTCGTCTTGCATCAAGTCTCGATCTCCAGTGGCTTGGGCTGCTGTGCCTGGTGGGGGTGCTCGGGGCCTGCGTAGACCTTGAGCTTCCGGAGCTGCTGGCGGCCGAGCCGGTTCCGGGGAATCATGCCCTTGACGGCCTTGCGGATGACCTCCTCGGGACGCGTCTCGAGCAGCTCGCCGAGAGTTCGGGAGCGGATTCCGCCCGGGTACCCGCTGTGACGCCAGTAGCGCTTGTCCTCGCGCTTCTTGCCGGTCACCGCGATCTTCTCGGCGTTGACGACGATGACGAAGTCACCGACGTCGACGTGAGGTGTGTAGGTCGGCTTGCGCTTCCCGCGGAGGATGTCCGCGATCTGGGTCGCCAGCCGGCCGAGCGTCTTGCCCTCGGCGTCGACGACGTACCAGTCCCGCTCACGGTCCTGGGCGTTCGCCTGGTAGGTCTTCATCGCTGTCGCTGTAGCCATAAAAAGAGCCGCGGACCAATCTTGCGGCCGGCGCATGATAGCCAGGGTTAGGGGGCTTCGCGAGCAACCGCGCGGGTAGGATCGCGACCAGTGGAGGCTGGGCACCAAGCAGCATCGGTTTCGTACCGGGACGTGACCAAGCGCTATCCGGGTCAGGAGGTACCCGCGATCAGCCACCTCTCCCTCGACGTGCCCGCCGGCGACATCTGCGTCCTGGTCGGTCCATCGGGGTGCGGAAAGACCACCGCGATGCGGATGGCGAACCGAACAGTCGAGATCACCGAGGGCGACATCCTGATCGGCGACACCTCGGTCCGGGACCGGGACCCGACCGAGCTGCGACGCGAGATGGGCTACGTGATCCAGCAGACCGGCCTCTTCCCACACCGGACCATCGCGGAGAACATCGCCACCGTCCCGAGGCTGCTCGGCTGGGAACGCGATCGCACCCGGCAGCGCGTTCGCGAGCTCTTCGGCGTGATCGGCCTCGACCCGGCGCTGGGGGATCGTTTCCCGAGCCAGCTCTCCGGCGGCCAGCAGCAGCGGATCGGGGTCGCCCGCGCCCTCGCCGCGGACCCCCCGGTGATGCTCATGGACGAGCCGTTCGGTGCGATCGACCCGATCAACCGGGAGCGCCTGCAGAACGAATTCCTGCGGCTGCAGGCCGAGATTCGCAAGACCGTCCTGTTCGTCACCCATGACATCGACGAGGCGATCAAGATGGGTGACCGGATCGCGATCCTCAAGGAAGGTGGGCACCTCGCGCAGTACGCGACACCCGCCGAGCTCCTGATGGCACCCGCCGACGACTTCGTCGAGGACTTCGTCGGCGCCGACCGGGCGCTCAAGCGGCTCGCGCTGATGCGAGTCAGGGACATCAATCTCTGGGAGGCACCCCTCGCCTACGTCGGACAGGACACGGCCGAGGTGAAGGCGAAGCTGATCGGTGCCGAGGTCCCCCACGCCCTGGTGGTGGACTCCGAGCGGCGGCCGATCGGCTGGCTGTCGGACTCCGACCTGAGCAGGCCCACCGTTCCGCAGAAACCGGACACCGGACCGGAACCCATCCTGGACCAGGACGACGTGATGCGCGACGCACTCGCCGATCTCCTGCAGAGCGAGACCCAGTACGCCCCGGTGGCGGATGCGGACGGGCGGATCGCGGGGGTCCTCTCGGTGGAGATCATCTCCGAGTTCCTGGCCTCCCCCGCGGCGAAGGTGGAGGAGCACGCCGCCGTGGAGCGGCCGCACGGACAATGACCGGCGCGCTCGCCAGCCCGGAGACCCTGGTCGGCGCCGTCGAGATCCACAACCGGACCGGCGGCAACGCGAGCTGTGTGGCCCAGAACAAGGCGTTCTGCCTGGGGTGGGCGATCGACAACTTCGACCGCTACACCACCCCACTGCTCAACCACCTGGTGCTCGTGCTGGTGGCGGTAGCGATCGGCTTCACCGTCGCCTTCACCATGGCGCTGCTCTCCCATGGGCGCCGCTGGCTGGTTCCGACCTTCACCGGCGCGACGGGAGTGCTGTACACGATCCCGTCCCTCGCCTTCATCTTCCTGCTGCTCCCCGTCACCGGGCTCGGCTGGACAACCGCGATCATCGTGCTCAGCGTCTACACGCTGCAGATCATCTACCGGAACACGGTTGCCGGGCTCGCCAACGTCCCGGCCGAGAGCAAGGAGGCCGGCCTGGGCATGGGGATGACCGGTCGCCAGCTCCTCTGGCGGGTCGAGCTGCCACTGGCGTTGCCGGAGATCATCGCCGGGCTCCGCATTGCGACGGTCTCGACAGTGGCGATCGCCAGCCTGATGGTGTTCGCGAACGTCGACACGCTCGGCGGTCCGCTCTACCAGCAGATCACCTTCAAGACGAACATCGTGATCGCCGGCGGGCTGACGATCCTGATGGCGCTCGTCTTCGACCTGCTGCTCCTGCTCGCCCAGCGCCTACTGGCCCCATGGCGCCGGTCTCAGGAGCTGCGGATATGAACACCACCGTCCTCCACCTGGGGCTGCTGAGCGTGTTCGGAGATGCGATCAACTTCATATTTCATCAGCAGGAGGCGCGCACCGGCACGGTCCAGGTGGGTGGCCTCGATCAGACGCTCCATCTGGTCGGACAGCACCTCAAGGTGACCTTCCTGGCACTCTCCGCAGCGATCGCCATCGCGATGCCCGCCGGGATCGTGCTGGGGCATCTGCGGAGAGGCGAGGCGGTCGCGGTCGCAATCGGCAACGCGGGCCGGGCGGTCCCGGAGCTCGCCCTGATCGCATTCGTCGCGGCCTTCATCGGGGTGGGGCTCGGCAACGTCACCATCGCGTTCGCGGTGCTGGGCATCCCGCCGATCCTGACCAACACATATGTGGGGATGAGCCAGGTCGACCGGAACGCGGTCGAGGCGGCACGCGGCATGGGGATGAACGCCCTGCAGATCGTCCTGCAGGTCGAGCTGCCCCTGGCCGTGCCGACGATCATGGCCGGCATCCGAACAGCGGCGGTGAACATCATCGCCACGGTGGCGCTGGCGTCGCTGGCCGGAGTGAGCACGCTCGGCGACTACATCCTCGGCCGCAACGTCTACGGCGATGAGGGAGTAGTCGCCGGCGCGATCCTGATCGCCCTGCTCACGCTGGGACTCGAGCTGAGCCTCGCCGGCATCCAGTGGCTGCTGACGCCGCGCGGGCTGAAGCTCGCGCGCGCCGGTGCTGAAGCATAGGATCATCCCGTCCATTCCAGGGGTTGATCCGGCCCCAGACGAGAGGAGGGTCACGTGGTGACCGGCCATTGGCGAGTGAAAGCGGCCTTCGCGCTGATTGCGGCGCTGGTGCTCGCGCTCGGCGTCGCCGCCTGTGGAGGCGGCAGCGACAACAACGACACCGGGACGAGTGGGGGCAACTCCGCCAACCTGATCAAGTCGAACCCCGCAAACCAGGGGATTCAGCTCACGGTGGGTTCGAAGAACTTCACCGAGGAGTACATCCTGGGGAACATCTACGCCCAGGCGCTGCAGGCGGCGGGCTACGACGTCAAGACCAACCTCAACCTGGGTTCGGAGACGATCGCCTACAAGGCGCTTCAGGATGGCGAGATCAGCGGCTATCCGGAGTACACCTCCACGCTCCTCGAGTCGATCTTCGGCGCGAAGACGGTTCCGGCGAACGCCCAGCAGGCATATGAGCAGGCGAAGGCGCAGCTCGAGCCGAAGGGCGAGACCGCGTTCGCGCCGACGCCGTTCGCTGACTCGAATGCGTTCGGCATGCTGAAGTCGAAGGCCGATGAGCTCGGGGTTACGAAGATCTCCGACCTCCAGGGCAAGTCGCAGGACCTCACCCTGTACGGCTCGCCGGAGTGCCGTGAGCGGTCCGACTGCCTGGTCGGCCTGCAGGACACCTACGGCCTCCAGTTCAAGTCGTTCAACCCAGTGGACATCGGGCTCCGCTACACGGTGCTCGACAAGGGGCAGGCTGACGCGTCGATCGTGTTCACCTCCGACGCCCAGCTCTCGGCCAACCCGGACAAGTACGTCCTGCTCCAGGACGACAAGGGGATCTTCCCCGCCGGCAACCCGATCTGGGTCACCGACCAGTCCACGGTCCAGAAGGCCGGACCCGACTACCAGGCAACCATCGAGAAGGTCCAGAAGGGCCTGACCCTGCCGGTCATGCAGGAGCTCAACGCCCGGGTCGACATCGACAAGCAGGATCCGGCCGACGTGGCCACGCAGTACCTGAAGGAGGACGGCTACATCCAGTAGCCGTAGATGCGAGGGCGCTGCGTAAGCAGCGACCCGTCTTGGGCTGTAACCAGAGGCCTGGGGGTGCCCCCCGGGTCTCTGGTTATACTGCCGCGCCAGCAAGGCCAAGTTCCGCCGGTCAAGTCCGGTGGGAACGGAGGACCCAAAGGGGTTCACACCCCAGGGGCGAATCGCAACCAACTGGTTCGTAGCGCCGCTCTCGGCGCGAGCCCGCCAGCTAACTCCGTAGGCCGCAGAGAGAGTGGGACGCGTGTCGAACGACAAGCAGGCCTCACGCAAGCCCCGTAGGGTGGCTCTGATCGCTGCCGCGATCCTGGCGATCTCTGTCCTGGGCTCCCAGACCGCCTTCGCCCAGAGCGGCGGCGTCGGTGCTCCGGGCACCACCACGACCGACCCGACGACGACCACTCCCTCAGCTCCCGGGTCGATGACCTTCCCGGTCTCCGGCGCCCACAGCTTCGGCCAGGGCTTCGGTGCGGCCCGTGCCGGCCGCAGCCATCAGGGCCAGGACATCATGGCCGCCTGTGGGACTCCACTGGTGGCGGTGAGCCGGGCGAAGGTCAAGTTCGTGAGCTTCCAGAGCCTCGCCGGCAACTACGTGGTGATCCGCAACAAGAAGCTTCACCAGGACTACATGTACGCGCACCTCGCGACCCGCGCCTCGGTCACGAAGGGCCAGGTGCTGCAGCCCGGCCAGCAGCTCGGGATCGTCGGCCAGACCGGCGACGCGACCGCGTGTCACCTCCACTTCGAGCTCTGGCTCGGCAAGTGGTACCGGGGCGGCCATCCGGTCAACCCGATGCCGTACCTCCAGACCTACCAGGGCTTCGCCTCGAAGAAGTAGCACCGGCCGCGGCCGGTGCTACCGCTACCCGAGGGGCGTCCACAACTAGGGAACCTCGCCGTGACGGGCTGGGCGGCCGGCTGTAGACGGAACCGGAGCCGCCGCCGGACCGGTGCTCGGTTCGGCGGCGCTGGCCGAGGGGACGGCTAGGCCTCGAACTGGCCGGCCAGCTCAGCGATCTGAGGCGTGCCCTTGTGGCCGGCCTCCTGCAGGATCGGCGGAACCTCTGGATCGGAGACGAATGCCTTGAAGCCGTCCTCGTCCCAATCGAAGATCGCCCATGCCCGGTTCTCCTCGTTGGGATCGCGGAAGACGGTCGATCCCTTGGACCCGTGCTCCTTGCGCTTCTCAGCGCCCTTGGTGGAGAAGATCTCCACGAAACGGTCGAAGTCCTCGACCTGCGTCGTCAACAGAATCAACGTGTACCTCCTCGGGAAGCCTCACGCTTCCACATCGCCCCCCGTGTTGCCGCTCTTGGCAGTGCGTGCCGTCGAGCCCGGTCGCACCCTAACCGCCCGAGGCGTGTGCGGCTAGTCCGCCACTCCGGCGGCTTCGAGAGCTTCATCCCTGTTCCGGAAGGCCTGCTCTCGCACGATCCGCCCATTCCTCATCGTGTGGACGAAGGCGAATTGGTCATCGAGGGAGATCTTGCTCACCGGACCGGCGCCTCCCGTCTGGACCACCGTGACCACCTTGTCGCCCGCGTCGATCATCTCGACGGGCTCGACCGTGTAGCCGGACTGGTTGGCCAGGTTCTCCCGATGGATCCGCCGAATGGCCTCCTTGCCGCGATGGGTCCCCAGCAGGAGCGTCTCGAAGACGGCGTCCTCGTCGTAGAGCTCCACCACGGCATCGAGGTCACCGCGGCCGAGCGCAGCGAATCCGCCTCTGATCGCCTTGACGTTCTCCTCCGACATCCCTCGCCGCGGTGCGGCTATTCCCACTCGATGGTGCCGGGCGGCTTCGAGGTGAGATCGAGCGTGACGCGGTTGACGCCCCGGACCTCGTTGATGATGCGGGCCGAGACACGCTCCAGCAGGTCGTAGGGCAGGCGGGCCCAGTCAGCGGTCATCGCGTCGTCGGAGGTGACGGCGCGAATCACGATCGGGTGCGCGTAGGAGCGCTCGTCGCCCTGGACCCCAACCGAGCGCACGACGGGCAGGACGCAGAAGGACTGCCAGAGCTCGCGATAGAGGCCGGCGGCGCGGACCTCCTCCTGGAGGATCGCGTCGGCCTCGCGGACGATCTCGAGACGCTCGCGGGTGACCTCGCCGCCGACGACGCGGATCGCGAGGCCGGGGCCCGGGAACGGCTGGCGCCAAACGAACCGCTCGGGGAGCCCGAGCTCGGCCGCCACCGCGCGGACCTCATCCTTGAAGAGCATTCGCAGTGGCTCGACCAGCTCCATCTCCATGTCCTCGGGCAGCCCGCCGACGTTGTGGTGGGACTTGATCGTCGCCGCCGCCCGACCGTCGCCGCCGGACTCGATCACGTCCGAGTAGAGGGTGCCCTGAACCAGGAAGTGGGCGTTCTCGACCTTCGCCGACTCCTCCTCGAAGACGCGGATGAACTCCTCGCCGATGATCTTCCGCTTCGTCTCGGGATCGTTGACTCCGGCGAGGCGGTCGAGGAAGCGGTCCGCGGCGTCGACGTGGACGAGCTGGATGCCGTGCTGCTCGCGGAAGGCGGTGACGACCTGTTCCGCCTCGTCCTTGCGCATCATCCCGTGGTCCACGAACACGCAGACCAGGCGGTCGCCGATCGCGCGGTGGACGAGCAGCGCCGCGGTGGCCGAGTCGACGCCGCCGGAGAGCCCGCAGATCGCGCGCGCGTCGCCGACCTGCCCCTGGATCGCGGAGACCTGCTCCTCGATCACGGATGCCGGGGACCAGCGTTCCTTGGCGCCCACGATGTCGCGGAGGAAGCGGGTGAGGATCTCCGTCCCGTAGGGCGTGTGGACCACCTCCGGGTGGAACTGGATTCCATAGAGACCCTTCTCGGTGCTCTCGAACGCAGCGACCGGGGACTCGGTGCTCGAGGCGAGCGCCGCAAACCCCGGCGGCGGCTCGAAGACCGTGTCGCGGTGGCTCATCCAGCACTGCTGCTCGGCGGGCAGGCCCTCGAGCAGCTTGCCGCCGCTGTCGCGGAGGGTGAGCTGGCTGCGACCGAACTCGCCGGCGGGTGCCTGCTCGACGCGGCCCCCGAGCTCGTGGACCATCAGCTGCATGCCGTAACAGATGCCCAGCACCGGGATGCCGAGGTCGAGCAGCTCCTTCCGAAGGGCGGGCGCGCCCTCGGCGTAGACCGAGGCGGGGCCGCCCGAGAGCACCAGGCCCTTCGGCCCGCGCTCCTTGATCCGCTCGAGCGGCGTGTCGTGCGGGAGCAGCTCGCTGAACACTCCGCACTCGCGGATGCGCCGGGCGATCAGCTGGGAGTACTGGCCGCCGAAGTCGAGGACGAGGACCTCCTCGGTCGCCTGGGCGGGAGCGGTCCCCTCGACCTCGACCAGCTCCGGCTCGGCGCCGGGAACGCTGCGCTCGGGAACATGTACCCGAGCCTGGGTGTCATCCGAAGCGGCGCTCGCCGCTTCAGTCATCCGAGACGGCGACCGCCGCGGCGACCGTGGCGCGCCCGTTCGAGCCCATGCCGACCGACTGCTCGCGCTGGAGCTGCTTGCCCTCCGACATCAGGGCCGGAGCGACCATCACCTCGGCGCGGTGGAACTCGGGGATGTCCGCGTACCCGGTGGTCGCCATCGAGGTCCGAAGCGCGCCCATCAGGTTGAAGGTGCCGTCGTTCTCCTGGGCGGGGCCCATGAGGATCTCCTCGAGCGTGCCGTCCTGGTGGGTGGACACGCGGGCGCCGCGGGGCAGCGACGGATGGAAGGTCGCCATGCCCCAGTGGAATCCGCGGCCGGGAGCCTCCTTGGCGCGCGCCAGAGGCGAGCCGACCATCACCGCGTCCGCTCCCATGGCGATCGCCTTGGAGACGTCGCCGCCGGTCCGCATGCCGCCGTCGGCGATCACGTTGCAGTAGTCGCCCGCCTCCATCATGTGCTGCCCGCGGGCGGCGGCGACATCGGCGATCGCGGTCGCCTGCGGCACGCCGATCCCGAGCACGCCGCGGGTGGTGCAAGCGGCGCCGGGGCCGACGCCGACCAGGACGCCGACGGCGCCGGTCCGCATCAGGTGGAGTCCGGTGTTGTAGGAGGCGCAGCCGCCGACCACACAGGGGACGTCGAGTGCGGCGATGAACTCCTTCAGGTTGAGCGGCTCCGTCTGGGTCGAGACGTGCTCGGCCGAGATCACGGTTCCCTGGATGACGAGGATGTCGAGCCCGGCCTCGAGCGCGACCTCGTGATACTCCCCGACCTTCTGCGGTGTGAGCGATCCGCACGCCACCGCGCCGGCGGCCTTGATCTCCTCGATCCGCTTCGCCATCAGCTCCGCCTTGACCGGCTCCGCGTAGATCTCCTGCATGATCTTCGTGGCGACCGGCTTGGGCGCCGCGGCGATCTCGTCGAGCTTCTCGTCCGCGTTCTCGTAGCGGGACCAGATGCCCTCCAGGTTGAGGACACCCAGGCCGCCGAGCTCGCCGATCAGGCCTGCGGTCTTCGGGCTGACGACGCCGTCCATCGCCGAGGCGAGCAGCGGCAACTCGAACCGGTACGGGCCGAGCGTCCAGGTGATGTCGATGTCGTCGGGGTCGCGCGTTCTCCGGGAGGGGACGATCGCGATGTCATCGAAGCCGTATGCCCTGCGGCCCTTCTTGCCGCGGCCGATCTCTACTTCCATTGCCTCACCCTAGTTTCGTTCGCGGACGAAAAAACCCCGCGTCGCGGGGCCGGAAATGCGGTTCTAGCGGCGTTTCGGAGGTGCTTCACCAACGCCCTGCTGAGGATAACACCGGTAAACCAGCGCCCTTCGAGGCGAACCCCGCTCGGCGCGGGGAAAGCCTCTTCGCCGTCGTGTCGCTGGCCCGGGGCGACTTACCGTCGCCATATACCGGTAAAGCGCCCCGCGCTGGCTAGACCTTCGCCGGGACCTCGAGCTCGCGCGCCTCGACACCCGGCAGCAGGCGCTCAACCTCGGCCGGGTCGATGCTGCCCGCGCCGAAGTGCTGCGTTGACTCGGCGCCGCAGGCGACCGCGAAGCGCAGGCATTCCTCCGGAGAGCGCTCGTCGTAGCGAGCGGCGACGAAGCCGGCGAGGAAGGCGTCCCCGGAGCCGACCGTCGCGACCGGCTCGACCGACGGTGCGGTCACCTCGTAGGCGTGGCGCTTCTCGTCGGAGGTGAGCAGCGAAGCGACGCAGCCCTCGGGCCGCGTGATCACCGCATCAGTGGCACCGAGCTCGACCAGGCTGCGCAGGCCGAGCAGGGCGTCCTCGCGGTCGTTGAACTCGTGGCCGACGGCGCCCTCGGCCTCCCGGGCGTTCGGCGTCACGGCGGAGGGACCCGCCCGGAGCGAGGCGAGCAGCGGCTCGCCCTCGCTGTCGACGATCGTCTCGACGCCGATCGCCTTGAGCTCCTCGACGATTCGCGCCGAGAACGCCGGCGGAACCGATGGCGGCAGGCTCCCGGCGATCGCGCAGATCCGCGCGCCGCGAGCGAGATAGAGCAGCTTCTCGAGGAATCGATCGAGCTCCTCCGAGGTGACGTCCGGGCCACGCTCGTTGATCTCGGTCTGCTCGCCGGAGGTCGGGTCCACGACCGCGAGGTTGGTCCTGGACTCCCCGGCGATCCAGGTGAAGTCGGTGAGGATGGACTCCTCGGCGAGGCGCTCCATCAGCCTGGCACCTGTCGGCCCACCGGCCAGCCCGGTGGCGATCACCGGCCGGTCCAGAAGCTTCAGGGCGCGGGCGACGTTCACGCCCTTGCCGCCGGCGACGGTGCTCGCCTCGACGGCGCGATGGCGGTGGCCCTGCCGGAAGCTGGGCACGGCGACGGTTCGGTCGATCGCCGCGTTGAGGGTCACGGTGAGGATCATCCGGTTCCTCCCTTCCGCTCCGCTCTCTGACGCCTCCTGCGCATCCGCTCCTCGTGCATCCTGCGCCTCTCTTCCGGGGTCCTCTGCGTCGGGACCTGACGCCGGGCACCGTTTCCATCGGCCCGTGGCGTGGTCGCCTGTGGCTCGCTGTCCACATGCCGTCGCCTCATCAGCAGCACACCTAGGAGTATCACGATCGCCCCCACCACCAGGAGAACGATTGGATTCTTGACGAAGGAGGTCGCCTTGTCGAAGGTGGTGGCGGCACCCACGGCGCTGGCAGCGACAAGGGGGCTGCCGGTCGCGGGTTTGCCGTCGACGCTGACCGTGACACGCCCCAGCACCTGGCCCTTCTTGACCGCGCCGCTGATCTCGTCGGGGGCCGTTACCCGTGTGGTGACGTGCTGGCCCTGCCGCAGGTTGATCGGAAGCGCCCGCTGGGCGACCAGCGAGAGGTGGTCGCTGCGGTAGTCGAGTTTCGGATCGGCGAGCTGCTCGCCCTGGTTGACCGGCTGGATCGGGTGGTAAAGCGAGAACCCGTATTGGAGGAGCCTCAGTGTGTCGGCGTCGCGCGTCGCCTCACTCGGAGTGCCCAGCACCGCCGAGATCAGCGTCGTCGAGTCCTGGGTGCCCGAGCCGACCAGCACATATCCGGCGTCGAGGGTGTGCCCGGTCTTCACCCCGTTGATCCAGGGAACCGAGTTGAGCAGGGTGTCGCGGGTCGTCACCGTTCGCGGGTGGTCGCCGCTGTGGAGCGTGGCCGCGGGCGTGTCGACGATCTGCGCGAAGAGCTTGTCGCGGAGCAGGATCGAGGCGAGGGTGACCAGGTCGTGGGCGGTCGAATGGTTGTGCGGGTCGTCGAGGCCGATCGGGTTGGCGTAACTGGTGTCCGTCAGGCCGAGCCGCTGGGCCGCCTGATTCATTCGCTGGACGAAGGCGGGCACCGATCCGGAGACGCCGACCGCCAGCGTCTCGGCCGCGTCACTGGCGCTCGGCAGGAGCAGCCCGTAGAGCAGGTCGCGAACCCGCATCCGCTCACCGGGTCGGAGGCCCAGCGTGATCTCGGCGGAGGCGCTCGGGTGGTACGCGGGCGCCGCGATCATCTGGCCCGGCTTCAGGTTCTTCAGCGCGAGGTACGCGGTCATCAGCTTGGTGGTGCTGGCGATCGGCAGGCGCTTGTTGGGCGACTTGCTCGCGAGGACGGAGTCGTCGCGCGAGTCGATCAGGATCCAGGCCTTCGCGTCGAGCTTCGGGCCGCTCGAGCCGGCTGCAGATGCCGCCGGGCCGACCAGCAGGGTCGCGAGGGCGAGCGCGACGCACGCGCCCACGGACCATCTGCCCCGCCTGCCGAAGATTCCGGGCACCGTCAGCGCAACGCTATCCGCTGACCCTCGAGCAGGGTCTGCGGATCGATGTCCGGGTTGAGGGTCTGAAGCTTCGCCACATCGATGCCTGTCTTGATCGAGATCGCCCCCAGAGTGTCGCCAGGCTGGACGACCCAGACTCCCTTGCGGATCGCCCGCCGCCCCGCCTTGCTGATGTGGGTCTTGTGCTGCGCGTCGCCGTTGTCGCCACCACCTCCTCCTCCTGAAGTCGCCACGACGGCGACCACCAGCACGACGGCGGCGATCAGGGCCAGAACGGCGAACACGCGGACGAATTGATTCGGCTTGTAGTCCGGCATTCGAGGGCTCGACAGGGTACTGCCGGTGGACTACTTAACCAGGCTCCAGACCGCGTCGCGGAGCTCCTCCGCCGCCGCGCCCGGATCGTCGGCCCCGGCGATGCTGCGGGCCGCGGCCACGAGCACCGACGCGGGTCTGCCCGGCGACAGCGCCGGACCGAGATCCTCGGGCTTGCCCCCCTGAGCGCCGATCCCGGGGATCAGGAAGACAGAGTCGGGCATCAGCTCCCGCAGGCGGCCGAGGTGCTGCGGGGCAGTGGCGCCGACCACGGCGCCCGCGCCGGAGAGCCCGGAGGATCCGGCGAGCTTCGGAGCGCTCTCGTTGACCAGGGCCGCAAGCTCCTCGTGCAGCGGACGGTCCCCCAGCTGAGCGTCCTGCAGGCGGGCCGCGCCGGGGTTGGACGTCCGCACCAGCAGGAAGATCCCGGCGCCGACTGCTGCGGCGGCATCCACCAGGACCTCGATCGCGTCCTCACCGAGCAGGGGGTTCGCGGTGAAGGCGTCGGCGCCGAGGCCCGGGACGGCTCCCCAGGGCGTCTCGGTCTCGCCCACCAGCGCCTGGCCGTAGACCCTCGCTGTGAGCGGGACGTCGCCGCGCTTGCCGTCGGCGATCACCAGCAGCCCGGCTCGCCGGGCGGCCGTGCAGACCTGCTCGAGGGCGCGCCAGCCCGGCGCGCCCAGCCGCTCGAAGCAGGCGAGCTGCGGCTTCACCGCCACGCAGGCGGGGCCGGCCGCCTCGATCAGACCGAGGCAGCGCTCGTAGACCGCCGAGGCCGCGCGATCGGCAACATCCGTGAGCGATGCACCGGGCGCATCCTCGGGAGAGAGCGTCGACGGGTCGGGATCAAGCCCGAGGCACACCTGACTGCGGCGCTCCTCGACGAGCGCCGCGAGCCTGTCCGCGAAGGGATTCGAGCTAGCCGCCCTTGACCTTCTTCTTCAGGCCGGAGCCGGCCGAGAAGCGCGGAACCTTGCCGCCCGGGATGAAGATCCGCTCACCGGTGCGCGGGTTCACGCCCTGACGCGGGCCGCGTTCCGCGACTGCGAACTTGCCGAAGCCGGTGAAGTTCACCTCGCCCCCGCCCCGGAGGACACCGGTGATGGCGTCCAGGACCGCATCGACTGCCTGGCCCGCCTCCTTCTTGTTGCCGATTCTGCTGTCGCCTGCGAGCACGTCGAGGAACTCAGCCTTGGTCACGTCATCTCCTCCTGGTCATTGGAGTTCGCCGCGAGCCTAACACCGGCTGCTGAAGCCAAAAACGGCGTTTCTAGAAGCAGCTACGCCATTTAGGTCGCGGCCACAAGCGGCAGTCCAACATAGGTCGCTCCGGGCTTCGCCCTCCGCTCCAAAGTGGCGCGGCCCCGGTGGCCGCTTAGCTTCCGCCGATGGCCATGTCGCCGACCAGCATCGGCGCCGTCTTCACCGAGCCGCCGAACGGGACCCAGCGGATCTCCGAGCCGACCGCCTGGACTGCGGCCAGCGTGCCGAGCAGATCCCCGGCGATCGTGAACTCGCGCAGCGGCTCGGCGAGCTCTCCCCCGCTAATCGCCCGCCCCGAGGCGCCGACCGAGTAGCGGCCGGTGACCGGGTTGACGCCCGAATGGAGCCCGGCGACCTCCGTGATGTAGACACCGTCGCCGGCCCGCTCGAGCAATTGCTCGAGGGTGAGCTCGCCCGGATCGAGGACCAGGTTCGAGGGGCTCACCGAGGGCGCCGAGCGATATGAGGAGCGCGATGCATTGCCCGTCGAGCGGGCGCCTCCGCGGCGTGCCGTGTAGGAGTCGTGCAGGTAGGCGAGCAGCTTGCCGTCGGCGATCAAGGGAGTCCGCTCCCGAGGCGTCCCCTCGCCGTCGAACGGGGCACTCGCGAGGCCGCCGGGATCGATCCCGTCGTCCGCCAGGACATAGGCGGAGGACGCCACCTCCTCGCCGAGCCGCTCGGCGAACGGCGAACGGCCGCGCTGCACCTCGTCCGCGCTCACGGCGCCCCCGATGAAGCCCGCGAAGCTGGCGGTGACCCGCTCGGAGAGGACCACCGGGCAGGTGCGGGACTCCGGCTTGCTCGCCCCGAGCATCGAGGCGGCCTCGTCTCCCGCCTCGGCGCCGATCTCCTCGGCGTTCAGCGACGCCGGCGAGCGGCCGACGCCGAAGCCGAGGCCGGTCTGGACCTCCGAGTCCTGGGTCGCCATCGCCTGCAGGAACGAATATGCGACCGAGGAGCCGAAACTGCCCGAGACGCCGCGCGAGGTGGCGATCGCGGCGTCGCCGTCCTCGTCCACGTACACGACCTCCTCGACGCCGGTGACCCGCTCGTCGCGATCGAGGGCGACGCGCTCGATCCGCTTCGCGAGCTCGATCACATCGGAGGTCTCGGTCCCGGCCACGGCCGGATCGCGAAGGCCGTCGATCTCGGAAGGCTCGCCAGAGGGCTCGGGCGCGACGGAGTTCTCGTCCTCGTCCGCGACCCGGGCCGCCCCGACGGCGGCCTCCGCCACCTCAGCGAGGCCGGAGTCGGATAGGTCGGTCCCGTAGGCGTACCCGGTGCGCGTGCCGATCCAGGCCCGCACGCCGACGCCACGGCCGCTCGCCTCGGTGAGGCTCTCGACCTCCCCGGCGTGGACCCGCACTTCACGGCTCCGCGAGCCCTCGCTCCAGGCCTCTGCGTCGCTGGCTCCCGCGGATGTCGCCGCCTCCACCGCCCGGCGCGCGACGTCCTCGAGATCGGCCGCGCTCATACGGCGGTCCCGCCGACGGTCATTCCCAGGATCCGGACGTGCCCCTGGCCGGTGCCGACGGGCGCCGTCTGGCCGGCCTTGCCGCAGAAGCCCGTCTTCATCTCGAAGTCGTTCCCGACGGCGTCGATCCGCTCGAGCGCCTGCAGGCAGTTCCCGATCAGCGTGGCACCGCGGCACGGCTTGGTCACCTTGCCGCCCTCGATCAGATAGCCCTCGGAAACCCCGAAGACGAAGTCCCCGGTGGCGGGCTCGACCTGGCCGCCGCCGAAGGAGACGGCGTAGAAGCCCTTCTCGACCTCGGAGATGATCTCCTCCGGGTCGGCGTCGCCGGGCTCGATGTAGGTGTTGGTCATGCGGGGGATCGGCAGGTCCCTGAAGCTCGCGCGCCGGCCGTTGCCGGTGGAGGGAACCCCGTCGCGGCGGGCCCGAAGCCGGTCGTAGAGGTAGGAGGTGAGCTTGCCCTCCTGGATCACCGCGGTTCGCTGGCAGGGCGTGCCCTCGTCGTCGATCGCGCCGGTGCCCCACTCGTGCGGCATGACGCCATCGTCGTAGGCGTTGAGCAGCGGCTGCGCGACCTTCTCGCCCATCCTGTTCGCGTAGACGCTGGCCCCCTTCTGCACGGCGTCGGCCTCGAGGCCGTGTCCGGTCATCTCGTGGAAGAGGACACCGCCGAAGCCGCCGCCGACGACCACCGTCATCTCGCCGGCCGGCGCCGGGTCGGCGCCGAGCAGAGTGAGAGCCTTGCCCGCTGCCTGCTCGGCGATCCGCCCGGGGTCGCCGTCGAGCAGCTCGAAGCCACGAACCTCGCCGAGGGTCTCGAACCCGGTCTCCACGGTGCCGTTCTTGCGCGCCACCACCTGGACACCGAGCCGGACGCGGGTCCGGTCGTCGCTCGCCTCAAGGCCCTCGGAGTTGAAGATGGCAACCTGCCGGCGGCCCTCGCTGTAGCTGGCCGAGGCCTGGGCCACCTCCGGGCCGGCCGAGCGCGCCCGCTCGTCGAGCTCCCGCAGGGCCTCTGCCTTGCGTTCCGCCGGGACGCTCGCGGGGTCCACCTCCACCTCCTGGAGCTTCGGAGGCTCGGCGGCCTTCAGCTCGAGCGGCGAGGTCGCCTCACCATCCAGGGCCGAGGCGAGGCCATCGGCTGCACCCATCATGTCCTCCTCGGCCAGGCCGTCGACATGCGCGAAGCGCGTCACCTCTCCGTCGATCACCCGAATGCCCGCGCCGCGCTCGCTGCCCGACTGCGGCCGCTCCACCCGGGACTCGTCGATCGAGAGCGCGAAGCCTCGGCGCTCCTCGCAGAAGAGCTCGGCGAAGTCGCCGCCTCGCGCCAATGCCCGCTCGAGAACGCGGGCGGCGAGTCCCTCGTCGACCAGGCTCATTTGGCGCTCCTCGCCCGGCCGGGCGGACCCGCCACCTCGATCACTCGTGATGCCGCGAGGAAGAGGGCCCGGCCCTCCTCGGAGTCGGCCGCGAAGGCCGAGCTGCGGCCACCCGGGTAGTAGGTCCTTGCGAATGGCTTGCGCTGGTGGCGGCGCCGGCGCAGATACGCGGCGGCCTCATCGGCGTAGCCCGAGACCCGGTCGAGCAGAAGGCGATGCGGCTTGGTGGTCATCGGCTGCTCGCCGCCAGCCTGCGCAGCGCGTTTCGCATGTCGAAGATCATCAGCGACGAGAGCGTGAAGCGGTCGGCGACCGCGACGGCGGTCATCCCGGCCTCCCTGACGCAGAAGGCCTCGCCGTCGCCGGTGGCGATGTGGGCGTGGGCCACCGGCTCGGCGCCGGCAGCGTCGGCGGCGGCGATCAGATCTCGGCCCGCCTCCCCCCAGCGCTCGACGTCGCCGCTCGCTGCGAGCACCTCGCCGCTGTCCGCCAGCACCGCGCAGCCGCGCATCTCCGGCGAGATCTCCTGCAGGTATGCGACCGTCTCACCGGCGTCGGTGAGGGTCGGAGCGTCGACGGCGGCCACTAGTGCGCCGCCCGGCGACGTTCGTCCGGAACTGACGGAGCCCAGGCGCCGTCAGGCAAGGACGCAGGGAGCCCGAATAGTGGTGCTATTCGGGCGACCGAGGACGCAGCATGACGGCGAGCTGGGGCCGTCAGTTTCTGGCGAGGCGTTGCCGGGCGGCGCACATGAGTCAAAATAGCGAGCGTGACTCTGCAGCAGGGCTCATGGCTCACCGTCGTCATCATCTGCGGGATCTCCGTGATTCTCCTGGCGGTCGGCGGCTACACCGGTTACAGCATCGTGGTCGGAGCAGTGGGGCTCGCCGCGGCCGTCAACCTGACCTAGGCCGTCGCTCCGGTGCGACCAGCCATGAAGCCATGCTGATCTACTCGATGAGCGTCTCGGTGGACGGCTATATCGCGGACCGCGAGGGCGCGTTCGACTGGACGCCCCCCAGCGAGGAGCTGTTTCGCTTCCACCTCGCGCAGGTAAGCGAGCTCGGCGGCTTTCTGTTGGGCCGCAGGCTCTACGAGACGATGCTGGTCTGGGAGACGGACCCGTCGATGCGCGAGACCGAGATCGGGGATCCTCGAGCGCCGGTTCCAGCAGAAGCGGCGGCAGCGTTCGCCGAGGTCTGGGGCGCGATCCCGAAGATCGTCTTCAGCCGCACGCTCGACAGCGTCCAGGGCAACGCCCGGCTCGCCAAGGGGTCGGTGGCCGAGGAGGCCGCTGCGGCGCTCGACGCGACTGACAAGGACGTCGCGATCGGCGGCGCCGGCCTTGCCGCGGAGGCGGTCGAGCTCGGCCTCGTCGACGAGCTGCGCATGTTCCGCCATCCGGTCGTCGTCGGTGGCGGCACTCCGTTCCTGCCGCCGGTCACCGAAGGCGTCCCGCTGGACCTGATCGAGACCAGGACGTTCGGCTCGCGCGTGATCTACGAGCGCTACGGGCGCGCCGGCGGCGAGGTCGCCGCTAACCAGCCCTGAACGCGCTGGGCGACTCGGCCGGGTCGTGCCGGGAGCTCTCCGGCTCCACATGGATCAGCACCTCGGCGTCGCCGAGGTCGGTCTCGATCGCGTCGCGGAGCCGGTGAGCGACCTCATGCGCGTGCTCGAGCGTCGTCCCGGCTGAGAACTGAACGTGCATGTCGACATAGGTCCGGCGACCCGTCGTCCGCGCGCGAAGCTTGTGGTACCCCACGACCTCGGGAGCGTCGGCGCGAGCTCGTGCAATTGCTTCCTCGACGCGGTCCATCTCCTCAGGAGGTGGAGCCTCATCCACCAACACTCCCGTCGACCGGCGCAGCAGGCGCACCCCCGTCACAACGATTACGCCCGCCACGATGATCGCCACGACCGAGTCGATCGCGTTCGCGCCCGTGATCTGGACCAACACCAAGCCGGCCAGCACTCCGGCGGAGGTGAAGGCATCGGTGCCCAGATGCGCCGCGTCTCCCGCCAGGGCGGGGGAGTTCTGCCGCTTTGCCTGGCGCAAGAGGAACCGGGAGACTCCGATGTTGGCCAGGCCGGAGAAGGCGATCACGGCGATGCCCAGGCCGAGCTGGTCAACCGTCGCGCCGGTCGACAGGCGGTTGACCGCCTCATAGACGATCACACCCGCGCCGACCAGGATCAGCATCGCCTCGATCGCCGCGCCGACGTTCTCCAGCTTCTCGTGGCCGTAGGGGTGGTCGACGTCGGCGGGCTCGTCAGCCTTGCGGACGGAAACGAAGGCGACGACGGAGGCGATCAGGTCGATCATCGAGTGGAGCGCCTCGCTCAGGATCGCGACGGAGCCGGTGATGGCGGCGGCCGCGAGCTTCAGGGCGATCAGCGCCGAGTTGGAGGCGATCGAGACCGCGGCCGCGCGGGGCTTGGTCATGCCGGCCCCCGCCACGGGCCCCCGGGGGCTCATGGCGTCGCCTCGACACCGAGGTGGGAGGCCAGCTTTCGCGCCGCCCTGCCGCGGTGGCTGATCGCATGCTTCTCCTCGGGCGCCAGCTCGGCCATGGTGCGGTCGTCCCCCGGTCCGGTGTCGTCGGGGACGAACGCCGGGTCGTAGCCGAAGCCGCCCGTCCCTCGCGGCTCCGCCGCCAGGGTTCCCTCGCAACGGCCCTCGAAGAGCGATTCCGAGCCGTCCTCGCCGACCAGTGCGATCACGCAGACATACGCCACCCGCCGATCCTCTCCCTCGCCCACCTCACGCAGGAGCTTCGCAAGGTTCTCCTCGTCGGTGGCGTCCTCGCCCGCGTATCGGGCCGATCGCACGCCGGGCCTCCCGCCGAGCCCCCGCGCCTCTATCCCGGAGTCGTCGGCGATCGAGGTGCGGCCGGTCGCCGCGTGCGCCGCCCGCGCCTTCCCGAGAGCGTTCTCCGCGAACGTGTCGCCGGTCTCCGGCGGGAGCGCGACCTCGTCGGGCAGCGGGTCGATCTCGATCCCGGGCAGCGCCTCGCGAAGCTCTCGCAGCTTGTGGTCGTTGCGGGTGGCCAGGACGAGCGACATCGCCGCTCAGATCATCCGTGATCCTGGCTCAGGCCGGGAGCGAACCGAGCGCGGATTCCTGCGCCTCGCGCAGCTTCGAGATCCCGCCCTCCGCCAGTGCGAGCAGCTCATCGAGAGAGGCGCGAGAGAGCGGGGTGCGCTCCGCAGTGGCCTGCACCTCCACCAGTCCGCCGTCGCCCGTCATCACGACGTTCGCGTCGACCTCGGCGGTCGAGTCCTCGCTGTAGTCGAGGTCGCAGAGAGCCTGCCCCTCGACCATCCCGACGCTGACCGCCGCGACCGACTGGTTGAGCGGCATCGTCTCGAGCTTGCCGGCGTCCACCAGCTTCGAAAGGGCGTCGCAGAGCGCGACGAATCCGCCCGTGATCGCTGCGCAGCGGGTGCCTCCATCCGCCTGCAGCACGTCGCAGTCCACGAAGACCGAGCGCTCCCCGAGGGCCATGAAGTCGACCACCCCGCGCAGCGACCGGCCGATCAGCCGCTGGATCTCCACCCCGCGCCCGTCCTGCTTGCCGCGGCTGATGTCGCGGGCCTTGCGGTCGCCGGTCGAGGCGGGCAGCATCGCGTATTCGCCGGTGACCCAGCCCCGGCCCTTCCCCTCCATCCAGCGGGGCACGCTGTCGCTCACCGACGCGGTGCAGATGACGCGCGTCTCGCCCTGGCTGATCAGCGCCGACCCGTCGGCGGTCCGAACAAAACCGGGCTCAATCGTCACCGGGCGAAGGTCGGCGGGGGCGCGGTCATAGCTGCGGCTGGCGGCCATCGCGCCAGTCTGCCATGGCTGGCAGGACGGCTTCGCCATCAGGCAGTGACCACTGCGGCCGCCCCACCTAAGTCGCTTCGGGCTTCGCCCTTCGCTCCTAAGTGGAGCGGCCTTGGGTCACTTGAACGACACCTGGCCGACCGCCTCGCGGATCTTGTCCACGATCGTCTGGGCGAGCTCCACGCCCTGTTTGCCCTGAAAGCCCTTCATGGCGGCCACCATGCCCACCATCAGGAGCGCCACCAACAGGATCAGGCCCACGTACTCAACGGTTCCCTGGCCGGTCCGCGTGGACAGACCGACAAGCCGCCGGTAAAGAAGTTCTCGCATCTGCAACCTCCTCGAGCTCGTTTCCGGAAGGCTCACCCGGGGCGGCGCACGGAACCAGACCGCGAAGTCCCCGAAGGCGAACGGCCCCGCGCCGAAATCTCGCCTTGGCCTGCACGTCGCGTAGAGTGCCGCCCCGATGATCGAGCGCCAACAGGAAGGCGCCAAGGTGGATCCCGACGAGGTGCGCGCGGACGCCCCGAGCGTGGCGGTCGAGGCCCCGGAGAGCGGCGAACGCGACCCTCACGTGAAGCAGGCGATCGACGCAGCCCGCCGTCAGGCCGAGGAGAACGCGACCGCGGAGATCCTGGCGCTCGAGGAGGACCTGGAGAAGGAGCGTGAGCGCGCGGCGAGGTCACTGGAGGAGCTTGAGCGCCGGCTCGAGGAGGCCGAGAGCCGGTCCGCCGGAGACGTCACCGTCACGGACGCGAGGGCGCGAGAGAGGTCGCGGGAGACGGAGCTGATCGCCGAGCGCGACGAGGCCGCCGCCGCGCCGAGGGACGCTCGCGAGCGCCTCGAGCGCGCCGAGAGCGCCGGCAACGAAACAGAGAGCACCCGCGCTAACGCGGAGCGCAGAGTCAGCGAGGAGGCCGACCGCCGCCTGCGCGAGCACACCGAGCGGCTTCAGTCCCGGATCGCGGCGATGGAGGCCGAGACCGAATCCTGCATCGAGACGGCCGTCGAGGGGGCACGCCGGGAGGCCGAGGAGCAGGTCCGCGCCGAGCTCTCCGAGGAGGCGACCGGATCCGCCGCCGAGGCCGATGAGCTTCTCCCCGCCGGCGAGGAGGAGCGCCTCGAGCAGTCCCGCGCGGAGATCGAGCGCGGCATCCGCCGCGAGCTCGAGCAGGAGCTTGCCAAGCGAATAGCCGGCATTCGCTCCGACGCCGACCAGCGTGCGCGCGAGGAGGTCGATGCCGCCCGCAGCGCGGCCGAGCGCCGCTTCCAGTCGGAGCTCCGGAGCCGCGAGCGCGCCCTGGCCCGCGAGCGGGAGGCCGCCACCGAGGCAGCCGGTGCCGCCGAACGTCGCCTCGACGAGATCGCCAAGCAGATCGCCGCCGGCGAGCGGGTCGAGGGCGCGGAGGCCAGGCTCGCCGAGGACCAGACGAGAATTCAGAAGGAAGCCGACGAGCGCGTGGACGCCGAGTTGCGCCGGGTGCAGGCCGAATCCGACGCCAAGATCGCCGAGGCGATTGCAAAGGTTGAGGCCGACACCCAGGCCCGCGTGGAGCAGGAGGCGAGTCGTCGCCTCGCAGAGCAGGAGGAGACCCTCCGCGCGGAGGCCGAGGAGCGGGTGCGCTTCGCGGGCGAGGCGGTCCGCGAGGAGACCGAGCGCCCGCTGAAGGGGGAGATCAACACTCTCCGCAGCCAGCTCGAGGAGGAGCGCTCGTCCCGCGAGGTGGTTGAGAAGGCGGATGCCCGCGCCGCCGCAGCGGAGTGGATCCGCGGCCAGGTCGGGGAGCTCCGCAAGGAGATCGAAAAGCTCGAGAGGCGCTTCGCCAAGCGGGAGCAGGAGCTCGCCACGGAGCTCGAGCAGGCCGGCCGCGCGCTGCGCTCAGCCGGGCACCAGCTCCGCGAGGCCGAGGCCCGAGCCGAGTCCGCGGAGAGCAAGCTCGGCGATGTCGCCGACGAGGACCGCAATAAGGCGGGAGGTGCCCAGGCGCATGCCGCATCGGTCGGCATCGAGCTACCGGAGCCCGATCAGGACGAGGCCGGCGATGAGCAGAGCACCGAGGAGCAGGACGCGGTGAAGCCGGACCCCGAGCCGCGGGGCTTCCTGGCCAGGCGCCGGGCGCGGCGAGCCGAGAAGGCCGCCGCGAAGGATCAGGCCAAGGCCGAGCAAGCGGCCGCGGATGCCAAGGTCGCCGAACCCGCGGCGGAGACGAAGAACACGCGATCGCCCCGAGGCGCCCGTCCGCTCGATCTCAACAAGGCGAACTTCGAGCAGCTGCGCGAGCTCGGCATGTCCGTGACCCAGGCGACCCGCGTCATCGCGTACCGAGAGCGCGAGAAGGGCTTCGCCTCGGTGGACGACCTCGAGGCTGTTCCGGGGATCCCGAAGAAGCTCCTCGACGAGATCAGGGACCAGCTCAGCGCATGAGGGGCTCCGCCTAGTCCGAGGCAGCCAGGCCGGGCCAGTAGCGCGCGAGGCGCTCCCGGTACGACGCGGCAGGCGCTGCCGGTGCGTCACGAGGCGAGCGCTCGTCGCCGGCGGCATCGAGCGTCGCCACGACGCCGCGGGCCAGCGCCCCGAGCGAGTAGCCGCCCTCGAGGCAGATCAGCAGGGGCACGCCCAGCTCCTCCGCGAGGTCGCGCATCGTCGCCGTCAGGTCGGCGTAGGAGGCGTCGTCCAGCTCGCAGTTGGCCAGGGGGTCGTCGCGATGCGCGTCGTAGCCCGCCGAGATGCAGAGCAGCCCCGGCCGCCACTCCCGGGCGATCGGCGCGACCACGCGCTGGGTCAGCGCCAGGAACTCGTCAGGGCCGCTTCCGGGCGGAACCGGGAGGTTGACCGTGTACCCCTCCCCGTCGCCGCTGCCGAAGTCCGTGGCGGCGCCGGTTCCCGGGTAGAGGGGGCTCTGGTGGATGCTCGAGTAGAGAACTTCCGAGGATCCGTAGAAGATCGCCTCGGTCCCGTTGCCGTGGTGGACGTCCCAGTCCAGGATGAGGACGCGCTCGGCGCCGCACTCCGCGATCGCATGGGCCGCGGCCACGGCGACGTTGTTGAACAGGCAGAAGCCCATCGCCCGGTCGCGCTCGGCATGGTGGCCCGGTGGGCGCAGCCCGCAGAAGGCGAACCCTCCCTCCTCCATCAGCCGCTCGGTCGCGTGGACGGCCCCGCCGGCTGCATGCAGCGCGGCCTCCCAGGAACCCTCGCTGGCGATCGTGTCGAGGTCGATCATCCCTCCCCCCTTCGCGGAGAAGGCCTCGATGGTGTCCACGTGCGCGGCGCCGTGGACACGCTCGAGCTGCTCGCGGGTTGCCGCCGGAGCCTCCACCCGCTCCAGCCCCAGCCAGTCGCGCTCGGACATCGCCTCCTCTATCGCGGTCAGGCGCCTGGCGCTCTCGGGATGTCCGCCCGTGTCATGCCGGAAGGAACTCGGGTGTCTCAGATAGAGGCCTCGGATGAGCGCACAGTACGGTTCAGCGCTCGATGCCGCCGGACGACCGATTCGACGTCGTGGTTGTGGGCGGGGGCGCAGCCGGCCTCTACTCGGCCCTGACCGCGGCCGACGCGGGTTCGCGCGTCGCCATGGTCTCCCGGAAGCCGCTCAGCGAGAGCTCGAGCTTCTGGGCCCAGGGCGGCCTCGCCGCCGCGATCGGGCCCGACGACTCCCCGGAGCAGCACGTCGAGGACACCGTCGCCGCCGGGCGCGGGGCGTGCAGGCGATCCGCCGCGGAGCTGCTCGCGCACGAGGCGCCGGGCGTCGTCCGGGAGCTCCAGCGACGAGGCGTCCACTTCGACCTGCTCCCCGACGAGAGCCTCTCGCTGGCGCTGGAGGGCGGTCACTCACGGCGTCGGATCGTGCACGCAGGCGGCGCGGCGACCGGCAGGCGGATCACGGAGCGCCTCGCCGAGCTCGCCGGGCAGGAGGAGCGGATCGAGGTGATCGAGAAGACCTCGGCGGTCGCCCTCTGGGGCGACGGCGAGCGGTGTTTCGGCGTTCTCACCGATCGCGAGCCACTCCGCGCGAAGGCGACGATCTTCGCCACCGGAGGCGCGGCCGCCCTCTGGGCCCGGACCACCAACCCCTGGGGCGCGATCGGCGCAGGGCCGGTGATGGCCCACGCGGCGGGCGCCGAGCTCGCCGACCTCGAGCTCTGCCAATTCCACCCGACGGCTCTGTCGGCGCCCGGCACCGATTCGGACGGGCTCCTCGTCACGGAGGCCGTCCGCGGCGAGGGGGCGCCCCTGCTCGGGGCCGACGGCGAGCGCTTCACCGACGAGCTCGCCCCCCGCGACGCCGTCACCCTGGCCGTTCTCGACCAGATGAAGATCGACGGCTCCGACCACGTCTACCTCGACATGCGCGAGCTGAGCGAGGCGCGCTTCCCGAGCGTCTTCGCGTCCCTGCGCCAGGCGGGCTTCGACCCCACACAGGAGCCGATCCCGGTCTCCCCCGCCTCCCACTACGTGATGGGCGGCATCGCCACCGACCTGGAGGGGCGCTCCTCGCTGCCGGGCCTCTTCGCGGTGGGCGAGTGCGCGGACACCGGGCTGCACGGCGCGAACCGCCTGGCCTCGAACTCACTGACGGAGTGCTTCGTGCTGGGCGCCAGGGCGGCGCGTGCTGCGTCGGTGGAGATCGAGGTTGGGAGCGCCCCGGAACCACCGAAGTGGCGTTTCGACCCGCCCCTGGCCGAGACCAGGCAGGCGGTCTGGAGGCTCGCCGGCCCGCTCAGGCGTCAGGAGGAACTCGAGCGGCTGCTCGACGACCCCTATCCGCTCGCGCGGCTGATCGCCCGTTTCGCGCTCGAGCGCGAGGAGTCGCGCGGATCCCACCGCAGGCTCGAATTTCCGGACCTGAACCCCGAACTCGACGGCCTCCACATCGTCTGCAGCGGCGACGAGCTCGCCTGGGAGGCGTGGGAGTAGGCAAGCGCCTACTCAAAAGCGTTGCCCTGAGCCTACTTAATACTACTTAATAGGTGCTTAACCCAAAAATTGGGTATGCCGTGGTTCAATCAGCACCGCCTGGACGGTCCGAGGGCAGGAAGAGCCCGAGGACGAGGGTTCAGGGGGGTAAAGGAGAGATCACGGATGTATCAATTCAGTCGTTCCATCTACAGGGACCTGGCGCCTCGCATCGACACCTCCGGGGGTGTGGAAAGGACGTTCGCGGCCCGGCAGAACCTGCTGGAAGCTTGCGAGGCCACCATTCAGCGGCTCGTTTCGGATCGCCGCTACTTCGCCCGCCCGGCGAAGACCCTGTTTTCCGAGGTTCGCGAGTACTTCGCTCTTGCCGAGCAGGTACGCGTCTACATGGTCATCGAGCGGCAAATCGGGCTGATCGAGGAGTTCCTCGACTCACTGCCCGCGGATGTGACGCTCGATGGCCAGGAGAGGAACTGTCTGGCCAGCACTCGCAAGGGCACGCCCTGCCAGCGTGAGCCGCTGCCGGGGATGGATTACTGCCCCTCGCACAAGCATCTCGAGGAGACCTTCGAGACGCGCGAGGTCGAAGCAGCCGCGGCCTAGCGGTCACCAGGCCGCTCCACTTTGGAGCGCGGCGCTGCTGAGACCCCCGGATTCCCGGGGGCTCAGCTGTGCTCCACCTCACACTGCCGGCGGCATCCCGCACGGCGTCCGCGGCGTAGGTCTCTCTGTTCATTCAACCGAGCAAGGGAGAGCAGATGACGAAGCCTTGGGAACACGTGTTCAGCGCCCTCTACGACCCGCTTCTCTGGGTCGGCGAGCGGACCGGGATGGCAAAGCGGAGACGGGACCTGCTCAGCCAGGCCGACGGCCGGGTGCTGGAGCTCGGCGCCGGCACCGGCCTCAATCTCCCGCACTACCCCGATGAGATCGCAGAGCTCACGCTGACGGAGCCGGCCGCCCCCATGCTCCCGAAGCTGGAGCGCCGCCTGCGAAAGACAGACCGCGACGGCCAGGTGGTGGTGGCGACCGCCGAGGACCTTCCGTTCGACGACGACAGCTTCGACACCGTGGTTTCCACACTGGTGCTCTGCACCGTCGACGACCCGCGGCGGGCGATCGAGGAGACCGCGCGGGTGCTCAGGCCGGGAGGCAAGCTGCTCTTCCTCGAGCACGTCCGCGCCGACACCCGGCGCCTCGCGCGCTGGCAGGACCGGCTCCACCGCCCGTGGCACGCGTTCGCCGCGGGCTGCCACGCGAACAGGCCGACGGTTGACCTGCTGCGTGACAGCCCGCTCTCGGTGGAGGCCGTTGACCACGACCGCTGGGCGTGGATGCCGGCGCTGGTCCACCCTCTGGCATTCGGGAGCGCCCAAGCGTCATAGTCCCGCCATGCTGCTCGGCGTGGACGTCGGCGGGACCTTCACCGACGCCGCCCTGCTCGACGGCGATCGACTGCACACGGCGAAGGTCCCGAGCACGCCCGAGGACCAGTCTCGCGGCGTGGTCGCCGCGGTCGACCAAGTCCTCGCCCGTGCGGGCGCAGTTCCGGCCGATGTCGACGGCTTCACCCACGGAATGACCGTGGGCACCAACGCCCTGCTCGAGGAGCGCGGCGCCCGAACGGCGCTCGTAGCCACGCGTGGCTTCGCCGACCTGCTCGACATCGGCCGCCAGAACCGCCCGAGCCTCTATCACCCCTGTCGCCCGAAGCCGCGGGCGCTGGTCGACCCCGGCGATCGCTTCGAGGCGGCCGAGCGCACCGGTGCCGAGGGCACGATCGAGGATCTCGCCGATGAGGAGATCGAACGGCTCGTCGATGCCCTGCGCGGAAGCGGGGCGGAGTCGATCGCCGTCTGCCTGCTGTTCGCCTTCCGCGATCCCTCGCACGAGCAGCGCATCGCCTCGGCGCTGCGTGAGGCCCTCCCGGACATGCACGTCTCCGCCTCGCACGAGGTCCTGCCCGCTTTCCGCGAGTACGAGCGCTTCTCCACGACCGTCATCGACGCCTACCTCTCACCTCTGCTCGGCCGCTATCTCACCAGCCTCGCCGGGGCCTGTCGCGAGCGCGGCCTGCCCGCGCCCGAGGTGATGCGCTCCTCCGGCGGCACCGCCGAAGCGGCCGAGGCCGCCAAGGCCGGGGCCTGGAGCGTCCTCTCGGGCCCGGCCGGCGGAGCGGTCGGCTCCGCGCTGTTGGCGAAGGCCGCCGCCACCCCTGACGCGATCGGGCTCGACATGGGCGGGACCTCCTGCGACGTCTGCGTGGTCGACGACGGCGAGGTGCGGCGAACCGACTCGCGCGAGATCGACGGCCGCCCGATCCAGTTGCCGATGGTCGACGTGCACACGGTCGGCGCGGGCGGCGGCTCGATCGGCTGGCGGGACGCGGGCGGGGCGCTCCGCGTCGGTCCTCGCTCCGCCGGGGCCGAGCCGGGACCCGCCTGTTACGGCCGTGGAGGCTCCGAGCCCACGGTCACCGACGCCAACCTGTTGCTCGGCTACCTCTCGCCGGATTCGGAGCTCGCCGGAGGGGTCACCCTGGATCTGGAGGCTGCGCGCAGCAGCATCGCCGAGCTGGGGGACAGCCTCGGCCTCGATGAGACCGCGGCCGCCGAGGGAATCATCCGGGTGGCGAACCAGGAGATGATTCGAGCCCTGCGGGTGGTCACGGTGGAGCGCGGGGTCGATCCGCGCGATTACGCGCTGCTGCCGTTCGGGGGCGCCGGCCCGATGCACGCCGCGGCCCTGGCGGCGGAGCTCGAGATCTCGACGATCGTCTGCCCGCGGGCGAGCGGAGTGCTCTCCGCGCTCGGGCTGATCGCCGCGGGGCGGCGGCGGGACACGGCCCGGACCGTCCTCCTCTCCGGCAAGGGGCTTGGCGCCGAGCGGATCGCCGCCGAGGTGGACACCCTGGCCCGCCCGCTCCTGGCGGGCATGGAGGGCGCGGAGCTGGAGGTGGTCTACGAGCTCCGCTACCGGGGTCAGGCCTTCGAGCTGCCCATCCCCGGGCCGCCCGGGCCCGATCCCGCGCGTCTGGCCGAGGACTTCGCGCGCGAGCACGAGGCGCGCTATGGGTATCGCGACCCGCAGGGCACGTTGGAGCTGGTGACGATCCGCGTCGCCGCCTTCGAGCCGGGGCCCGAGCCGCGGCCCCGCGCCGCGGGAGACGGGAAGCTGACCGAGGGCGAGCGCCGGGCCCGCTTCGACGGCGAGTGGGTGGCGACGCGGGTTCTCCGCGGCGAGCCGGAGGCCGGCTTCGAGGCCGAGGGACCATGCGTCTTCGAGCTCCCCGAGGCGACCCTGGTCCTGCCGCCAGGGTGGAGCGCTCGGGTGGATGACGCCGGGACGGTCACGGCGGTCGATGCGAGGGTGCTCCGAGGCGGAGCCGAGGAGCAACCCGTTTCATGAGGCTCCTCGATCCGGTCGCTCTCCAGGTCATGACCGGCGCTCTCCGGGCCGCCTGCGACGAGATGGGCGCGGTGCTGATCCGCTCGGCACACTCGCCCAACATCACCGAGCGGCACGACTGCTCGACGGCTCTCTTCGACCCGGCCGGGGAGCTGGTCATGCAGGCCGAGCACATCCCGGTCCATCTGGGCTCGATGCCTGACGCCGTCGCGGCGATCGTCGGCGAGGAGCACCGCGATGGCGAGCTCTGGATCCTCAACGACCCCTATCGCGGAGGCACCCACCTTCCCGACATCACGCTGATCTCGCCGGTCTTCCACGACCAGGAGCTGATCGGTTTCTCGGCTTCCCGTGCCCACCACGCCGACATCGGCGGCCCCACGCCCGGCGGCATGCCGGCCCTGTCGGTGACCCTTGACGAGGAGGGCGTCGTGATCCCCCCGACCCGCGCCGACGACGACGTCCTGCGCGAGCTCGCCGGCCGGATGCGCAACCCAGAGCAGCGGCTCGCCGACCTGAGAGCGCAGCGCGCCGCCAACCTGACGGGGATCCGCCGCCTGCGCCAGCTCGCCGACCGTCATGGGCGGGAATTGCTCGCGACGGCGACCGGCGAGATCCTCGACTACGCGGAGCGCCGGACCCGGGCCGCGCTCTCCGAGATGCCCGACGGAGAGAGCAGCGCCGAGGACGTGCTCGAGGGTCGGGACGGCGACATCGCGCTGCGTGTCAGGGCGACGGTTCGCGGTGAAGAGCTGGAGCTCGACTTCACGGGCAGCGCCGAGCAGATCGCCGGCAACCTGAACTGCCCGCTGTCGGTGACAAAGGCGGCCTCCTTCTACGCCGTGCGCGTGGTCTGTGACCCGGACGGGCCGCCCTCGGCGGGGGCCTGGCGGCCGGTCACGGCGACTGCACCCGAGGGCTCGCTGCTCAACGCACGCGCTCCGGCGGCGGTGGTCGGAGGCAACGTCGAGACGTCGAGCCGGGTCTCCGACCTCGTCTTCGCCGCCCTGGCGAGGTTCGCGCCGGTCGGAGCCGACGGCCAGGGGACGATGAACAACCTGACGCTCTCCGGCGGGGACTGGACCTACTACGAGACCATCGGCGGCGGCCAGGGCGCCTGCCGGGACGCGAACGGGCCGAGCGCCGAGCACGTGGCGATGTCGAACACCCTCAACACCCCGATCGAGGCGCTCGAGACGGACTATCCGGTGCTGGTCCGGGAGCTCTCGGTGAGACGCGGCAGCGGCGGCGCGGGCGAACACCGCGGCGGAGACGGGATCGTGCGCGAGCTGGAGGCCACCGAGCCGATGCGCTTCACCCTGATCGGCGAGCGCCGCCGGCATGCCCCACACGGCCGGGACGGCGGCGAGCCCGGGGAGCCCGGCCGCGACCTGATCAACGGCGATCCGGTCCCCGCCAAGGCCGAGGGCGAGCTTCGCGCCGGCGACCGGCTGCGGATCGAGACGCCCGGGGGCGGTGGGTACGGCTCCGAACGGAATTCCTAGCGCCCCTGCCCGATTGCTGGAGTTTGCGTCGATTGGCCGGTCAACCAGGATCCAAAGCGCATGGGAATGGGGTATCCGGTACTTACAACTAAGCCTGTGACTTTGTGACAAAGCGGCACAAGGGTTGTCAAAGCCCAATCCGTCCTCTAGACTGCCCGCTTCCGAGGGGGCCACGGCGCCCAACAGCGAGTGCCCCGCCCCCGGTTCTGACCAAGATTGACTACCCCCTAATTCCTTATGCCGATTGCATTGAAAGAGTGGGCCGTGACCGTGCGAGCGCTGGCCGAGGGCGAGCAGCTCGTCGCCCTTCGGAAGGGCGGGATCCGCGAGGATGACAAGCACTTCGAGGTCGAGCACGAGCAGTTCTTCCTGTACCCGACCTTCGATCACCAGCGGAACGACCTGGTCCGCGAGTCCCATCACCCCGAGCTTCGCCGCGCCCTCGAAGAGGGTGTCTGGCCCGACGAGGAGCCGCCCCCGCGGGCGCTGCTCCAGGACGGCGGTATTCCCCAGCCCGACCGGGTGAGGATCCGCAGCTGGGCCGAGATCACCGATCACTTCACCACCGAGGACCACCGCGTGGTCGAGGCGCTGACGCCCTTCCACATCTGGACCTCGGACTACGCCCAGAAGCGGCTCGCGTGGAAGCGGACCCATCCGCTGCACGTCCTGCTCCTCCGGGTCCATCGGATCCCGCGCCCAGTCACGGTGCGCGTCAAGGACGAGCACCACGGTTGCCGCTCGTGGGTCGAGATCGATCGCGACCTTCCCTTCGAGGGGACGCCGGTGATGGCCGACGAAGAGTTCGATCGGGCCGCCGGCGCGATCCGCGAGATCTGCCAGGGCGATTTGGTCCTCGCCTAGCACGCGACACGGCTTCGCTATTAAACGGGTTGCTCATCGGCTTTGCCTCTGAGCACCCTCGCATCCGCTGAGCGCGCCCTGCTGATCGGCATGGGCGGCGGCGGCGACGTGGTTGGCGCCCTGGGGATCACGGACCTGCTCGACGCGCTGGGCACCGAGTTCGTGCTCGGCGGCGTCGCCTGGGAGCGCTCGCCGATCGACCCCCGGCCCGGGCCGCGCTCGCTCGAGGAGATTCGCGGTGGGCGGCCCTGCGGCTCTGCCGCCGTGCTGACGGAGGGCTCGACCGTGACTCTCGACGACGTCGAGTTCTCCGAGTCGAGGATGGCGTCCCACCTCGGGCAGCCGGTCCTCCTGCTCGATATAACCCGCGGACCGCAGGCGCTCGCCACCGGCCTGGCGGAGGCAGCGGCGGACCTCGAGTGCGACGCGGTGGTCCTGCTCGACGTCGGGGGAGATGTGCTCGCCCATGGCGACGAGGCGGGCCTCGCCAGTCCGCTCTGTGACGCGATCGTCCTCGCGGCGGGCTTTTTCCTCGCCCGCTCGAGCGCGGTGATCGGTGCGGTCTATGGGCCGGGCTGCGACGGCGAGCTCAGCCCGGACGAGGTGCTTCAGCGGATCACCGCGCTGCAGTCGGCGAACGCCTTGCTGGGAGCGTGGGGCCTCAGCCCGCGCGGTTGCGAGCTGGTGGAGGCCGCCGCCAAGGTGGTGCCGACGGAGGCCAGCCTGATGGCCGTGCGCTGCGCTCGCGGCGAGCGGGGCACCGTCGCGATCCGCGGCGGGCGCCGCAGCGTCGAGCTGACGCCGCTCGGAGCGCTCACCTTCTTCTTCGATCCGGCGGCGGCCGCCTCGTCTGCGGTGCCGCTCGCCACCGCGGTGTCCCCCGCCGGTTCCCTCGAGGAGGCGCACGAGGCGCTGGAGGGAATGGGCGTGCGCACGGAGCTCAGCCTGGAGCGCGAGCGCGCCCGGACCCGCGAGTAGCCTGGATTCATTACCTGGATCGAGACCGACTCGCTGAGCTTCACGGCGCGTCACGACGACGCCGACCTCGCCTGCGCTCACCGCGTGCTCGATGCGCTGGAGGACCTGAGGCTGCGACTGGAGGACCGCTTCGACGCGGTGCCGGGGGACGTCACCGTGATCCTGCACGACAACCCGGTCTGGCTCTCCTTTGCGCACCCGCTGCTTCCCGCAGTTCGCTGGGCGGCGGCGCCGGCCGCACGCCGGTACCTGGCGGGCTGGCCGATGGATGGCGAGATCCACACGCTGAACGACTCATGGATGGAGCGGCGATCGGCCGGCGAGGACTCCCTGCGCGCGCTGCGCGGCACCGCCGAGCGGATGTACTGCCAGATCGTCCTGGCGGCGAACAACACGGCGCTGCCCCCGATGTGGACGCCGCGCCGGTTCATCACGTATCTGCGCTGGGCCTGGCTGATCGAGGGTGCTGCGCAGTACTTCGCCGGCCAGACCTCGTACTACCGGGCCGCGGTCATCACGCGGCTCCGCGAGGGCGACCGGCCCGCCTTCCCTCCGTCGCGGCGCGACGCACTGATCCTGGGCGGGACGGTCTTCGACCTGCTCGACCGGCACGCCGGGCCGGATGCCTGTGTGCGGATGGCTTCTCGCCTTCACCGGCAGGGGCCCGCGGGAAACCTCGAGCTGGCCTTCGAGGCGCGGATGCGGGACATCGAGCGCGCCTGGCGCATGCACCTCGACGAGATCCTCTATCCGCAGTCCGATTCGCCGGATGCGAGCTCGAGGGACGATCCCCTCGAGCGTCCCGATCTCGACTTCGAACTCGGGACTCCGCCCGAGTTCGGCTTCGACCCGACCACCCGGCGACCGGGAACCTCGCCGCCGAGGCCGCGCCGCTCAGCCGAACGCCAGATAGAAGAGGTAGACGATCACGGCGGCAACTCCAACGGCCGCGAGCAGTCCCAGCGCGAGCCGCGCTGGCGACCCGATCCCGGGCATTGAGCCCGGCGCGGCCTCCGTGGTGAGCATGTCGCTGCCCGCGAGCACCTCTCGCGCCGTCTCGTAGCCGGATTCCGGAACCAGCACGTCGCGCGGCCCGGCCGCCATGAAGTCGGGAACGTCGAACCCGCGGGCACGGCGCAGCATCGAGGGAATTCCGTGCTCGAGCAGGATCGACTGGATCAGCTCGCCGTCAGCCATGCTCCGGGAGCCCGTGACGCGAACGAGGTCTCCGCGCGCATACTGCGGGCGCACCTTGCGCGCCCGCTCGTGGGCGTCCGTGGCCGGCTCCTCCTCCCTCGATCCGGCGTAGACAAGCGGCATCCCGCAGTTGCGGCAGAAGCGCTCGCTGATCGGATGAGGCTCAGCGCAGCGCGGGCAGACGAGAGTCTCGCTCACTCCACCTGGAGCTTGACCTCGTTGACCTTCCCGTCCTCGATCCGGTAGCCGCGGAGCGGCTCCTCCCCCTCCGCCAGCGAGACGATCAGATAGAGCGCATCCGGATAGGAGGCCAGGTTGATGTCCGTCTGCGACGGATAGGCCGGGCTCGCAGTGTGTGAGTGGTAGATGGCCGAGAGCTCCTCCCCCCTCTCATCCATCTCGGTCATGATCCGGAACTGGTCCTGGGGATCCAGGTTGTAGCGAAGCGGGCTCGCCTCGGCGTTGCGTGCGCGGTAGACGGACTTCGCCACGCCGTCGTTGCCCCCGACCAGGCCGCAGCACTCGTTCGGGGCGTCGTCGCGCGCGTGGGCAAGCAGCTCGTCGTAGAGCTTCTTCGGGATTCGCATCAGTAGAAGACGACGCCCTCGCGGCGGGGCGGCTCGCTGATGTCGCCCGCCTCGTCGCCGAGCAGGTCGGGGTCCTGCCTGCCCTTCAGCCAGAGCAGGTCGTCAAGGACGGGCGGGGAGATCTTCGCCTGGTCGGCCACCTGCTTGAACGCTTCGCGGGTCGCCTCGCGCACCTGGTCGACGTCGCCCTCCGGGACGAGACCGGAACGGAGCGCGAGCCGCATCAGGATGTTGTCCGCAGAGACCTCCCAGCTCTCAGGGTCCGTGACCTCCAGCCAGCCGCGGCGCTCCCAGATCTTGCAGACCAGGAATGCCTTCTTTCTCAGCGGATCGGCGAAGGCGTCGAACTCGCTGAGACGCACCAGCGCCCCGCCCTGTCCCGCCAGCTTGCTGCCCGAGGCCTCGATCAGCTGCTCGGACTGGCCGGCGTAGTTCTTCAGCATTCCCTTGGAGAGGTCGTCCCAGAGCCTGGCCCGCCTTTCGGGGTCGTGCAGGTTGTCCTGTCCGGCGCGGAAGACCGCGGCGATCGCCTCCGCCGGCACGCCCATCAGCGAGCGCGCGGTGAGGGCGCCGGGGGCCCGCCGCTCGGCGCGGAGGCCGAGGGCCCAGAGCAGGTCGCTGCCCTCGTACGGTCCCTCGCCGTCCACCTTGTGAGGCTCCGAGTAGCCGGTCTGATGGTCGATCGCCGACAGAAACAGCGCGGCGTCGGGGTGCGGGACGTGGTCGAACGTCGGAGGCTCGAAATCCTTGGCGAGCTTCTTGACGCGCGTGACGACGCGCTTCAGCGCTTCGGGGTCTGCTGCCATGAAGGGAAGGCTACGAGAGCCCGGCTACCACCAGACGGTGGAGTCGATGTCCGTCAGCTCTTCGATGGGCTTGGTGTAGACACCCGAGGAGAGGTACTTCCAGCCGTCGTCGGGCACGAGGAAGACCACATTGCCCTCGTCGAGCTCGCCGGCGATCCGATGGGCGACGTAGGCGATCGCGCCCGAGGAGACGCCGGCGAACATCCCCTCCTCGTGCAGCAGCTTGCGCGTCCAGATGATCGCGTCCATGTTCGAGACCATGATCTTCCGGTCGAGCAGGGAGAGATCGATGATGGGCGGGATGAAGCCGTCGTCGAGCGACCGGAGGCCCTGAACCAGCTCTCCCTGCATCGGCTCGGCGGCGATGATCTTGGTCTCGGGGTTGTGCTCCTTGAAGCGACGGCCGTTGCCCATCAGGGTGCCGCCGGTGCCGAGCCCGCCGACGAAGGCGGTGACGTCGTCGATCTCGTCGAGGATCTCCTTCGCTGTGCCCTCGTAGTGGGCGCGAGGGTTCGCCTCGTTGCCGTACTGGTAGGGCATGTAGTACGAGGCGTCGGCCTCCGCCATCTCCAGCGCGAGCTCGACGGCCCCGTTCGAGCCCTTGGCGCCCTCGGAGTAGACGATCTCGGCGCCGTACATCTGCAGCAGCTGGGTCCGCTCGCCGGTGACGTTGTCCGGCATGACGACCTTCAGTGGATAGCCCTTGCGCCGGCAGATCATCGCCAGCGAGATCCCGGTGTTGCCCGACGTCGGTTCGAGCAGGGTGTGGCCGGGCTCGATCGCGCCCTGCTCCTCCGCATCCTCGATCATGTACTTGGCGACGCGGTCCTTGACGGACCCGGTCGGGTTGCGGCCCTCGAGCTTCGCCCAGAGGCGGACGCCCGGCTTGGGGGTCAGGCGCGGCAGCTCGACCAGCGGCGTATTGCCGATCGCCTCGAGAACGTTCTCGAAGTGGCCGCCGCACGGACGATTGAGGAGCGGCTCGGTGCTCATCCAGGCAAGCATACTTCAGAAAGTGAAGTAGTTAGGCACAGTAGGGTGCGGGACGTTCCCGATGTCCCCCCAGGGGGAGGAGAAGACATGAAATCCCGACTTACCGCGCTGGTCGCAGTGATCGCTTTCGCCGCCGTCACGGTGGCAGCGGGCTGCGGCAGCAACAACAACGACAACAGCAGCTCCGGCGGCGGCACACTGACCGCGGCTTCGTTCACTGTCCAGCAGGACCCGTCCATCGCGGGCCAGGTGCCCGCCGACATCAAGTCGAGCGGCCAGCTGAGCGTGGCCGCCGACGCGACCTACGCCCCGGATGAGTACATCGGCTCCGACGGCAAGACCGTGATCGGCATGGACGCGGATCTCGCGAAGGCGATCGCGCAGCTGATGGGCTTGAAGGCGACGGTGACGAACCAGCCGTTCGACAGCATCATCCCGGGACTGGACGCCGGAAAGTACGACCTCGGCATGTCCTCGTTCACGGACACGAAGGACCGTGAGAAGACCGTCGACTTCGTCACCTACGCGACCGCGGGCGAGTCGTTCTTCGTCAACGCCGACGGCGGTCCCACCATCAACTCGATCGACGACATCTGCGGCCTCAAAATCGGCGCCGAGAAGGGCACCACCGAAGCCGATGACGCGACGGCGCAGAGCAAGAAGTGCACGGACGCCGGCAAGCCGGCGGTCTCGGTCAGCACCTTCCCCGACGAGAACGGCGTCAACCTGGCGCTCTCGAGCGGCCGGGTCGACGCGGGATTCGCCGACACCCCGGTGGCTGACTACGCGGTCAAGCAGTCGGACGGCAAGTTCAAGCTCAGCCCGGCGCCCTCGATCGCGAATGCGCCATATGGGATCGCGATGGCCAAGGACAGCGGTCTTCAGCAGCCCGTTCTCGCCGCCGTCAAGAAGCTGATGGCCGACGGGACCTACAAGCAGATTCTGGACTACTGGGGACTCCAGAGCATCGCGATCAGCAACCCGACCATCAACGGAGCGACCAGCTAGCCGAAAGGGAAGCCGGTGGCAGCTACCCCCGGCCTAGAGACAAAGGCAACAGGACCGGAACCGCCCGACGAGATCGAGGCGGTTCCGGTCCGCCATCTCGGCCGCTGGATCGCGGCGGGGATCGTCCTGCTCATCGTCGCGTCGGTGATCCGGTCCGCCGTCACCAACGATCGCATCGAATGGGGGGTCGTCGGCAGCTACCTGTTCGACAGCCGAGTCCTCGACGGCCTGCGCCTGACCATCGAGCTGACGGTGCTCGGCATGGCGATCGGGATCGTTCTCGGGGTGATCCTCGCGTTGATGCGCCTCTCCAGGAACCCGGTTCTGAGCACGGTGAGCTGGGTCTACATCTGGTTCTTCCGCGGTACGCCGCTGCTGGTGCAGATCCTGATCTTCTTCAACATCGCCGCGCTCTACCCGACGATCGGCCTTGGAATCCCCCTCGGGCCCTCGTTCGTCCACATCAACGGCAACAGCCTCGTCACGCCGTTCTTCGCGGGGATGCTCGCGCTCGGGCTGAACGAGGGCGCCTACATGTCGGAGATCGTCCGGGCGGGGATCATCTCGGTCGACGAGGGGCAGTTCGATGCGGCCAAGGCGGTCGGGATGACCCAGGGTCAGACCATGCGCCGGGTCGTCCTCCCCCAAGCGATGCGCGTGATCATCCCGCCGACCGGCAACGAGACGATCTCGATGTTGAAGAACAGCTCGCTGGTCTACGTGATCGCGGTGAAGGAGCTTCTCTACACGGTGACGCTGATCTACTCGGTGAACTACAAGGTGATCCCGCTGCTGATCGTCGCCTCCATCTGGTACCTCGCTGCGACCACGGTCATGTCGATCGGCCAGTACTACCTGGAGCGGCACTACGGGCGTGGCGGGCCCGGAGCGCAGTCTGCGACGCTGATCGAGCGGGTGTTCCGCGGCATCGCCGGCCGGCACGACGACGTCGCGACCCAGGATCAGGGACCGCCTGTGATCCCGGAGCACAAGGCATGAGCGCGCCGATGGTGAAAGCCGAGAGCGTGCACAAGCGCTTTGGCCGGCTCGAGGTGCTCAAGGGCCTGTGGCTCGAGGTCGCCCCGAAGGAGGTCGTCTGCATGATCGGGCCGTCGGGCTCTGGCAAGTCCACCTTCCTGCGCTGCATCAATCACCTCGAGAACATCGACGGCGGGCGCCTCTCGGTAGACGGCGAGCTCGTCGGCTATCGCGAGAAGAAGGGAAAGCTCTACGAGCTTCGGGAGTCGGAGGTCGCTCGGAAGCGGGCCGAGATCGGCATGGTCTTCCAGAGCTTCAATCTCTTCCCCCACATGACGGCGCTCGAGAACGTGATCGAGGGGCCCATCCGGGTCCAGGGCCGCCACAAGCGGGAGGTCATCAACGAGGGCCGCGAGCTCCTCGGCCAGGTCGGTCTCGAGGCCAAGATCGACGAGTACCCCTCCCGCCTCTCGGGCGGCCAGCAGCAGCGAGTGGCGATCGCGCGCGCGCTGGCGATGAAGCCGAAGCTGATGCTCTTCGACGAGGTCACGAGCGCGCTCGACCCGGAGCTGGTCAAGGACGTCCTCGACGTGATGCGCGAGCTCGCAAAGGAGGGAATGACGATGCTCGTCGTCACCCATGAGATGGGCTTCGCCAGAGAGGTCGCCGATCAGGTGATCTTCATGGACCAGGGAGTGATCGTCGAGCAGGGACCGCCGAAGCAGATCATCGACAACCCGCAGCACGAGCGCACGAAGCGCTTCCTCGGTCAGGTCCTCGAGCATTGAGGCGCGGCCTGATCGCCGCGCTCGTCGCGGCGGCGATGCTCGCCGGCTGCGGCGGCGGTGGCCACGGGAGCTCGCAGGCGAGTGCGCCCCGGGCGTTCTACGGCGTGATCTCCGCCGAGCCGCTGCCAGGCTCGGCCGAACTCGTCCGGATGGGCGCCGGCCGGGTTGGGACGCTCCGCGTCAACCTGGCGTGGGGATCGGTCCAGTCCTCGCCAGGCTCCCCCTATGACTGGAGCCACTACGACCCGGTGATCGCCGGGGCCGCGAAGAACGGCATCCGGGTGCTGGCCACCGTCTACAGCTCCCCGACCTGGGCGGAGCCGAGCCCCGAGTACCCGCCGCTGGGCGGCCGGATGGCGCAGTTCCAGGACTTCGTGCGGGCGGCGGTGGGCCGGTACGGCACGAACGGGACATTCTGGCGGGAGCACCCGGACACGCCGAGGCTCCCGGTCACCGACTGGCAGGTCTGGAACGAGCCGAACTCGCCGCTCTTCTGGAAGCCGAGGCCGGACCCCGCCGCGTACCTCGAGCTGCTGCGCGGCTTCGACTCGGCGGCACGCGGAGTCGACCCGCGGGCGAAGCATCGTGCTCGGCGGCCTCTTCCCCACGCCCGCGAGGCGGAATCACGATGCGCGACTTCATGACGGCGCTCTACCGGAGCCACGCCCAGGACCTCTTCGACGCCGCGGCGATCCACCCATACGCCGCCAATCCCGAAAACGCGCTCGCGTCGACCGCGGAGCTGCGGAGCCTGATGGACCGCTCCGGCGACTCCGGCGGCCGCATCTGGATCAGCGAGGTCGGCTGGGCGTCGGGCGGCCGGCCCTCGGGGCTCACCGTCGGGGCGCAGCGCGACAGGCCGACTACCTGACCCGGACCTTCGAGCTCGCCGCCCAGGACCGCGAGCGGCTCGGGCTCGACGGCGTGATCTGGTATCTCGCTGAACGACACGCCCGGGCCCGCTCTGGCCAGGGCACTGCGGGCTCTTCAGCTCAACGGCACGGCGAAGCCGTCATGGCGCGCATTCGCCGGGGTGACGGGCGGCTCATGAGCGCGCCGAGGGATCGGATGAGCTGCGAGCCGGCCTCGACATCGGACCCCCGGCGCGGCTTGCCGTCGGGGGCGGCACGGCCTTCCCGCTGGCCGGCTGGTGCCACCATCCCGCCGGCCGCACGCTTGTCGCTGGAGGTTCAGGTCGCCGGTACCAGGTCCCCGGTCGCACACCACTCCTTGCCTCGCCGCGAGGTCTGGGAGCGCGACAGGGACGCCCCACGCCTACCGCAGCGGCTTCGTGGGAGTGGTGATCGTGCCGGCGGGATCGCCCTCGGGCGGCGCGGCAGATCGTTCTTCGCGCGCGCATCGCCGGCCTCGGGGTGCGTGAGGCGGCCGTGGGCTCGATCGAGCTCTCGCCATCGCTGTCCCCACCGGAGGCGCCGGCGCCGCGGTTCCCAGCGGGCGCGGAGGGCCCACGGGTCGCCGTCTGCATGGCGACCTTCGATCCACCGCCCGAGTTGCTGCGGCACCAGCTCGACTCCCTCCGGGAGCAGACTCACCGCAACTGGGTCTGCGTGATCAGCGACGACGGCTCGCAGCCGGCACTCGCGCGGCAAGCTCGAGGAGGAGATCGCGGGGGACGAGCGGTTCGCGCTCGTGCGCGGCGCGCGCGCTCGGCTTCTACCGGAACTTCGAGCGCGCCCTGGCCCTGGCTCCGGACTCGGAGCTGGTCGCGCTCTGCGACCAGGACGACCGCTGGCACCCCGACAAGCTCGAGCGGCTGATCGCCGCGATCGGGCGAGGCGCGAGCTCGTCTACAGCGACGCCCGGGTGGTGCGCCCGGACGGAGGCGGTCGTCGAGCCCTCGTACTGGTCGGTGCGGCAGAACAACCACACGAACCTGGCCTCGCTGGCGCTCGCCAACTCGATCACAGGCGCGGCGACGCTCTTCCGCCGGGAGCTGCTCGACGGACGCCCTCCCGTTTCCGCCGGCACACCATGCGCCCTTCCACGACCACTGGCTGGGACTGGTCGCGCCTGTGCCGAGGCGAGATCGCCTACGTCGATGAGCCGCTCTACGACTACGTCCAGCACGAGGGCGCGGTGATCGGCCACACGGAGGCGAACCGGCCGCCCCGCTCGCTCCCCGCCTACTTGCGCGAGCGCCTGGCCGGGGCCGGCAAGCGGGCATCGGCGCGTCTACTACTACGACTGGCTCCAGCTGCTCGTCTTCTGCGAGGTGCTGAGGCTGCGCTGCTGGCCGTGGATGACCGAGGCGAAGCGACGGGCTCTCAGGCTGATCCTGTCCGCCGACCGCCGGATGGCCGGGCTGGGATGGCTGCTCGGGCGCCGCGCTCGCCGGCTGTTCGGGCACAGCGAGACGCTCGACCGCGAGCTCTACTTCGCGTACGCGATCGTCGGCGGTCAGGCTGCCGGAGCTGCTCGCGCTCGGGCGTCGCCGGCCCGGTCCGCTGTCGCCCGACTCCGACGTCCCGCCGCCGCCCGAGGTGCCGGGGCTCAGAGCTCCTCCGCCACCCGCGGCGCCTCGCGGTTGAAGTACCAGACGGCGACCGCGATCAGCATGACCGTGATGAGCACCGGCGCGATCAGGTGCGAATAGCCCCCGACCGCCTGCGCCGCCCCCGGCGCGTCCGGGTCGATCATCACCTTGCGGACCTCCGCGAACAGCGGGCGTGAGCGGGTTCAGGGCAGAGGATCTCGCGGTAACGCTGCGAGGACGATGTCGATCGGATAGAGCACCGGCGTGGCGTAGAAGAGGGCCGTCGCGAGCACGCTCCAGATGATCGCGACGTCGCGGTAGCGCACGTATAGGCAGGAGAGCAGCATCGAGGCCGAGGCGGTGATGGCGACCAGCGCCGGCGACGATCAGGGGAAAGGCGAGCCAGCTCCAGCGCGGGTCGACGCCGAAGGCGATCATGAAGATCGAGGACCGCGACCATGTTCACGCCGAGGTTGAACAGACCGGTCATCACCGGCGCCATCGGGATGACCAGCCGGGGGAACTGGGTCTTCCGCACGATGCCCTCCTGGGCGACCACCGAGGTCACCGCCTGCGTCGTCGCCTCCTGGAAGAAGCCGAAGAGGACGATGTTGAGCAGCAGCATGACGGGGTAGTGGGGCACCCCCGAGCCCAGCGCGGAAGATCTTGGTGAAGACGAAGAGCAGGACCGCGAAGAGCAGCAGCGGCCGGAGGAGCGACCAGACGTAGCCGAGCGCCGTCCCGAAGTAGGCCTTCTTGAAATCGTTGACCGAGATGAGATAGAGCAGCTCGGCGAACCGACGCCAACCTCCTCCCAAGGCGGACGGGCCCTTGACATCGCGCAGCGTCACCTCCTCCGTGCTCATGGCTCCGGCGTCCGATCGGCATCCGAGATCCACATGGAGGTCTCCGTCGACTCTCATGATGCCCTCGGCGATCCCCCCGCCCTCCACCGAGAACTCAACGAGTCGGGTCACTTGTTGGCGCACCTCATTCTGGCTGGGCGACATCGTCACCCAGCAGGCGACGTGTAGCGGCCGCCCAGCAGCGGGTTCTCGAAGTTGGCGACCAACTCGATCGACCGGCCGGCCGGGACGATTGCGTCCTCCTCCTCGCCGGACGCGATCCCGACGGCGAACAGCGGGTGGCCGTCGGCCTGGGTGACCTGGACACGGAACCGCGGGTTCACCAGCTCGCGGCGGGCCTCCACGACGGCCCTGACCCGGATCGACTCGCCCGGCTCGAGACTGGACCGCGGCTTGCCATCGGGGCCCTCGAGCCCAGCCTCGTGGACACCGATGAGCAGATCGGGGATCAGATTGAGGTCTGAGTCGGCGTCGGCGGCTGCCCTGCGGATAGAGCGCTGCAAAGTGCCTAGCCTCCTTCGAACTCAGCCGGCTGCCCTCGAAGTTTGCGACCAGGTACTGGCGAGCCGCCTCCTCGGGGTCGCCGATGAACTTGACCTGGCCCTCGTCGAGGAGCATGGCGCGGTGGCAGTGGGTCTGCACCGAGGTCATGTCGTGCGTGACGAGCACGACGGTGCGGTTGGTGTCCCTGATCTCCCTGAAGACCTCGTGGCACTTCTCCTGAAAGGCCGCGTCCCCCACGGCGAGAACCTCGTCGATCAGCAGGATCTCGGCATCCGACTGGATCATCACCGAGAAGGCGAGCCGGACCATCATGCCCGAGGAGTAGTTCTTCAGCTTGAGATCCGCGAACTCCTCGAGCTCGGCGAATTCGAGCACTGCGCCCAGCTTCGACCGCGCCTCCCGCTGGGAGAGTCCCATCATCACGCCGTTGATGACGACGTTCTCCTTGGCGGTCAGCTCGGGATTGAAACCGACCCCGAGCTCGATGAAGGGCGCAGGGCGTCCCGCCATCCGGATGGAGCCGCTGTTCGCCCGGTAGATGCTCGAGAGGATCTTCAGCAGCGTGCTCTTGCCGGAGCCGTTCCGGCCGAGGATCCCGAAGAACTCGCCCTGCCTCACCTCAAACGACACGCCCCTCAGCGCCTCGAGTCGCCGGTACGCCGGGCGCGCGAACGGATGAAGAGAGCGCTCCTTCAGCGAATCGATCCGATGACTCGGGATCTCAAACGCCTTGCTCACGCCTCGCACCTCGATGACGGCTTGCCGCATAGCCGAGCTGATCGAGCCGGAGCGCCGCTGGGCGCTAGAGCGCAATAGGCGCGTACTCCGACGGGAAGGCGCTTGCCCCGAAGAACCACGTCTCTATTGCGTAGCGGGTCTCGGGCATGGTGTCGTCGACGGCGGTTGTGTGCAGAAACATATCGTCGAAGATTAGGGCGTCGCCGGGGTTGAAGATGGGCCGCACCACGCCGCGATCGCCAGCCAGGTCAGTCGCGAGGTCATCGGCGACGGTCCAGTGCAACGCAGCCCCCTCCGTCCCGGTCTCAACGATCTCGTTGAGACGCCTCGGAACAAGGCTCATGCCCGGTGCCACGTCACCGCACCTGGATAGCGAGATCCAGACGTTGAGCGCCCGGACCGAGCCCAGGAAGTACCCGTCCTGGTGCCACGCGCCGCTGTTCCGCCGAGACACCTTGCGCAACGTCCCCTTCTGGACCGAAAGGAGCGGCTCCTCTCGCAGATACTCGCGAGCGACCGCGGTGATACCGCGATCCTCGAAGAGCGCGTAGATCCGAGCGGTCAAGAATGGGGAATCGGCAGTCCAGATCCCGGCCGCGTGGACCCATGACCGTTCGTAGAGCTGATACCGCGGGTGGGGCTCGAAGTGCTCGAAGTAGCCGGATTCCCCAGGGTCGCCGCGCTCGATTGCGTCCCGGGTCGCAATCGCACGATCGACCTCCTTGACTATTCCGGACGCCTCCTCCGGCGGAATCAACTCTCGAACAAGCAGGCATCCGCGGTCGAGAATCGCGCCCCGGACCTTCGCTGCGGTGAGCGCGTCGTGCGAGACCTCAGGCACTCCGTCCGGACCGAGCGGGACCTCGGCCGGCTCCACATAGCTGGTTTCTCCGACCGGCTGCTCGAGCAGCACAAGCCCGAGCTCATGACGCAGTTGGCGCGCGCGTCGTGCTGCATCAGGGTCACGAGATGACGCGGGACCGGAAAGGGCAAGGAGCTCCTCCCGGAGGCCGTCGACACGCGAAACCGCTGAATCGCTATGTCTGCGAAAGAACATCAAGAGCGCCCGGACGATAGCGATCGCCTCCGGCAACCCCGGCGACGTCGCTGAACGGCATGCTCGATCTGGCTATAAACATCCCGTGCAAGAGGGGCGCAGCTGATGTGGGAGGGACAACGGGTCTCCGTGGTCCTGATGACCTACGCGGAGCGAGACTCGATCCGCTCCGTGATCGCCGGCTTCTACGAGACCGGCGTCGTCGACGAGGTCCTGGTGGTCAACAACAACGCCCAGGAGGGGACCGTCGAGGAGGTCGAGCAGACGCCCGCCCGGCAGGTGTTCGAGTCCCGGCAGGGCTACGGGCATGCCAGCCGGCGAGGGCTGCAGGAGGCCCAGGGTGACCTGATCGTCCTCGCCGAGCCCGACGGGACCTTCCTGCCGTCGGACATCTTCAAGCTGCTCGTCTTCAGCGAGCACTGCGACGCCGTCTTCGGAACGCGAACCACCCGAGAGCTGATCTGGCACGGCGCCAACATGGAGTGGTTCCTGCGGTGGGGAAACTGGGCGGTGGCGAAGCTGATCGAGGCCCTGTTCAACACGAGCCACCTCAGCGACGTCGGCTGCACCTACCGCCTCTTCAGGAGGGATCTCGCACTCTCGATCGCCGAGCAGATGCGGATCGGCGGCAACCACGCCGGGCCCGGAGATGATGCTCCTGACCGTCACCTCCGGAGCCCGATTCGTCGAGATCCCCGTCAACTACCTCCCCCGCGTCGGCACCTCCTCGGCGACGGGCAGGCCCCTGACCGCGATCGCGATCGGAATCCGCATGATCGGCTTGATCCTCCGATTCCGGTCGAGGACGCCGCGGCCGACTCCAGCGGCCGGAGCGACTCGGCGTCGATGCCGCCGAGGGCGACACGCCGCCGTGACGGACGAGACCTTCGACCGCGATCGCCGTCGAATACGACGAGTCGCTTCCGCCGCACGTCGTGGAGCACTACCTCGACAAGCGCGTCGCGTTCGTGCGCAGCCACTGCCCGACCGGTCCGGCCCTCGACGTCGGGTGCGGCACGGGCGTCCTCGCCGAGAGGCTGGCGGAGGCCGGATACGCGATGAGCGGCGTCGACCCGTCCCAGGGAATGCTCGACGTGCTGGCGACCCGCGCCGCCGACGTCACCGCGGTCCGGGGCAGCGGCACAGCCCTGCCGTTCGACGACGACAGCTTCGAACTCGTCCTGACGCGTCGCCGCGCTGCACCACATCGCCGATCCGGAGGCGGTGCGCAAGACCCTCCACGAGATGGTCCGGGTCGCCCGACCCGGCGGCCGCGTGCTGGTCTGGGACCACAATCCGCGCAACCCCTACTGGCGGCTGATCATGTCCCGGGTGCCGCAGGACGACGGCTCGGAGCGCCTGGTGCCCGAGCAGGAGATCGTCGGCGGCCTGGAGGAGGCCGGGGCCGAGGTGCTGCTCACCCGGAGGCTCGGGTTCGTCGCCGATCTGACGCCTCGGGCATTGATCGGCGTCGCCGCCGGCGCGAGAGCGACTGGCGGAGCGCACGCCCGGGCTGCGGCAGCTCTGCGCGCACAACGTGGTCCTGGCGCGAGCCTGAGTACCGTCCCCCGATGAACCGGAACGGAGGAGGCTCTGGGACGCGCGGGTATGGGCGCTCGGCCGGCCAGCTGAGCGCAGCACTCGGGCTGGCGGGCGTGCTCACCTACGTCTTCTTCGGGCTGGCATCGCACAGCCTCAGCCCGAACGCCTACGGCGAGATCGTCATTCTCTGGACCGTCGCATTCATCGTGGCCGCGACGCTGTTCCGGCCGATAGAGCACCTGCTGGCGCGGACCCTGGCCGAGCGCCACGGTGCCGGCGAGCGGGATGAGGACGCCTTCCGCGCCGCAGCGAAGATCCAGCTCGGAGTCTGCGCCCTGGCCATCCTCGTGGTGCTCGCGGCGAAGCAGCCGATCGAGGACAACCTCTTCAGCAACGAGCCAGAGTCTGTACTGGGCGATGCTCGGGTGCCTGGTCGGCTACTCGTTCGCGTATTACGCCCGTGGCCTGCTGGCGGGGCGGGGCCAGTTCCCCTTCTACGCCGCGCTGCTGCTGATCGAGGTCGTCACGAGGCTGGTGGCCGTCGTGCTCGTCGCCGTGGGGGTGATGTCGGGGACGGTTCCGATCGCGGTCGGCATCGCGCTGGCCCCGGTGGTCGGGCTGGTCGTCCTCCCCATCGCCCTGCAGCGCAGCAGATCCGAGCGGGGGATGGAGCGACTCGGCGACGCCACCCAGGAGCTCACCCTGGGCACGCGGCGGAGCCTTCACGGTCGCCGTCCTCGCGATGATGCTCAGCGAGCAGGTCCTGCTCAGCTCTGGGGCGCTGTTCGTGCGCGCCTCCGAGGGCGCCGCGGCGGCGGGGTACATCTTCAACGTGCTGATGGTGGCCCGCGCGCCGCTGGTCCTGTTCCAGGCGGTTGCCGCCAGCCTGCTGCCGCATCTGGCGCGCCTGCGAGCCCGCGGGGACGAGACGAGCGAGCGCGACTTCCGCAAGTCCCTGACGACCACCGTGATGGGCGTGGCGGTGTTCGCCGCGGCGACGACGCTCGGTGTGCTCGCGATCGGGCCCCAGGTCATGCAGCTCGCCTTCGGGGACCAGTTCGACTACGACCGGCTGGGCCTCGCGATCGTCGCGGTCGGCATGGGCCTCTACCTCACGGCCGTCTGCGTGAACCAGGCCATCCTGGCCCAGGGGCGGGCCCTGCGGGCTGCGATCCCATGGCTGGCGGCGGGCGTGCTGTTCCTCGCGCTGAACTTCTGGGGGCCGATGAGCCCGGACAGGACGGTGGAGGTGGGATTCGCAATCTCGGCGGGAATGCTGGCGCTCAGCCTCTACCTCGTCTACATCACGACCGCCGCGGCCACGGACGAGCCGGTGCTACCCGGATCTGGCGCGGAGGTCGAGGCGAGGCTGGCCGCCGTCGACGAGGTCGGTTGAGGCTTCAGCCGGGCCGGACCGTCGCCGGGATCCCGACGGCGGTGGCACCCGCCGGCACGTCGCCGACGACCACGGCGTTCGCTCCGATGGTGGCGCCCTCCCCCACCCGCACCGGCCCGATCACCTTGGCGCCCGTGCCGATCTGGACGTCCCGCTCGATCGTCGGGCCCTGGGGGTCTCCTGCCCGCAGGCCGATGGTCACCCAAGGGGCGATCGTCACGCCCGAGCCGATCTCGACCAGGCCGTCCAGGACCACCTGTCCGTGCACGATGTAGACCCCGGCCGCCACGATGACGGGGTCGCCGATCGAAACCTGCGCCGAGGCCATCGCGAGGCGGTGAGCGATGCGGGGCAGCATCGGAATGCCGCGCGCCTGGAGGCTGGCCTTCACCCGGTAGAGCAGCTGCGCCAGGAACGCGTCGCTGACCACGCAGAGCCGGACCACTTGTGCCGCCGCGTCGAGTCGGCCGTGGAAGTCAGCCCGCTGTCCCCGGTAGCTGGCGGTCACCCTGGCGTCGGCGAGCACCGCCTCGCGGAAGCCCGGGAATCGCCCCCGGATGGCCCGGAACAGCTCGTCACGGTGGTGCTTGGTCCCCTGCACGAGGGCGCGAGCCTACCGGCTGGCCCCTGTAGATTTTCTGCCAGTGAGCGACGATGCCCGCCTGCCCGACCCTCCAGACGGGGGCACATCCCTGACCAACGTCAGGGAGTTGCTGTTCGGCTGCCTCGAGGCGGTCCGGGCAGGCTCGGTGCTGGAGATTGGCGCGTACGAGGGAGACCTCACCGTGGAGCTGCTGGCCTGGGCCAAGGAAAGCGGCGCCGAGGTCGCCACGGTCGACCCCGACCCGCCGGACAAGCTGCTCGAGCGCAGCCGGCAACACCCGGAGTTGGTGGTGCACACGGCGACGAGCCATCGGGTCCTCGCGGAACTCGACGCCCTACCCGACGCCGTGATCATCGACGGCGACCACAACTACTACACCCTGAGCGAGGAACTCCGCCTGATCGCTGAGCTCGCGCGCGACCGGCCGCTACCGCTGCTCATGTTCCACGACGTCTGCTGGCCGCACGAGCGCCGGGACACCTACTACGACGCTGATCGAATCCCGGAAGACCAGCGCCCACCGATCGGCAAGGATGTCTGCGTCGCTCCCGGTAACCCCGGCGTGGACCCCCTTGGGCTTCCGTATCTGTGGGCCGCTCTGCGCGAAGGAGGTCCACGCAACGGGACCCTGACCGCGATCGAGGATTTCATGGACCCGCGGGAGGGCCTCCGCCTCGCGATCGTGCCGGCGTTCTTCGGATTCGGCGTCCTCTGGCCGGAGGGCATCGAGGGCGCTGAGAGGATCGACGAGCTGCTCGCGCCATTCGACCGCCACCCAATGCTCGAGCGGCTCGAGCGCAACCGGGTCGACCATCTGATCGACGGTCACGCAATGCGAGAGAAGATCGCCGAGCTCGAAGACCGGCTCCGCGACCACGAGCAGCTGTTGAGGGAGATGCTCGAATCCCGGGCGTTCACGATCGCCGAGTACGTCTCGCGCGCCTATCAACGCGGCGAGCCGACGTTCTCCCGCGAGCGATTGCGGCGCGAGCTGGAGAGCCATCCCGGTTGATGCGCTTAGTCGGGCGAGTAGCCGAGCTCAAGCAGCGTCTCGCCGAGGATTCCGTTCACCTCCGCCTGCTCGGCCGCCGAGAAGTGATCGCGCCACTGGCTCGCGCTCGCTGACCGGACGAACGTCCTGCGACTCTTGTTCTGAATCTGGTCGGCTGTCGACCCGGCCGCCAACTCGAGCAGGGGCCGGGGGTCGAGGTCCAGCCAATTCGCCAGCCCCTCGGCGGCCCTCGCCGGCTCGCGCCGGAGCTCCTCGTAACGAACGAGCATTCTGAGCTCCTCGGGATGAGCCTGGAAGGCGTTCTGGACCGCTTGGGTCCTCCACCGCCACAGGTATGCCTGAGTCCGCAGCGCCCTGGCGCGCTCCATCGCCTGGAAGCCGTCCAGCACGCTGATCAACCATCCATCCGGCTGCACGGCGTCCATCATCGAGTCGACCACGTCCCTGCCATCCCGGAGTAGGAAGATCAGCCGGCTCTTCGGGAACAGCGACATCAGCAACTCAGCGGCTTGGGATCCGTGAGGCTCCTTGATCACGGCGTACCGGTGGTCGCCCAACTGAGAGGCGAATCGCTCCAGGATCAGCGTCCGCAGCCCGGGCCGCCAGACCGATTCGGAGGCTTCGGAGAAGAAGTAGTCCGGGTCTCCGCGACGAAACTGATCCATTCGATAGACCGGTGGATCGCCACTTGGCGTGACCGGCAGCGAATCCCCCACCGTTGCCCCCAGATGCGCCCCGATCAGCGGCTCGTTGAACCGAACAACGTCCCTGCCGGCACTCAGGAGCGCCATGAGCCAGGTGCTGCCCGACCTGGGCGAGCCGAGGATCCAGACGAGCCGCTTCTCGATCTCTTCTTCTCGGTTCACCATCGCCCCGGTGAGGACTCCCCCAGCCGCCCGGGAGGGCTGAGCACGTAGACGTCCACGCCGATGAACCCGGGCCACCGATGCGACTCCATCAGAGTCCAGCCCGGCAGGTCGACCACGACCGGGCGAGCCTGCGCATTGGGGTTCGAGATCGAGCGAAAGATGGTCGAGCCAGGCAGGGTGATCGCAATCCCTTTCCGCGTATGGGTGATCAGGTTCTCCCTGCCAACCAGAAAGAGGCGGCCGTTTCGCGCGGCATGAAGCGCCTGTCTCAGAATCGGGGCCACTGGCGGAGCGGCGCCCAGAAACGGAGGTGGGCCGGCGGGCTGATAGAGGTTGAAGACCCGTTGCCTCCCGGACATCTGAGCCTGAAGCGAAGTGGTCGGGACTGGCGTGAACAGCGTGGATTGCATGTCCGCCACGACGTCACGAGGACCGGCATGCCGGTCGATGAAGGCCGCCGCCGCGTGGAAATCCGCAAAGGTGTACGCGGTGTCCAGTGACTTGGCCGTACCGACTGTGAACGTCGCGAGCACTCCGCTCACACCGACTGCGGCAGCCATTGGACCGGCCATGACGGCGAGCCCCGAGAGCAGCACGGCGAATCCTCCACTGGCGAGATTCAGGTTGCGGGCTCCGAAGAGGTCCGTGCCGCCGGCGAGGAGAATCGCGGCTTCCGCCACGGGTGTCGCGAAGGCGAGCGCCCCCGCCAGGACGAGCCCCTCCTTCAGGTTGCTGTCCATCCCGGCGACCTTGCCCCCCACCGATCGGATGATCCGCAGGGCCGCGGCGCCACCTAGGACGGCGACCGACGCGATCCCGACGATGAGCGCCAGCTCCCCGGGGATCCTCTGGGTTCCCTGGTAGGGATAGCCGAAGGACCAGTTCGCGATTGCGTCGAGCTTGACGCTGATCCCGTCGCCCTGGAGCGCCGAGAGGATCTTTACGGTGGGCGAGTTGGAGTCGGCGAGCACGCCCGGCAGCCAGGGGAGGTATGCGATCGCCGCTGCGCCGGTCGCGATCAGGGCCGGCGCGCGGGCCTGCGGACGCGCCCAGAGGAGCCAGGCGAACTGTGCCGCGAGCACGAACAGCGCCGTGTAGTGCGAGTACATCGCCAGTGCGACCAATCCCGCGTACACCGTCCACCATCCAACTGAACGGCGCTCGGCCGCAATCAGCATGGCGAGGGTGCTGCCGAGAAGCATGGCGATTGCGAGCGAGTACGACCGTGCCTCGGTCGAGTAGAAGACCATGAAAGGGTTGAGCGCCATCAGAGAGGCGGCGACCAGTCCAGCCACTTCCCCGAACAGCCGCCGGGCCAGCAGGAAGGCGAGGGGAATCGACGCCAACCCGGCAATGAGAGCGGGAAGGCGAACGAACTCGACAGCCGAGCCGAGGTGCGCGCAGATCCACGCCAGGACGAAGTAGAGCGGCGGTGAGATCTCCGCATCGCTCTTCACCAGGTGAAGGACATCTCGAAGGGTGTGGTCATGGACGATGTAGAGAGTGGAGAGCTCGTCGCCGATGGGCGTGTCGTCCAGGTGCACGAACCGAGCGATGACCCCGAAAAGCACAGCAGCCCCCGCAAGCGCCCACAGGAAGCGTCGGACGTTCACTTGGATCAGAAGGCGACGGGCACGTAGGTGCGGGGAAAGCCGGAAGGTCCGAAGAACCAGCTCTCCACGGCGTAGCGCGGGTTCGGCATCGAAGGATCCGATCCCGTTTGATGCAGGAACAGGTGGTCGAACAGAAGTGCGTCGCCGGGATCGAAGATCGGGCGCACGATCTCCACGTCGCCAGCCGTCTCCTCCGCCACTGCCTGGGAGACCTGATAGTCGAGGACCGTGCCCTCGGTGCCGGCGGGCGCATAGTCGTCGAGCCGCCGTGGGATCACATCCATGCTCGGAGCCACGTCGCCGCAGCGGGAGAGTGAGAGCCAGACGTTGAGCGAGCGGACGTCCCCGAGGAAGCGGCCATCCTGGTGCCACGCGCCGCCCACCTCGGGCATGGCCTTGCGCAGCGTGCACTTCTGGGCGGAGATAGCGGGACGCTCACCCAGGAACTCCCCGATTAGCGTCTCGAGCCCGGCTGCCCGAAACCCCTCGACCATCTCGAAGAAGAGCCGCGGAGAATCGACCGCGAGCACGCCCCCGCCCTCCTGTACCCAGGGGCGACCCTCGATGGCATGAGGGGGCTCAGGCACCATCTCGTCGTAGAAGCCGTCCGCGTCGGACTCGCCCGGGGCGAGTCGCTCGCGGGCCTCGAAGGCGCGGTCGATGCCCGTCGCCATTCGCTCGGCGGCGTCGCGGTCGATGAGACCGCGAACGATCAGGCAGCCATACTCGAGGATGCTGTGCCGCAGCAGCCCTGCGGTCAGCTGGCCAGGTGCCAGCTCCGGGATGTGCGACTGCGGGCCGGGTTCAGGCAGCGCACCCGACGGCTCGCAGTAACTGGGACGCTCGCCGGCATCGTCAATCAGTCTCAGGCCGGCGATGTGCCTGAGGCGCCGGATCTCGCACTCGAGCTCGAGGTTCCGCGCGGCACGGTTCGCGTCGGTGAGCAGCTGGATCGCGGCATCGAGCTTTCCCTGATCCGCCAGCTCACGCGCCTCGCTCACCTCGGCGCGGTCATCCGCCACGGTCACGCCGTCTCTGCTTCCCTTACGTCCGAATAGCACTTCGCCCTCAGTTCCGTTTCCCAGCTCACGCAAGCTATCAATCGTGCCATCCAATTCCCGAGTCGCCGCCAGTCCGCCGAATGCGGGGCGCGACCGAAAAGTCACCGGGGAGCGAGTGAGCAGCCCGGAGGGCGGGTTCAATCCCACCTGGCAGAGGCACGTGGCCGCCTACGCGCTGGCGGAGCCCAAGCTGGCGAGGGGAAAGCTGCTGGACCTGGGCTGCGGGGTCGGTCACAGCTACCACCTGCTCACCGGCCGGGAGACCGTCGGCGTGGACATCGACGCGACGGCGCTGGAGGGACAAGCCCGCGAAACCCATGTCGCCGACATGCGCTCCCTCCCCTTCGCCGATGGCGTGTTCTCGTCGGTCCTGTCCGTCCAGTCGCTGGAGCACGTGCCCGATCCCGAGAGCGTGGTGATGGAGGCCGCGCGGGTCGTCGCGCCCGACGGCGTGGTCGTCTTCGTCACGCCGAACCGGCTGACGCTCGGCCGGCCCGACGAGATCATCGACCCGTACCACTACGTCGAGTTCGACGCCGGCGAACTCGAGGCGCTCTGCGCGCACACCTTCGACTCGGTCGAGGTCCTGGGGCTGTTCGGCTCCGAGCGCTACATGGAGCTATTCGACGAGGAGCGCCGCAAGCTGGACCGGCTGCTCGCGCGTGACCCGCTGCGCCTGCGCAGGCTGGTGCCGATGCGAGGGAAGCAGGCCCTCTACGACTGGATGCTGCGGCGCAATCGAGCCGAAGCCGACCCTCGAGCGGAGGCGATCGCCCCGGAGGATTTCGAGCTGCGCTCGACTGGGCTCGAGGACGCACTCGACCTCATGGCGGTATGCCGGTCGCCGAGTTGAGCACGACGGAGGAGGCATGCGCCTGGTGCGAGGCTTCCCTCGAGGGGGCGGAGACGGCTGCCGCCGCGCCTCGCCCGCTGCCGGCGCTGCGGGGCCCTGACCACTTACCCGGTCCCGACCAGCGAGGAGCTCGACCGGGCCTACGGGGACTGGTACCGGCCGAAGGGCGAGCGCCGCTTCTCGTTCCTCGGGGACGCGATTCTGGGGCGCAGCCGCGCGCTGCTCGCCCGCCGAGTGGACGAGGTCTCTCCGCCGGGGCCTGTGCTGGACGTCGGCGCCGGTGAGGGCTCTCTGATCGACGCGCTGCGCTCGCGTGGCCGCGAGGCCGTCGGCCTGGAGCGCGCGGAGCACCGCTCCGACATGCGAGACGAGCCAATCGAGGACGTCGAAGGGCGACGGCGCCTGGGCGGCGGTGATCTTCTGGCACTCGCTGGAGCACCTCCCCAGGCCGGCGTCGGCGGTGCGCGCCGCGGCCCGCCTGCTGGCCAACGGGGGAATGCTCTTCGTCGCCGTGCCCAACACCGCGAGCCTGCAGGCGCGGGCATTCGGTCCGCGCTGGCTTCACCTGGACCTGCCGCGGCACACCGTTCACCTCTCCACCCAGCCCTGGTGACCGAGCTGCGGCGCCGCGGGGTTCCGGATCGAGCGCGTCTCGCAGGCGCGGGGCGGGCAGATCGTGATCGGCTGGCTCGACGGGCTGGTCGGAACGCTCCCCGGGAATCTGCGCCTCTATCAGGCGCTGCGCCAGCCGTCCGCGCGCTCTGCGGCGATGCCGGGCGGCAAGCGGGTGGCCGCGCTGGCGGCGGGCGTGATCCTGCTTCCGGTGGCGGCGATCCTGTCGCTGGTCGGAGATCGCGCTGCGGCGGGGCGGGACGGTCTACGTTGAGGGGCGACGTGAGCGATCAGGTGACTGAAAGCACGACGAGGGCCAAGGACGGTGATGCCGCTGCGCAGACCGCGAAGGTCGTCGTCGTGATGCCGGCGCGCCAGGCGGCCCTGACGCTGCGCGAGACCTTCTCCGACATCCCGCTGGATGAGGTGTCGGAGATCATCGTGGTCGACGACTCGTCGACCGACGAGACGGTCAAGCTGGCGCGGGAGCTCCCCGTCCAGCTCGTCTGGCACCCCCATCAGGTCGGCTACGGAGGCAACCAGAAGACCTGCTACCTGCAGGCGCTCCAGCACGACGCGGACGTCGTGGTGATGCTCCATCCCGACGGCCAGTACGAGCCGGGCCTGATCCCCGAGATGGTCAAGCCGATCGTCGAGGGCCGCGCCGACCTCGTCCTCGGCTCGCGCCTCCTGATTCCCGGCGCCGCCCTGGACGCCGGAATGCCCCGCTGGAAGTACGCTGGCCAACAGGTTCCTCACGACGATCCAGAACCGGATCATGGGCACCCACCTCTCCGAGGCCCACACCGGCTACCGGGCCTATTCGCGAGAGCTCCTGCTCACCGTGCCCGTTCCTGCGGAACTCACTCGACTTCAGCTTCGACTCCGGAGCTGCTCTACCAGGCGGCGGAGTTCGGGTTTCGCATCGAGGAGGTGCCGGCGCGATGCCGCTACTTCGAGGAGGCGTCGTCGGTCGGCTTCAAGACTGGCGTGGTCTACGGCCTGAAGACGATCTGGGCCGGCGTGCGGCTGCTCCTGCACCGCTGGCACATCGTCCCCTCGCGCAAGTACCGGCGCTGACTCAGCGCGGAGCGAGTTCGACCACCTCGACCCCGCTCGGAGCGATAGCGACTCGCTTGAGCCGGAAGCGGTCGGCGATCCGCTGTAGCGCCAGGCCCTCCAGCGGCGCGATCGGCACGGCGAAGCGGGTGGTCGACGAATCCGGTTGCCGAAGCACGGTCGCGCGAGGCGCGGTCGATAAGCATGCGCCTGCCCGGTTGAAGCTCAGCGACGGCTGCCTCGACGGCACCTGTGTGCAGGTCAGGAACCAGGCTGTCCTCCCAGGGATCGCTGAGAGGGATCTGGTTGATCCTGTGCGTTCGCATCAGCGCCTCCACGGAGAGGTCCGCCGAGGTGAGCACCACCGACTCGTGCTCGCCGGGCATGTAGGTGTCGAGCATGCGCGTCGCGTCCGCCACGCCGTCCGAGATCTCGGGCCCGTGGGTGAGGGTGTCGATGGCGCCCCTGAACGACGTTCCTCCGGGCGGCGCGTACGCCAGCGCCGATTGGGAGAAGCGAAGTCCCGCATTCGACCACGCCACCGCGACAAGCAGAGCCGCGGCGGCGGCCGCCGAGCCCAACGTCGAGGCCCCGGGCGATCCGAGACAGGCGGGCGTCGCGCAGCAGGATCGAAAGCCAAAGCACGACGACCATCACCGCGGGGAGCGAGACGTAGGGAACGATGTGGTCCGCCGAGCGGTTGACCAGGTAGCTGAAGAGCGCAATCCCGTATCCCGTGGTCCCGCTCAGGACCAAGAGGGCCCCACGATTCGCGCTGGCCAGCTCCGGCTCGCGCCAGAACAACCATCGCGATGGCGAGCGCAGAGGCGGCGTAGATCGCCTCCCACCGCCAGGCCCGCCGACCAGGGGGAGAAGTCGTAGGTCAGGTCCCCCACGCGGCCGGTCAGGAACTCCCGCAACGTCGCCAAGTACTTGCCCCAGTCGGGCAGCTCGCCAGAGGCCACTAGGGTGGCCAGGGCGAAGGCGAGCTGGACGATCAACACGGCGGCCAGCACCTGCAGCGGCAAGGCGGATGACGATCTTCAGGCGCCCGCCGGATGCCGTGGCCACCCGGAAGGCGGCGAGTCCGGCGATCGCCCCGAGCGTGTACAGCAGAGCCTCGAACGACCACAGCGAGGCGACGCCGACGACCGCGACCTGAATGCCCGCGAGCACAGGCCGCGCCGCGAGGGCCTGCACGAGTCTCTCGCGCGGCGGCCACGAGGATCAGCATCGGCATCCCGAAGCGGAACGCACCGTGCTGGAGCAGCCCCCCGAGCGGATAGAGGAGATTGAAGACCAGCACGACCAGGGCCACCGCGAACGCGGCCCAGGCGAGGACGCGGCCCACGCCCGCCAGGCGCAGCGTCACGTAGGCGAGGCAGAACATCCCGGCGGCGAGCACGCCCTCGGTCAGCGCCAGGGTTCCGTAGGCGATCGGGAACACCTTGAACACTCCCGCGAGAAACAGGATCGACCCCACTCCGTACTGCGAGAAGACGTCGACGAGCATGGTCCGCCCACCGAGCAGCGAATTGGCCGGGCCGAGGTAGAAGTCCTGGTGGAACTGGATGATCTGGGTCTCGAACGCCCCCGACGGTCCCCCCGGCGAGTAGACCGAGAGATTCGGGACGGCCAGCGCGATCAGTGACGACCGCCACCACATCCGCCCCCCAGCGCAGCCCACTCGGGAACCGTGAGACTGGGTGGCCCGGGCGCGCCGAGATAGCCGGCGGCCACCGCGATCGCGAGACCGACCACAAGTGGCAGGAGCCGAGATCGACCGAAGGTTCGGCGAAGCAGACGATCAGCGCGGCGAGGGAGGCGAGGAGCAGCGGCCAGGAGGACCGGCTCGATGCGCGAGAGCAGGCGCGGAGGTTCCGCGCGCCTCAGCAGAAGACGAGCACCGCGGCGGCCGCCAGGGCCGACCAGAGCGAGGAGGCGATGAAGAGCGTGGCCACGCCCGACGCGGAGAACTGGCTCGCCGCGAGCCTGACGGCGACGAGCAGCGGCGCAGAGCGAGGACGCCGAGGACAAGCGTCAGATCGAGCGCAGTGCCTGGCGCCATGGCGGGCCGCGATCTGGTCGAGGAGCCGGGGGACCAGGAGCGCCGCGAGCGGCAGCAGCACCGCGAAGGTCACCAGGAAATGACAGCGACTCGGCGTGCTGATTCTGGTCGGGCAGCGGCGCAGGAAGGTCGACCGGGCTGAGCGCCCAGTGGGCAGGGAGGAGAACAGCCCGAAGCCCGCGACCGTGGCGACAGACGCAGAGGATGGTCGCTGCGGCCGGGGCGACGCGCGGTCGGCCTGGCCCTCGCCGGCGCGCTTGTCCGCGGCGCTAGCCGCGCCGTCGCCAGAAGGCGCCAAGCCAGTCGATGCGCTCGATGGGCTCGTTGATTCCGTGCTCACTGCGGTAGTCCTCGACGGCAGCCCGGCAGTTGTCGAAGCCGTAGTCGTCGACGATTAGGAAGCCGCCCGGCTGCAGGCGAGGGTAGAGATTACGGAGACCGTCCATGGTGGACTCGTAGAGGTCGCCCGATCAGGAGATCGAGGTACCGCCCTCGGAGATCGCCCCTGACGGATTCTGTCGGCTCGCCCGCCACCGGAGCATCGTAGAGCAGCCTGCGCGACTCGACCGCTATTTTCCCGGCCCGCATGCGTTTACAGAGCCGAACCCGGATCGCCCGGCCATGATCATGTTCGCGTCAGCGATCACGGATTTCGACCAGTACGAGCGCTGCGCCGCTCCGGGGCTCGACCGCGTCAGGGAGAGCGATTCGGTCATCCTCGCCCACCGCAGCATCGGCTCGGTGTTCCGCAACTACAACTTCATCCTCGAGCGAAGCGCGCAAGCGCGACGACCTCGAAGCTCTGGTCCTGATCCACCAGGACGCCGAGCTGATCGATCCCGACTTCTGCCAGACGATCAGGGAGCAGCTTCGCGATCCCGGAGGTCGCCCTGATCGGCTGCGCGGGCTCGGTGGGGGCGCGCAGCATCGCCTGGTGGGAGGGCGGCGTCAGCTGGGCGGCATTCGATCACCGCTTCGAGGAGTTCCACGGAGGGGATCTCGAAGCGATGACCTTCAACCGCGAAAAGATCCCTCCGAACGTCTCGCCCGGCGAGGTCGATTCGATCGACGGCTTCGTCATGGTCCTCTCCCCGTGGGCGATCAAGGAGCTCGAGTTCGACGAGACCATGGGCGACCTCCACGGCTACGACTTCGACCTCTGCTGCCAGGTGCGTACGGCCGGGAAGAAGGTCATGACCGCCGACTTCCGTGCGATCCACCACCACTCCCTCGAGGTGATCAGCGATCCGGGAGGATGGAAGGACAGCTATATCCGGATGATCGAGAAGTGGGAGGGCCAGCTCCCCAATGTGCGGCTCCCGGATGACCTCAAGATGCACTCGCTCCGCTCCGAGGCCGATGCGGCCTTCAACCGCGCTCGAGTCAACATCTACACCCACAAGATCGACGCGCTGGATGAGCTCGTCCGGGACATGGAGACGAGCACGAGCTGGCGACTCACCCGGCCGCTTCGAGCGATCGGCCGCCTGCTCAAGCGGCCTCGCAGCCACAAGCAGACGATCTAGGACCCGATGGCCGACCCGCGAGCCAAGATGAGACTTGAGGCGCCGTTTCCCCCGCTGGAGCTCGCCGGCCGGGTCTTCGGAATCGAGGGCTGGACCAGCGACCCGATTCGGACCTACACGCAGATGGGGGCTCAGACGCGGCAGGCGATCTTGTCGCTGCTGCCCGATGACTGGTCCTTCGGGGGCCGGCGCGTGTTGGACTTCGGCTGCGGGGCCGGGCGAACCCTGCGCCACTTCCTGCCCGAGGCCGAGGCGGCGGAATTCTGGGGGGCCGACATCGACCGGCCAGCATCGAGTGGATCGAGGCGAATCTCAACCCGCCGCTCCACGCCTGGCACGCGCACCAGCGCCCCCGCTAGGCCTGGAGCACCAGAGCTTCGACCTGATCTGGGCTGTTTCCGTCTTCACGCACCTGACAGCGAGCTCGACACCCTGGCTGCTGGAGCTGCACAAGCTGCTCAAGCCCGGCGGCCTGCTGATCGCGACGTACATGGGGCCGGGAAACTGCGAGCTCGTCACCGGCGAACCCTGGGTCGAGGATCACCACGGACGGACCACGCTCCGTCACGCCGCGCAGTGGGACGAGGGGGGGTCCTGCGACGCTGATCTCCAACTGGTGGATGTGCGAGCACTGGGGACGCGCGTTCGAAGTCGTCGAGATCAAGCGGGAGGTGCACAACATGAGCTGGCCCCTCCTGCGCAAGCGGGAGGTGGAGCTCACCGCCGAGGAGCTCGATCAGCCGGGTGACGGCCCGCGCGAGTACGCCGCCATGTCCACCAACACCCGCCTGTTGGCCCTGGAGGCGATGCACGTCGACGAGGCGCATCGGCGGGAGTCGGCGGCGCTCGAGGCCTCGATTCGTGCCGGCTACGAGCGCTCCTGGAGCTGGCGCCTCACTCGGCCGCTGCGGGCAATCGGCCGTGCGCTTGGGAGGTCCAGGCGGCGCCAGCTGACGGACTAGGGCGAACGGTGAGAGCCGTCCGCGCATGGTGGCCGCCGGGGAAACCCGGGGCCGGCCTGACCGCCGTGCTCGCGGCCGGAATCGTCCTGAGGCTGGTCGCAATCTTCAGCCTCTGGCCGACCACGATCACGCTCGACGATGGCTACCAGCTCTTCGCCGGAAATCCCTTCAACGATCCCCAACATCCGGCCGGGTACGGCTTGATCATCGGCGCGCTCGGTCATCTCAGCCGCAACGTCGCCCTCCCGGTGCTGATCCAGCACCTGATCGGAATCGTCTCGGCTCTGCTCATGTTCGCCGCCACGCGCCGCGTCAGCGAATCGCAGTGGGCCGGGACTGCTGCCGGCGGCGTTCCTGCTGCTTAACCCGGATCTGATCTTCCTCGAGCACGCGATCATGGCCGAGAGCTGGGCCGTACTGGCGACCTCAGTCGGTCTCTACGCGGCAGCTCGCGCGATCGACGAGCCCGGGCCCTGGTGGGGATGGCCGGCCCTCACGGGGTTCGCTCTGGGAATCGCGACGACCATCCGGACGGCCGGGCTGCTCCTCATCCCGGTCGCGGTGCTCGCCCTGTTGCTGTGCCGCCCCGGCCCGCTGCGCAACTGGCGGGTCGGCGTGGCGCGCGCCGGCTGCCGCCGCCGTGGCCGCAGCCGCCATCCTAGTCGGCTACGCGACGGTCAACGCGATCTCCGCCGATCGATTCGCGATCGGGCCGTCGTCCTCCTGGTACCTGTACGGGCGAGCCGCGCAGTTCGCGGACTGCAGCCGGTTCGACCCACCGGCCGGCACCGAGGTGCTCTGCGAGCGAAGGCCCGCGGCGGATCGCCCGGGGGTGTCCTACTACCTCTTCGATCCGACCGCGCCGGCCCCTAGCCATTTCGGGACTTTCGGCCACCACGACGAGCAGGTGGGCAAGTGGGCACGCCGTGCGATCCGGGCGCAGCCGCTGGACTTCGCCGACACGGCCTGGAACTACCTGAGCTGGTACTACGTCCCGGGTGCTCGCCCCGCCGGGAAGGGCGCGGACCTTGATCCCGGTCTGAGCTTCACCTGGGACAACCCGTTCCTGGCGCCCACGATTCAGGCCGGCCTGCAGCGCTACTACAACGACTTCGACCCCAACCGCTACAGCCCCGGACGACAACTGTTGCGCGCCCTGCAGCACGTGACGAGATTCGGCGCGACCCTGCTCTCGCTTACCACCCTCCTGGTGCTGCTCGGCCTGCTGATCGGAACGCGCCGTTCCCGGGTCGGGGTCCTGCTCTTCGGGGTTGGCGGCCTGGCTCTACTCCTCTCTCCCGTCCTGACGGGGAACTACATCGGGCGCTACATGGTCCCCCTGACCGGGCCGATGATGGCGGCCGCCGCGATCACGATCGCCGAGCTCTGGCGCCGGCGCTCCAGGGCGGCCGCCTAGCTCTCCGCGAGCAGCCTCTCGACGGACTCCATCACGCGTTCGTCGAGCGTCCGGTCCCAGTCGGTGCTCCAATCGACCGCCGCTCCGGCGACACGGGCCTCGTGGTCCTCGACGCGCTCGACGGCCTGCTCCAGGCCAGCGACGATGCCGTCCAGGCTCGGCTCCGCCGCGAGCAGGTTTCCCGAGATCGCCTCAATCGCCTCACGCGACTTCGTCTCGAAGGTATTGGTGACGGTCACCAAGCCCGGCCGAGGCCATCTCGAGCGGAACCAGGCTCGGATGGGGAGTGAACATGAGAGCTAATCCGACGTCGAATCCCGTCAGGAACTCGGCGTAGTCGGACTGGCCGCGGCGGGCGACCATCTGGAGGTTGGCGGAAGCAAGGCGAATGTCCTCCGGATCATCCACCGCGCCGATTCCATGGAAGGACCAGCGTGGGCCGAAGACGCCATCGAGGATCGCCTGGGTCAGCGCCAGGACGCCAAGTTCGAACATGTTGCGTGCCGCGTGCGGCTCGGGGCGCGCGTAGAAGAGCAGCCGTCGCTCTGGGCGCGCCGTCAGCTCCACGGCGGACGGCGGCGAGACCCGGGTGATGGCGTTGTCGAACGACACCGAATCGCGGCGGCCCTGCTTCTCGCCCGCGGCGAAGACGCCGTAGCCCCGATCGGCGAAGAAATCCCGAAGGAGCTCGGTCGAGAACATCGCGACGTGCGGCAGCTCGTACGTCGACTTGGCGAGCGCGGCCAATGAGCCCATCGGGAAGGTGTAGGGCTCGAACTCCTGGATCAGATAGAGGAACCGCCGGCGCGTGAGCGATCGGACCATGTGGCCGGCGATCTGAGCGGTCCACCACGTTGTGGCGATCACCGAGTCGTCCGGATTGAGCTCGAGCGGAACGTCCCGGTCGCGGGCGAATGCGACCTCCACCTGGTCAAAGAGCCCATCGAGGCCCGCAAAGGACTCGACCCTCTCACGCCAGTCCCGCGGCAGCGGTGCCGCCGGATCGACGGTGACGATGCGGGTTCGGTGGCCTCGCTCGACCAGGCGCCTGGCGAGATTGAACTTGGCGATGTAACCACCGAACAGATGTGCCAGATCGATGGTCGGGATCAGGAGGTTGACGCGAACCGGCGCGCTCTCGGTCACCGACAGCTGCAGCGGCTCCACCTTGCTTGCCAGGTGGCGCACGGAGGGCTGATCGACGGCAGCGACGAGACTCCGCGGCGGACTCGGAGGCGGCAGGCTCGCGTCGTAGGTCGACGACGCCCGCGGACGGGAGCGACCCGCCGCCAGCATTCGCATCGCGTGTCGCCAGGCCACCGCCTGGATCATCAGCCGCTCCGCTCCCAGCGTGACGCTGCGGCCGGCGACGTGCCGGGTAGGGCGTAGAGCTAGCCAGGCGACGGCGACAGGTGATCGTTCGACGCGCAGGAGGCGCCGCAGTGAGCGCCGGTCCCGCCGCCGCATGTCCTTTCCGCAGCGCATCAGAAGCACCTGAGCGACGACCTGAAGCCGCATCAGGTCGAAGAAGTAGCCCGTCCGGGAGGCGACGATCTGCGGCAATCCACGCCGTCTGCGCAGCCGGCTGACGATCTCGCGAACCCCGGGAGCCGCCGGCACGGAGGCGGCAGCGTGACCGAGTGCCGCCGAGCCGTGCTGGATGTAGTCGTACAGCGGCCGGTCCACGAAGGCGAGGCGCCCGCTGGCAAGACCCACCAGGGCAAGCCAGTGGTCGTGGTACTGGGTACCCGGTGTGGCCGGGAACGGCAGGGCGCGCTCCAGAAGCTCTCGGCGGAAGAGCGAGGCCGCTCCGGTGACGGTGTTGGCCAGAAGCAGCGACGGAAGGTTGTCGTAGTTGTTGCGACGCTCGGTCCAGTAGCTGGGCGCCACCACTCGACCCTCCTCGTCGATCACGCGCTGGTCGCTGTAGACGAGCTGCGCGTCCCCGATCGCATCGACCAGGACCTCGAGCTTCTCCGGGTACCAGCGATCATCCTGGTCGGCGAGAGTCACGTACGAAACCTCGCGCGGCATCAGCTCCAGAGCCCGCTCGAAGTTCCGGTAGAAGCCGGCCCGCTTCTTGGCCCTGCGAAGGACGAAACGCTCGTCTCCCGCCACCACCTCCCGCATCTGCTCGAAGCGTGAGGGAGCCGAACAGTCATCGCTGATCACGCAAAGCCAATTCGCCTCGGTCTGCGAGCGAATCGACTCGATCTGCGTCCTGAATAGATCGATGTTCGGTTCGTATGTCGCCATGGCGATGCCGATGCGCGCATTCGTCGCCAGAGCCCTCCCGACCGACTCCGGATCCGCCTCCGGTGGACACTCGACGGGCACTGCGCCAAGCCGCGCGCGCCTGGACGAGCCATCGGAGAGCTCGGCGACCAGCTGGATTTCCAGGTCGCCGTCCGGTGGCATCCGCAACGGCACGATCCCCCAGAACGCGCTCCGGAAGGAGTGCCGTCCCTGATCGTCGGGCGGCCCGGGAGGAGAGTCCAATCGCTCGGACTCCAGGCCGTGCAGTGCCTCATACAGGTCGTTCCGCGGCATCCCGTGCGTCGCACGTGCCGCCTCCCCGCCGGCTACCAGCTCGAGTCGGCGGATCTCGAGCCGGGGGTGAAAGCAGGTGCCGTAGACGAACGCGGCCGTCTCGCATGCCGCCGGGAGACCCGCCGGCAACGGCGTCTCCAAGCGCACCTCGAGGCCCGAGTCCAGGATGGGCCTCAGCTGGACCGCCGACGGATCCTGCCCCGGCGGCGAAAGCGTCTGGCGACGGTGCTGACCAACGGACTGACACCGGTGAAGACGGCTTCCGGATACGGATGCGATTCAGGGTGCGCCCGAAGGCCGTCCAGCCGGCCGCTGATGGCCCCAAGGTTGCGATCGATGAGGACGTGGCCGGCACACCAAGCGACCTCACGAAGGACGACTCCCGGCAAACGCCGGGGGGTGAGCACCCCCCACTTTCGCAGCAGATATCCGCGGCCATAGCCGACCAGGTAGTTCTTGCGCCGAGACCCGGACCCGAGCGTGGCGGAGTGCTCGTGAGTGCCGAGAGCCCGTGGCGCAAGCCGGCATGAGCCGCCTTGGCGGTGGATTCGAAGGGCCAGGTCGACGTCTTCGAAATACGCAAACAGCGCTTCGTCGAACCCGCCGACCTCAAGGAAGGCCTCCCGCCAGAGCGCCGCGGAGGCGCCCGAGGGACCGATCGGGTCGGGAGTGGACGATGCCAGGGCCTCCACCGGCTCGCCATTCAGGTAGTCGAAGGGGAGCAACGTCCGGTCGACCTCCACGCCGGCCGTTTCGATCAGGTCGGGGTTGCCCGCATCCCGCATGACGCCCGCGGCCATCACGATGCCACCGCGCGGATCCAAGGTCGCGACGAGCCGCTCGACGTAGCCGTCCTCGACAACGCAGTCGTCGTTGAGCAGCACGAGCGCCTCGCCCCCAGCCTCGCGAGCGGCGAGGTTGACCGCCCTCGAATAGCCGACGTTGGCCGGAAGCCTCAGAAGCTCTCCCCCGTCGAAGCCGGATACCAGTCGCTTCAGCTGCAGCGAGTCCGTGCCGTTGTCCACCACGATGGTCTCGACAGCTTCCGGCGACATCGGACAGCGACTGGAGCAGTCGTGACATCCGATCAGGCGTCACCGTCGGCACGATCACGGTCGAGGACCAGGGTGCGTCCTCGGAGTGGGGTTGCGCGACCGCCGGCTCCTCGATCCCCGGTAGTGCGACGCTTGATTTCCGTGTCGTCATCGGCTTTTCGGCCGGGATCCCGCGAAGTACGGGCTAGTGATCCGCACTCGCTTGAATGCCGCCACTCCGGCGGCAGCATCGCCGTACTTCCTCTGCAGCCTAGCCTCAACGAGGAACAGCCGCCAATCGTCGACGTCGCGAGCCTGAGCCCCTCGCACGTCGGCGAGCGCACGGGGGTAGTCCCCCTGAGCCTGTCTCAGCAGCCCAAGCTGCAGATACGGGGACGCGGACCAGGGCTCGAATGTCGCGGCGTCTCGGGCTCGCGCAACCGCCTCGTCGAGCCGACCGGCCTCCGCCGCCGCCCGGCTTCGCCTCAGCTCGACATCGCCGATGAGCACCAGCGCGCTCGCCCCGATCGCGAGGCATGCGAATACGACGGTCAGTACCTCCATCCATTCGCGTCCGGCGCGGGCTCGCGGCGGCGATGTGGCGGCCAGCAGCCCGGCACAAATCAGAGCCGGGGCGATCACGGCCGGAATCTGCCACGTCCAATCGGTGGCCGCGCCCACGGCCGCAGCGAGCACGACTCCGGCGAGCGCCGGAGCTTCTCCCCGCCTTCCCAGGCGAAGCCGTCGGCACGCCGCCAGGACGATGGTCGCCCCGAAGCCGAACAGGAGGGCGACGCCCGGGACACCGAGCTCAGCTGCGCTCTGCATGGGCAGTGAATGCGGATTCCGCGCATATGCCCGGATCGTCGAATGCTTACCCCAGTAGGCCTCCCAGCTGCCGGCCCCGATCCCGTGGACCGGTGAGCTCCCGAACGCGTCGCCTGCCGATTTCCAGAACTGCCAGCGACCGTTCGAGTTGACCCCCACACGTGGGCGAGCGTGCGCGGTCGGTGCAGCACTGAACTCGCGGATCTTGTGGACAGGCCCGATCGCCACGAAGGCGGCCGCAACAGCGACAATGGCGGTGGCCAGCATCGCCATCGACAACCGGCGAGAGACCCGGACCTGCGGAAGCCACTCATCGAGCGCCCACGCGACACCTCCGGCCCCCGCAGTTGCAAGCACGACCCAGAGGGTCATCCACTCCCCGTCGGATCGTCGTTCGGCCCCCAGGGAGCCGCTTGTCAGCTCGGGCAACCGCGTTGAGATCAGGACCAGCACCACCCCGCCTACCAGCCCCACCGACAGCGCATTCAGCAATCGGCCACGCCGCCGTGATCCGACGAGGAGCGTGGCGCAGCCGAACCCGACGGCGACGAGAGCACCGCGTGATCCCGATAAGCCAGATCGCCATCCCGACTGCGGGTATCGCCGCCGCGGCAACGCACCTCATGCTCTTCGTGGCCGCGTTCGCCGCGCAGAACACCAGCAACACGGTCGTCATCGCGAAGAGGGACGCCGCGCCGTTCCAGTAGCCGATCGGCCAGGAGAGGCGCCCGGCTGCGTTCGCGATCGGACTTCGGCCGCTGTCCAACGTGCCGGGGTGCAGGTATGCGAACAGGCTGACGAAGGCCGTGATCGCCAGGCCGGTGGCAAGGCCGGCGATCCAGTGACGCCTGGCGTCCTCCCCGGCGGTGCAGGCTGCCAGTGCGAACAGGCCCACGTAGAGCGCCGCCCGAACACCCTCCTCGAACGCGCGGCCCTGATCGCCGGCCCAGACTGTGCTCAGCAGTGTCAGGGCAGCGATGAGCGCGAGCAGCAACCCGGCGAGGAGGGCGAGCCGGCCGAGCCGCGCCAGCTCGAAGACCCTGCCGATCAGGCAGGCGGCCACCACGCTCCAAACCACCAGAGCAGCAGCTGCATATCCGAGCGGCTCGAACAGACCCTCGCACAGGGCAGCAGTCAGCGCGCGCAACCGCAACGAGTCCCGTCCAGGCGTGTTGTCTCATCCAGGGCATGAGTAACCCGCCGTACGGCGGGACCTGTATCTTCGCGCCCTTCTGCCTTTGACTACCTTCAAGCTCCTCACAGCCATCTCCCTGGCGGCCGCGCTCGTCGCGCAGCCTCATCCGCATCGGCCCAGCCTGCGGGGAGCGAATACCTGCCGAAGATTCCCACGGCTCCCCATCACTCGTCAGGTGGCCAGAGCCCATCGTCGACGGTCGAATCGACGGGCGCGGGCGCGTCCTCCGCTGTATCCGGACCCGGCACTGCGCAAGCCTCGACTGCGAAGAAGAAGCAACGATCCAAGGGAAAGCGTGAAAAGCGGGGCGTCGCCGTAAAGCCGGCGAAGCTGGCGGCGGCGTCCGCTGATTCAGGCGGTGGCGACATCCTCCCAGTGGTTCTTCTCCTCCTGATCGGCGCTGCGATCGTCGTAGCCGGCATCGTGATTCGCTGGCGTGGCGGTCCGCGAGAACCGGGGCGAGGCGGGCTGGCGTCGTGAAGCTGGCTCGACGACTTGCCGGGGTGGCCGCCGTGGGTCTGGTGCTGACCTCCGCCGCGCATGCGAACGCAGCTCCGCGTGAGTTCTACGGAGTGATTACGGCCAACGATCCGGATGCCAGCGAAATCGCACGCATGGGCGCGGGCAAGGTTGGAACTCTGAGGATCAACTTCGTCTGGAGCGCTGTTCAGCAGAGCGAGGGGGCGACTTATGACTGGAGCCACTACGACGCGATCATCGGGGCGGCGGCTCAGAACGACATCCGGGTGCTCCCCACTGTGTACAGCTCTCCGTCGTGGGCCGCCCAGCGCAACAACTACCCGCCCAACAAGGCGCATATGAACGACTTCCGAAACTTTGTCAGCGCTGCCGCAGCCCGCTACGGCACCAACGGAGCCTTCTGGTCGGACCATCCCGACATCCCGGCACACCCGATCGTCTGGTGGCAGCTTTGGAACGAGGTCAACTCTCCGAGCTTCTGGTACTCGAAGCCGAGCGCCAAGCAATACGTCGGCCTTCTGCAGGTGTTCCACGACGGGATCAAGGCCGGTGACCCGTCGGCGCGCATCGTCTTGGCCGGGCTGTTCCGTACGCCGCAGATCAAGCACGGGATTGACCTCGACCACTATCTGCCCGGCATCTACCGCCGCAAGGCGAAGGGACTCTTCGACGCCGTCGCCGTGCACCCATACGCAACCACGCCGAGGGACGCGCTCAGCGCGGTGAAGGAGACCCGCAAGATCATGAATCGGTTCAAAGACCGTCGCACACCGATCTGGATCACCGAAATCGGCTGGGCCACCGGAGGGAGTCCGCCCACCGCGCTGACCGTCTCACCGCAGCGTCAGGCCACCTACCTGACCAAGGCGTTCGGGATGATGGCGGGGAACCGTCGGCGCCTTGGGATCGCCGGGGTGATCTGGTACTCGTGGCGCGACGTGCCCGGGCCGATCTGGTTCTTCCACACTGGCCTCTTCACGTCGAGCTTCGACCCAAAGCCGGCCTGGTCCGCGTTCACCGCGCTGACGGGCGGCAATCCTTGACCCAGCTCAGGGCGCCCTCGTCACAGATTTCAGTCGGGCCGCCAGGCTGACGAGCAGCTTCACGCCGATACCGAGGTAGACGACCGTCGCGGTAACCGGGGAGGCGTTCGGCGCCTGGAACTTCCGAAAAAAACGTCCCATCCCACGGTGGAAGGCGACCTCCTGTCGAAAACCCCGCCAACGCCCGCTCGACCCGCCTTTGACGTGCATCACCACGCCGGCCGGTTCGTAGAAGACGGTCCAGCCGCGCTCCCAGAAGCGGTAGCACCAGTCCAGATCCTCCATGTACAGCCAGTAGCCCTCATCAAGGGGACCGACATCCCGGATCGCCTCCGCACGCACCAGCATGAACGCCCCGTTCACCGCATCAACCGGGCCTGGCTCGTCCTCACTCAGGTCGGTCGCGCGATATTGACTAAGCCGGCCAGGGGCCCGATCGGACCTGCCGATGCCGGTGAAGTGGGCTAGAGCAGACAAGGGGGTCGGAAATGAGCGCTTGCAGGCGTGATCGAGCTCGCCCGACGGCAACACCAGCTTGCAGCCGACCATGCCGATCGCCGGATTCGCGTCCATTCTCTCAAGGCAGCTCCCCAGCGCCCCATCTCGCAGCTCGGTGTCAGGGTTGAGGAGCAGGATGAATTCGACGCCAGCCTCCTCCAGCACCAGGTTGTTCCCGGCGGCGAAACCGATATTGCCGCGCCGGATTAGCTCGACCCACGGGAATTCGCGGGCGACCATATCCGGGGTCTCGTCAAGGCTGCCGCTGTCCACCACGACCACTTGACGTGGCTTGCTGTCGGCCGTCGTTGCGAACGACCGCAGGCAGCTTCGAAGCAGCTCCGGCGCGCCGTGGCTGACGATCGCCACGACGAAGCGGCCTGCCGGATCAGTAGGCGCCGCTTCCGCCAATTACCGCGCGAGGCGTCCGCAGGAGAATCGCTACATCCTGGGCGATCGAGAGGTTGTCGATGTAGGCGAGCTCGAGCGCGAGCCGCTCCTCGAAGGTCAGGTCGCCGCGACCGTAGACCTGCATCGGCCCCGTCACCCCGGGCTTCACCCCGAGGCGCAGGCGCTGCCGCTCGTCGTAGAGCGCGACCACTGCCTCCTCCTCGGGACGCGGGCCCACCAGCGACATCTCTCCGTGGAGCACGTTCCAGAGCTGCGGCGTCTCGTCGAGACTGAGGCGGCGCAGCCGGCGCCCGATCCAGGTGTGCCGGGGATCCTTGGGGACCTTGAAGGAGGGCTCGACGAGAGCCTGCGTGTTCACCACCTCACCGAGCCTCTCGTCGGCGCCATCGACCATCGTCCGGAACTTGAACATCGTGAACGGCCGACCCCCCTGCCGACCCTCACCTGCTTGAACAGCACCGGGCCTCGGGAGTCCAGCTTGATCGCAATGGCCACAACGAGAAGCAGTGGCGCCAGCAGCAGGAGCATGCCGGCGGACACGGCGATGTCGATTCCCCGCTTCAGCGCCATCGTCGATCGCGGAGGATCCGAGAAGGCGAAGTCCAGCAGGGGCAGCTCGCCGAGACGATTCAGCTGTATCCCGGGTCCGAGCAACTCGGCGTTGGGTGCCACGAGGGTGAGGGAGAGCCCGAAGCGCTTGCAGTCGCCGATCAGACCTCGCAACTCATCGGTGGAGATCGACTCGTCCGCGACGAGGATGTGCTCGAGCCCGCGCTGCTCGGCCACGGCGATCAGCTCGGATCGCGGTCCGAGGCACCTCATTTGACCGTTTGCGCCGTTGGTCTCGGCATTCGAGTGCGAGCCCGCCTCGTCACCGAAATAGCCCACCAGCGACAGGTGGACCTCAGGATGTGTCTCGATTCGCCTGCTGAGCCGTCTCATTGCCCCCCCTGAGCCCACCACCGCCGACTTCTCGGGGGGACGCCGCGCATGCCAGATCTGGCGTGTGAGGCCTCGCAGCGAGGCGCTGACGACGAACGCGGTGACTGCCAGGATGCCCAGCGCCGTGCCAGAGACATAGGGCGCCGGGGTGATTCGTGTGAGGACCCCGATAGCGACGGTGCCAATCACCACCGCGGAGAAGAGGGCTGGAAGTTCGTCCAAGGTGCTGTGGCGGATCCGGCGGTGGTCCTGGTCGTACAGGCCGTGCAGCTTCATCACGAGGATCCAGGCCGGGCTGAAAGCCGCCGACCAGGCGATCGAGGAGGCCTGCATGGGGGGGTTTGACACCAGCAGGTAACTGACCGCCGTCCCGGCGATCAAGGAGACCCAGTCGACAAGCGCCAGCAGCCGGCGGAGAATCGCGCCACGCGCCCGCGCGGCCCGGCCGCCTCTGATCGGAAGGACCTTGGTGTCGGCGACGTTGATCTCTCCAGGCTCGCGATCGACCGACGTCTGCCGGGACGCGCTGCGGCGGGCGAGGCCCGTCTGCTGGAACTGCTCAGAGGTCATTGGCCGCGTTTCCCCTCCCCACGAAGTTCGTGCTCGCGGACTCCAAACGTAACAGAGGTAACCGGCTGTTTACGAACGCGCGAATGAAATCCGGCGGCGGCGAGAGGTCTAGCCGCCCGCCATCGCCGGCAGGATCACCACGGTGTCGGAATCGGAGGCGCCGGTGTCGAGGCCGTCGAGCACGCGGACGTCCTCGTCGTTCAGATAGACGTTGACGTAGCGGTTGAGCTCGCCCTCCTCGGAGAAGAGCTGGTCCTTGGTCGAGGGATAGCGCTCCGCAAGAGCCCGGAGGGCGTCGCCCACGGTGGCGCCGTCCACGCTGACCTCGGCCTCGCCGTCGGTTTGCTGGCGCAGCACGGGTGGGACCTTGATCGTCGGCATATCTCCTGAAACCTAACTGTTGATCGGCTTCGCCATCAGTCGCGACCAGCTGCGCCCGCACCACACAAGTCGCGGCTGCAAGCAGCCGCTCCCAAATGGAGCGGGCTTGTGGTCGCTAGCCCGCGCAGAACAGCTCGTAGTCGGGGAACTTGCCCATCTCCGACTCAGGTATCTCCGGAGCGTTCGGGCCGCAGATCGGGCACTCCGGGTCGCGACGGACCTTGAGCTCCGTGAAGTGGGTGCCGAGCGAGTCGTAGAGAAGCAGGCGGCCGATCAGCGGCTCGCCGATTCCGACGACCAGCTTGATGACCTCGTTCGCCTGCAGCAGTCCCATGACTCCGGCCATCACTCCGAGCACGCCGGCGGCGCCGCAGCTCGGGGCGAGCTCGGCCGGCGGCGGGGTCGGGTAGAGACAGCGGTAGCAGGGGCCCTCGAAGGGGACGAAGGTCGAGATCTGCCCGTCAAACGCCAGGATCGAAGCCGAGACGACCGGCTTGCGCAGCCGCACGGACGCGTCGTTCAGCAGATACCGGGTCGGGAAGTTGTCCGCCCCGTCGACGATCACGTCGTAGTCCTTGATGATGTCGATGATGTTGGTGGCATCGAGCCGCAACCGGTGCTCGATGACCTCGACGTCGGGATTGAGCGCCTCGATCGTCTTACGCGCCGACTCGGTCTTGGGCTGGCCGATCCGCTCGGTGTTGTGGATCACCTGGCGCTGGAGGTTGGACTCGTCGACCTCGTCGTCGTCGACCAGACCGAGCGTGCCGATCCCGGCCGCGGCCAGATAGAGGGCCGTTGGAGCCCCGAGGCCGCCGGCGCCGATCAGCAGCACCTTGGCGTTCAGCATCTTGAGCTGGCCCTCGACCCCGACCTCGGGAAGCAGCGTGTGACGGGAGTAGCGGTTGCGCTGCTCCGGCGTCATGCCCTCGGCCATGACCACCGGAAGGCCGGCGGCCTCCCAGGCCTTGATTCCGCCGCGAACGGACGCGGCGTTCTCGTAGCCGAGCTCGCGCAGCTCATCGGCGGCCCGCGCGGAGCGGTTGCCGGAGGCGCAGTAGAGGAGCACGCGCTGGGAGTGGTCGGGGACGACCTCCTCGATGCGGTCCATGACATCGGCCGGGCGAACCAGCTCGGCTCCGTCGATGTGAGCCTCGTAGTTCTCATAGGGCTCGCGGGTGTCGATCAGCGCAACGTCGCCGCCCTTGAGCTCCTCCAGAGCCTCGGCCGGATCGACCTCCTCGATTCGCTCCTTGACCTGCTCGATCGTCTCGGTGCTGGCCATCAGGCTGTGTCCTCCTCGCCTTCCAAGTGTGTCTCGGCCTCTTCGTCGCCGATTGCGATCTCCCCTTCGATGGGGTATCCAAGCTCGCTCCAGAGCTTCGATCCCGCCGATGATGGAGGCCACGTGCTTGAAGTCGTGCTCGTTCTGGAGCGCGTCCGCCGCGCGTGCCGAGCGGTTGCCCTCTCCGCAGACCAGGATCACCCGGTCATCGGGGCCCGCTCCGGCCTTCTCGATCGCCTCCGCATACACGGCGTCATGAGCCTCGCGGGCGCTCTCGCCGGCGGGCACGTTGACGGCGCCCTGGAGGTGGCCCGCCTCGAAGCGCTCGGGATCACGGACGTCGACCAGGGCGGCCCCATCGTCGATCTCCTCCTTGGCGGCGGGAGGCAGCAGCTCTTCGATTCTCCCCTTGACCAGTTCAAGAGGGGGCGGCACGTACTTGCGGGGCATCTCCACGGCAGTCATGATCTCAAATATCCCAAATCCTGATCGGGTTTAACAGGCTTCAGGAAGTACAGCCAGCTTGCGGCGCTCGCCGGCCGATTCAACCCTCGAACTGACCGCCGCCGAGCCAGGCAGCATCGCCTTCGGGCCATCGGGATACATCGCCGTGAGCTGCTCGTCGCTCATCTCCAGCGTGCTGGTGACGCTCTCGCGCGGCGCGCTCACAACCAGCCAGAGGGCATCCGCATGCGTGTCGTTGAAGAGCTGGCGGGCATGCTCGGGCTCGACGAGCAACGCGGAGAGCGGATCGAGGGTCAGGACAGCGTGATCGACCCTGGCCCGCCCCTCCCCCTCGAGCAGGATGTAGAGCTCGTGCGCCTCGAAGTGCCGGTGCCAGGTGCTCGCCTGGCCAGGGTGGAGCCGCCAGAGACGCGCACCAAGAGCTCAGCCTCGAGCTGCTTGGCGAGGTCGGTGTTGTCGACCTTCATCTGGTTCGAGGGACGCCAGAACGCGTCCCTCGAACTCGAACTCGATACGCCAATGCTCGATACCTAGCCGATGGTGGCCGCATCTGCCGGAGCCGGCGGACGCGCTCCTCGATCGGCGGATGCGTCGAGAACAGGGACGCCAGTCCCTTCCCGCTGAACGGCTTGACGATGTACAGCGGCTCGCTGGCCTGGTTGACCTGCATCGGGATCGCCTGGGCGCCGGACTCGAGGCGCAGCAGCGCGAGGCAAGCAACTCGGGGTTACCGCAGATCTCGGCGCCCGTAGCGTCGGCCGAGTACTCGCGCTGGCGGGAGATCGCCATCTGGATGATCGCGGCGGAGATCGGAGCGAGGATCCAGAGCGGGCGCGGGCCGGATCCCAAGGGGCGAATTGTTGTCGCCGCCGACCCAGAGGACCATGTAGCCGATCCAGGTGATGGCGGACGCGATCGTCGCCACCACCGAGGTCAGGAGGATGTCGTGGTTGCGGACGTGTCCGAGTTCGTGCGCGAGCACACCCGCAGCTCATCCTCCGTGAGGAGCTTGCGAATCCCGGCAGTCACCGCGACCGCGGAGTGCTTGGGTTGCGGCCCGTCGCAAAGGCGTTCGGCTGTTCCTGCGGGATCACGTAGAGCCTCGGCATGGGGAGGCCGGCGCGTGTGGTCAGGTCCCGGACCATCTGGTAGAGCCGTGGATCCTCCTCCTCGGACACCGGCTGTGCCCTTGCGGCAGCGAGCGCGATCTTGTCGCTGAAGAACCAGCTGCCCATGTTGATGATCACCGCGATGAACAGGAAGACGAGCGCGGTCGAAGGCCCGCCGATCAGGTACCCGGCGCCGACCAGGATGCCGCCGAGGACTGAGAGCAGGAGCACCGTCTTGAAGGCCGCCTGCCAGTTGGAACGTCCGGTGGTTGTCATCTCCGAAAGATCTCCTTCTCGGGAAGTGAAAGGGTTGGTGCGGACGAGTATAGGGAGCAGCTTCAACGGGCGATAAGCCTTCGTCACGAACTGTAACCGTCACATCTTGCTACTTTCTGATTCCGTGACTACCACGAAAAGGCGCAGGGAGCGGCAGGAGTGGAACCCCGATCTCGGGGTCCTCGCCAGCAAGCTGACCTTCTTGCTGCAGCAGGAACTCTTCGACCGGCTCGCAAGCGCGGGGTACGACGATCTCAATCCGCGTCATGGGGCCGTGCTCGCGTACCTGGATGAGGACGGGATCCGGGCCACGGATCTCGCCGCCTCTCGGGCCTCCACAAGCAGCTCGTGGGCCGCCTGGTCGATGAGCTCGAGGAACTTGGATACGTGGAGCGGCGCGCGGACCCAGCTGACCGGCGAGCGAAGCTGATCGTTCCGACCGAGCGCGGGCTCGAGGAGCTCATCGCCGGCGACGAGATCGTGGCCGAGATCGAGGCACGCCATTCGGGCGAGATCGGAGCACGGGACTACGCACGGTTCCGCGATGTCCTCCGAGGAGTGGTCGCCCGCTCGCGCGAGGACGAACGTCTGAACCGAGTGGATAGGCATAACCGACCATTCCGCTAGGATTTCCTGGTGATGCTGTTTTCCACCCGAGCCGAGTACGGAGTGCGCCTCATGATCGAGCTGGGCCGCCAGGAGGACGGTGCCCCGGTGGCCTTGAGCGCCGTCGCCGAGTCCGAGCGCCTCCCCCTCTCCTATCTCGAGCACCTCGTCGCCAAGCTGCGCAAGGCCGGGCTGGTCGAGAGCCAGCGCGGCGCGCATGGCGGTTACCGCCTCGGGCGGCCCGCCGGAGAGATCGAGATGCTCGAGGTGGTCCAGGCGCTGGAGGGCGCGATCGCTCCGATGGAGTGCTTCGAGCTCGACGCCGAGGGCAAGGTCTCCTGCTCGCATGAGTCGGACGGCGACCGTGCCTGCGCGACGAAGCTTCTCTGGACGCGGGTGCAGGGCGGGGTCACCAAGGCGCTCGCCGGCAAGACTCTCGCAGAGCTGGTCGAGTTCTCCGACCAGCACGCATCGATGCCCGCCCCGAAGGCCGCGGCGATCAGCGCCGCGTAGACAACTTCAACCGAACCAGGAGCGCGATTGGCAGAGCTCGAGATCCGCAACCTGCACGTCACCGCCGAGGACAAGGAAATCCTCAAAGGCGTCAGCCTCGACGTCGACGGCGGCATATCCACGCGCTGATGGGCCCGAACGGCTCCGGCAAGTCGACCCTGGCCAACGCGATCATGGGCCATCCCAGCCTCGAGGTCACCGAGGGCACGATCACCTTCAAGGGCGAGGACATCACCGAGGCGAGCCCCGATGAGCGCTCCCGGATGGGCCTGTTCATGGCCTTCCAGTACCCGGTCGCGATTCCGGGGGTGACGGTCGCCAAGTATCTCCGCATGATCGTGAACTCCCACCGCGAGGCCGCCGGCGAGGAGCCGGTGAAGCTCAAGGACTTCCGGAAGCAGGCCGAGGAGGCGATGGCCCTCACCAACATCCCCAAGGACTTCTCCTCGCGCTATCTCAATGAGGGGTTCTCCGGCGGCGAGAAGAAGCGGATGGAGATCCTGCAGCTGGCGATGCTCCAGCCCGCGATGGCGGTGCTCGACGAGACCGATTCCGGCCTCGACATCGACGCGCTCCGAGTCGTGGCCGAGGGCGTCAACAAGTTCGCCGGCCCCGGGATGGGCGTCCTGATCATCACCCACTACCAGCGCATCCTGCACCTCATCAAGCCCGACGCCGTGCACGTCCTCTATGACGGACGCATCGTCAAGGAGGGCGGTCCCCGAGCTGGTCGCCCAGCTCGAGGAGAAGGGTTACGGCTGGATCAAGGACGAGGTGGAGGCCGGCGCGGCCGCCTAGGCACCCCGATGGAGCCGACGGCGACAACCGGCCCCGCCCTGGCTCGGTCCATCGAAGAGATCCGGGCAGAGTTCCCCCGATCCTTCGAGCGGGAGATTCACGGCGAGCCGCTCGCCTATCTGGACAACGGAGCGACGGCGCAGAAGCCGCTGGCGGTGATCGACGCGCTCGACGTCTTCTGGCGCGAGCACAACGCCAACGTCCACCGCGGGGTGCACACCCTCTCCGAGGAGGCCACGGCTCTCTACGAGGGAGCTCGGGAGACAGTGGCCTCTCACCTCGGTGCCGACCGCCGCGAGATCGTCTTTGTGCGCAACGCGACCGAGGCGCTCAACCTGGTCGCCTACTCCTGGGGGAGCACGAACCTCTCGGCCGGCGACCGGATCGTGGTAACCCAGATGGAGCACCACTCGAACGTCGTCCCCTGGTACCAGGTGGCCCAGGAGAAGGAGGCCCATCTGGATTGGGCGCCGGTCACGGACGACGGGCGGCTCGACATGGATGCCTTCGCGGCGCTGCTCGAGCGGGGACCGAAGCTCGTCTGCGTCGCCCACATCTCGAACGTGCTCGGCACGGTCAACCCGATCGAGGAGATCGTGCGCCTGTCGCACGACGCCGGCGCGTTGCTGGTCGTCGACGGAGCTCAGGCAGGGCCGAAGCTCGAACTCGACATGGCGGAGCTCGGCGCGGACTTCTACGCCATCACCGCCCACAAGATGTACGGCCCGACCGGCATCGGAGCCCTGTTCGGGCGGCGCGAGCTGCTCGAGGAGATGCCGCCCTTCATCGGCGGCGGCTCGATGATCCGGAAGGTCACCAAGGAGCTGATCACCTGGGCCGACCTCCCCGCCAAGTTCGAGGGCGGCACTCCGGCCATCGGCGAGGCGGTCGGCTTCGGCGCCGCCGTTCGCTGGATCGATGAGCTCGGGCTCCCCGCTATCCACGCGGCGGAGACGGAGCTCACCGCCTACGCCCTCGAGCGCGTCGCCAACATCCCGGGCCTGACGGTCTTCGGGCCGCCCGCGGGCGAGGGTCGCGGCGGCATCGTCTCCTTCGACATGGAGGGCGTGCACGCGCACGACATCTCCGAGATCCTCGATCGGCATGGCGTCGCCGTCAGGGCCGGCCATCACTGCGCCCAGGTGCTGATGCAGCGCCTCGGCGTCCCCGCCACCACCCGGGCCAGCTTCGCCGTGTACAACACGCGCGCCGAGGTCGATCGCCTGGTCGGCGGGGTTGCTCGACGCGCGAAAGGTCTTCGGCCTCTGATGGACGAGCTATACCGAGACCAGATCCTCGAGCACTACAAGCGGCCGCACCACTTCGGCCGCCTCGACGACTTCGACCTCGAGTACGAGGACAACAACCCGTTCTGCGGCGACGAGCAGCACGTGTTCCTGAAGCTCGACGAGGACGGCAAGGTCTCGGAGGTCTCCTTCGAGGGCCAGGGCTGCGCGATCTCCACCGCGGCCACCTCCCTGCTCACCGACGAGCTCGGGGGCATGACGCGCGAGGAGAT
>CAVTPZ010000028.1:0-8198 GCA_963736685.1 uncultured Solirubrobacterales bacterium
CGATGCCCTGATGACCGCGGCCGACAAACACGACGCGCGCATGATCGTCGTCGGCAGCCATGGCGATCACCCGGTGGTGGGCGCGATCATCGGGGCCACCCCCTACAAGCTGGTTCAGCTGTCAAACCGTCCGGTGCTGGTCGTCAGGGCGTGAGCGGCGCGGCGGGCACGGGAGGCGGCAATTGCGTCGTTCTCGACTCCGTCACGAAGCGCTTCGGCGGCCTGGTGGCCGTCGACGCGATCGACCTGGAGATCGAGGAGGGCGAGTTCTTCACGATGCTCGGCCCCAGCGGCTGCGGCAAGACGACGACGCTGCGGATGATCGCCGGGTTCGAGGATGTGACCGACGGGCGGCTCACGATCGACGATGCGGACATGCTGGGGATTCCGCCCCACAAACGCCCCACCAACACCGTCTTCCAGAGCTACGCCCTCTTCCCTCACCTGAGCGTCAAGGAGAACGTCGCCTTCGGCCTGAAGCGAAAGGGGGCGGGGAAGGACGAGATCGAGAAGCGTGTCCACGAGGAGCTCGAGCGCGTCGGGCTTGCCGCCGAGGCGAACCGCCGGCCGGCGCAGCTCTCGGGTGGGATGCAGCAGCGCGTGGCGCTGGCCCGGGCGCTGGTCAATCTGCCGCGGGTCCTACTGCTCGATGAGCCCCTCGGCGCTCTCGACCTGAAGCTCCGCAAGGGCCTGCAGGTGGAGCTCAAGAAGATTCAGCGGGAGGTCGGGATCACCTTCGTCTACGTCACCCACGACCAGGAGGAGGCGCTGACGATGTCCGACCGGATCGCGGTGATGAACCGCGGCCGGATCGAGCAGATCGGCGATCCCGAGGAGGTCTACGACCGCCCCAGCACGACCTTCGTCGCCGGCTTCATCGGCGTGTCCAACCTGATGCCGGGGGTGATCCGCAAGACCGGCGACGGGGGCGAGGTCGAGTTGGATGGCGGAGTCAAGGTGGGCACCGACGTCAATGGCTTCTCCGTCGGGGAGCGCTGCCATGCGGTCGTGCGGCCGGAGAAGCTCGCCATCGGCGCGGGCAATCCCGGCGACCCGACCGTGGAGGGCCTGGTCGAGAGCTCGCTCTACCTCGGCACGGCCACCCAGCTGATCGTGAAGCTGGCGGAGAACGTGCGCATGACCGTCCTCGTCCCGAACACCGACGAGTCGGAGCGCCAGCGCCTCCCGGGCGGCGGTGCGAACGTGAAGCTTTCCTGGAGCCCTGACCACATGCACGTGGTCAAGGAATCTGCGGGCAACGGGGCAGTGTCAGAGGCAGCAGCAGCTTGAGCGAACCGAATGGAGGGAACAAGTGACGAGCAAGAGGAAAATTCGCGGACTGATCGCGGCGGGTGGGGCACTCGCGGCAGCGATCGCCCTCGCCGCATGCGGCGGCAGCGGTGGGATCGAGAACACCAGTGGCCCGGAAAACATCCAGACGGCGAAGTACTCGCCGCCGCCGTCGGGCGACCTGACGATCTCGAACTGGCCGCTGTACATCGACAAGAACACCGTCTCCAACTTCGACAAGGCGACCGGCGTCCACACCACCTACCTCGAGGACATCAACGCCAACGAGGAGTTCTTCGCCAAGCTGCAGCCCCTGCTCGCCAAGGGTCAGTCCGGTGGTCGCAGCATTTTCGTTCTCACCGACTGGATGGCGAAGAAGATGTACGACCTCGGCTACCTGCAGAACATCGATAAGGCGGGGATCCCGAATGTCGAGGCCAACCTGCGCGACGATCTCCGCAACCCCAGCTTCGATCCGGGCCGTAAGTTCTCGGTCCCCTGGCAGAGCGGGATGACGGGGCTGATCGTCAATACGCAGCTCGCCCCGAATGTGCACTCGATCAACGACCTGTTCGACCCCCAGTACAAGGGCAAGGTCGAGATGCTCTCCGAGCTCCGCGACACCGTCCCGCTCGTGATGAAGGCCGACGGCATCGACCCGGAGACGGCCAGCGAGCAGGACTGGCTGGACACGATCGACAAGCTCAAGTCAGCGGTCGCCTCCGGGCAGATCCGGCGCTTCACGGGCAATGACTATGCACGCGACCTTGCCAATGGCGACGTCGCGGCGATCATCGGCTGGTCCGGCGATGCGGTGCAGCTGCAGGCCGACAACCCGAACATCCAGTTCCGGATGCCGACCGAGGGCTGCACGCTGTTCTCGGACAACATGGTGATCCCGGTCGGGGCGCCGAACCCGACCGCGGCGGAGGCCTGGATGAACTACGTATACGACCCGAATAACCAGGCGCCGATCGCCTCGTACAACAGCTACGTGACGCCCGTCGACGGAGTCCGGACGATTTTCCAGAAGACCAACCCGGATCTGGTCAACGACCCGCTGATCTTCCCGACCACGGAGTTCACTAAGAACTGCAGCAACGAGCCGACGTTGACTGGCCAGGAGGAGCAGACCGTCAACAGGGCGTTCGAGGGCGTCCTGAACAGCTAGGGAGTTGGGAGATGAGAGGTGGCGGAGACGGCGATGCGTAGTCAGCGTGTGGTCGCCCTCCGCCGCCGTCTCATCCCCTACTTCCTGCTCGGGCCGGGGATCCTCTGGCTGATCCTCTTCTTCGTCGTGCCCATGTACTACATGGGCCGGCTCTCGCTCGATACGGGGATCTTTCCCCAGTTCCGCTTCAACTGGCAGTTCTCCAACTACACCGACGCGCTGAGCGCGTACGACACGCAGTTCTTCCGGGCGTTCAGGTACTCGGCGATCGCGACGGTCCTCGCCCTGGCGATCGCGTACCCGCTCGCCTACGCGATCGCCTTCAGGGGCGGGCGCTGGAAGAACGCGATGTTGCTCGCCGTGATCGCGCCCTTCTTCACCACCTACCTGATCCGGACCCTCGCCTGGGAGACGATCCTCTCCGACAACGGGTTCGTGGTGAACACGCTGCAGTCCCTAGGGCTGGTCTCCGAGAACGGCCGCGTGCTCGCGACCAGCGGAGCAGTGATCGCCGGGCTGACCTACAACTTCCTGCCGTTCATGATCCTGCCGATCTACGCCAGCCTGGAGCGGCTCGACACCAGCCTGGTCGAGGCGGCCAAGGATCTCTACGCCTCATCGCGCCAGGCATTCCTGAGGGTGACGCTGCCGCTCTCGATGCCCGGGGTTGTGGCCGGAACGCTGCTCACCTTCATTCCCGCGACGGGCGACTACATCAACGCCCAGTTCCTTGGCGGCGCCCAGAACTCGATGATCGGGAACGTCATCCAGTCGCTCTACCTGAAGCAGACCGACTATCCCGCCGCCGCCGCCATCTCGTTCACCTTGATGGCGGCGATGCTCGTGATCGTGTTCATCTACATCCGGATCGCCGGCTCCGAGGCCCTGATGGGCGAGGAGATCGGCGGCGCCGACGTCATCGAATAGATGGAAGCCCACGCCGCCACCCTGCCCCAGCGAAGCCGCCAGTCGGCCGGAACGCGCGCCTGGAAGTGGGTGAAGCGAAACGCGATCGTGATCTACGGCGGGCTCGCAATCGCCTACATGCTGGTCCCGATCGTCCTGATCATCGTCTTCTCGTTCAACGACCCGGCGGGCAAGTTCAACTTCACCTGGCAGGGCTTCACGCTCTCCACTGGGCGCACCCGTTTCAGATCTCCGAGCTCACCGACGCGCTGCTGCTCAGCCTGCGCCTCGCCCTGCTGGCGACCCTGATCTCAACCGTCCTCGGGACGATGATCGCGCTGGCTCTGGTTCGGTACGACTTCTTCGGCCGCCGCGCGTCGAACTACCTGATCGTGATCCCAACGGCGACGCCCGAGGTGGTGCTCGGGGCGTCCCTGCTCTCGATGTTCCTGATCTACGGCCTGCAGCCTGGGTTTCACGACGCTGCTGATCGCCCACGTCATGTTCTGCATCAGCTTCGTCGTGATCGTCGTCCGCTCACGGCTGATCGGCTTCGACCGCAGCCTCGAGGAGGCCGCCCAGGACCTCGGCGCGGATCCGTTGACGACCTTCCGGAAGATCACCCTGCCCCTGATCTGGCCCGGGATCATCGCGGGAGCACTGCTCGCCTTCGCGCTGTCGATCGACGACTTCGTCGTCTCCAACTTCACCGCCGGGACCGAGGTGACGTTCCCGCTCTACATCTTCGGCGCTGCGCAGCGCGGGATTCCGGTTCAGGTCTACATCATCGCCACCATGCTCTTCGCCACGACGGTGCTGGCGATGATCTTCACCGTCTGGCAGCAGCGCCGGGCGGACCGCATCGGCTGCGGTTCGTCCTGAGCAGGAGGTTTGAGTGCCCCCCGATCAAGGTAGTTTCGCCAGTGTGCGCACGGGGGAGCTCGCGCTAGAGCGAAACGATGCTGGACTGACCGTGTTGACCATCTCCGGTGAGCACGATCTGAGTACGGCGCCTACGCTGCGCCGGCGGATCGACAGCCTCCTCGACGAAGGCACCCCAACCTTGATCGACCTCTCCCCCGCCACCTTCATCGACTCGTCCATTCTCGGAGTGATCCTCGACGGGCGGCGGCGGGCGGCCGAGGCCGGCGATCGGCCTCGCGGTCGTCCATGATGACGGCGCCGAGGCGGTGGATCGGGTGCTCGAGGTGACCGGCCTGCGGACCGAGTTGCCCGTGCACACCCGGCGGGAGGAGGCCTTCGCGGAGGCCTCGGGCTCCGGTGAGCCCGCCGTATGAGCGACGCAGGCCTCGAGCTGACGCTGCCGGCAACCGCGGAGAACGTGATCGTGGTCCGCCAGGCCATCGCGGGGCTCGCCGAGGCGCTGGGCCTCGACGGACAGCGGATCGCCGACCTGAAGACGGTGGTGACCGAGGCCTGCAACAACGTCGTTCTGCACGCGTACGAGGGCGAACCGGGGCCGCTACAGGTGACCGCCGAGCCGAAGGAAGGCGAGCTCGTCATCGAGGTGGCGGACGAGGGTCAAGGCTTCCGCCCCCGAGCCAGCGAGGGCGAGGCGTCGCTGGGGCTCGGCCTGCCGCTGATCGCGGCGCTCTCCGACAGCTTCGAGATCAGCGGCGGCAGCGGACGGGGCAGCCGAACCACGATCCGCTTCGGCTATTCGGCTCCGGACGCCCAGAACAACGGAAAGTCCGGCCACGGTGCCGAAGGACCTCGAGATCGCCTTCGTCCCGGGCGCGACGGTGAAGCCGGTCCTCGCCCGGGTGATCGGGGTACTCGCCGCGCGCGCCGAGTTCTCGGTGGACCGGCTGGCGGACACAGTGCTGCTCGGCGATGCCGTCTCGGCGTCGGGCGGAGATGACTTCTCGGACGGCCGGGTGGCCATCTCGATCAGCGACCGAGCCGGCACCCTCGGCATGCGCGTCGGCCCGCTGGTCAAGGGCGGTGGGAAAAGGCTGATGGGCGAGATGGACGTGCCCGGCGCTGGGTCACTTCGCACGCTTGCCACCAACATGGAGGTCACCGAGGGACAGACCTCCGAGGGCGAGCCGGCGGAGTTCCTCGAGTTCGAGGTCAGTCAGTAGTTACAACTCTTCCTCTGGGATCCGCTGGCGCAGCTTGTCGATCGTCGCTCGCAGGATCCGCGAGACGTGCATCTGGGAGACACCGACGCGGTCGGCGATCTCGCTCTGCGTGAGGTCCTCGACGAAGCGCAGGTGCAGGACCTGGCGATCGCGGTCCGAGATCTCCGCAAGCACCGGGCCGATTGCCTCGCCGTATTCAACGGTTTCGAAGGAGAGGTCCTCTGATCCGATCCGATCCCGCAGCGGCCCGGGCTCGTCGCCGTCGCCCATCGTCGAGGTCGCGTCCAGCGACACGGCGTGGTGGCCCTGGGACGCGTGCATCGCCTCGAGCACCTCTTCGTCGCTGGCCTGGATGCGCTCGCCGATCTCCTGGATGGTCGGCGAATGGCCCAGCTTCGCCGGCAGCTCAGCCATCGCCCGCTCGACCTTGAGGATGCGCTCCTGGACGTCGCGGGGCACGTGCACCGACCAGCCGCGGTCGCGAAAGTGGCGCTTCAGCTCGCCGAGGATGGTGGGAACCGCGAAGGTTGAGAAAGCGGTGCCGCGCTCCGGATCGAATCGGTTGATCGCCTTCACGAGGCCGACGCTCGCGACCTGCATCAGGTCGTCGAATGGCTCGGCCCCTCCGGCGTAGCGGGCGGCCAGACGCCGGGCGAGCGGCATGAAGCGGTCGACCAGCTCCTCGAGGACGATCGGCGACTGGTCCTGCGCGTAGCGCTCCAAGAGCCGCCGCTCGCCGAGCAGCTGCTCCTCAGGCCCGGGAGAGGGAGTCGGGTTCATTTGGTTGTCAGCCAAGGCAAGTTCGGTCACTAGATCGGCTCCTCGGCGCCCGTGGCTGCATCGCCCCTGGGGAGCCCGAGGTCTGGCCGCCCACAAAGGTAGCTACCCACGATCGATGGCCCGGGAAACCCTCTTTTTGGGCACGCGCGCCATTTCCGCAAACTCCGAGTTACACAGGTTTAGGTAGTAAGCGCTCGGGTAGATCCCGCCTGAGTCGAGGCAGCGGGCGGGCGTTCGGAGACCCCCTACTCCGGCGCCCGCCCACATATTCATTTGCCTCGCCTCCGCCGGGTTTCAGCCTCGGCGCAGGCGGGCGGATAGGGCGGCCGGTTTCCTTCTCCCCCTGGTCGTCCTACCCCGCCTACCTAGCCGCCACCAGGCCGCTGCTTGTGTGGCGGCGACCTAATGGCGAAGCCGTCCTACCAATACGATCGCGTCATGGCGGACCTGGACACCCGGATGCTGATCGGCGGCGAAGAAGTCGCCGGCAACGGAGCGCCGCTCGAGGTCGAGAACCCGTACACGGAGGAGACGGTCGCCTCGGTCGGCACCGCCGACCCCGAGCAGCTCGACGCTGCCTTCGCGGCCGCCAGGGAGGCGTCCCGCGAGTGGGCCCGGACGCCTGCAGTTGACCGCGGCGAGCTCTTGCGAGAGGTCGCCACGCGCCTTCGCGCCCACACCGACGCCCTCGCCGAGAGGATGACCATGGAGGGCGGCAAGCCGCTGGTGGAGAACTCCGACGAGGTCAGCTGGACGGCCGCCTGCTTCGACTACTACGCCGAAATCGGCCGCGATTCGGCGGGGCGCGTCATCCCCTCGATCGAGTCCAGCCAGCTCTCGCTAGTGGTGAAGGAGCCGCTCGGCGTGATCGGCTGCATCGTCCCCTGGAACTACCCGCTGCTGCTGCTCGCCTGGAAGATGGCGCCGGCGCTGGCGGCCGGGAACACACTGGTCTGCAAGCCCTCCGAGCTCACCCCCCTCTCGACCCTGATGCTCGCGTCCTGCCTCGATCATCTGCCCGCCGGCGTCGTCAACCTGATCGCCGGAGGTCCGGACGTGGGCGCCGCGATCGCGTCCGAGCCCCGGGTGGACGGTGTCGCCTTCACAGGCTCGGTCGCGACCGGGAAGAAGGTCGCGCAGGCCTGCATCGACCGCATGGCCCGCGTCAACCTCGAGATGGGCGGCAAGGACCCGTTCATCGTCTGCTCGGATGTCGCGGATCGGATCGACGTCGCCGCCAAGGGCGGGGCCTGGGCCGCCTTCCTGAACTCCGGACAGGTCTGCACCAGCGCGGAGCGCTTCTACGTGATGGAGGACGTCTACGACGACTACCTGAACGCCTTCGTCGACTACACGAAGAGCCTCGTGATCGGCGACCCGATGCAGAGCGACACGGACATCGGGCCAATGGTCTCCGAGGCCCAGCGGGGGAAGGTCGCCGCGCAGGTCGAGGCCGCGGTCGGGTCCGGCGCGGAGGTCGTCGTCGGAGGGGATTCCGCCGGACAGGAGCGCGGGCACTTCTTCGCTCCCGCGGTGGTCACCGGAGCGGCGGCGGAGACCGACCTCCTGAGCGAGGAGACCTTCGGGCCGGTGGCCCCGCTGGTCCCCGTGAAGAGCCTCGACGAGGCGATCGAGCTGGCCAACTCGACCCCCTTCGGTCTCGGAGCGAACATCTACACCGAGGACTTCAAGACGATCCTGCGCTGCATGAGGGAGGTGAAGGCGGGGACGGTCTGGTTCAACGACCCGCTCACCGACAACGACGCCGGCCCGTTCGGCGGCTTCAAGCAGTCCGGACTGGGCCGCGAGCTCGGGCGAGAGGGCCTCGAGGCGTTCCAGGAGACGAAGCACGTCCACATCGAGAGCGAGGTGGCCCCGAAGCAGTGGTGGTACCCCTACTCGAGCTACACGGGCGGGGAGCCGCCGCATGGAGCCTGACTCTTCGA
>CAVTPZ010000029.1:0-39912 GCA_963736685.1 uncultured Solirubrobacterales bacterium
CGATGCTGGTGCGAACCCCGCTGCTGCGCGGGCTGCTCTTCGCCTATCCGCTCCTGATGACCTTCGTAGTCGTCGCGAGCGGCAACCACTTCTGGCTCGACGCGGTCTTCGGGCTGCTCACGGCGGCGCTGGCGGTCGGGGTGGCGATTCTGCTTTCTCGACTGAACCCGGACTGGTCGTTCGCTCCGTTCGGGTCGCGGAAGCCCGCCAAGGAGCTCGAGCCGCGGCCCGAGCCCGAGGCCGCGCCCGCGTAGATGGAGTTTTCTGCGGCGGTTCGCAATCGCCTGATCGAGTCTCGACTCACCCCCAACGCCATCTCGATGGTTGGCCTGGTCGGCAACCTGGCGGCCGCGGTCCTGATCTGGCAGGGCCTCTACTTCCTCGGGGGAGTGGCGTTCATCATCGGCTCCGTCATGGACACTCTCGATGGGCGCTACGCGCGCGCCTCGGGCAAGGGGACGCTGTTCGGGGCCTTCCTGGACTCGACCCTCGACCGGGTCGAGGAGGGCCTCGTGCTGACCGCCGTGGCGTATCGCTTCGCGCTCAACGGCGACGAGTTCGCCGCGGCGATGTGCGTGGTGGTCGTCCTCGGCTCCCTGATGGTCTCCTACACCCGTGCGCGGGCGGAGGCGCTCGGGGTGGAGTGCAAGGTGGGGCTGGCCACGCGACCCGTGCGGGTGGTCATACTCTCCATCGGGCTGGTCTTCGCGAATGGCGCCGGAGTATTCGATGCAGATCTTCTGGCTCCAGCCATCTACGCTATGGCGGCCCTGACGGCTTTCACCGTGGTACAGCGCGTTTGGCACGTCAAGAACGCGCTCACGCAGCGCGGCGCGGATCAACAGCAGGCGCCCGCCGAGCCCGCGGTTCCAGCCGACGACGTGTAACCACTCCAGAGCGCAAGTGTGGTTTCAAAGCTGACTTTCTTATCTAGGAGGATTTTCGACAGATGAGCACCGTGAATGGAAGAGCGAATGGCGCCCGGCGAAACGGCGCTCGCGACGACAAGGTCCGTGTCGCGATTGTCGGCGTCGGGAACTGCGCGAGCTCTTTCGTGCAGGGCGTCCAGTACTACAAGGACGCCGATCCGGCCGAGCGGGTCCCCGGCCTGATGCATGTGGACCTGGGCGGCTACCACGTCCGTGACATCGAATTCACAGCCGCCTTCGACATCGATGCCGACAAGGTCGGCAAGGACCTGTCAGAGGCCATCTGGTCGGGCCAGAACAACACCTACAAGTTCTCCGACGTGCCGAATCTCGGGGTCAAGGTCCATCGAGGCATGACCCACGACGGACTCGGCAAGTACCTGAAGGAGAAGATCACCAAGGCTCCGGGAGAGACCGCCGACATCGTCGGGATCCTGCAGGACACGCAGACGGACATGCTGGTCTGCTACCTGCCGGTCGGTTCCGAGCAGGCGACCAAGTGGTACGTGGAGCAGGCCCTGGCGGCAGGCGTCGGCTTCGTCAACTGCCTGCCCGTCTTCATCGCCCGTGAGGACTATTGGGACCGGCGCTTCGAGGAGGCCGGCCTGCCGATCATCGGCGACGACATCAAGTCCCAGGTCGGCGCGACGATCGTGCACCGCCAGCTGGCGACGCTGTTCGCTGACCGCGGTGTGAGCATGGAGCGCACCAGCCAGCTCAACGTCGGCGGCAACATGGACTTCTACAACATGCTCGAGCGCGAGCGGCTGGAGTCCAAGAAGATCTCGAAGACCAACGCCGTCACCTCGATCATGGACCACGAGCTGCCGGCCGAGGACGTGCATGTGGGTCCGTCGGACTACGTCCCGTGGCTGACCGACCGTAAGTGGGCGCATATCCGCGTCGAGGGCAGGGCTTTCGGCGACGTCCCGCTGAACCTCGAGCTGAAGCTCGAAGTCTGGGACTCTCCGAACTCCGCCGGCATCGTCATCGACGCCGTCCGGATCGTGAAGCTGGCGCTGAACCATGGCATCGCCGGCCAGCTGGATGGACCGTCGAGCTACCTGATGAAGTCGCCCCACAACCAGCGCCCCGACTCGCTGGCGCGGGAGGACACCGAGAAATTCATCGCCAAGTACGCGCGCAAGCGCGGCCTTCCCGCCGGTAAGGAACAGAAGGCGAAGAAGGACAAGAAGGCCAAGGCGAAGGCCAAGTAGCTCAGGCGACAGAGAAGCTGTGAGAACGGGCCCTCGGGGCCCGTTTCTCGTTCTGGCACGTTCCACGCCCCACCTCGGTGGTCCCCACCGAGGTCGGTCCCCTCGGCGAGCACCGATCCGGGGGCGGATTTACCGGGTTAGCGTGATTGGTATGGGAAAGCTCGCCACCAGGCTCACGCTGCTGCTCGCTGCCGCAATGATGCTGCTGCCGGCAACCGGTGCCCTGGCTGCCTCGAAGAACCGCGGGGCGGTGCTCGTCAAGGACATCAATCCGGCCCGGAAAGGCCCACGGCCTGGCCGTCTCGACGCCAACGGGAGCGACCCATCCGGACTCACAAACGTGAACGGCATTCTCTACTTCGCCGCGCGTGATCGCAGGCACGGCGACGAGCTGTGGCGCAGCGACGGCACGCGCCGGGACACGAGGATGGTCAAGGACATCAGCCCGGGCCGGCCCGGCAGCCACCCCGACCAGCTCACCGCCGTGGGCAAGACCCTCTACTTCACGGCCCGCGACGGCGTCCACGGCCCCGAGCTGTGGCGGAGCAACGGAACCGCGCGGGGAACCAGGCTCGTCAAGGACATCGTCCCCGGGCAGGGCGCCTACAGCCTCGGATCGTTCAGGAACGTGGCGGGCACCCTCTTCTTCGTGGCCACCGAAGCGCCCCAGAGCGGGAACAGCCAGACCGGCCTATGGAGAACTAACGGCACCGCCGCCGGGACTGCGCTCGTGAAAGGCCTGGCGCAGATCAGCTATCCGACCGCGATGGGCAACAGCCTCTACTTCGCCGCCAGCGACGGCGCCCAGACCGGCCTGTGGAGCAGCAACGGCACGCCGACCGGGACTTCGCTGGTCAAGGGATTCCAGGGAGGCGGGTGTGGCCCGGTCGGTCCCTGCTACCTCACCAATGTGGCTGGGTCACTCTTCTTCATGGGCACCGATGACAAGCACACCGGACTCTGGCGGAGCGATGGCACAGGAGCTGGGACCTTCCTGGTCAAGGAGGGGATTGGCGGGTACGAGCTGACCGCAGTCGGGAGGACCCTCTACTTCGCCACGTTCAGCGAAACCGACAGCTGGCTGTGGCGAAGCGACGGCACCGATGGCGGGACCGTCCCGATCGTCCCCCTCGGCCCTACCCCAGAGGGCTGCAACTGCGGCCTCGAGATCACGGGCTTCCCCCTGCTCACCGACGTCGGCGGAACCCTCTTCTTCAACGGAATCGGCGGCTTGTCGCGCACGGATGGCACCCCGAGCGGAACCAAAGCGCTGCGGAGCAATCTCCAGGTTGATCTGATGACCGCCGCGGGGCAGACGCTCTACTTCGCGGGCACCGACGAGAGGAACGGCCAGGAGCTATGGCGAAGCGACGGCACTCGCAGGGGAACGCGGATGGTCAGGGACATCCGGCGCGGCAAGCAAAGCAGCGCCATCGGGGAGCTCACCGCGGTCGGCAGGACACTCTTCTTCAGAGCTGACGATGGGAGACATGGTCAGGAGCTCTGGAGAGCCGGCCCGAAGCCGTAGGGCTAGGCCCAGGTCCGTCGAGATAAGCGCGACCGCCCGTATGCTGCGGCCGTGGGCGCCGAGTCTCTCTCCATCGCGCAGGTGAGCCCCCATCCGTGGGGTTCGCGGCACGAGATCAACGAGTTCGTCAGGCGGACTTCGGAGGAGCTCGCCGACCGCGGCCACCGCGTTCTGATCGTTGCTCCCTCCGACTCCCGCGCAGCGATCCGCGAGAGCCGGCGGCTGATCCGCGAGGCGGCGAGCAATCCGGGGGCGCTGCTCCGCGGGGAGAACCCGCGTGTGCTCGCCATCGGCCAGAGCATCCCGCTGCCAAGTGGGCCGCGGCGACGGCCGGCGCCCATTCCGCTCGACATCAGCGGCGCCCTGGAGCGCCTGCTGGGAGCGCTGCCGCTCGACCTCCTGCACGTCCACGAGCCGTTCGCCCCGAGCACCGGCTCCGGCGCCCTGCGCCACTCCCAGTCGCTCAATGTCGCCACCTTCCATGAGCCAGTCGAGCGCGTCCTCTCCACGCAGGTCGCGCGGATGCTGGTGGAGGTCTTCTTCGGCCGGATTGACGAGCGCACGGCGAGCAATGAGGCCACCGGCGCGCTACTGCAGCGGTTCTTCCCTGGGCAGTACCAGCTGATCAGGGCGGGAGCGGACGTCGCGGAACCGGCTCTCGATCCCGCGCCACCCGGCCGAATCCGGATCGTCCACTGCGCGGAGGAGGAGCGCGGAGCGCTCCGCCTCCTGCTGCGGGCGCTGCGGAAGCTGCCCGAGGACGTCGACTGGGAGGGCGTGATCTGGTTCGACGGGCCAACGGACCCGCTCGCCCGGGTCAGCAGGCGGCTACGTGAGCGGCTCCGGGTCGTCCGGCCGCGGGACGGCGAGCCGGCCGAGTTCCTGGCGGGCGCCGACATCGCCTGCCTCGCGTCGGGAGGGGTGCGCGTGGCTCCCGGCCTGATCCGGAAGGCCTTTGCAGCGGGGGCTGTCCCGGTCGTGTCCGATCTTGAGCTGTATCGGGAGCTGGTCGGCGAGGGCGAACGCGGCCTGCTCTTTCCGCTCGGCGACGTCCTGACCCTGACGGCGCAGCTCGAGCGGCTTTGTCGCGATGACTCCCTGCGGGATCGGCTGCGCACCGCGGCGCGCGATTCGGGTGAGGCCAGGCCCTGGGCGGAGGTGACCGATGAGGTCGAGGCTGTCTACCGGCGCCTCGTGGAGCGCCGCCAGGACCCGGAGGGCAACCCGGCAATCCGCAGGCGCCTGCAGGACCGCGAGTACGTCCACGTCGACCTGCACATGCACACGGACCACTCACCGGACTGCGCCACTCCCGCGGAGCTGTTGCTCGAGACCGCCAAGGAGCAGGGGCTCGGCGCCATCGCGATCACCGACCACAACGAGATCTCCGGAGCCCTCGAGGCGAAGGAGATTGCGGAGCGGATCGGCGGCATCAGAGTGATCGTCGCAGAGGAGGTGAAGACCGCTCACGAGGGAGAGGTGATCGGTCTCTTCCTCAGCAGACAGGATCGAGCGCGGCATGTCGATGGCCGAGACGATCGCCGAGATCCGCCGTCAGGGCGGGCTCGTCTACGTGCCCCACCCGTTCGATCGCCTCCACTCCGTCCCCGACTACGAACACCTGCTGGAGATCGTCGATCAAATCGACATCCTCGAGGTCTTCAACCCGCGCGTGACGCTTTCCGCCTTCAACGAGGAGGCCGTCCGCTTCGCTCGCAAGTACTCGATCGTCCCCGGGGCTGGGTCGGACAGCCACGTCGCGCAGGGGCTCGGCAGCGTCAAGATCCGGCTGCGGGACTTCGACGGCCCGCAGGAGTTCCTCGAGTCGATGAGGGAGGCGGACATCGTCCGCAAGCACAAGAACCTCGTCTACGTCCAGGCCCTGAAGTTCCTGCAGACGAGCGGAGGGCGGGGCGGCCGTTCGCTGCGCGCGCGACGGGAGGAAGGCGCGGGCCAGCCGTCGCAGCGCGAGCAAGAGTTGATGCATCCGCAAGGGGCCGGGCCGGGGCCGAAGAAGAGGCAAGGCGCCGTGTCATCCATCACCGACGACGAGATCCGCGAGAAGTACCTCGAGCGCGCGATCCGGGAGCTGAACGATCTGGGCAGGGAGCTCGCCGCCTGCCAGGACTGCCCCCGGGGGAACGTGATGCCCGTCCAGGGTTCAGGCCACCCGCAGGCCGACATCATGATGCTGAAGCGCTCCGCCACCGCCTCGGAGATCGAGGAGGGCGTCGCCTTCTACGGCCGGGCCGGCACCGCGCTGATGAAGAGCTTCAAGCGGCTCGCGATCGATCCGATCGTCGTCTTCGGGACGCTCTGCGTGAAGTGCCCGCTGACGGATCCCACCCATGCTTCGGAGGAGTGCGTCGCCAGGGTCGCCGAGGAGATCGCGATCGTGCAGCCCCGGATCATCGTGGTGATGGGGGATGAGGCCCTCGACACGCTCAACGACCTCGAGCTGCCCCTCTCGGAGCGGATAGACCCGCTCGAGGGCGAGGTGCAGCGGTTGACGCCCGACGATGGACGCGCTCTATGTGCCGGACATCGACGACTCACTCGACACCGAGGACGCGAAGCAGCGCTTCTGGTCGTCGTTCAGGGTGTTGGGCGAGTGGTACGACCGTTTGCCGCCCTACTAGACGGAATAGACTGGCGGCATGGAACTCGAGGACCGGACGATCGAGCAGCTGCCCGACCGCTGCCAGAACTGCGGCGCCACGCTGACCGACGCCGAGAAGGAGACTGCGCTCACGGATGGGCCGCCGAGCGGCCTGGTGCTCTGCACGACCTGCGCGTCCGAGGTGGTTCCGGTGGATGACGCCGCAGACGCTGACGCGGAGGCCTAGCGGCCGCGCTTATTGCGCTTCGGGGTGACCCTGCAGTCGACGTGGTTGCGGCCGCGGCCCGGCAGAACGGTGACGCTGACGGCGGCCTTTCCGGGACAGGCGATGACCTTCAGCAGGGCCGCCTTTCGCTTCGAGGCGATGCCGCCGCCCTTCACCGAGACCGAATAGCCGGCTCTGGAAGTGGTCCTTCGGCAGGAAGATCTGGGTCTGGCGGAATTTCGCCTTCCTCTTGGCTGACCGGCCCCTGGGAGGCCGCCGCGCGAACTTCTTCCCGGTCGGCCCGCTCGTCGAGTAGGCGAGCGTGAAGCGCCCGGTCCCAGGGTCGAAGCCGTAGCTGGTTGGCGTGCCGGCCACGACCTGCGGATACGGCTCGGACAGCACGTCGAGCTTCGCCTGCTTCACGTTTGAGCCGGTCGGCGGCTGGTTCGGGTCGACCACGATCGCCTGGGTGCCGGAGCCGGAGGTCGTGGGGTCCAGGCACTCGCAGTAGTGCCAGTACTCCCAGGAGACCATGTGCTGGTCGGCCTGCTGCACGTTCTGGCGGATCGTCGACAGATCGTCGGTGGCGCCGAACTCGCTCAGCATCAGCGCGTCCCCGGTCGTCTGGGCATGCTTGTCGGCGTTCTGGAGCACCTGCTCGTTCAGCGCCGGACAGGTCTGGCCGGCCGTCCCAGCAACAAGTCCGGCGAGGCAGTAGAGGTGGAAGCTCATTCCCAGCGAGCGGTCACCCATCGCCGGGATGTTCGTGTCGGCTCCGAAGTTGAAGATCACGTTGGGCTCGTACCAGAGGAGCTTCCCTGGGTCCGCGCTCCTGATCGCGCCGATCACGCTGCGGTAGAAGGGCACGAGCACGTCGTTGTCGAATCCGGGGCATCCGGTGAGGACCGCGCAGGGCGGGTAGGCGGTCCCGGGCCAGGGCTCGTTCATCAGATCGAAGCCGAGCGTGTGCTTGGCGGATGCGAAGCGCGACGCCACGTGCCCCCAGGCCGCCGCGTAGCGCGTCTCGAGGCCGACCCCGCCGGGGCCGGCGTCGTTCGCCCAGAAGTGGTCGAACGCCCGGTTCAGCGCCGGGTTTGTCAAATAGTTGGTGGGAAAGCCGTTCTGTGGATTGGGGAGCCCGTCGTCCTGCACCGCCCAGTCGGGCCAGCCCTCTCCCTGGAAGCGCTCGTTGAAGAGGTCCTGATGGAAGTCGAGCTGGCTGAAGACGCCGTGGCGGGCGAGATTCGCCTCGGTCGCGGCGATGGCGTTCAGGTAGTCGTCGTCGTAGCCGCCCGGCGATGGTTCGACGGCCTTGTAGATCAGCCCGAGCCGGACGGCGTCGAAACCGAAGCGCTGCAGGAAGGCGGCGTCGTCGTCCCCGAAGCCCTGCGCCGACGGCGCGTAGGGCGGCTGCTTGTTCACCATGTTGACGCCGTGCAGGATCGCCACGCGGCCCTTCGCGTCGGTGATCCAGCGGCCGGAGTGGCTCAGCGGAGCGGTCGGGGCCGCCTGCGCCGCGGACGCGAATGCGGTCGCGCCGAGGGCCGCCACTGCGGCCACCGCCATGGCTCTCCTCGCCCTGCGCACGGCGCCAGTATGGCGCGAGTGAGCCCCTCTAGGCGGTCTCGCCCAGCGTCTCGGAGAGGACCGAGACGTGGGTGGGGAGGGCCTCGGCCTGGGCCTCGCGGCCGGCGTCGGTCACACACGCGAATACGCCGCGGCGATCGTGGTCGCAGACGTTCCGGCAGACGTAGCCGTCGTCCTCGAGGCGCTGGACCAGCCGGGAGAGCGCGCTCTGGCTCAGATGGATCTCCTCGGCGAGCTCCTGGATGCGGCGATGCCCCTCGGGGGAGTCTGCGAGGCGGCGCAGGACCTCGTACTCGGTGAGGGAGAGGCGGTGCTCTCGCTGCAGGCGATGCTCGAGGGCTTCGCGCACGCGGGCGTGCTCGGCCTCGAGCTCACTCCATCTCTCCAGAAGCTGATCTTTCTCCGTGGTCTTCGTTGCTGGCACTTCGCTCAACTCCTTCTCCACCCCACGCGGCGGGCATTATAGCAAAAGTTGCTTGCGCAGTTGATGTTGACACAATGCATGCGTATGCATATACTACCGCGCCTCACAGATCCCACCTCGGACCCGTTTGGGAGGAACAAGATGGAGCAAGCGACACAGACTTCAGCGGCAACTCGATTCGATTCCCGTCTCTGGGGACTTCTGCTGCTCCTCTGCGGCGTCCTCTTCCTCGACGGGATGGACGTCTCCATGGTGGCCGTGGCGCTCCCGAACATCGGCCACGAGCTCGATCTGCAGCCGAGTTCGCTGCAGTGGATCGTCAGCGGGTACGTCCTCGGCTACGGCGGGCTGCTTCTGCTCGGTGGGCGCGCGGCTGACCTGATCGGACGACGCAAGGTTCTGCTCGCCGGCCTGGCCGTCTTCGTGGTGGCGTCGTTCATCGGCGGCATCGCCAACGACGGCACCACCCTGATCGCCACCCGCTTCATCAAGGGGGCGTCGGCGGCCTTCACGGCCCCGGCCGGGCTTTCGATCATCACCACGAAGTTCGCCGAGGGGCCTGCGCGGAACAAGGCGCTCAGCGTCTATACCGCGACGGGCGCGAGCGGCTGGTCGGCCGGCCTGATCTTCGGCGGTCTGCTGACCGAGCTGGGCTGGCGCTGGACGTTCTTCATGCCGGTGCCGATCGCGGCGGCGATTCTTTTCCTGCTGCCGCGCTATCTCGATCGCGACGAGGCGGCCTCTGGGTTCTCGCTCCGAAAGCTCGACTTCGGGGGGACGGCAACCCTGGCCGCGACGATGCTGGGTCTCGTCTACACGGTGGTCGAGGCGCCGAGCGTCGGCTGGGGATCGCCGCGAACGCTGCTCTCGTTCGTCGGGATCGCCGCGCTGCTCAGCGCGTTCGTGCTGATCGAGCAGCACAGCCCGAATCCCCTGGTTCGGCTGGGCATCCTGCGTTCGGGCCAGCTCCGGCGCGCCAACTTCGGCGCCATGGCGCTGCTCGGCAGTTGGTTCGGCTTCCAGTTCATGGGGACCCTGTACATGCAGGACCTGAGGGACTGGTCGGCGATCCAGATGGCTCTCGCGTTCCTGCCAACCGGCCTGATCGTGGCGTCCGTCTCGCCGAACATCGGGCGGCTGGTGAACAGGGTGGGGACGACCTTGCCGGTCGCCCTCGGCCTCACCAGCCTGGCGGCCTCGTACGTGCTCTTCCTCGACATCGGGTCGAACACGGACTACCTGACCGGGATGTTGCCGACCTTCATCCTGGCCGGGATCGGCTTCGCGCTCACCTTCGGGCCGTTGAACATGGCCGCGACCGGTGGCGTGGCGCCGGAGGAGCAGGGACTGGCATCCGGGCTCGTCTACACCTCATTCCAGATCGGCGGGGCGATCGGACTCGCCATCGCCACGGCGGTGATTGACGCCGGCACCGCCGCGTCCAGCGCGCCCGCCGGGAGTTCCGCGGCGCTGCTCGACGGATTCCATCCGGCCATCCTGACCTCGCTTGCAATTGCGGTCATCGGCATCGGCATCACGGTTGTGCCGCTCCTGCGGGAGCGGTTCCAGCCGCAGCTCGCACACGCAGCCGCCGGCGAGCATCAGGAGTAGCTCTCCAGGGCCGATTCCCGGGACGGGGCGTCCTCCCCAGGCGCCCCGTCCGAGCCCTGCCTAGTCCCCCGGCGCTGCGGCCTCCGCCAGCGCGCTCATGTCCTCGATCGTCGCGCTGGCAAGGGCCCTGACGACGGTCACGTCGAGGGCGCGGAAGCGGGAAAGCCCGGCCTGGACGACGCTCTCGTTCTCGCCGGCCACCCCGACGGTGCCCTCCGGGGCGTCCTGGCGGTCGAAGTGCCTGCGATAGCCCTGATGCATGTCGCGGTAGAAGGATTCGTCCTTGGCGAGACGCTCCTCGGCGCTCGTCTCCCACCGCGGTCCTCACGTAGCCGAACACCGTGGGCGGCTTGCGGTCTGCCTCCTTGGCGCCCTGCTCGACCCAGCCGCGGGCCTGCTCGGCGAACTCGGGAGTCATCCAGTTGAAGAAGACGCCGTCCCATTCGGCGCCGGCGAAGGCGCACATCTTCGGGCCCATCGCCGCCAGGACGAGGCGGACACCGGGCAACGCCTCACGCAGTTGCGGGAGGGCCTCCCTCATGGTGGTCAGCGGCTTCTCGGTGAATCCGGCACCGAGACCGAGCCACAGCCTTTTCCTGTCGATTCCGAGGCGGTCGATGTCTGCGGCGATCTCGGTGGGCGACTGTCGGTCGAGGGCGATCACGGCGACTCCGAGCTCGATGCGATCGGCGCCCCTCGCATACTCGGCGAGGGTCTCGAGGCCCTTCGCGCCCGGGTGGTCGTTGGACCACATCGAGCTGTAGCCGAGTTCCTGGCAGCGGCCGGCGAGTGGGCTGGCGATCTCCGGATCGAGTCCGGCGGTGACTCCGAACGCCCGGCTCACGCCTTCTCCAGCAGCGCCACGCACTCGATGTGCGGCGTCTGGGGGAACATGTCGACGGGCTTCACCCGGCGGAGCCTATAGCCGGCCTCCGCGAGCTGGGCCGCGTTGGGAGCGAGCGTGGTGGGGTTGCAGGAGACGTAGACGATCCGCGGCGCCTCGCACTCGATCAGGCGCCGGACGATCTTCTGCGAGAGCCCGGCGCGGGGCGGGTCGACGACCACGACGTCGGGCCTGCCGGCCTCCTCGAGCAGGGGCCGGATCTCCTTCCGCGCGTCGCCGGCCCGGAAGCGCGCGTTCTCGATCCCATTGAGGCGGGCGTTCTCCTCGGCATCGACGATCGCGTCGGGGACGAGTTCGATTCCCCAGACCTCGCCCGCATCCCTGGCCATGCTCAGGCCGAGCGTCCCGATGCCGCAGAAGAGGTCGAAGACGCGCTCGTTGCCGCCCAGGCCGGCCATCGCAGCGGCGATCCCGTAGAGGCGCTCCGCCATCTCCGTGTTGGTCTGGAAGAAGGCGCGGTGGGAGATCCGGAAGCGCAGCCCGCAGAGCTCCTCCTCCAGGTACTCCTCTCCGATTGCCCCGGTAGGCCCGTCGGTCGTGCTGCCCGGGCCCTCGACGATCGTGTGGAGATCGACGGGAGGGCGCGGGATCTCCGCCGGCGAGGTGACCAGGCGGCTCTGCAGCTGGCCGGTGCGCCGGCCCTCGCGGATCACCAGGTTGCGAAAGGTCCCTTCGCCGGCGCGCGGATCCCAGGCGGGCAGTCCGGTCGACCGGGCCCAGTCGCGGAGCTCATTGCGGCGGGCGTTGTTGCGCTCGGAAGCGAGCCGGCAGTCCTCGGCGTCGACGATCAGGTCCCAGCGGCCGCGTGCGTGGAAACCGAGGACCAGCTCGCCATCCCGCTCGCCGAATGAGTACTCGAGCTTGTTGCGGTAGCGCCACTGCTCGGTGGCCGGCTCGATCGGCTCGAGCTCGAATCCCTCGAGACCGCCGAGGCGCACCAGGGCGTCGTTGACCTGGGCCTGCTTGTGGTGGAGCTGCCGCTCGTAGGCGAGGCCCTGCCAGGGGGCACCGGGACACGGCTCGCCGCCGTGGTCGCAGCTTGGTGGGACCCGGTCGGGCGAGGGGCGGAGCACCTCCTTCGTCTGGGCTTCGGCGTAGCCGCGCTTGGACTTGGTCACCTCCGCGGTGACGCGGTCCCCGGGCAATGCCCCGGCGACGAAGACGACGTAGCCGTTGCGCCGCGCCACGCCCCTGCCGCCGTAGGCGAGGTTCTCGACGTCGAGAGTGAGCAGCTCGCCGCGCGGCGGCCGCTCGGGGGTGATCGTCCCGTCGGGCATCGTCGGCCTATCGTTGCAGCCGCCATGAGCTGGGATCTCGGCGAATACCGGCGGGATGCGGAGGAGTTCCTCGAGGAGCTGAGCCGCGAGTACTACCTGCAGGGCGCGGGCCACAAGCCCGACCTCGCGATCGAGCCGATCTACGAGCGTCACGAGAGCCTCTTCGAGCGGGAGGCGGTCGACCGGGTTGGCGAGGCCAGGCGGACGGCGTCGGGCGAGGAGGAGGTGCGGCTGCGCTATCTGCATCAGTTCGCGCTTGACGGATACCTCGGCGCGCGCACCCGGTCGCTCGAGGCGAGGCTGGCTGATCTGGAGGCCTCACTCGAGATCGAGGTGGATGGAGAGACGATGCCGTACCGGATGGCTCCGGTGATCCAGGCGAACGAAGAGGACGGCGACCGTCGCGCAGCGATCGAGGCCGCTCGCACCGCGATGCTGGACGAGCGGCTCAACCCGCTGTATCTGGAGGACCTCGAGTCCTCGCACGCCGCCTGCGTCGAGCTCGGCTGGCCCTCCTACCTGGACGCCTATTCCGACGTGCGCGCGCTCGATCTCAGAGCGCTCGCCGCGAAGCTCGAGGAGTTCGTCCGCGCGACGGAGGCTGACTATGCGCGGACAGTCGACCCAGAGCTCGAGCGCACGGTCGGCGCCCGGCTCGGCGAGCTGCGCCGCTCAGACCTGGCACGCTTCTTCCGGGCCGATCACCTGGACGCCCTCTTCCCGTCGGACCGAATGGTCCCCGCGCTCCGCGAGACCCTGTCGAGCCTGGGCATTCACCTCGATGCGCAGTCGAACGTCACGCTGGACACCGAGACCCGGCCCACCAAGAGCCCGAGGGCGTTCTGCTCGACGCCGAGGATCCCGCAGGAGGTCTATCTGGTGATCCCGCCGATCGGCGGCCGGGAGGACTACGCGGCGCTCTTCCACGAGGCCGGCCACACCGAGCACTTCGCCTGCACCGACCCGGACCTTGCCTTCGAGTTCAGGCACCTCGGGGACAACTCGGTCACCGAATCCTTTGCGTTCCTGTTCGAGGGGCTGACGGCCGCTCCCGACTGGCTGGAGACGCTGCTGGGCGCCGGAGATGCTGCCGCGGCCATCGAGCACGCGCGCGCGGCGCGGCTGGTGATGTTGCGCCGGTACTCGGCGAAGCTCGTCTACGAGGTCGAGCTGCACGGTCCGGGAGCCGACCTGAACGCGATGCCGGATCTCTACGCCTCGCTGCTCGGGGATCGGATCGGCGTCCCCTGGCCGCGCGAGAACTGGCTCTCGGACGTCGATCCGGGTTTCTACGCCGCCTGCTACCTGAGGGCCTGGGCGCTCGAGGTCGATTGGCGAACGGCGCTCCGGGACCGATTCGGCGACTCGTGGTTCGAGACCGCCGAGGCGGGGGAGTGGCTGCGGGGGATCTGGTCGCAGGGGCAGAGGCTCGACGCCGAGCCTCTCCTCGCCGGTGCAACGGGGGGTGCGCTGGATTTCGGCCGGTTGGCCTCAGAGCTGATCGCCGTATAGGCTGAGTCCGCAATTTGCGAAATTCCGAGTAGGAGGTCCAAGGTGGAAGCAAGCGACAGCAGTGGCGTCAGGGACCAGGTCCAGAAGGCGATCGACGATCTGCGATCGGCCGGCGAGAAGGCGACAGGCGACGTGCGCTCGAGCATCGATTCGGCGGTGTCGCGGCTGCGCGAAGTCACAGGCGACGCGAGCTCGAAGGCGCAGGATCAGGTCTCGAACTGGCGCGACACCCTGGACAAGGCGACCGAGGACGTCCGCAAGGAGCTCGCCAAGCTCGCCATCCGCGCGCAGAGCTCCGGCGAAGCACTCGACGAGCTCACCAAGGAGATCGACGAGCGGCGCAAGGCGCTGAAGTAGGTCAGCCCTCTAGGGCTGAAGCTTGCGGTCGAGAGCCCGCAGGAGGCTTTTGCGCGCCTTGTTCCCGCGCTCATAGTCGCGGACCCTTCGCAGCTCCTGCCGGCTGAGCTCCTGCAGCCGGCGATCGATCTGCCGGATGGAGAGCTGGTCGTACGCCGTGATCGGGAAGCCCGGGGCGCGGGTCGCACGGCGGACGCGGTCGGCGCTCGCGAGCGGCTTGTCCACCGCCGCGACCGTCCGCTTCCTGGCCCGCTCCGCCTGCTCGCCGGCCTGCTGCTTCGCGCGATCAGGCACCTCGCGGACCTGCGATAGGAGGCCGTCGAGCTGGGAGAGCAGTTCCTCGGCCTGCTCCCGGCTCTTGGTGGCGAGCCGGCCGACCATCTCCTCAGCGTCGCCGCGGGTCATCCGACCGCGGCGGACAGCGTCATCGACGACCTCCTGCAGCCGGTCGCGGGAGATTGTGATGCTCTTCTCGAGCGCATCGCGAAATGCCTGCACGCTCTGCTCGGCGCGGGACCTCTCCTCTGACTCCGTGGGCGCGCTTGCCATAGAACGCACTATCCCACAGGCTCGAACTTTCCAATCACGGGGTTGTGATCGGCGAGACGGATCTTCAAGTGCGTCTTCGGGTCGAGTCGATCCCGCGCTTCCGGTGGCCAGGCGGCCGGATGCTCGACCACCTCGAATCCGCGGACGAGGAGGTGGCTGAGGCGGTCGGGGGCCGTTCGCGGCGCCAGCCCGAAGCGCTCCTCGAGCTGGTCGAAGACGCCACTCGCCTTCGGCCTGACGTTGAAGTCGCCACCGAAGATCAGGGGATCGGACCCGGCGAACGCCACGGCGCGCTTGGCCGCGTCGAGCAGCTCCCGCTCGGCTGACGACGGCTTGGTGCTCACGTGGAGGTTCGCGACGCAGGCGCCGGACTCGAGCCGGGTGAGGGCCAGGACGCGCAGCTCCGGACGGCGGGTCAGCACCTGCCGCTGCCGCTCGGCGATCGGGCCCGCGGCGCCTCGTGCGAGTGTCGTGTTAGAGCCGCCCTCCCAGGCGCCGAGCAGATCCGGGCGCCAGCGGCCGATCAATGAGGTGATCGGCTGCAGCCAGTTCCGCCCGCTCAGGGCGCGGTGAGCCTCGGCGCCGCACGCCTCTGCCAGTCGTCCCTTCCAGCTCGGCGGGAACTCCTGGAAGAGGGCCACGTCCCAGTCGACCGGGTTGATCACGGCCGCGAACTCGTCGAACAGGTCCCAGTTGGTCTGCTCGTACTGCATGCCGAGCCGCGGCCCTCGCCGGAAGTTGCCCTTGTGGGCGCGGACCTGGAGCTCCGGCTCCGGCGGCCAGTCCCGTCCATGGAACAAGTTCCATGTCATTGCGGTCAGCTGCACGCCCCTAGTATCGGGGTCCAGATGAATTCCGCGACGGCAAATCGGTCCGCGAGCAATTTCCTGACCGGAGAGGAGCTCGATCGCAGCGAGCTGCTGGCGCTGCTCGACCGCGCCGAGGAGCTCAAGCGCGGGCGCGAGCGCGGCGAGGGACGGGAATCGCTGGAAGGGCGGTCGGTCGCCCTGATCTTTGAGAAGCCATCGACGCGGACACGTCTGTCCTTCGAGGTCGGGGTCTCGGAGCTCGGCGCCACGCCGATCGTGCTGCGCGCCGATGAGCTTCAGCTGACGCGCGGCGAGTCGATGTCAGACACGGGCCGGATTCTCTCCGGCTACCTGCACGGGATCGTGATTCGCTCGGGCTCCGATGAGCGGGTGCGCGAGCTCGCCGACGGCGCCTCGGTGCCGGTGATCAACGGGCTCACCCCCGCCCACCATCCGTGTCAGGTGCTCGCCGACCTGCTCACGCTGAAGGAGCGCTTCGGGGAGCTGGAGGGGCTGCGTCTCGCCTACGTCGGTGACGGCAACAACGTCGCCCGGTCCCTGGCGATCCTCGGGCGGATCGCCGGCGTCGAGGTGGTCGTCGCGAGTCCTGACGGCTACCGGCTCGAGGAGGGCGTGGCCGAGCTGGTCGATGATCCGATGGCCGCCGTCGCCGGGGCCGATGCGATCTACACCGACGTCTGGGTGAGCATGGGCGACGAGCAGACCGCCGATCGGCGGCGCGCCGACCTTGCGCCGTACCAGTTGAACGACGAGCTGCTCTCCGCTGCTTCGGAGCGGGCGATCGCCATGCACTGCCTACCGGCTCACCCCGGGGAGGAGATCAGCGCTGATGTGCTCTACGGGGAACGCTCGGCCGTCTGGGACCAGGCCGAGAACCGCCTGCACGCGCAGAAGGCCCTGCTCGAACGGTTGCTGGCGCCCGCGACCTAAGATCAGTTACGCGGCCCCGTGGTGTAACGGTTAGCACGCGAGGTTTTCAACCTCGTAGCGCGGGTTCGACTCCCGCCGGGGCTATTTAGCTCGCTCGACTAGCCTCCCGTCCGGTGTTCCCTGAGATCCATCTCGGACCGCTGACCCTCCAGACCTTCGGGATCTGCTTCGCGGCCGCCTTCATCGCCGCGGGAGCGGTGGTCTGGCGCCGGCTGGGGGAGCTCGGCAAGCCGGTCGATTGGGCCTACGAGATGGGCTTTGCGGCGCTGCTCGGGGGACTCATCGGCTCGCGCCTCGACTTCGTCATCGAGAACTACAGCGACGTCAAGGGGGACCTGCTCGGCAACCTCTTCTCGGGCTCCGGATTGGTCTGGTACGGCGGCGCCATCGGGGGCGCCATCGGAGTCTTCATCTGGGCGTATTGGCGCGGCTTTCTCAATCTCACGCTGCTCGACGTCGCCGCCCCGGCGCTCGCCGTGGGGTATGCGATCGGCCGCTGCGGCTGCCAGCTCTCGGGCGACGGCGACTACGGCAAAGCCTGGAACGGGCCGTGGGCGATGGCCTATCCGGACGGGACCAAGCCGACCGACCAGACCGTTCATCCGACTCCGATCTACGAGACGTTGACCATGGGGCTGGTTGCTCTCGTGCTCTGGCGACTCCGGGACCGGTTCACGAACGGCACCCTCTTCGCGCTCTACCTGCTGCTCGCCGGGACCGAGCGTTTCCTGGTGGAGTTCATTCGCCGCAACGAGGACGTCGCCCTCGGCCTCACTGCGGCCCAGCTGATCAGCCTCGTGATGATGATCGCCGGTGGCGTCTGGCTGCTGGTCGCCTTCCGGCGGGCTCCACGGCCCGCGACGGCCTGAGCGTCACAGCGCCTTCACAAGGATCGCTCCGGCCTCCGGTATCACCGGTGGCGACAGTCAAAACGCGAAAGGAGGCTGAGATGACCGACGAGGTGCAGGAGGTCCACGAGGTCGAGGACGAGCAGATCCCCGAGGCCGAGGCCACGGAGACGACGAGCGACGAGCTCGATGAGACGCCGGCCGCCGAGTCCGAGGAGATCACCGAGGACAGCGAGACCGAGGCGGAGGTTGAGGCCTCCGATGAGGACGAGACGGACGAGTCAGAGGACTCCGAGGAGTCCGAGGACGCCGCCGAGGAGTCCGAGTAGCTAGACGGACCGGAGCAGGCCGCCGTCGAGCGGGATCACCGCTCCCGTGAGATAGGCGGCCCGTTCCGAGCACAGGAACGCGACCAGGTCGCCGTACTCCTCCGGCCGGCCGAGTCGCTTGGCCGGGACGCGTTGCCTGGCGGCCTCCTCCGCGCCCTTCAGCGATCCCTCCGGGTCCGCCAGCCGCTCGGTGGCGAACATGCCCGTAGCGACGGTATTCACAGTGATGCCATCGGCTGCGACCTCGTCGGCGAGAGTCTCGAGGAGGCCGAGGGCGGCCATCCGGTTCGCGTTGGAGAGCGTCAGGTACGGAATCGGCTCGCGGATCGAGCTGGAGGAGACGTTCACGATCCGTCCCCAGCCGCGCTCCTTCATCTCGGGCACGACCGCCTCCAGCAGGACCCTGGGGGCGAGGACGAGCGAGCGGAACGCCTGCTCCCATTCATCCAGAGAGTTGTCGAGGGCCGCGCCGGTCGGTGGGCCTCCCGTGTTGGCCACCAGGATGTCGACGGGCGCAAGCTCCTCGGCCACCGCCCCCGGCAGCTTTCGGAGCCGGTCGAGGTCGCCGGTATCGGCCGGGAAGACGTGCACCTCGCCCTCGATCTCCCCGGCGGCGGCTTTCAGGGAATCCTCGGAGCGGCTGGAGATCGCGACTCGGGCGCCCTCGCGGGCCAGGGCGCCGGCGATTCCCCTCCCGATGCCCTTGCTGGCTCCCATCACCAAAGCGGTCCTGCCCTCGAGCCCTAGGTCCACAGTGCGCCTCCGGGGCGGCGGGAGAGCCAGGCACACCAGGCGGCGAAGGCGGCCACCGCGATCGCCACTCCCAGCCAGTGGACTCCGGCGATCACCGCGATCGCGCTGGGGATGCCGGCCAGGGCGGCACCGAGCAGCACGCCGGGCGTGTTGAGGTGGAGGGCCCAGGCCACGAGCGCCGCGCAGCCGAGCCAGGCGACGGGGCCGGTCAGCCAGCCCCAGTCCTCGAAGAACGAGTGGGGGAGGGCCACCGCGAGGATCAGCGAAACCGCGGCCACCGCCACGACCTGCGCCAGGGCCGCGCGCCAGAGGATCGACCGGTCCATCACCCGGTCAGCTCGGCGAGGTATGCCGCGTCGTCCGGTGGCAGCCCCGGGATCGATTGGCCGTCCCAGGTGATCCCGTCCGACATCGCGACGAAGAGCTGCTCCCGCTCGCGCATGCTGAGCTTCTCGAACCGCGCCAGTGCGAGGAACGAGTAGAGCTTCGGCATCGTGTCCTGCCAGCCGTGGTCTGTGCCGTGGATCTTCGCCAGGTCGTGGATGGTCTTCGGCGCCTCCTTCAGCGGCTCCCTGAAGATCTGGGCGAAGACCGCGAAGTCGAGCTGAGAGGTTCGGCCCGCCGGTACCTGGAGCGTCTCGTCCTCCGGCGCGACCAGGCCCTGCTCCAGCTCCTCGGCGCTCATCAGCAGCACCCCGTCGGTCGGGCGCGGGTTGCACTCGATCATCACCAGGCCGTCGTCGGTCTCGATGAAGTCGAGAGACATCTGGCCGTCCCAGGCCAGGTCGCTCCCGAGCTTCTCGACCGTGGGCAGCGTGTCCGAGGGATCGACCGAGAGGAATTGGATCCCGGTTGAGTGCTCCCATTGCCGCGGCGCCCGATAGGACATGTGGGTCGCGACCTTTCCCTCGTGCAGACAGGAGTACGTGCAGTGCATCGGTCCGTCGACGAACTCCTGGACGAGCCAGGGGTTCGCCTCGGTCGGCTTGCAGGCGTCGATCGCGAGGTGGCCGGCGAGCGGACCGGTGTTGGTGAGCAGCCCGACGCCCCCGCGCGAGAACGCGGCGCGGGCGAAGTAGCGCGGATAGCCCCCGATCGCCTCCTCGAGCTCCTCGGGGCTGTGGGCGAGGGTGGTGTAGGGCGTGCGGATCTCGAGCCGGTCGCAGAGCTCTTGGAAGGTGCCCTTGTCGTGCACCTGGGCGAGGGTGCGGAACGGCGGCGCGTAGAGCTTCGTCACCGCAGACAGCCCCTCGTACTGGGCCGCGAGATAGAAGACCTCCTCGAACATCGGGATGACGAGCTCGATCTCATTGATGTCGGCGATGCGCTCGACGTCGGAGGCGAACTGAGCCGGGTCTCCCGTTGCGGACGCGGTGGTGAAATGCCCCGCGAGGTACTTCGAGTGGCTTCCGGGCGAGGCGTCGTAGCTGTCGCAGGCGAACACCTCGTGACCGCGCTCGCCGAGCTTCCGGATCACGTCGAGCGCGAACGGCATCCGCGAACTGGTCACCAGCAGCTTCACGGCTCTAACCCTAGAGGCGCGGCTAGCGGCGGTGCTTGCGCCCTGCGGTGTTCGTGCGGCGCTTCGCCTTGACGAGGAAGAAGCGGTGGCGGGCTCGCGCGCCGGTCATAATCGGCGTGCCCCAGGGCGGTTAGCTCAGTTGGGAGAGCGCTTCGTTTACACCGAAGAGGTCGCTGGTTCGAGCCCGGCACCGCCCACTTCTTCTTAACCTGCCCTTCCCGGTCCCTCCGGTTTGCCGATCCCAGTGCGGGTATACGAGCGCCGAGTAAGTCAGTCCAAGGAAGGAGGGAATGCTCATGTTGTGGCTAATCGCAGGTGTCGTTCTGCTTGTCATCGCCATCGCGGGCGGCGCGATCATCCACCCGGTTCTGTTCGCTCTGGCGATAGTTGCGCTGCTGATCTTCTTCATGGGACGTGGCGGCGCCCGCACCATCTGACCAGTCCAGCCTCCGAACCCTGGAGCAGGGACCCGTGTTGGGGCTCGCTGTCGCCGGACTGGCGGCGGCAGCGGGCCAGGGCCCGGTCTGCGATACACCGATGCCGATTCGGTGCCTGTGAGCTGGACCGTGGCCCGCGAGCGGGTGCGGGCGGAGTGGTGGCTGGTGGACGGCATGCTGGAGTCGCTGCCCGGCGAGACGATGCCGGCTGCGTACGAGATCCACCGCGGCGCGCCCGAGCTGCGCCGCGCCTAGACCCGCCTACTCGGCGGACTTCTCGGGCTCGTCCGGCTTGGCGTGCTGCGGCATCAGGGCGCCGGTCGAGCGAGACCGATCTCGCGCGATCAGCTTCCTCGCCTCGGACTGGTCGTCCTCGGGGAGGAAGGTGCGGCGCAGATCGTGCGCGTCGAAGATCTCGTCGAGGTCCTCGCGAGTGAGGGTCTCGTGCTCGAGGGCATTGCTGGCGAGGTCCTCGAGACAGTGACGGTTGACCTTCATGAGCTGGCGCGCCCTCGCGTACGCCATGTGGGCGAGCTCCTGGGCGTTCTCGTCGACATCGCGACGGGTGCGGTCGGACATCGCGTAGTCGCCGGTCGGCTGGGCGAGCGGAGCGCTGTCCGGCGGCCCGTGCGAGACCGTCATGCCGAACTCGGTGACCATCTGCACGCAGATCTTCTGGACGCGTGCCAGGTCGTCCGCGGCTCCGGAGTACGCCTCATCGAAGACCTCCTCCTCGGCGGCGCGTCCGCCCAGCAGGATCACGATCTCGTCCATTAGCTGCTTGCGAGAGCGCAGGTAGCGGTCCTCGCTCGGCGAGTGTGCGACGAACCCGAGGGCGGGGCCGCGCGGGACGATGCTGAGGATCTCGGGCGGGTCCAGGCCACAGAGCCGGCGACTGAGCGCGTGCCCGGCCTCGTGGTAGGCGACGATCCGCCGCTCCCCCTCGGTCAGGCGGCGGGACTGCTGCGAGCCGACCGACTGGCGGAGCAGGGCCTCGTCCAGGTCCTCGCGCTGGATCGCCATCTGCCCGGCGCGGCCGGCGATGATCGCTGCCTCGTTCAGGGCGTTGGCGAGCTGCGCGCCGGTGAGGCCCGTGGTCTTGCGAGCGACGTCGGTCAGGTCGATCGTGTCCGCAAGCACCTTGTCCCGGGCATGGGAGCGGAGGATCGCGTCGCGCCCGTTGCGATCCGGCGGCGCCACCAGGACCTGCCGGTCGAAGCGCCCGGGGCGCAGGAGCGCCTTGTCGAGCTTGTCGATCTGGTTCGAAGCGGCGAGGACGATCACGGTCCCGGGATCGCGCTCGAAGCCGTCCAGCTCGACGAGCAGCTGGTTCAGGGCCTGCTCGCGCTCGGAGGTCCCGCCATCACCGCCGCCGGAGCTGCGATGTCCGCCGACGGCATCGAGCTCGTCGATGAAGATGACCGCACGCCCGGAGTTGCGCGCCTCCTTGAAGAGACGCCTGATCCGCGCGGCGCCGCGGCCGACGAACATCTCGACGAAGCTCGATCCGGAGGCGGCGAAGAAGTCAACCCCGGCGTGTGCGGCGACGGCGCGGGCCAGCATCGTCTTGCCGGTGCCGGGCGGTCCGTAGAGCAGCACCCCTCGCGGCGCACGCGCGCCGAGTGCCTCGAAGCGCTTCGGGTCCTTGAGCCATTCGGCGACGTCCACCAGCTCCTCCTTGGCGGCGTCGACACCCTGGACCTCGTCCCAGAGCACCGGCTCGATGGAGCTCGCCTTGATCGTCTCCGGGCGAGTCGATCCCATCGTGCTCCGCAGCAGGATGATGAAGACGGCCAGGATCCCGGCCGAGAAGGCCACCCCGAAGACCGGGTACCACGTGAAGAAGAAGTCAGGGATGGAAGCGAGCAGGGGCATATGGGGCGTCCACCCAACCTATCGGCAGGCGAGAGCCGTGCCTGAAGCCGATTCCGGTTAGGCCCTATGCCTCTCCGTACAGCATGACCTTGCTCGTGTCGTCCGGGTCCGCCTTGATCTGGAACTTCTTGCTGGGCTGGTAGGCGTTGACGGCGTCCTGGGTCAGGTACTGGTGGACGGTCGTGTCGTAGCTCTGGCCGTTCTCGAGCTCGACGCTGACCGCGATGTCGTAAGCCTTGTTGACGGGATCCGATCCCTCTCCCGACTCCGTGAGCGAGTTGATCGTGGCCGTGCCGGGCAGGCCGTTCTGGTTCAGCTTCATCGCCAGGTTGGCGTACTCGACGTCGCCGGCGGACGGGTTCATCTGGCCCGCTCCACCCTGCGCCGCCTGCTGGGCCATCTCCTGGGCCTTCTTGATGTTGTCCATCAATCCCATCTGAATGCTCCTCTCCCCGTGGTCTGCGGTTGACGTCGCACTCTATCCGAGCTTCTTTGGGATACGGTCGCGCTATGGACGCAAGTCAGCTGAAGCGGATTCCGCTCTTCTCGGATGCCTCCGACGAGGAGCTCAAGCAGGTTGCCGCCTTCGCACAGTCGAAGGAAGCCCCGGAGGGGGAGGTGGTCCTCGAGGAGGGTGGCTTCTCTCGAGAGCTGCTCGCGATCGAGGAGGGCACCGCGGAGGTGACCCGGGAGGGCGAGCACGTTGCGGACCTCGGACCGGGCGACGTCTTCGGCGAGGCGGGGATGCTCGACGACTCGATGCGCGGCGCGACGGTGACCGCGACCTCGCGGCTCAGGCTGATCAGCCTGGGGCACTTCGAGGTGAAGCGGCTGAAGAAGGATGCCCCCGGCGTCTATCGGAGCATCGAGCAGCTCGTCGAGGAGCGCTCCGAGTAGCGATCGGTCGTTCGACCGGCTAGGCGATCGACGTGCGGAGCTCGCCCAGCGTGGGGGAGGAGATCACGATCTCGTCCCCGGGCTTCAGCCAGACGCGTGGGTCCCGGACGCTGCCTACCCCGGAGGGGGTCCCGGTCGAGACGATGTCGCCGGGCTCGAGGGTCATCCAGCGGGAGAGGCGGGCCACGAGCTCGGCTACGGAGAAGACCAGGTCCGAGGTGGAGGCGTCCTGCATCCGCTCGCCGTTGAGGTCGAGCGTGAACGAGATCTCGTCAGGCGCCCCCGCCTCGTCCGGCGTGACGAGTGCCGGGCCACAGGGGGCGGAGCCGTCGAAGACCTTCCCCGGCATCCACTGCGGCGTCGCGAACTGGAGGTCACGGGCCGAGAGGTCGTTGAGGAGCATGTAGCCGGCGATCGCCTCGAGCGCCTGGCCGGGTTCGACCTCCCTGCAACGGCGGCCGATGACGAACGCGACCTCAGCCTCGTAATCCACCTTTTCGCTCGCCGCGGGAAGCTCGACCGTCGCCCCCGCGGGCGCGAGGGCGTTGCGGAACTTGGCGAAGAAGGTCGGCTGCTCGGGGGGATCGATTCCGGCCTCGGCTGCGTGCGAGCGGTAATTGAGCCCGATGCAGACGATCTTGTCCGGATCGGGCACCGGCGGGAGCAGAACCGGGTCAGGAACCGGCGCGGGGCCACCCGCCTCGAGCCCCTCGGCGAGGTCCCCGACTTGATCCGCCTTGATCAGCTCCCGCACCGTGATGGACTCGACGCCGAGCACCGGGGCGGCGTCGATGATCCCCGCCTCGGTCTGGACGCCGGCCCTGCCGGCGCCGCCGGCCGCGTAGGTCACGAGTCTCATGGCGGCCACCCTAGTCGCCGCGTGGGCATGCCGCGAGCGGGTTCGTTAGGTTCCCGCGCCATCGAGGGGGGTCAATCCCCGAAAACAAGCCCGTGAGCGAGGAGGAACGAATGGCAGAAGGGACCGTCAAGTGGTTCAGCAACGAGAAGGGGTACGGCTTCATCACGCCCGATGACGGCGGGAAGGACCTCTTCGTCCACTTCTCGAGCATCGACGGGGACGGCTATCGCTCGCTCGACGATGGTGCGAAGGTCAGCTACGAGTCCGAGGAGGGCCCGAAGGGCCCCGTCGCGACGAACGTTTCGCTGACGAGCGGCTAGCCTCCTATGGCCCTCGGGGGCGTAGCTCAGTTGGTTAGAGCGCCGGCCTGTCACGCCGGAGGCCGCGGGTTCGAGTCCCGTCGCTCCCGTTGTTAGAAGCTGAGGTGGAGAGACTGCGGTGGCGCGACGAGCTACAGCGGCGTAGCATGGATCACCAGGCGTCATGGTGTGGGCGAATCGCCCCTGGGCCAGAGGATGAACATGCCGATCAGGGTTGCGACGGAGAGCGCGATCACCATGCCGATATACGCGCCACGCGTCGTGAGTGCGTCCCTCATTGCAGCGCGGATGCTGATCGCTCCGGCGGATGCTAGGAGCCGCTCAGGCGACCGGAATGGGCGGGTCATGCCCCCGCTGCTAGCCGAAGCTCTCCGGCGCTCGGCGAGCTCGAGAACGGCAAGGGTGAGTGCGACCGGAACCGTGGCGGGCAGCTCGGCGACCAGGAAGAAGAGCAGGTCGAACGCCAGGGCCAGAGAGCCGGCTATCGCGGCCGCCCGCAGCTGGAGCGAAGGACGGTCGGCGAGCATCGCCCCCAGGACCGCGGCGATGAAGAGATCGCCAAAGCCGATCACCGCCGAGCCGAACTGGGCGAACTGCAGCTGGGGCAATCCGGCCGCCGGCGCGGCCGCGTTCAGCACGTCGTTCGGGCCCTGCAGGAGGTTGGCGCCCACCAGGCAGGTATCGACGAGCGCCATCGCGTAGATCGCCAGCTTGAGCCAGCGCGTCGGCACGACGGAGACGATGAGAGATGCGAGGGCGACGCAGGCGAGCGCCGAGAGCGCGAGCGCCGCCAGCTCCGCCGGGAGGGATCCGAGCGGTCCCCAGGCGATCAGGAACAAGGGAACTGTCGCTGCGGCAAGCATGGGCCGAGCACCCTTCACCGCCATTGCAAGTGCCAACCCCGCCAGGATTGGCACGGCCACGAGCGCCAGGTAGGTGAGGCCTCCGGCCAGCCCCGGGTCGATGGCGATACCGGTGATCACGAGGAGGACCGAACCGGGCAGAACGAGCGCCCACCATCGGCTGCGGAGTCGCGCCGGCAGCGGCAGCGCCGCCTTCGCCGGCAGCCAGATCAAGCTGGCCTGGACCAAGCCGAGAAAGGCAATGGAGGGAGCGAAGGGCACGCTGCTCACCGGCGAGGATTGCGGCCGGCTAGTGCCCTCGGGCGTGCTCGAGAGGCGCAGGGGCGGGCGCGTGGTGGGCGGGTGGCGCGGAGCCCTTCAGGGCGACCGTCGAGCCCAACGTCGCAGCCACGAAGATTCCCGCCGTCGCGGCCTTGACTCGCCGCTCCGTGAGCCAACTCGCATGCTGGGCTTGAAGCCAGGACCTCGCCCCGCTGGCACCCGCCATCGCAGCCATTGCGCATGCCGCACACATCGATTTGGACGATACCGACGCCAGTTAAACGCCGTGTAACCGATCAGGCCGAGGCTCGGCTTCGCGACCGATGCGATCTGCCCTCGCAGCTGGCCGGGGAAGTGGCACCAGCCAGGCGATGGCACGCTTACGCGTGGGAGTGGTACGTCGGGAACCGATGAGAAGCCGGGCACCAACGTCACCGGCGTCTACGACGTCGGGTTCAACCAGGATGTCAGCAACTGCTCATTCCAGGTCACCGACGTGAGCTCGGAGCATATCTGGTGGGGGGAGCCATCTCCCTCTCAGGGGTCGACCAGGGTACGGGTCGTGTCCCATACCGCTGGCGGAACCGCCGAGGACGCGCCGTTCAACCTGGCGGTCTTCTGCTGATCTGATCGAGCGATTCCATGGTGGAGCGGAGAGCGGCGTCTCTCCGCTCCACCTGCTTGCAAGCAGTCGCCCACGATTGCTAGCTTGCAGGCGTATGCCGAATCTCGTCTTGACTTAGGCGAGAGCGGGGAACCCGAGTTACCGGGGCGAGCCCACCAACGGTGGGGGCGCAGGCTCCTTTAGCGCCAGCCCGACAGCTAACCCCGCAGGCCGACGGAGGAGATCGAGTTGCACAGATTTCGATCGCGTTGGGGCAAGTCCATCGCTATCCCGGCGATCTTCACGGTCGGGATCCTTGTGGCCGGAGCGGTTTCTGCGGCTGCTCAGACCGGCGGGGCCGCCCCGCCCGGAGCGACGACCACCGACCCCATGACCGGCGTGCCCGGCGTCGCAACCCTGGCGCCGGACGGGACAGCCGTCCCGCCGACCGACGCGCCTCCGCCGGTCCGCAAGGCGATCAACGCCGGCAACCGGATCCACACACTTCCCTACATATGGGGCGGCGGACACAACCGGAAGTTCAAGGGACGCGGCTATGACTGCTCCGGAGCGGTCAGCTATGTGCTTCACGCTGCGGGGCTCCTGAAGACGCCGATGGACTCGGGTTCGCTCGCTCGCAGTTGGGGAGCTCCGGGTGGCGGCAGCTGGATCACCGTGTACGCGAACAAGTCGCACGCCTACGCGGTGATCGCGGGTTTGCGCTGGGATACCTCGGCGGTCGGCGAGTCACTCAACCAGGGCAGCGGCCCGCGCTGGCGGGCGACGCAGCGGCCACCGGCCGGCTACACGGCGCGTCATTTCCCGGGCTACTAGCTCTTCTCGCCGGAGGCCGAGGGTTCGAGTCCGTCGCTCCCGTTCCGCGGAGCTACCCCTCTGAACGCAGTTCATCAGCGTATTCCAGCGGATCGTCGAAGCAACGCTCCGGCAGGACGCCCTGGTAGCGGATCGCCTCCGCGACGGTTGGCCAGCCGGCGCGCTCGGCGAGTTCATAGCTGCGAATCGCCTTTTCGATCCGCTCGTCCGTGTCCCCGAAGTCATGAAAGAGCATCATCGTCGTGCGTGGGAAGTAGGCGAAACGGACCAGCGGCCGGAGCACCAGGTTGGTCAGGACCGGGCAGTCGAATTTCGAGACCTCCTCCCGGACCTTGGGGCCGACCGTGCGCTCCTGCTCGAACAGGAGCGCCGTCCTGAAGACCTCGCCACGGTCGGCGAGCGACAGCTTTCGACCGGCGCGGCGCGCGTGGTGCACGCGGCTCAGGGCGTCGAGCAACTCGGGTGACAGGAGCTCGGCGGCGCCCTCTGCCTCGCCGAAGTGCTTGCTGAAGTGGTAGTTCGTGTAGGTATCCACGAACACCGATCGGTTCGCCTGTTTGAAGCCCTGCGAGAACCCGAAGAGCATGTAGGCGCGCCGAGCCCGCTCCTCGCGGTCGTAGAAGTAGCGGTAGTTGATCAAGCGACCGACCGTGCCTCGCCGCTCGTAGAAGGCGTACGCCCACAGCGCCCCGTGCAGCGCCACCTCCGGAAAGGCGTGATTGCCGCCAGAGTCGACGAAGATCGAGTGCAGAACCGCCACCCGCTGAGGGATGTCGCCGGGTCCACCCGCGAGTCGAACGGCATCCCCATGGATCCGCTCATACTCGGCGCGCATCTTGGCTGCGCTGCCCCTTTTCACTGGTGCGGGAGTGACGAGCCGGCGAGGAAGAAGAACCAGAGCTCGAAGACCAGCACGCCGAGCACGACGCACCCCGCGACCACTCGCTCGGGCGCGCTCATGCCGAACCTCGACCTGATGTCCTGAACCCGGTCGCCTCGCTTGGCGCGCTGCCACGGCGAGGTCTCCCCGGCGAACCTAGGCCGACCGGTGACCCGGTCGTACGTCCGGCTCAGCCAGGTCAGGGCGAGGCCGAGCAGGAACTCCAGGACGGTGAGGACGACGAGCACCGTCACGACCCCGCGCAGGCTGAGGACCCTTCCGCCCTGCGCCCGGGAGCCGAGCCAGATCGCCAGCAGTGGTGCCCCTGTGAAGGTGTTGATGCCGACGAGCGCCGTCGCCGCGATCAGGAGCATCCGCTTGAGCTTGAGATGCGGCGGCGGCTTCCAGTCGAGCACGGGCGTCGGCAGGCTGGCCGTCGCCAGCTCGCGCGGGTCGAACTCGGGCTCCAGCCCGATTCCGTCCAGGTCGAGATCCATGGCGTTCTCGCCGCCGTCGATCCCGGCCGCCATCGCCTCGATCTGCTCGGGGGTGACGCCGCCGGTGTGGACGGTGACCGCGTTGGGTCGCCCGTCCTGGTGTGCCTTCAGCACCTCGATGCAGCCGCTGACCACGACCACCGTCTTGGTGGAGGCGATCTGTTTTGCGGCGAGGTCCAGGCCGAAGACGGCCTCGGAGCGCTCATAGAGGCCGACGTCCGAGGAGATGAGCCACATCGGCCATGAGGGGCCGAGGTGGGTGCCGAGCCCGGCGAAGCCGAGGGTGCGACCGTCACGGTCCCGGACCGGGAACACGATCCGCGAGCGGAAGAAGGCGTGCACCCGTCCCCGCTCCGAAAGGCGCGCCAGGCCCGAGGCGACGATCTCCTCGGTCGAGTAGCCGTGCTCGCGGAGGTGAGCGATCAGCTCGTCCGGGCCGACCGGCGCATAGCCCACGCCGAAGCGGCGGATCACCTTCTCGTCGAGGCCGTGGCCGGCGAGCACCTGGCGCGCCGCTTCGGCGCGGTCAGAGCTCCAGAGGTAGTCCTCGAAGAACTCGCCGGCGTCAGCCAGCAGCTCCGCGAGCCGGTCATCAGTGCCTGGTTTCACCTGCGTCTGTTGCATCCCACCGGTGTTCATCCTCCCATGCCCGGTTGATGGGCACCTAAGGAGGCGGGAGACAGCCGGGAACGTCTCTCCGCGATGCTTATTGCATCGTCGACGAAGCCCAGGTCATCTATCTGGAGCCTCCGCAGGAGGATCTGCCGCAGGAATTTCAGTCGCGGAACCTCCGGAAGCGCGCCCTGCAGGCGCTGGTCGCGCTGGGAATCCTGGTGGCGGTCTTCCTGCTGGCTCCCGGGCTTGGCGACGTCCGCGATCTGCTCGTGAAGGCGAAGCCGGGCTGGCTGGTGGTCGGGCTCGCCCTCGAGGGGCTCTCCTTCGTCTCCTACCTGATCATGTTCGGCCCGATCTTCTGCACCGGCCTGACCTGGAATCGGAGTTGGCAGATCGGCGGCACCGAGCTCGCGATGGGCTCAATCGTTCCCGCCAGCGGCGCCGGCGGTCTGGCATTGGGCGCCTGGGTGCTCCACCGCGGGGGTATGGGCGGCGAGCGCATCGCCCGGCGCTCGGTCGCCTTCTTCATGATCAAGAGCGGGGTGAACTTCGCCGCCGTCGCCCTGCTGGGATTCGCGCTCGCGATCGGCCTGCTCGGCCCGGATCTCTCGCTCTGGCTGACCGCCCTGCCGGCCTTCCTTGCTGCCGCCTCGATCGGCGTGGTCGCCGTGTTGCCGCGCCTCGGTCCGGGCGATCGTCCTGAACCGGACGCTCCCAAACTGACCCGCTGGTGGAGCGCGACGAGGCGGGCACTCATCGATGGCACCGGTGAGGCGGGCAAGATCCTCCAGCGGCGCCATCCGGCCGTGATCGCGGGGGCAATCGGCTACTGGGCCTTCGACAACCTCGTTCTCTGGGCGACCTACCACGCCTTCGGCGCATCGCCCCCGCTCACGGTGATCCTGATGGGCTACCTGATCGGTCAGCTCGGCGGCGCCCTCCCGCTCCCGGGGGGGATCGGCGGGATCGACCTCGGGCTGATCGGCGCGCTGATCGTGTACGGAGCCCCCGCCGCCGCAACGGCGGCCGCCGTCCTCGCGTACCGGATCATCCTGTTCTGGCTGCCCCTGATCGTGGGAGGCATCGCCTTCGCCTTGCTTCGCCGCGACATGCCGGAGAGCCAGGAGTTCGCCGCCTGCGCGCCGGCGCTGGCGAGGCAGTCGGCGTAGGCGCGCCGGGCTACCGCCCGGATGGGAGAAACTGCGCCGGTCATGCCTCCAGTGCGCGTCGCCCTGATCGCTCTCGTCCTCGTGGCCGGTGCCCCCGCTGCCGCCGACGCGTGCGACCGCGGTTCCTTCGACCCTGCGGACCAGCCGCCCTTCGGGGGCGAGACGGTCACGCTGTCCGATCCGCTGGCGCAGGGCGCAACGATCCCGGGGTTCCGGTTGACCCCCGGCCGGGCGACGGCGATCGCGACGGGTGCGCTTACCCCCGGCGGGTCGGTGCGCCGCTTCGAGACCCGGACCCGCACGGGCGCCGGTCTGCCCCGCCAGTGGCAGGTGGACTACTTCGACGCGAGCGGCTCGGACGTCGGGCAGGTGGTGATCGACGACGCGGGCGGCTGCGTGCTGGAGAAGTGGACCGGCGCCCAGGTCGACACCAAGCTGGCACGCGGATATCCGGGCGCGGTCTCGGGGGACGTCAACCACCTCTGGATCTGGCTGCCGCTCTGCGTCCTCTTCCTGGCGCCCTTCGTCGATCCGCGCCGGCCGCTGCGGCTGATCCACCTCGACCTGCTCGCGCTGCTCGGCTTCAGCGCCTCGCTCGCCCTCTTCAACCACGCCAAGATCGAGGCGTCGGTCGCGCTGGTCTATCCGGTGCTCGGCTATCTCTTCGTCCGCATGCTGATCGCGGGGTTCAGGCCGGTGGAGACGCGCGACCGGCTGCTTCCCCTTGCTCCGCGTGGACTGCTGGTGGCGGGGATCGTCGCGCTGGTCGCCTTTCACACTGCCTACGTCGCCACGGAGGGCAAGGTGATCGACGTCGGCCTCGCCGGGGTGATCGGTGCCGATCGGCTGGTGAAGGGCGACGAGGTGTATGGGCCGGGCGCCAGCTCGGGGATGCCGATCCGCGGCGACGTCTACGGACCGGTCAACTACCTCGCCTACGTGCCGTTCGAGCAGGCCCTCCCGTGGAGCGGGAGCTGGGACGAGGTCTCGGCCGCTCGAGCGGCGGCACTCGGTTTCGAACTGCTCACCGCACTTGCTCTGTTCGCGCTGGGCCGCCGGGTCCGGGTCGGCCCGGAGGGGACCACCCTGGGCATCGGCCTCGCGTACGCCTGGCTCGCCTTTCCATTCACGATGTACGCGCTCGGCTCGAGCTTCAACGACGGGCTGGTCGCCCTGCTGGTTGTCTGCTCTCTTCTGGTGCTCTCCTCGCCGCCGGCCCGCGGCGCGCTCTCCGCCCTGGCGGGCCTGACCAAGTTCGGGCCCCTGATCCTCGCGCCGCTGTTCGCCGCGGGCCACGGCGACCGGCGCCCGCGCCCGCTGATCCTCTTCACCCTGGTCTTCCTCATCACGGCGGCCGTCGTGACGATCCCGCTGCTGCCCGACGGCGGCTTCCGGGAGCTCTATGACCGCACGCTGGGCTACCAGGCCTCGCGGGGCTCGCCGTTCAGCGTCTGGGGGCAGGCCCCGTCGCTGCACTTCCTCCAGACTCTGAGCAAGGTGTTCGCGCTCGCGCTGGCCGTCCTGTTCTTCTTCGTCCCCGCGCGGCGCTCCACGTTGCAGGTCGCGGCTCTCGGAGCTGTTCTGCTGATCGCGGTCCAGGTCACCGCGAATCACTGGTTCTACCCGTACGTCACCTGGTTCGCCCCGCTCGTCCTGGTCGCCCTGTTCGCACAGCGCCGGGGCCCAGAGCAGGCAATTCCGCACGCCTGAGACCCGCACGATTCGTGCCTGGTCAGGCACGGAATTCGACAGGCGGTCGAGCCTGCTCCGGCGATCTTTCGACATCGGGCCAACGATCGGTTTCCGCGCCGAGCGGACAATTTCCACATGACGGGAGCGATGAGACAGGTGGTTGCGTTCGGCGGCGGCGGGTTCTCCCAGGAGTCCGGAAACCCACTGCTCGACGACTACGTACTCGGCCTGACGGGGACCGCGAACCCGCGCGTCTGCTTCCTGCCGACCGCGAGCGGGGACGCCGACCACTACGTCGTGCGCTTCTACAACGCCTTCCGCGATCGCGCCCGTCCCTCACATATCAGCCTCTTCCGGCGGGAGCGGGGGGTGCCGGACATCCGCTCGCACCTGCTGGCGCAGGACGTGATCTACGTTGGCGGCGGCAGCCTGATCAGCCTGCTCGGCGTGTGGCGAGCGCACGGCATCGACTCGATGCTGCGCGAGGCCTATGAGGCCGGCGTGATCCTCTGCGGCCTCTCCGCCGGCTCGCTCTGCTGGTTCGCCGAGGCGGTCAGCGGCTACCACGACGAGATCAACCGCGTTCCCGCACTCGGCTTCCTGCCGCATTCGAACGCGGTCCACTACTGCGACGGCACGAGGCGCGGGGCGTTCCACCGCCATCTGCTCGACGGGATGCCGGCCGGCTTCGCCGCTGAGGACGGCGCCGCGCTGCGCTTCGTGGGTGACGAGCTGGTCGAGGTCGTCGCCTCCCGCCCGGAGGCGCGCGCCTACAAGCTGGAGCGACGAGGGAGCCAGATCCTCGAGACGAGGCTGGCCACCCGGTACATGGGCGCGGAAGCCCCGGACAATGTCGTTCCGCTGGTGCGCCAGGCAGCCTAGGCTGACCTTGTGAACGCCAGGCGCCGCATCCTCGCCCTCGGCGGCCATGACTTCGATCGCCGTGCGGGGAACGACGCCATCTGCGATTTGATCGTCGACCTCGCCGACTCCCCGCGGCCTAAGATCTGCCTCCTGCCCACGGCGAGCGGCGACCCCGAGGATCAGATCGCCCGCTTCCGGCGCGCGTTCGCAGAACGCGATTGCGTGCCGCAGGCGATCTCCCTCTTCCGCCTGGGCGAGAACCCGGTCGACCTGCGCGAGGAACTGCTCAATCAGGACGTGATCTACGCCGGCGGCGGCAGCATGATGAACCTGATCGCCATCTGGCGGGCGCACGGCCTCGACGAGATCCTGCGCGAGTGCTGGGCGGAGGGGATCCTGATCGTCGGCCAGAGCGCAGGGGCGATGTGCTGGTTTGCGGGCGGCATCACGAGCTCACAGGGCGCCCCCGCGGTCGCGAGCGGGTTCGGCGTGCTGCCCGGCAGCCTCTGCGTCCACTACCTGAGCGAGCCGGTGCGCCGGCGCCGGTTCCTGCGCGCGATCGCCGCCGGGGAGCTGGAGCCGGGCCTGGGCCTGGAGGACCAGACCGGTGCCCTGTTCGAGGACACCGAGCTCTCCGAGACGGTCAGCGCGCGCGACGGCGCCGCCGTCTGGGAGGTGACTCCCGAAAAGGCCAGCGCTCGCGAGGTGGAGCTCGCCTCACGCCAGCTGGAGGACAGCCGGCCGCCCATCAACGGGACGCGCGAGGACATCCTCGAGCTGCGCCAGACCCTGGCGGCACGGGCGCTCCGAAGGCGCGCCCGCCGCCGACGCCCAGGGCGCCTGAGTTAGCCGTTTGGATCGCAGGCTGTTAGTCCATAGGGATGCGCCAACTTCGCAAAGTCAGCGAATTGGTCGGTGTCACTGGTGACGATGATTGACGGGTCACTCTTGATCTTGTTCAGGTCGGCCTGGGCCAGGTTGAGAAACTGCGTGACGGTGGCCTCGTCGCCGGACGGCGCGCCGAGTGCCTTGACCTGATCGATCTGGGCCTGGATGTTCGGCACCACGGTGTCGGTTGCATACGCGGTGAGCTGTGCCTGGGTCGGGTTCTTTCCAAGCGCCGCCTGCGCGGCGTTCTGCTTCTGTTGACCCGCGTTGCAGATCGCGTTCGCCTTTGCCACGTATGCGGCCTTGGAAAGCGCCGCGGTTGACGTGGAGCTGCTGCTGTTGCTGCTTCCACAGCCCGCAGCGAACACGACCGCGAGAACCGCGGTCGCGCCGATCGGGAGAGTGGAGCCGAGACGGAGTCGCATTTGGACCTCCAGGGTTGTGCTTGCCCCGTTCTCCCAAACGAAGATCCCCCGGGCCAATCATGGCTCCTCGCGGTCGGGAGCCTCCCACGGTTTCGTGAGCCGGGTCAACCTCACTTTTCGAGCGCTAGAGCGCGCCGCCGGCGGCGGGCGGCATCGAGGGATCGCTTCCCTCGTCGCCGATCTGCTCGCGCGCCAGGAAGTCCTCGATCAGGAGCGGGCTCTCCTTGGCCTGCTCGCAGACATTGAGGAGGTCGTTCATCGAGGAGACCTCCTCGACCTGCTCCTTGACGAACCAGGTGAGGAACTGCTCGGCGCGGAAGTCGCCGTCGTCGCGAGCGAGCTTGAAGAGGTCGTTGATCTCATCGCTGACGCGCTTCTCCTGCTCGAGGGCCATCTTCACGGGGCCGACGACGTCGTCGTAGCGGGTCTGCTGGGAGGTGATGTCGGGGATCTTCACCTCTTCATCTGTGTCGAGCAGGTACTGCACCATGATCATCGCGTGGTTCCGCTCCTCGACCGCCTGGCGGTAGAAGAACGCGGCCAGGCGGGGCAGGGTCTCCGAGTCGTAGTAGACGGCAGCGCCAATGTACTGCTGCTGGGCGGCGAACTCGTTCGAGATCTGCTCGTTGAGGGCGTCGGCGAAGCTCTGGTCGGCCATGGGCGGAGCCTATAGGGAAGAGGGCGCTTGACCGCGCTTCAGCACAGTTCGAGAATGGCCGGGCGGGGAGGAGACGAGAGGAGCGTAAGGATGAGCAACACGAAAGCCGAGTACGTCGTCGACCGAATCGACGCAGAGCAGTTCGAGCCGGACATCATCGACGGGACGCAGGTGGGCGAGTTTCATCAGATCGAGCCGCACGGGGAGGCTGAGGACAAGCTGGACGCAAGCCTGTGGCGTTCGGACCCAGCGACGTACGACTATCTGTTCGAGGGGGACGAGGCGTTCCACGTCCTCGAAGGCGCTGCGACCGTGAAGTTGCTGGACACCGGAGAGACCGTCCACCTGCGGGTCGGCGACGTCGCCTACTTCAGTGCCGGTACACGATCGATCTGGACGATCACGGAGCCGTTCAAGAAGTTCACGGTCATCTCGAACTGAGTCAGGCTCCCGACGGTCTACTCGCCCCAGCGAAATCCTGTCTCCGTGGGCCTGGGCTCGAGTGGGCTGGAGGGCAGTCCCGGCTCGGTCCCGGCGGTGTTGTATCCCGAGGGCGCCACGTCGTTCGGCGTGTCGGGGTGGAAGATCGAGGCGAGGTACTGGATGTGGCCGCGGCCCGGGCCGAGCTCCCACTGGCCGCCCCCGTAGGCGCCGATCCCGTTCTCCTCGCAGAAGTCGTAGCCGGCGAAGAGCTCGTTCAGCGGCCCGAATCGCGACGGCTTGATGTTCACCATCTTCGGCATCCACGGCTGGGCCTTGATGTCGTCGACCGAGTGGATCGGCGCATCCCAGGTGACGCGATTCGCCACCGGGTCGAGAATCGGCTTGGTCTCATCGTTGACCTCCGGATCCTCGAGCCAGGCGTCCGGGAAGGTGTCGATCAGCTTGCGGTAGAGCTCCGGATCGGCTTCGACGTCGACGGGCGTGCCCTTGTACTGCCCCTTCAGATCGAGTGAGTCGACCGCGCCGGTCTCGGCCAGCTGCCCGATCAGCTCGTCGGTCCAGTCGTTGGTCGGGTCGAGCTTGAAGCGGAGCGTGGGGTAGATCTCGAGGCGCTTGCGGACTGGCTCGATGGTCGAGACCTCCTCCGAGCCCGGGGGCGTCAGGCGCATCGAGACCACGAAGGTGACCGGCCTTGGCTCCCGGCCGACGACCTCATGCAGCGACTTGCCCGCCTGACGCAGCGCCAGGTCGAGCGCGGCGCTCTCGAACGCCCAGCGGCGGTAGTTGACCGACGCCTCTCGCTCGGGCGGGCTGGGGAAGAGGGCAACGCCGTCGAGCAACTCGGAGAACGAGGCGATGGTGTGCTTGCCGCCCAGGTCGAGCACCGGGCCGGCGTCCTGGAAGGCGACGTGGTCGAGCGCGTCGTAGACGACGTCCTCTCCGAGCCCCTCCTGGCCGCCACCCTTCAGGTGGATCACGGTGGTGAGCCGCTCGAATGAATCCGGCACCTGGAACTCGAGTCCCTCGAGCTCGTAGCCCTCGATCTCGAGCGGCAGGTCCTTGATTGCGTCGTAGCTGGACATAGCGGCGGAGGCTACCGACCGGCCGATCTCGGCTTTCTCCGGGATCAGTTTCGGTGACGCAGCCTGCGGAAGTGGTGGGTTTGGGACAGCGCCCACATCGAACCGGGCGAGGCCCAGAACAGGACGGCTCCGGCACCGCCCGCCAGCGCCGCACGCAGGCAGCTCGCGGCGCGGCTCTCGTTGACGGCCCGGATCGGAAGGTGGCGCTTCGAGCGGCCGTGATCGCTGAAGGAGATCTCGACCGCGAGGTTGTGCCGCTTTCGATGGGTGCGGCGGTACTCGCGGTAGAGGTCAGCCGCGGTCGACCGCATCCCCGGCTGGCCGCTGCGCCGCTTCATGCAGGAGGCCTGAGTCCCGACGAGCTGGACGCCGCCACGCCGGTGCCCGAAGCGCCGGTTGCGGCGGTCGAGCATGCGCGCGATTCGCCCGTACTGCCAGTCACCGAAGAAGCCCGGTGCGGCTCCGACTTTATGAATGCCCGTGTCGGAGGATCGGATGTTGCCCGCGACGCGGCCGATCAGCGAGCCGAGCCGGTGGATGCTGCGGCCGAAGCCCTGCTTCCAGCGCGAGAGGTGATGATTGGTCGCCCGCGCGTGGGCCCAGTCGTCGCGCTCCCAGTCAAGCACCACTCCCCAGGGCTCCGCCGAGTCGGTGAGGCTGAGGGCATAGCCGGGGCGCCTGGGATCGGCTCCGAGCCCATTCAGCGCGATCACCCGGTTGCAGGGAAACGAGTCCTGCAGGCGGGCGAGGATCGCATCCTGGAGAGCCGGGCTGGTGCCCTTCCACCGCGTGTTGACGACGAAGACGTCCCGCGTGCGGAGCTGCCCGTAGGTGGATTGCAGCTGGTCGTAGGTGTTGACGTTCGAAGGCTTGTTCACCCGGATCAGCATCGTGAACCGCGCAGCACGCCCACCCTTGGGGGCCAGCTGGAACGGCGGTGCCGGGCAGCTTGGGGAATCGCCGGAGGACGACGCGGGAGCGAGAGCGATCAGGAGCGGCAGGATCAGGAGCCCGGCCGTCCATGGCAGGCGGCGATGCGAGTCGGGCATCGCCCCCGACCCTATTCGCCCGAGAGCTGCGGATGTCAACCTCTCGTAACGTCGAATATGCTTCCTGCCGCAGGGAAGCCAAGGAGAGGGCGACCGATGAGCAGCGCAGGGCGTGAGAGGAATCAGGGCTGGACGACCGTTGCCGCATTGGCGGCTGCGCTGGCGCTCGTCGGCCTGCTCCCGGCCTCGGCCTCCGCGGCCAACGGCCTCGCCGTTCACGGCAGCGTCAATCAGGTCTACGTCACGGGGGCCCAGCCCGGGACGAGCCTGCGGCTGGTCGATCGCAAGAAGAGAAAGGTCGCGACCAAGCCGGTCGGCACGCTGGGCGGCGTCGTCTTTCGCCGGGTTCCCGCCGGCAAGGGCTACCGGGTTCGCGCTGCGGACGGCTCGCTCTCGGCGCGCATCGGCGTGATGAGCGACCGGGCGGCGCCCAAGGACCCCTCGATCTACAACCAGAGCCTCCCCGACGGCGGCTACGGCTATATGACGACGCGGGACGGGACCAGCCTGTCCGTCGACGTTCGGCTGCCCGGCCCCGCCTCGGACGGCCCCTATCCGACCCTGGTGGAGTACGCGGGCTACGGCTACGCCAATCCGGCCGGCGCCGAGAGCGGCATCAGCCAGATCCTCAACCTGCTCGGCTTCGCGGTGGTCGACGTCAACATGCGGGGCACTGGGTGCTCCGGCGGCGCCTTTGACTACTTCGAGAATCTGCAGAGCCTGGATGGCTACGACGTGGTCGAGACGACCGCTCGCCAGCCATGGGTGCTGAACGGCCGTGTCGGCATGGCCGGCGTCTCCTACGGCGGGATCAGCCAGCTCTTCGTCGGCGCCAAGCGGCCTCCTCATTTGGCCGCGATCACGCCGCTCTCGGTGATCGACAACACCGCCACCACCCTCTATCCGGGCGGCTTCCTGAACACCGGATTCGCCCTGCAGTGGGCGCAGGACCGGGTGGACGACTCTCAGCCCGCCACCGCTTCGGAGGGCCAGGGCTGGGCATACCAGCGGATCCAGGACGGCGACCAGATCTGCAAGGCCAACCAGACGCTGCACACGGCCGCCGCGGACCTGATCAGCAAGGTCCACCGGAACCGCTACTACCGCCCGCGAGTCGCCAATCCGCTCGCACCGAGCACCTTCGTCAACCGGATCAATGTCCCGGTGTTCATGGCCTGCCAGTTCGAGGACGAGCAGACGGGCGGTCACTGCGCCAATCTCGCCAACCGATTCACAGGCACGAAGCACAAGTGGTTCACGTTCGAGAACGGCTTCCACATCGACTCGCTCGACCCGGAGACATTCAACCGATGGTTCGACTTCCTCGAGCTCTACGTGGCCGGGCGAAAACCCGAGCTCTCGCCCCTGCTGAAGGCATCGGCCTCGGTGATCTACCAGAAGGCGATGGGAATCGACGGCGTCAACCTCCCGCCGGATCCGATCCAGGACCAGCCGACCTACGGCGCCGCGCTCGCCGCCTTCCAGGCCCAGCCGCAGGTGAAGGTCATGTTCGACAACGGTGCGGGAGGGGCACCCGGTCTTCCCTACCCGGGCTTCGAGCGGGACTTCAACCGCTTCCCGATTCCCGGCACGAGGGCCCGCTCGTGGTTCTTCGGCCCCAATGGGACGCTCACCGGCAAGGCACCGAAGAAGGGCGGTAGCCAGAGCTTCACCTGGGACAAGAGCGCGAGGCCCGCGATCGACTTCGCCGGCACGAACACGGGCGGCGGGGACCTCTGGACCGACCACCCCAGCTTTGACTGGCGCCAGCCCCCGGCGGGAACCGCCGCCTCGTATCTGACGCCCCCCCTGGCCTCTGACACGGCGATCATCGGCGCGGGGGCGGTCCAGGCATGGATCAAGGCCTCGGTCCCGGACGTCGACCTGCAGGTCACGGTCTCAGAGGTCCGACCCGACGGCAAGGAGACCTACGTGCAGAGCGGCTATCTGCGCACCAGTCTCCGCAAGCTCGACAAGCGCAAGAGCACGCCCCTCGACCCGGTCCTCAGCCTGCGGCGCGAGACCGCCGCGAAGCTGCCCAAGGGCCGGTTCACGCGGGTGGCGATACCCCTCTACTACGAGGGACACATGTACCGCGCGGGCTCACGCATCCGTGTCACCGTGAGCTCCCCCAACGGCGACCAGCCCGTCTGGGCTTTCGCCGAGACCGTGCCGCAGGGCACCGCCCAGGTGAGGATCGCCTCCAACCGCAAGCACCCGTCCCGCCTGCTCCTCCCGCTGGTCCCCGGAATCACGGCGCCGACGCCGTTGCCTCCCTGCCCGGGCCTGCGCGGCGAGCCCTGCCGGAACTTCGCGCCTTAGGGCCCTCGTCCAAGATTCTCCAAGGCGGCGGTTCGCCCCCTACTCCGACAGCCCGGCCGCTTCGAGGGCAGCCGCTGGCTCCGAGAACAAGCGCGTGTACACGATCTTGCCCCGCCGCAGCCTCGTGAACACGCCAAGCGGAACGTCGAGATCGACGCCGCTCGCTCGCCCGCGAGCCCGGAACCGCCCTACGCCGACCACCTCCTCTCCGGCGTCTCGCGTCTCCTCGATCTCGAAGCGCACCTCTTCGAAGTCATCCGTCATCTCGGCCAGAAATCGCTCAAGCCCCTCGTGGCCCGAATAGGACTCGCCCTCCAGCTGAGCGCGCAGGGGATGGAACTCCGCTTCCTCGTCCCACAGTGCCAGCCAGGCCTCGAGGTCGCCGCGATTCCACGCGTCGACGGCCGCAAGCGCGATCTCAATGTTCTCCTGCGACATCGCCCAC
>CAVTPZ010000030.1:0-50251 GCA_963736685.1 uncultured Solirubrobacterales bacterium
GGCCTCGCCGTGCGGCTCGCGTGCCTCGGTGCTGGCCTGCACGACCTCGATCTCCTCGGCTGGGATGTCGACGCCGACCTGCTCCTGCTCGTCCGGCATCGGCGGCGGCTCCGGGGCATCGTGGATGTGGCCGGGATCCGCGGTCCAGGGCCGCTCGCCCTTGGGGATGAGCGGGCTCATCGGTCCACCCCTCCGATGATCGGGTCGAGCATCCCGAGGTTCTGGATCAGGTCGGCGATCAGCCCGCCGACCGACATGTCCCGGAGGGACTGCATGTTGACGAAGGATGGGTCGCGGAAATGGACACGCGCAGGCTTCGATGAACCGTCGGCGAGTACGAAGCAGCCGAGCTCACCCCGCGGCGACTCGATCGAGTAGTAGAGCTCGCCCGGCGCCACGCGGTAGCCCTCCGTGACGAGCTTGAAGTGGTGGATGAGTGCCTCCATCGAGGTGGAGAGCTCATTCCTGGGCGGCAGGACGTACTTGCGATCGTCGGCGATCCACGGGCCCTCGGGCAGGCCGTCGAGGCACTGCTCGATGATCCGCACCGACTCCCTCATCTCCTGCACGCGGACCCGGTAGCGGTCGTAGCCATCCCCGACAGTGCCGACGGGGATCTGGAAGTCGAATTCCCCATACGCAAGGGTGGGATCGACCTTCCGCAGGTCCCAGGGCTCGCCCGCGGCCCGCAGCAGCGGGCCGGTGACGCCGAGCTCGAGCAGCCGCTCGCGCGACACGATCCCGACATCACGAGTTCGGTGCAGGAAGATCTCATTGCGATCGAGCAGGGCCTCGTACTGGTCGATCCGGGTCGGCATCACGGCGCAGAACTCGCGGACCTTCTGCTCGAAGCCGACCGGGATGTCCTCGAAGACACCGCCAACCTGGAAATAGCGGGTGTGCATCCGCTGTCCCGCCGACATCTCGAACAGGTCGAGGATCCTGTCGCGCTCGCGGAAGCAGTACCAGAGCATCGAGATCGCGCCGATGTCCAGCGCCGTCGTGCCCAGCCAGACCAGATGGGACATGATCCGGTCAAGCTCCATGTGGAGCACGCGCAGGTACTGAGCGCGCCTCGGTATCTCCAGCTCCACCAGGCGCTCCACGCAGCCGCAGAACGCCTCCATCTGGAAGAAGTACGAGAGGTAGTCCATCCGCTCCACGAACGGGATGACCTTCCAGTAGCTCTTTTCCTCGCAGGACTTCTCGATCCCGGTGTGCAGATAGCCCATCACCGGCTTCAGGTCGATGACGCGCTCGCCCTGGAGCGTGACGATCACGCGCAGGACGCCGTGGGTGGCCGGGTGATGCGGCCCCATGTTGATCGTGAGGACCTCCTGCTCCGGCTCGAGACCAGGCCCGTCTAGTTCCTTCTCGGCGCGTTCGGCGCTCTCATCCATGAGGGCGGCCGACGGGTCCTCGGTGAACCGGTCGACACCCCGCTCGGTGATGTCCGCCTCGTCTCTGAGGATCTCGTCGGCCATCACTCGAACCAGCGCGGAGCTTCGATTTCGTTGTGTGTGTAGAGCACCGGCTCGCCGCCGATCGGGAAGTCGCGGCGCTGCGGCCAGCCCACATAGTCCTCCGGCATCGCGATGCGGCGCAGATCCGGGTGCCCGCGGAAGACGATTCCGAAGAAGTCGTAGGCCTCTCGTTCCTGGAAGTCCGCCGTTGGGAAGAGCTCGACACAGGAGTCCAGCTCCGGGAGCTTCTCGCTCCCAAGCGCTCCGTTGGAGGCGCTGCCGGCGGCCGGGTCGGTGAGCAGCGCCTTGACGTGCAGGCGCTCCATCCGCTCGCGGCAGAGCAGCTCGTAGTGGACCGCGAAGCGAGGCGTGGCCGGCAGGTAGTCGGCCGCGTGGACGCTGGAGAGGAAGCGGTAGCCCTGCTCGGGCGTGTCGCGCAGCCAGGTGAGGGCGTGCAGGACACCGTCCGGATTGATCACCAGCGTCGCGCGGTCGTGCTCGACCGAGGTCTCGATGACCGTTCCCGCCCGCCCCTTGTCGATTCCCTGGGCGATCAGCTCCAGTCCGGGAGCGTCAGGCATCCTTGACCGCCTTGGCGGCCTGCTCGAGAGCCTCGGGCGTCGGCTCGCCGGTCTCGAATCGGGCCCACTCCTCCGTGCCGACCGCGTTGTAGCGCTGGCGCCATCCCAGATCCGGGCGCCCGCGGACCAGGCGCTGCAGCTTGTTCAAGCCATGCAGCACGGCCTCCGGTCGTGGTGGGCAGCCGGGGACGTGGATGTCGACCGGCATGAACTTGTCGGCGCCCTGGACGACGGCGTAGTTGGCGAACATCCCCCCGGACGACGAGCACGCTCCCATCGCCATCACCCATTTGGGCTCGAGCATCTGGTCGTAGACGCGACGGACGACCGGCGCCATCTTGATCGAGACCCGGCCCGAGAGGATCAACAGATCCGCCTGCCGGGGAGTGGCTCTGAAAGCCTCGGCCCCGAAGCGGGCGATGTCGTAGCGCGAGGTGACCAGCGAGATCTGCTCGATGGCGCAGCAGGCGAGGCCGAAGGTCAGAGGGAAGATGGCGTTGGCCCGCCCCCAGTTGAGTGCGCTCTCGAGCGTCGTGGTGAGGAGGCGCTCCTCGACGTACTCCTCCAGGTCGCGTCCCTCGAGATCGCCGCGCAGCAAGTCGCGGGCGCGCAGCTGTCGTGCTCTGAGGCTCTCGCGCTCTACTTCCAATCGAGCGCTCCCCGACGCCAGACGAAGACCAGGGCGGCGAGCAGAAGCGCGACGAAGACCAGGATCTCGCCAAGCACGAACACGCTCTTGGTGGCGTGGACGAGGACGCCGACCGGATACAGGAAGACGACCTCGATGTCGAACAGGATGAACAGCATCGCGATCATGTAGAAGCTCACGCCGAAGCGGAAGGTCCGGGTGATGTGGGAGGGGAGCCCGCACTCATACGGCTGCCCCTTGATCGGGTTCGGGCGCTTCGGCCCGGTGATCGAGTTCAACAGTGCGAAGGCGCCCCCCACGATGACCCCTAGGCCGGCGAACACGAGAACGGGGAGGTAGCTCTGGAGCACGATTCGTTCGGTCTTATACCACCGCGACAAGGACTTTGTAGCAAGGTGTTACATAGTGCTTTTCCGCATCAGGAAGCCAATTCCGACGCTTTCCGACTGCTTTCGCCGGGATTCCCGCTCTAAGCTCTCGCGCCCGTGCCGGAAGTCCATCTCGTAGTCGGCGTCCTGCTGATCGCCGCCAATCTGGTGGCGGGGGTGTGGGGCGGCGTCGCCTGGCTCCAGGATCGTCCGACCACCGGGTTCTGGTACGCCCTCCGAGTCGCCCAGGCCTCGGTGATCCTCCAGGCGCTGCTCGGCCTCCTGCTGGTGTTCACGGGCCACCACGCCGATCAGCTGCACATCCTCTACGGCGTCCTGCCGCTCGTCATCTCCTTCCTCGCCGAGATCGTCCGCGCGGGCTCCGCGCAGTACGAGATCGGCGACCTCGACGTCCGCTCTCTCTCCGAGGAGCGACAGACGCAGATCGCACTCGCGATCGTCCGGCGCGACACCGGGATCATGGCGATGGCCTGCCTGGTGATCTTCCTGATCGCGCTGCGGGCGGCCGGGACGAGCTCGGCCTTCTAGTAGCCGGGCGGCTGGGTGAGGGTGAGCACCGCGCCCTGCGGGTCGCGGACGACTGACTGGCGCATGGCTCCGTCCATGAGCTCGTACGGCGGAATGAGGACTTCCCCGCCTGCGTCTGAGAGCTTGGAGACGGCGGCGTCGATATCCGCGACCCAGAAGTCGACCGTCCACCGCGGAGGATCCTCATCGTCCTCACTCGGCGGCGCCATCACCGCGACGACGTCGCGGGGGACCGGCTGTCGCGGCTCGCCGCCGACGTACTCCGGCACCGTGAACATCGTGATCTCGCCTCCGCCCATCTCGAAGCTGCGGGTATCCCAGCCGAAGAGCTCTGAGTAGAAGTGCTTTGCGCCGTCCGGATCATCGGTGCTCAGCGAGCTCATCGCCCAAGCACCCGGCTCGTTGACCACCTGCGCACCGCGGCGTTCACCCGGCTCCCAGACCGAGAACACCGCTCCGGCCGGATCGGCGAGCACGGCCTGCCGGCCGCCGCCCGGCGAGTCGAAGGGCTCGCCGATGACCCGCCCGCCGGCCTCAGCTGCCTTGGTGGCAGCCTCGTCTGCGCTCCCGACCCAGATCAACGTGGTCCAGACGGGCTGGGGGGGCGCCGGGGCGCCGTGCTGGGAGACGATCGCGGCCGCGTCGCGGCCACGCAGGCGCCCGAGGACGTAGCTCCCGGGATGGTCCTCCGGCATCAGGTCTTCCGTCTCCCAGCCGAACAGGTCCGAGTAGAGGCCGGCGGCTGCGTCTGGGTCGGGGAAGACTCCCGCCACCAGGCATGGAACTCCGTGTGCAAAGCCATCTCGGTCGCTCATCTCATGTCCTCCTGCATAGCTTTCGTCCTCCTCATATCGCAGAGGGAACGTACCACACAGTCCTAAAAGCTAATCAATCAGTCCTGAATCACTACTAAGCTGACGGGTATGGCTCGCACGAGGACGATCGAGGACGGCTGCGGGATCGCCTACTCGCAGGAGCTGCTCGGACAGCGCTGGGCCCTGCTGGTAGTCCGTGAGCTGCTGCTGGGGCCGAAGCGGTTCACTGACCTGCGCGCCGGGATCCCGGACATCAGCCCGAACGTCCTCGGTCAGCGTCTGCGCGAGCTCGAGGAGTCGGGGATCGTGACGCGGCGAAGGCTCGCCCCCCCGGCGGCCGCCCAGGTCTACGAGCTCACCGAGTGGGGGCGGGAGCTGGAGCCGGCCGTCCTTGCCCTGGGGCGCTGGGCCAGCCATTCCCCGTCGTTTCCGATCGGTGCCGAGATGGGGGCCGACTCGCTGGTGCTGGCGTTGAAGACGGCGTTCGAGCCCGGGAAGGCCGAGGGGCTCGACGCGACCTACGAGCTCTGGCTGGGGGAGATTCCCTTCAACATCGTGGTGAAGGAGGGGCGGTTCGAAGCCGTGCGGGGGGAGGCCGAGACGGCCGACGTGACCATCCGCAGCGATACCGGCACCGTCGCCGGGATCGTCTTCGGCGGAAACCGGCTGGGGAAGGCGGTGGAGGCCGGTGACGTTGAGGTAGACGGGAGCCGCCGGGCGGTGAACGGGCTGTTCCGGGCGGTCAGCTAGCCAATTGGCGGGAAAGTCCCGCTATGGGGGACAAACCCGCCAATGGCCGGCCGGTGCGACTGTCCGCCGCCCTTCATCGCTGGTTTTCGGCCTAGCTCTCGGCCAGCAAATCGCGGTAGTCCCCGCGGTGGAAGATCAGCGGCAGGCCCCGACGCGACTCGGCGGCGAGCACGTTGCCGGTCAGGATCAGGTGGTCGCCGCCGTCGATCAGATCGCGGAGCTCACAGGCGACCCACATCAGCGAGCCCCCCAGCCGGGGGAGCCCCTCGCTCTCGGCCCACTCGACCATCTGCCACTTCTCCGCCTCCGCGTCCTTGCCGGCGAAGCGCCGCGCCAGCTCCTCCTGTCCCACCGAGAGCGCGTTGACTCCGAAGCGGCCCTGGGCGCGGACGGAGTTGAGTGTCCGGGAGCCGCGATCCAGGCAGGCGAGCATCATCGGCGGGTCCAGCGACAGTGACGTGACGGCGTTCGCGGTCGCGCCGGAGGGGCCGTTCTCACCGATGGCCGTGACCACTGTCACGCCGGTGGGGTAGGCGCCGAGCGCGGCGCGAAACTGGTCGGGGCTGACGGGCATGGGTGAACGCTACGTGAGTCGAGGGGCCTCGCATATGATCCCGCCGCGTGCGAGGGGCCTTTCTACTGATCGCAGTCGCCGTGGTCGCGGCCGTCACCGGTTGCGGGACTCAGGGCGTCCAGGTTCCGGACAACGATCCGGCCCACGAGGGCGCCGTGATCTTCTCGGAGCGCTGCTCGGGTTGCCACACGCTGACCCCGGCGGGCACCGAGGGAACTGCCAACCGCTCGGAGCGCGTCCAGGGGCCCAATCTCGACCAGCGCCAGGAGACGATGGCCGACGTGATCTACGCGATTCGCAACGGCGGCTTCTCCGGGGCGATCATGCCCCAGAACATCGTCGTGGGGGCGGATGTCGAGAAGGTCGCCGCCTTCGTCTCCAAGTACGCCGGGCAGGACGTCGTCAGCCAGCCGACGCCGGCGACCACGACGACCTCGACAACCGCCGCCCCCTAAGCGGCTCACGGAGCGGAGCCACGCTCGATCTCAAGCAGATCCGCAGCGACCCCGGGCCGGTCCGCGAGGCCCTGGCGCGCCGCGGCGCAGCTGACCGGCTCGACGAGCTGCTCGGCGCCGACGAGCGGCGCCGAGAGCTGAACACGCGGATCGACCAGGTCCGCGCCGAGCAGAACAAGCTCTCGGAGCAGGTCAAGGAGGCCGCCCAGGGCGGCGACACCGACGATCCGGAGTTCAGGAGGCTTCGCGATGCCTCCAGCGAGCTCAAGTCGGAGCTCAAGGTGCTCGAGCCTCAGCTGGGGGAGCTCAGCGAGAAGCGGGACCAGCTGCTGGCCGCGCTGCCGAACATCCCCGAGCGGGAGGCCCCGGACGGCGAGACCGACGAGGACAACGTCCCCCTCCGGGAGGTGGGGAAGGTGCCGCAGTTCAGCTTCGAGCCACTCGATCACCTCGACCTGGCTCAGCGGCACGGCTGGATCGAGATGGAGGCGGCGGCGGAGACCTCAGGATCGCGCTTCGCGTATCTCCTCGGCGACCTCGCCATGCTGGAGTTCTCCCTGGTCCGCTTCGCGATGGAGCGGGTGCGCGGCGAGGGCTACGAGCCGACCATCCCGCCGGTGCTGGTTCGCGAGCAGGCGCTCTACGGCACCGGCTACTTCCCGGGCGAGCGGGAGATGATCTACGAGGTCCCGCGCGACGAGCTCTTCCTGGTGGGCACCTCGGAAGTCTCGCTCGCCGCACTCCACGCCGACCAGATCATGGACGCGGGCGAGCTGCCGAAGCGCTACGCGGGCTTCTCAACCTGCTTCCGCCGCGAGGCCGGGGCGGCCGGCCGGGATACACGCGGGATCTTTCGCGTCCATCAGTTCGACAAGGTGGAGATGTTCAGCTTCGTCGAGCCCGGCGCGAGCCGTGAGGAGCACGAGCGCATCCTCGCGATCGAGGAGGGGATCCTCTCTGACCTCGAGATCCCCTACCGCGTGGTCGATGTCGCCGTCGGCGATCTGGGCGCTCCAGCAGCCCGCAAGTTCGATTGCGAGGGCTGGATTCCGAGCCAGAAACGCTTCCGCGAGCTGACGAGCTGCTCCAACACCACCGACTATCAGGCAAGACGCCTGTCGGCCCGGTACCGTCCCGCCCAAGACGAATCCCCCGAACCCGTGCACACGCTGAACGGAACCGCGGTGGCTGTGGGTCGAACCATGATCGCGCTGCTGGAGAACGGTCAGACCGAAGACGGGAGCGTGGAACTTCCGTCCGTCTTGCAGGATTTTGGCTCCCCACAGAGGATTCCCACATAAATGATGAGCTCATCGACCCCAAAGCGAGTAGTTCTCTGCGACGACCATGAGATCGTGCGCGAGGCGATCAAGGCAAGGATGGCGGCGGTTGAAGGCGTCGAGATCGTCGGCGAGGCCGAGACCGGCGAGGAGGTCGTCGAAGTCGTCAAGGAGCTCGAGCCCGACGTCTGCATCGTCGACGTGGAGCTGCCGGGCAAGGACGGCATCGACGCGACCAAGGACATCCTCAAGGCCCGGCCCGAGACCCGCGTCATCATCTTCACCGCCCACGCGCAGCCGGATCTGCTGACGCTCGCGCTGCGGGCCGGTGCCTCCGGCTACGTGCTGAAGTCAGCGCCGAGCGAGGACATCGCCCGCGCGATCGAGGTGGTCGCCGGTGGCGGCACCTTCGTCGGCACGGAACTCGGCCAGGGCGCGGGCGAAGTCGAGAAGCTGCTCGAGCTGACCCCCCGCGAGCGCGAGATCCTGGAACTGCTCGCGGAGGGCCTGCGCGTCAAGCAGATCGCCGATCGGCTCTCGCTGAGCCCCGCCACGGTCCACACCCACGTCCGCAACGCGATTGCGCGGATGGAGGTAGATACGCGGACCGAGGCGGTGGCGCTCGCCGTGCGCTTCAGCTATCTGGGCGCCGGCGGCAAGGTCTGATCTACGAGTTGTCCGCGTCCTCGGGCTTGAACTCGAGGGCGCAGCCGTTGATGCAGTACCGCTCTCCCGTCGTATCCCGAGGGCCGTCGTTGAAGACGTGACCCAGGTGCGCGTCACAGCGTGAACAGAGCACCTCGGTGCGCTTCATGAAGAGGCTGTTGTCAGCCGCCGTCTCGACGTTCTCGTCCTCCATGGGCCGGTCGAAGCTCGGCCAGCCGGTTCCGGAGTCAAACTTATGCTCCGCGTCGAACAGCGGCTGTCCACAGGCCACGCAGACGAACTGCCCAGGCTCCTTGACGTCGTTCAGCTCGCTCGTGAACGGCGCCTCGGTGCCCTTCTTGCGCACGACCGCGTACTGCTCGGGCGTCAGCTCCTGCTGCCACTCCTGCTCGCTCTTCTTGACCTTCTCCAAGTTCTCTTACCTCGCTTCCTTGGGGTATCGACCAGGTTAACCCGGCCATTTCATAGTCCCTCGGGGGACTCCACCGTTACTAGGCTCCCCGCGTGCCCCACTCCTTCTACGAGTCCGACGGCGAGCTCTACGTCTCCACCGAGCTCACCCGCGGGCCCTGGGATCCCGGAGCCCAGCACGCTGGCCCGCCCGCGGCGCTGATCGGGCGCGAGGTCGAGCGCCTGGGCGGAGGCAGGATCGGCGGCGAGGGTGGACCACCTGCGCAGGTCGGCCGCATCACCTATGAGGTGCTCCGCTCGGTGCCGATCGCCCCCCTCCGTGTGAAGGCAAGAATCGTCCGGCCCGGGAGGCGGGTCGAGATGTTCGAGGCCAAGCTCACCGACGAGGCGGGCGAGGGGCTGATGCTTGCGCGGGGCTGGCGGCTGCGCACGGAGCCGGTGGAGTTCGAGGAGCCCGATCCGGCACCCGAGCCGCCGGCGGGGCCCGAGAGCGGGGAGCCAGGACGGTTCTTCCACACGGGCTATGACGCCGGCTACCACACGGCGATGGAGTATCGGTTCACGCGCGGGGCGTTCATGGAGGCAGGCCCCGCGACCGTCTGGATGCGGATGGCCATTCCCCTGCTTCCCGGCGAGGAGCCGTCCCCCTTGCAGCGTGTGCTCGCCGCCGCCGACTCGGGGAACGGCGTGAGCGCCGCTCTCGACTGGTCCAGATATCTGTTCATCAACGTGGACCTCTCAGTCCACCTGCACCGGCTGCCCCAGGGCGAGTGGGTCTGCCTGGACGCCGTGACGCTGCCGGAGCCGAACGGGATCGGAATGGCCGATACCCGCCTGCTCGACGAGCGCGGTCCGATCGGTAGGGCGGCCCAGACGCTGCTGGTCGCCGATCGCGCCTGAACGCGCTCAGGAGACCGGGACCGGAACCGGAACCGGCAGGCGCTCGGCGGGCGCCGAGTGGACGACGCGCTCCAGGACCTCGACCAGCTTCGGATCGAACTGGGAGCCCGCGTAGTCGCGGAGCTCCGCGAGAGCGGCGTCGGGCCCGCGAGGGGGGGAGTACGGTCGCGCCGAGGTCATCGCGTCGTACGCGTCGCAGACCAGGATGATGCGCGAGGCCAGCGGGATCTCCTCGCCCGTCAGCTGGTCCGGGTATCCAGTGCCGTCCCAGCGCTCATGAGACGAGCGGATCAGCCTGCCGACCGAGGCGAGGGAGGCCGCCGCGGAGACGATTCGCTCGCCGAGGATGGTGTGCTGGTGGATGAAATCCCACTCTTCCTCGTCGAGCGGTCCCGCCTTGGTCAGCATGGCGTCCGGGATGGCGATCTTGCCGATGTCGTGGAGCTCCGCGGCGCGGCCAAGGGTGGTCAGCTCCCCCGAGCTCATCCCGAGCTCCTCGCCGACCGCCAGCGCAAGGCCCTTGACCGCGGTGACGTGCTCTCCGAGCTCCGGAGCGCGCTGGTTCAGCAGCCGGACCAGCACCGCCTCGACCTCGCCGCCCGTGGAGGGACGGCGCGAATCCTTGTGCTCGTACATCCGCTGGTCGGCGAGCTGGAGGGCGGAGTTGCGGTTGGCGGCCTCACGGGGAATCGCGGCCCAGCCGGCCGAACAGGTGACCCGGAAGCCTTCGCCCCGCTCGCTGAGGGCGGCCGCAGCATCCTCAATCGCGCCGCGAGCCTGGGCTTTCTCGCCAGGCACGATCAGTGCGAACTCATCGCCACCCATCCGGTAGGCGCGACCGGTGGACCCGACAGCATTGCCGAGCTGGTGGCCAAGGCGGATCAGGAGGCTGTCGCCCGCCGGGTGGCCGAAGGCGTCGTTGTAGGCCTTGAAGCCGTCCAGGTCGAGGATGGCGAGCAGGTGCGGCGACTGGTCGGTCTCCGCGTAGAAGCGGTCGAGGTCGAAGAGCAGCTTTCCCCTATTGGCCAGGCCGGTCAGGGAGTCGGTCTCCAGCTCGATCACGAGGCGCCGGTTTTGCTGGAAGGTGAGGATGATCCGCACCGCGACCGCGACCAGGGTGGCGGCCGTGAGGATCTCCACGATCGGCCGGTGCATGTCCTGCCGCTGCAGGTTCATCAGGGCGAAGATCGCAAGCGCGAAGACGACCGGCGACGCGAACGTCCTCCAGCCCTCATCCGCCCGCAGCTCGTGGCGCTTCGGCGACGGCTGGATCGCGCCGAGCGCGATCAGGACGGTGCCCAGAGGCCAGAGGAAGAGGTACCAGGTGCTGTCCGTGTAGGTGCCCGCGACCGACTGGTAGGTGTAGATGGCATCCCCGGTCGCCGTCGTGAGGAGACCGAGGATGACCAGTCCCAGGCCGAGACCAGGGCGCCAGCCGGTCAGCGCGAAGGCGCCGATCGCCACCGCGATCGTCGCGACGTCGAAGAGCGGATAGGCCACGGCCACCGCGATCTGATCCGGGGTCCCCGTCGTGTTGGTGAGCACGAAGTCGAGTAGCAGGCTCGTCCCGATCGCCGCGACGCAGAGCGCCCCCATCGTGACGTCGGTCCAGACCACGATCGAGCGCTTCCCCATCCGCTCGTGGACGTAGGCAAGCATCCCGCCCAGCACCAACGGATAGCCGACCAGGTAGAAGATGTCGTCGACGGAGGGAAACGGCGGTGCGGCTGCGTTCGCGTAGGTGATCGTCCAGTAGCTGTCGCCGATCGCCCAGCAGAGCAATCCGGAGCCGATCAGCGCCCACCCGAGGCGCTCGTCGCGGCGAGCGGCCGCTCGGGCCAGGATGATCAGCCCGCTGGCCGCGGTGACGAAGTCGTAGAGCCAGTTCTCGATGAAGAAGCTGTAGTGGGGGGTCCCCAGGCCGAAGGCGGAATGGCCGATCACGACGAGCAGCGCGGCGCCGACCAGGGCAGCGAAGCCTGCTTGAGCGATTCGCATCATGCGTGTATTCATCGTCCATACGGGCGGATTCCTCCATCAGCGCTAGTGGGTAGGGGGAACCGGCGCACGGTGGGTGAGGCCGTGAGACACTGGCTTCGCAGGGGGAATCGAGCTTCGAGCCCGGATGCCGAGCCACAGGGACAAGCACAGCGCAGCTACACGCGGCCTGATCGCCGTTGCATTGGCGCTGCTCGCGCTCCTGGCCGCCTCGACCTCGGTGTTCGCCGCCCAGGACGAGCTCAAGGGCGGCTCGGTGGCGATCCAGCTGCACGGCTCGCGTGGCCTCAAGCTGAAGCCCGGCAGCCTCACCATTGCGATCACGGGCGGTGCTGTCGATCCCGTTGACGGCTCGGGCACCGTGCGGGTCTCGGGGAGCGTCAAGGCCAGGCGCGGCAAGGGCAAGGCCAAGGTGACCATCACGGCTCTCAACCTGGGCGCCAACGGCGCCCCCGGCACCATCTCCGCCAAGGTCGGCAAGACGAAGGTGCCCGCCTTCGGCAGCCTCCGGGGCGGCTCCGTTGCGCGGGACGGATGGGGGGCGAAGATCTCCAACATCACTGCCACAATCGCCGGAAAGGGTGCTCAGGCGCTCAACCGAGCGTTCTCGCCTCGCAAGGGCGCGGGGAAGTCCTCGGGCGGTCGGGTCAAGGCTGGTCAGCCCCTGGGAACGGTGGTCTCGGTCACTACCGATCCGCTCTCCGTCGAGGTCGTACCCGGTTCCGGGACACTGACCGTGGCCACGAATCTGGGCGGCGCCTTTGCAGCCAAGCTCCCGAAGCACTGCATCTCGCTGCTTGGTGTCACGGCGATCCCACCGGGACACATGGAGCTGCTTCCTCCTGGCGCCTTCACCTTCCCAGTGGCTGGGGGGAGTGCTGCGCCCGACTTCAGCGCCGGCGAGCTGCTCACCGCCGGCGGTCAAGCGATTACCAAGGACAACGGCGCGCTCACCCCGGGACCGTGCACGAGCGCGAACCCGCCCGTCGGGACGAAGCTGACCAGCACCGAGCTCGGGGTCGACTTCGCCCAGAACTTCCTGATGTCGTCCGCGACCCTGCCGAGCGGCACGACACTCCGCGCCCCACTCGCGACGATCGACTGGTCCACGGGCACGCGCTCGATCGATCCCAACACCAAGACCCTGACGATCAGCGGGGCGACGCTCAACCTCACTTCGCTCTCGGCTTTCACGCTCGACACGACGTTCCCGAACGAGTCCGGAACGCCCGGCAATGACTTCGCCGCGGGCGACGAGATCGGGACGATCGGACTCACGGGTGCCAAGCTGCGCTAGCGGAGGGGGAGGGATTCGAACCCCCGGACCGGGAGGACCCGGTCAACAGCTTTCAAGGCTGCCGCAATCAACCAGACTCTGCCACCCCTCCGGGTGAATGGAGAGGCTAGAGCCGCAGCTTCGGACTAGTCGTCCCCGGGCGTGCAGACGATGACGGGGATTCGCCGGTCGCCGGCCCGCTCCTGGTATCGCGCGAAGCCTGGATAGAACTCCGTGGCGAGGTCCCAGAGCCGCTGGCGCTCGGTCCCCTCGGCCTCTTTAGCCCGGTAGTCGCCGCCACCGCCCTTGGTCCAGAGCTCGACATCTGGATTGGCGGTGACGTTGAAGTACCAGGCCGGGTGATCGCGGTGCCCTCCGCGCGAGGCGATCAGGATCACGTCCTCACCGTCGGTGAAGTAGGCGAGCGGCGTCGAGCGCCGCTTGCCGCTCTTCGCCCCGGTATGGGTGAGCAGCACCGTCGGGGCGTTGATCGTGGTCTTCACACGACCGCCGGTGGCGCGCATCAGGTACGGGTCGACCTTGTTCCCGACGTTGACCAGGAACCAGGTGACGGGCGGCTGGCGCGCCGCCCAGGACAGCGAGCTCATCCAGAGGCCCTTCGGCTCTTTCGGGTCGTACGCGGAGATGCGTCCCATGGGGCGTGACTCTACGAAATCAACTCGCCGAGCCGGGCCGAGCGGAGCACCTCGCCGAGGATCTCGGGCGGCTGCGGTCGGGCGAAGTAGTAGCCCTGGCCGCGATCGCAGTGGAGGGCCTGGAGCTCGCGGAGCTGTTCCTCTCGCTCGAGGCCTTCGGCCGTCGCGGTCAGGCCGAGCCCATGGGCCAGGCCGACGATCGCGGCGACTCCCGCGGAGTCCTCGCGTGCCCGTCCGAGGCCGGCGATGAACGACGCGTCGATCTTGATGGCGTTCAAGCGGGGCAGATGGTTGAGGCTGCCGAAGGACGAGATGGCGATTCCGAAGTCGTCGATCAGCAGGCGGATTCCCAGTGCCTCGAGGTCCGGGATGGCGCCGAGCGCCGCGGCCCGGCGATCCATCACGGCCCGCTCGGCGATTTCCAGGCAGATGGAGCTGGCGGGCACCTTCGCATCCGCGATCGCCTGCGCGATCTTGCCGCTCAGCTCCGGGTCCGCCAGTCGGCGATCGCTGATGTTGACCGACACGGTGAAGTGCTCGGACGCCGGCAGCTCCTCTCGCCAGAGTGCCGCCTGGCGACAGGCCTCGCGCATGACCAGGTCATCGATCTCCGCGATCAGGTCGGACCCCTCGGCGACGTAGAGGAACTGCGCCGGCTCCAGCAGCCCGCGATCCGCGTGCTGCCAGCGGACGAGTGCCTCGGCGCCGGTGATCTCCCCGCTGCTCAGGTCGACCTCGGGTTGGTAGTGGACGATCACCTCTCCGTTGGCGATCGCCGCCCGGAGATCCAGCTCGAGCGCGGTCCGGTCGGTTTCGCCCGTCCGCATCCAGGTCTCGAACAGCGCGTAGCGTGACTTCCCAGCCGCCTTGGCGCGATACATGGCGAGGTCCGCCTCCCCGAGCATCTCGTTCGGCTCAGCAAGCGTGCCATCGGCCGAGTAGAGGGAGATCCCGATGCTGGCGGCCTGAGTGATCGCCCTGCCCTGCACGTCGATCGGCTCGGCCATCGCGTCGATCACGCGGTCCGCGATCGCTCGCGCCTCGTGCTCGCTCACCTCTTCGCAGAGCAGCGCGAACTCGTCCCCTCCCAGGCGCGCCAGGGTGTCGCCGGTCCGGAGCAGCCGCTCCAGGCGGCGGGCCACCTCGACCAGGACCTGGTCACCGGCGGCATGGCCGAGCGTGTCGTTGACCAGCTTGAAGCCGTCGAGATCGAGATAGACGATCGCGTAGCCCGTCGTGCTGCGGCGCTTGGCGGACATGCGGACGCGGTCGGCGAACAGGGTCCGGTTGGGAAGGCCGGTGAGCGAATCATGCAGCGCCTGGCGGGTGAGACGCTCCTCGGACTCCTTGCGGTCGGAGATGTCCTCGACCTGGCCGATCAGACAGCTGAGCCTGCCTTCGCGGTCGTAGACGGGGGAGACGTTCAGGGAGATCCAGACCGCATGGCCCTGGGCATGCACGTAGCGCTTCTCGGTCCGGTACCCGTAGCGCTCCCCGTCGACCAGGTCGTGGAAGGCGTCCAGGTCACTGTCCACGTCGTCCGGGTGAGTGATCTCGCCGAAGGTCTTGCCGAGCAGCTCGTGTTCCGGATAGCCGGTGATCTCGCGCAGGGCGCGATTCACCCGCAGATATCGGCCGCCGAGCGAGACCAGGCCCATCCCCACCTGGCTGTCGTCGAACACGCTTCGGAAGAGCTCGTCCGCCTCGCCCAGCTCCGTGCTGGTGCGCCGTAGCGCACGGACCAGCTCATGGACCGCAGGCCCCACGATCGCGGCGAGCACTACGGACACGATGGTTTCATTGACCTGCTGGCCGTCGTATCCCCCATGGAGGGCCATGGGGAGCAGGAGGGTCACGCCCATCGCCGCGATGGCGATCGCCAGCTGCCGGCCAGTCCCATAGATCGCGAACCAGGTGATGGGGATCGCAAGCAGCGGGTCGAACACCGTGGGCATATCTCCGCTCGCGTCTCGGAGCAGGGCGAGAATCACGAAGTAGGCGAGCGGGGGAATCGCCTGCGGCCAGGCGGGGAGCCGCTCCCAGGGCACGAGCAGCGCGGCGCCGGCGATGAGGAGGACCATCGCCGCCGCAATCGCGACTCGCGGATCAGTGAAGGAGAGGCCGGCAACGGGAACGAGCGCGAACGGAAGAACCGCCGCTGCGACGAACGGCGCAATCCTCCTGCCGACGTTCCCGCCCTCGAAGAAGCGGCCCGGCTCGATCTCGAGGCCGATCGTCCGAGACCAGCCATGATCGCCCTGATAGCCCGCAGCCGCGGCTGGTCGGTGCCCCATCTCCGTCCTCTTTCGAAGTTCCCCTTCGAGCCCAGTCAGGAAGCGATCCGGATTCTTCCCCTGTAAGGGAACGACGGTAGAACCCGCCGGTCAGCCGAGAAAGGCCTCTATTCGGTACCGAACGTCTTTTGGACGCGTGTTCTAGATGAAGCTCTTGCCCTCGCCGCGGTAGGTCGGCACCTCGTCACGGATCGTCGTCCCGGTGATCAGCATGAGGCGGTCGAAGCGCTCGCAGAGATCGCCGGCGCGAAGATCGCGGTAGTAGACCCGGTCGCCGATGCCGAGCCGGCCCGGCCGCGACAGCGGCAGCGCCTGCCGAGCGCCCTCCGGGACGTCCTCGACACCGGACGAGCGGGTCACCGGGAGCGCGAACATGGCGGCGGGGTGCGGCCGGAAGGAGCGGTAGTGGTCGAGCCGCACCGGCGCCTGAAAGCCCGAGCCCGCGCCGATCTCGGTGACCGCCCATTCGGATGCGGTCCTCTCGATCGAGCCGGTTCCGCCCCCGTTGACGAAATCGAGCTGGGCGACCTCGGAGAGCGCGGTTACGATCTCCGCCCGCCGCTCCTCCACATCCCTGGCGGAGGCGGACTGCATGCGCCTGACGAGCAGGTTGGTGATCGCCTTGCCGGGCACGTTGTCGCCGATGCCGGCGATCTGCGCCTCGTAGGCCCTCACGCCGACCAGCCTGACCCGCTCGCGGCGGTCGATCTCCTGCGCCAGGGCAACCGCTTCCTCGGCGGTCCTGATCGACGAGCGCCTCGGCCCGATCTTGACGGCCCCGCCGAGCGGCCACCAGGAGAGGTCGATGTCGATCGCCACTCGGACCGGCGCCACGAAGGAGGCGGCGGCCTCCTCGATCAGGTCGATGTGCTCCGTGCTGTCCACCATGACCACCGGCGCCTCATCGGGGTCCTCGGATGTGATCCGCGCGAGCCTCGTCAGGCAGCCGCGGTCGGCTGTCGGCCGGGAGACCACGAGATCCCTCAAGCCCCGCTCCCAGAGCCAGATGGTCTCGGGCAGGGAGTGGGTCAGGGCGCCCTGGAAGCCGGGATCGAGGTCGAGCAGGCGCTGGAGCACGGGGCGTGAGCGGATCGATCGGCTGGCGACGCGGATCGGCTTGCCCCGGGAGCGGCGCAGCATGTCGGCGGCGTTGGCCCAGACCGCGTCCAAATCCAGGAAGGCGAAGGGCGCCTGCCTGTCGCCGAAGACGGCCTCGAAGCGCTCGTGGGCTTCCATCGGCGTCGGCAGGGGTAGGGGCGTCGGCGTGTCGATCGCCGAGACCGGCCGGGTCTCCTCGTCGACCGGCGGCGGCGTGGGGGTGGGCTTCTCTTGCGTGGTCGGCATTCCGATCCAGCCTACAATCGTGCCGCGTGGTCGCCTCGGCGACCGTCGCCCCCGGAGAGGTGGCCGAGCGGCTGAAGGCACTCGCCTGCTAAGCGAGTAGGGGGCTAATAGCTCTCTCGAGGGTTCGAATCCCTCCCTCTCCGCTCACCATCTGCGGTATGCCATCGGCCAACGACATGAAGCTGCTCGCCGTGATCGCCGCTCTGGCGGTCGCAGGTGCCTCTGCTTATCTCGTGCTCGGAAGCAGCGGCAACAGCCCCGCGGCCCCCATCGTCGTGACGCTGCCCACGGTGACGTCGCCGGTCGCGAATTCCCCTTCCCCGAAACCCCCGAGCAAGTCAAAGTCCGGGACGGACGACGTGGGAGCGAGCGTCCCCGTGCCTCACATTCGCCTCGACCCCGCGCCTGACGCGGTCAAGGGCCCGAGCTTCCCGATCGCGACCGTCGTGCCCGGCCGCCAGATTGCGCTGCACACGTCGCCCGGGGGCCCGGTGTTCGAGCAGGTCGGGGATCGGACCGAGTTCGGTTCCGCACGCGTCTATTGGATCGAGCGGGCGAACGGGCCGTGGTTCGGAGTCCCTACGCCGGATCTACCGGACGGAAGACTCGCCTGGATTCGCTACGACCGAGCCGCCCTGAGCATCTCGCAGACGCATTTCTGGATCAACGCCGACCTCTCGAGTCACCGCCTGAAGCTTCACTACGCGAAGCGGCTGGTGAGGCGCTTTCCGGTGACCGTGGGCTCCCGTACGTCGCCCACTCCCGTCGGCAACTACGCCATCACCGACGGGCTCTCGGGAAGCGGGCTCGGCCCCTGGTACGGGTGCTGCATCCTCGCCCTCACCGGCCACCAGACCAATCTGCCCCCGGGGTGGATCGGCGGCGATCGGATTGCGATTCATGGAACCCCGGGGCCGGTCGGAGGCGCGGACTCACATGGGTGCCTGCGGGCCTCCGACGCCGACATGAGGTCGCTGTTCGCGCACGTCCCACTGGGCACTCCGGTCTTCATCCACGCCTAGGAGCAGCACCCGCCGGTGTGCCCTCACCGGTGCTTCCTAGAATCGGCCCATGACCCTCCTCGCACTGCTCGCGGCACTTGCGGTCGCCGCGTCTGCGGGAACCGGGAATTCCGCCGTCGAGGCGCTGAGGGCTTCCCTGCCGCTGCCGCAGACCCGGATCAACCCGCCGCCGCCGAAGGTGAAGGGCCCGAGCTTCCCGATCGCGACCGTCAGGACGGGGCATCGGATCGCCCTGCGCTCCTCGCCCGGAGGGCGGGTCATCACACGGGTCGGGGATCGCACCGAATTCGGCTCGATGCGCGTCTTCTGGATCGAGCAGGTCCGGAACGGGTGGTTCGGAGTCCCGGCCGCGGAGCTGCCGGACGGCGAGCTGGCCTGGATTCGGGACGATCGCCTTGCCCTCGATGTCTCGCAGACCCATTTCTGGATCGACGCTGACGTCTCGCGCCGGATCCTCCAGCTTCACCATGGCGATCGGATCATTGACCGGTTTCCGGTCACCGTCGGGTCGCCGAGCTCGCCGACGCCGCTCGGGGACTACTCGGTCACCGACGGGCTGGTCGGCAAGGGACTCGGTCCCTGGTACGGGTGCTGTGCCCTGGCTCTATCGGGGCACCAGCCCAACCTGCCGCCGGGGTGGATCGGAGGCAATCGAATGGCGATCCACGGCACTCCGGGATCGATCGGGGGCGCGACGTCGCATGGCTGCCTGCGGGCGTCCGACCCGGACATGATCTCCCTGTTCGCCCGGGTGCCGCTGGGAGCGCCGGTCTTCATCCACGCCTAGGGGACCGTGTGGACCTGCTGTTGTGTGGCAACAGCTAACGCGCACGCTTGCGCCTGCGGGAGCCCTCCCGCCCGACGGTCGGCTTCTTCCTCAGGGCCAGCCTCCTCTTCGGTGCTGGTTTTCGTGCCTTCGCCTTCGGTTTCGGCTTCGCTCGCGGCACCGGCTGCTCGCGCAACGCCTCCCGCAGCGCCGCGGCCAGGTCATCGAGATCTGGCACCACGTCGCGGTCACCGGCCAGGCCGAAGAAGACACGGCCGTCGTAGCTGATCATCCCGATCGAGAGGGCGTGGTTCTGCGGCGAGAGCGGGACGAAGGGATAGATCTCCTTGATCGGGCGGCCGAGCAGGTACAGGGGCCGCTGGGGGCCCGGGACGTTGGAGACGACCAGGTTGAACACGAGGGGCCGAGCCATTCCACGGGCGAGCAGCCGGTTGATAGTCGGGGGCGCCCACCCGGTCGCCTCGATCAGCAGCGAGGCGGCGCGGGCGTCTTCCGACTCCTTCAGGCGCCGGGTCTCGTCGCGGAGCTGCTCCAGGCGCCGGCGCGGATCGGGCTCGGCAAGCGGCAGGCGGACCATGATCGTCGAGATCCGGTTGCCGAGCTCGCCCTTCTCATGGGGGCGGCGGATGCTGACCGGCACCAGGGCGACGAGATAGTCGGGGGCCTTGTCTCCGCGTCCATCGAGGTAGCGCCGCAGGGCGCCCGCCGCCACCGAGAGCAGCACGTCGTTGACCGTGGATCCCTCGGCGATCCCACGAGCGCGCTTCAGGCGATCGAGGTCGGTCCGCGCCCACGCGATCCGCCGGTCGCGGCCGATCTTCACGTTGAGGGGACTTCGGGGAACCACGGGGCCCCCCGATGCGAGGCCCGTGAAGGCCTCGGCCGTGCGCAGCACGCGAGCCGCCGTCTGCGCGGGCGTGGTCACAGCGGTGCGCGCCGCGCGGCCGGCGGCCCGGAGCGGCTTGCGCACCCGCTCGGAGGCGGCCTGCGTGAGCAGCATCGTGGGACTCGGTTCGTCCGGATCCCAGGGCTTCTCCTGCGTCCTGATCCGGGTGCCGCGCTTGCTCGTGTCGAGCAGGATCGTGCCGACGTCGACCGCGGCCACGCCGTCGACCAGCGCGTGGTGGGTCTTCGAGATGTATGCGTGCCGCCCGCTCATGCCCTCCACCAGGTAGAGCTGCCAGAGCGGACGCTCCATGTCGAGCGGCTCCGACATGACCCGGCCGACGATGTCCCGGAGCTGGTCGAGGCGCCCCGGCCGCGGCACTGACACGTGGCGAACGTGCCTACGGACATCGAACTGGGGATCGTCGCCCCAGACCGGGTTCTCGATGCCGAGCGGGATCTTCACGATCCGCTGGCGGAAGCGCGGGACGAGCAGCAGCCGCTTCTCGACGTGCGCGACCAGCTGGTCGTAGGTCGGTGCCGCCCCCTCGACGATGATCGTCGCCCCCACGTGGACATGGATCGGCCCGCGCTCCGCGTTCAGATTCGACATGTCCGATCCGGAGAGACGCTGTGGGGACCTGGTTGCCACGAGCGCGCGAGACTAGCGAGAGCCAGAGCGGCGCTGCACGTGATCTGCGCTGAGAGCGGACGGAGCCGGGGCGCCCATCAAGGCGAGGGCCAGGCGCAGCTCATCGGCGAGCATCTCGAGGGCGCGCCGCGCGCCCCTCTCTCCGTTCCAGGCGAGTCCCCAGAGGGCGGGTCGGCCGACGAGGACGGCCCGCGCGCCGAGCGCGAGGGCGACGGCGATGTCGGTCCCCCGCCGGATGCCGCCATCGATCAGCACCGGAATGCGCCCCGCGACCGCCTCGACGACCTCCGGAAGCGCATCGATCGTGGCCGGCGCATTGTCTAGCTGTCGGCCGCCGTGATTCGAGACCACCACGCCGGCGGCGCCGTGCTCCACCGCGAGCGCGGCGTCCTCGCCGGTGATCAGGCCCTTGACCAGGATCGGCAGGTCGAACTCGCCGCAGAGCTGCTCCAGGTCGTTCCAGGTGATCGAGGGATCGACCAGATCAAAGACCTCGGCGGGGGTGAGGCTGCGGTGCCCAGCCGCGGCCTCAATGGCCGGGGCGCGGATCTCGGCCGGAACCTCGAAGCCGGTCCGGAAGTCCCGCTCGCGCTTGCCCGCAAAGGGCGCGTCCACCGTCAGCAGCAGCGCCTCGTATCCGGCCTCGGTTGCCTCCTCGACCATGGAGCGGGTCACCCCGCGATCGCGGAAGCAATAGACCTGCATCCAGCGCCTGCCCTCCGGCGCAGCCTCGGCGACCTCCGCCGCGCGCGTGCTGGTCAGGGAGGAGAGGCACATCACCGTGCCGGCGTCGTGCGCAGCGCGCGCCATCCCGGCCTCGCCGTCGGGATGGGCGAGCAGTTGGAAGGCGACCGGCGCGACGAGGACGGGGACGTCCAGCTCGGAGCCGAGGACGGTCGTCTTGGTGGAGACCTCGGAGACATCGACCAGGACGCGCGGCCGGAGCTCCCAGCCCTCGTAGGCCTCGGCGTTCCGTCGCAGGGTGCGCTCGTCGCCCGCGCCGCCTGCGAAGTAGCCGTGCGCGCCGGGCTCGAGCTTCTCGAAAGCCAGCCGCTCGAGGTCAGAGATGTTGACCGGATCGGAGACGCGGAAAGGCTATTCACAGACCGACCGACGGGATAGGGTCGACAACGGATAGGGGGTGAGGAAGGGGGAGAGGAGGAAGTAGATGAAATCTCCACGGTTCGCGCCGTTGACCGGAGCGATTTTCGTTGTGCTGCTGGTGATCGGGTTCATTCCGCTCGGAGGCGACACACCAGGCACGGACGACTCTGCGGCGAAGATCATCAGTTTCTACAGCGACCACGAGACCAAGGAGATCCTCGCGATCATCGTCGTTTCCTTGGCGGCGTTGTTTCTCGCGTTTTTCGCAGTCGCGATCCGCGACTACCTGAGGGACAACGGCGGTGGCGAGTTCTGGCCCACGGTCGCCCTGCTCGGTGCGGCGATAGCGGTGGCCGGCCTCTTCGTCGCGGGCGGGATGCACTTCGCCCTGATCGACGGGGCCAACCTCAGTCACAACAGGACCCTGAGCCCCGATGCCATGGTGGCGATCAACGCGCTGGACAACGACAATTTCGTGGCGTTCTCGGTACCGCTCGGAATAATGCTGTTCGGGGCTGCGGGAGCGATCCTGAAGGGAGGTGCCGGTTTGCCGAAATGGATGGCCTGGGTCGGGATCCTGCTCGGGATCACGTTCTTCAGCCCGGTCGGCTTCTTCGGCTTCGCCCTGACTGGAATCTGGATCATCGTGGCGAGCATCCTGATGTACCGGCGCACGGGAGTGGCAGCAACCGCGTAGGCATGGCTCAGCCCGGCGCCTCCCGAGGGCGCCGGGCTGAGATATTTCCCTCATGTCGCGAAGACGCCGCGAGAGGGAGCCGATCGAGACGGTGGACTACACCGATCCCGAAGGCAACGTGCTGACGCTGCGCCAGTCGCTCAGCGACCGGACCATCCGCAAGATCAACAAGCCGCACCGCAAGGACGCGTCGTCGGCGGAGGACGTCTGGGCCCGGCGGAACGAGATGCTCTTCGAGTACCTGGTGACGAGATGGGAGATCTCGGGCCTCCCGTTGGACGACCAGAAGATGCTGATCGGCCGCTACCGGATGGCCGATTCCGAGGAACAGCGCTGGGTCCGCGAGACGATCAGCGCGCACATCGAGCAGCACATCCCGGAGATCACCTGATGGACTCCCCCGAGCCGTTCACCCTCACCTACCGGGCCGCGATGGCTGTCTGCGTCCCCTTGGTCAGCTGGTGGGGGCGGTTGCAGGTGGAGGGGGTGGAGGTCCTGCCCCGCAGCGGCCCCACGCTGCTGATCGCCAACCACGACTCGCAGACCGATCCCATTGCGGTGGGAGTGGCTGCGCGAAAGAGGCGTCAGATTCGCGCCCTCGCCAAGAGGAGTCTCTGGGACAAACCCGGACTCGGCCGTGTCCTCGATGGGATGGGCCAGATTCCGATCGAGCGCGCGGCTGGCGACGCCGACGCCCTGGTGAACGCGGTCGCTGCACTGCGCCGTGGCTCCTGCATCGGGGTGTTCCCGGAGGGAACGATCTCGGTCGGGCGCACGCTGAGGGCGCGCAGTGGCATCGGCCGCCTCGCCCTGGAGGTCCCGGAGGCTCGTCTCGTGTGTGCAACTGTTGAGGGCACGCCGGCCCTAGCTCGATTCCCACAGCGCCCGCGCATCCGCGTCCGCTTCTTCGAGCCGGCCTCGGGCCAGACCGACCCCTCCGAGTCACCTGGCGCCCTATCGCAGCGCCTGCTGGACGAGGTTCGCGCCCTCGCTCCGCCCGTCGACGCCGGCCGGAATCCCGCGAAAACGCTCGAGAAGTACGAGCGGAAGCTCGCCGAGCGCGAGGCGGGTGCCGCGAAGCGCCGTGCCGAAGCGGCCGATCGCGAGCGGGTCTGAGCCCCGACCCTCGTCGCTACCCTGTTGCCCGCACGCGCCCGTAGCTCAGTTGGATAGAGCGTCGGTCTACGAAACCGAAGGTCACAGGTTCGAATCCTGTCGGGCGCGCTCTCCCTGCTCCTGCCCTGTTCGGTCCCCCAAAACAGCGCTGGGCGGGAGCCGGCGGGCGGCCCATTTGTCCAGCCGACTGCCTGATGGATTGACACCGCCTTTCGGGCGAGCGAGGATGCGTTCAACGCGCACGAATGAGGGCCCGGATGGCCGAGCGGAAGGTCACGGAGACGATCAGGGATAGTCGGAGTCGGATCCTCGCGCTCTGCAATCCGGGCGAGCCCTGGTCTCCCCGCCGCGCACGGGACGCGCTTCGAGACATCCACTTCGGGTTGCACCGCTACACCGCCACGGGCGGGGGCCGGGAGGCGGAGGTACGCGTCGTGCAGGGGCCGTCCGGCGAGTACCTCCGCAGCGACTGGGACGACACCACCGCGAACAATCTCGACGACCTGCCCCTGGCATCTGAAGGTAACCGGCTCACAGGCGTATCCGAGGTGGCGCTTCAGGTAGGCGAGCCCGTGGTCGAGCGGCTGGTGCGGGCGATGCACCGAGTCGGCGCTACGACCCACCACGCGGTGTCGGTCAGCAACGACCGGCGCGTGGAGCTGACCTTCGGCGCGCCGGAATCCGTCGCGCTCATCCCGACCGAGGACGGTGACACCGAGGCTCGGGCGCGCGTCGACCTCCCAGTCGTCTACCGCTCACGTGCCCTGAGCGCAGCGGACGACCTCGGCGACGTCGCCACCGCGATCCTGCACGTCCGTGCCCGCGTTGCCTCTCATGCTGCACCCTCAGGCGTCCAGCTGTTCATCGACTGGAGCGAGACGCGTGACGAGGACGTCGACGTGGCGGGCCCGAACGCCGCCCGGGTCGCGAGCGACATCGCCGGGTTCGCTCGTACTCAGGGGGCGATTGGGCAGGATGTGCGGCTGCCAGGTTTTACAGGCCGCGCCCAGCTCAGTGAGCTGACGACGGCCTTTCGCCGGAAGTCCGGCCGCAACGTCGTGGCGGTGACGCTCTCATTCGGCAGCGCTCCCCCGGAAGGGAGTCGGCAGGTTTCCGGTGAGGTTTTCCTGGAGCGGGAGTGGGCGCTTGCCCTGTCGGAGCATCTGGTCACCGAGCGCATTCGCGACGGACTGTCACAGGACATCGGTGAGCTGCCGCCGCCGTTCGGAGACCGTCCCGTCGTGCTTCCCGGGACGACCGACCTCTTCCTGGACTCCTTCGATGTGCTGTTGGCCGACAGGGCGATCGTGTTCGAGGGCCAGCTTCGGCGTCCGGGCCCACCAGTGGTCACGGCTTCCTACAGGGCCGAGATCGCGCTCGAGTTGATTGGCGGCAGCGTGACAGCGACCGTTGGGGAAGTGAAGGTCAAGACCAACGAGTGGTATGCGTCGCTGGCCGACTTCATCTCCGGTGGCGCGATCACTGCTGCGGTCGAGCGCGGACTCCGCCAGTCACTCGGTGCGGGCGCGGGCGGACGCCTGTCCACGTTCTTCTCAGGCGATCTGCTGCGCGAGGTGGCGTCGATCAACACAAGCCGGATGATCGAGGCGAATCCCGTGCTCGAGGAGCTCGAAGTTCGCGACGCCGGCATCGTCGCACAGGGACGTCTCGAGGTGCCCGACACCGGCGCACCGCCGGTGGCCGCATTCGTGGTCTTGCCGGCCCGCGGAGGATCGCGGCGCAGGATCCTTGACGCCGGCCGCTCATGGGCGCCGGGCGGGCGTCTCACGGCTTTTACGTGGTCGCTCGGTGATGGGGACCAGGAGCACCTGTCAGGCGCGCAGACGAGCTTCGTCCTCGAGCACGACTATCCGGCCGGCATGTTCACCGTCCAGCTCACCGTCGCGGATGACCGGGGTGGGAGCGCGTCGGCGGCCCAAATCATGGAGGTCCCGTGAGGAAGGACGAGTTCGAGCGGCGGCTGCTGGCTGCTGTGGAAGGCGAGCGCCCGGACGAACCGACCCGGCTGGATGAGAGCCTGCGCGCGCTCGTGGAGCAGCTCCATGGTGGGCCGTCGGCGCCTTCGTCGGGTCAGCACCGAATTGTGCGGGCAGATGCGCCGGGCGAGGAGCCGGAGAACTGATGCTCCAGGTCCTGCGCAACGACTACTTCGACCAGGTGATCACGGACATCCTGACGATCGCCCCGGATTCGCTGCTCGAGGTGGAATACAAGACCGGGATCGTCTTCCTCGATTTCCCGACCACCCCCGGGATCGGGCCGGAGACCGTATCGCGACTTGCGAGCAGTAGGAGTGTCTTCGTCGGGATAGCCGGCGAGCCGGGCGATTTCTCGGTCGCCCCCAAGCCAAACATGAAGCTGAACCAGATGGGTGGGTTCACGGACTGCGACGACAGGTTCGCGGCGACTCGGATCGAGATCGTCTACGACGTGAAGGGCTGCGGCGGTCTCGGGGCCTGGGTCGAGGGCTTGATTCCCGACGACAAGATCGACTTCGACAGCCACGTGCTGCTCCTGCACGAGATGCGGCACGCGTTTCAGCTGATCGAGCGGAAGGCCACGTGGGACAGGGTGGCCGACGAGAAGACCGCGATCGAGGGTGAGAACCAGTATCGAAGGGAGCGTGGATTGCCGGAAAGGGGTGGGTTGGGCGGTGGCTGCCGAGAGTCGGTCGGCTTCTGGGGGGCAGTTCGCGCGTCGGGCGCGGGGGGAACAGGGAAGTGTTTCGTGGCGACCGCAGCCTACGGATCCGAGCTCGACCCGAATGTCGAGTTCCTGCGCCGCTTCCGCGATGACGTGATCCGGGCCACGCGTACCGGCGAGCGTTTCTGGGACCGCTACTGGGAGCGGTATCAGCGCCTCAGCCCGACCGTGGTGGAGATGCTCGCGGGCGACCCGGACCTTCGCGATCTGGTCCGCTGGTCGCTCGTCGAGCCGATCGTTCACTACCTCGAGCTCGTCCTCTCGTTCCCCGACGACTCGCTGGCGGATGTCCCGGAACCGTGGTCTTCTTGGCTCGAGGCCCAGCGAGCGCAGCTGTCGCTTTGGCTTGAGGGCATAGAGCTGCCCACGGAGTTCGAAGGGCTGGAGCCGGACGCGATCATCTCCGAGCTCGTTTTCTTGCTCCGCTACGTGTTGCGCACCTCCGAAGCACGTGATGGCTACGTCGAGCGGTTGCGCGACGCAGGAGCGCTGCCGTTGAGGGTTGCCGGCCCCGCTCATGACCGGTTCTCGGAGCGGCTGGCCGCCGAACCGGCGACGGCCGCACGAGCGGAAGCGATTTTGGAGCGGGGCGATCCGCGCAGACCCGTCATGACTGGCTACGGCGGCGAGCACGTCTTCTCTCAGAGCGACCTCGATGTGGGTGAGTGGGCCTACAGCGTCATCTTCACCAACAAGACGGAGACCACCTACACCACGGTTGTGGTCGTCTGCACGCTCACGAACGGCGACACCGCGCAGTTCACCGAAATGGATGTGGCGCCCGGAGACATCCGCGTGTTCTCGCTCGGCGCGTGCGCCACGATGCGAAGCTATGTGCTCGCGTGCTTCATCGGCGACGAACTCGTCGCGAAGGTTCCCGACGTCGGCGAGGTGACTCCGGACGCGCCCGACTCCGACGATCCGTTTCGTTGTGCCGATTGGTGGGAGACGGTGCCGGCCTAGTTGGCCAACCAACGCGGCCCCCTTTTCGCGGGGTTCCGTTCGTGGTTCCAATCTGAGCGAAAGTCATGGCATCCGACAGCCTCTCCCCGCGCGAGATAATCCCAATCGACCTCAGGAGCACAGGTTTGCCCGACCTACGAAACCGAAGGTCACAGGTTCGAATCCTGTCGGGCGCGCTTCAAAGCTTCCTGCAATTGCCCGGCTAGCGTTTCCGCTTCCTCTTGCACTTCCTCTTCTTCGCGCCCTGGGCGGAACGCTGCTTCTTCTTCTTGCACTTGGCGGAGGGAGGTGGCGGCAAGGTCACTCCATTGCCACTCAGACTGGCAGTCGGCCCGCCGGTGCCGGTGTTGAGTGTCCCGCCGACCGGCCCGAGCGCTGTCGGGGTGAAGGACAGCGAGATCGGACAGGTCGCGTCACTTCCGAAGTCCGCGCTCATCATCGTCGGACACCCGCTCGCAGCCGCGAAGGCCAGGTTGGAGCTGGCGATCGCCGGCGAGAAGCCGCACGGTGCGGAGCAGCTCAGCCGCAGCGTTTCAACCTGCGGGCTGCTTGTCGACCCGACGGCCTGATCTCCAAACGCAACGGTGTCCGAGGAGAGCGTGACCGTCACGGTTTTTGCGGCGGCCGAGCCGGTCAGCAGCGCCACACCTACCAGGGTCGCAACTGCGAAGAGGCCCGATCGATTCATCGCTCGGTCGGAAACCTTACCGCCGCGCGCGGTGCCGGTTGATCAGGCGGTTCTGATCAGGTCAAGTGCAACCGGGGGCCTCGCCCCTCGAGGCCTCCGGCGCGAAGGGAAAGCGCCGGGTCCTGCTGAAGCCCTCAAGCGCTAGCGGCGGGCCCGGGGAGATCGTGGTCCCTCTTAGGCTCAGCAAGCCCGCCAAGGCCTCCGCCAGAAGCACAAGGTGAAGGTGAGAGCGAGGATCACGTTCACGCCCAAGGGGGCGCTAGCCAAATACCCAGACGGCGAGGCTCAAGGTCAGGACGAAACACAGGAAGTAGGTGACCCTAAGCTGCCGCTTTGAGGGCGAAGGAGCGGTGGCTGGCCTCACTTGTGTCGTTGCTCCTTAGCGCGAAAAGCGCGCGCGCTTGCAAAGTGCTGCTTTCCATGCAAAGCAGAACTACTGCTTCTCGTCCAAAGCAGTAGCTGCTGCACGGGCAGCTGGTTCGCCCTCTTCTTGCATTTCTTCCGGGCAAAGTTGACGCGTGCGACGCGGGACCGTATGGTCAGCCCAGGAAGCACGGGTGTGCGCTCCAGAGACGGAGAGTAAATGGGCAGCCTTGCTAAGGCGGTGGTTCTGGCTATAGCAGTGGGGTTGATCGCGGGAGCGGCGCCGGCAAGCGCCGATGTTGCCTACACGACCCAGACATCGACGGGCGCGCCGATCGTTCCGGGAACCACCGACATCGGCAACCACGGCGACGATCAAACGACGCCCATCAGCTTCCCGTTCCCAGTCAGCTTCTACGCTCAGAACTTCAACAGCGGCACTGTCAGCTCGAACGGCAACCTCCAGCTGCCCGGCAGCAACAGCGTTTTCACCAACAGCTGCCTGCCCGCCTCCAATCTCGGCGCATCGATCATGCCCTACTGGGACGACCTCTACCTGGTCAACGGCGGCTTCGGCATCTTCACCTCGACGACCGGCTCCGCCCCGCACCGGACCTTCAACATCGAGTGGCGAGCTCAGTACCTAGGCGCCAGCGGCTTCGCGAACTTCGAGATCCAGCTCCACGAGGACTCCACAATCATCACGGTCATCTACGGGACCCTCACCAATGGCAGCGCCAGCGCAACCGCTGGAGTGCAGGCGTCGGCGACCGGGCCGTTCACCCAGTTCTCCTGCAACACCGCGGGGACTCTCTCCAGCGGCCTCCGCGTCGATTACATCCCCAACGCGAAGACGTTGACTGCTGCCAAGGCTGGGACTGGCGCCGGGACCGTCACATCCGGCGACGGCCGGCTCAACTGCGGGGCCACCTGCTCGGCGCCCTTCGGCGAGGGAAATGCGGTCACGCTGACGGCTACTCCGGCTGCCGGTTCCCGCTTCGCCGGCTGGTCCGGAGGCGGCTGTGCCGGCGCGGGCACCTGCACGGTGACGATGAGCTCTGATCAGACGATCACCGCCACGTTCGCCGGCCCCTGCAACGGGCAGACGCCGACCATCGCTGGTACGGACGGCAACGACAAGCTCAGTGGCACGCCGGGTAAGGACGTAATGGTCGGCCTCGGCGGCAAGGACAAGCTCTCTGGGCTCGCCGGCAACGATGTGATTTGCGGCGGCGCCGGCAAGGACACTTTGAAGGGCGGCAAGGGCAACGACAAGCTGCTCGGCGAGGCGGGCAAGGACACCCTGAAGGGCGGCCCGGGCAAGGACAAGCTCAAAGGCGGCCCGGGCAAGGACAAGCAGGTCCAGTAGCGCCTAGGCCGGAGCAGCTGCTTTCCATGCAAAGCAGCAGTGTGTACGCATGAGCCTCCGACCTCGATGAGGGCAACAAAAGGGCAACAGACGGGACGGAGACCACCAGAACTCAGACGAGCTCCGGTCGCAGTACAGAGCCGAATCCCGAGCCCAGACGAGCCCCACCGAACTCCAGGCTCGGTCTACGAAACCGAAGGTCACAGGTTCGAATCCTGTCGGGCGCGCCTCAGGAAACCGCTCTGTAGCGGGGTTTTCGGCTCCCTGACCCGCAGCCCAAGCGGTCCAAATCGGTGAGAGGGCAACACGCCACCAGGCGCTGAGCCTTCAGTGACCGGTTTAGCTCGAATAGCCGCAGGGACGATCGATCGAATGGATGGTGATGGAGCCGAAGAGGCCTGGATTCCCGCGATTTGGCTTAGTGGCCGCACTGTTTGCGACAGCTGCGCTTGCGCTCGCGCCCGGAGCCGGCGCGAAGACTGAGAAGCTGACCGGCCAGGTCAAAGCCGCCAAAGAACAGGGAAAGGGCGCCAATCTCCGCTGCCAAGCGCCATGTCTCCGCGGTCCTCGCCCTTGCCCGAGCGATTCCACCGCGCCGACAGAACCAACCTCAGGCGACCTGCCTCTAGGGAGCTGAGAGACCGTTGACCGAGGCGAGAGCCGCGAGCTCCCGCGGACCCTTCGCCGTCACTTCTTTCACGTTGCCGATGCCCTTCTCGTAGTACTTGTGGTCGACGACGCCCGGTTCGAGAGGGGTGGTCTCCTCGGTCAGCAGGGCGCTCCGGTAGGAGCCGGCCGGGACCGTCACCGAGGTGTTCAGTGCGAGCACCTTGAACTGGTCCTCGGCGTGGCCCTTGTAGTACTCCTGGCGGTAAGACTGGCCCGGCTGTGGGTTGGCCGGCATGAAGATGCCCGGCTGCGCACCGTCGACACCGGCTTGCCAGGAGCCCTCGGTGCTCGTCGTCTTCCCCTGAGAGTTCAGCTCTCGGGTCGCCTCGCCGAAGTACCAGACGTTGCGCTTGCTGTCCTGGGTGTACCAGTCGGTCGTCTGTTCCTCGAGCTTGCCGGCCTCGTAGAGGTTGTCCTTGACCGCGACGCACGGCGCGCCCTGGATTCGCTTCGTCTCGTGGCTGACGGCATAGATGTCGATCGTGGGCTTGCCGTCCTTGACGCCGCGGTAGTGGTAGGTGGACCCAGGCTTCAGCGGGTAGAAGGGGTTGTCCACAGTTGCGGTGAAGTCGCTTGCCGAGACCTGGGCCGGTCCATTCGGTCCGGCACCCGAGACGATCTGCGGTCCAGATGACGGGGAGTTCGACCCGCCGGAGCCACAACCAGCGACGAGCAGGATCAAGAGGCTGACCAGGAGTGCGCTCAGGAAGAGCCTTCGGTTAGTCATGCCGGATAGGGAACTCGGAACGGATGAAAGAACCATGAACGGATGTGGATCCCCTCAGGACCGATCACAGATGCAGACCTAGTATCCGGTCGAGCTTCACTCAGCGATCCAGATGGCTTCCCCGACGTCATCCCCCTCAACCCGCGATTCGGCAGCACGCATCCTCGTTGGCCTGATCCTGCTCGCTGCCGTGGTTCGCTTCGGCACCCTCGGGGCCAAGAGCTTCTGGGGCGACGAGCTGAGCACCGTGGACCTCGTCCATCGCTCGCTCGGGCACATGCTCACCGGAATCGGCAACCTCGAATCGACCCCGCCTCTCTATTACGTGATCTCCTGGCTCTGGGTCCAAGTCTTTCCCGGAACCGAAGTGGGCATGCGAGCGCTGCCAGCGCTCTTCGGGGTGGCGCTTGTGCCGGTGACCTACTGGATCGGCCGCGAGCTCGCTGACGCGCGGGCGGGGGCCATCGCCGCGGCGCTGGTTGCCTGCAACCCCTTTCTGGTCTGGTATTCGCAGGAGGCCCGTGCCTATTCGCTGCTCGTACTACTCAGTGCGGTTTCGCTCCTGTTTGCCGTTCGCGCCATCAAGCGGCCGAGCGCTCGCCTCTACGGCGGCTGGGCTGTGGCCTCGGCCCTGGCTCTCGCCACCCACTACTTCGCCGTCTTCTTGGTCGTGCCGGAGGCGGTAGATTCTGCTGCGCTCGGCACCCAGGCGTCGGGTGGTAGCTGCGGCGGTCGCCTCCGTCATCGCGGCCGGGGCATTCCTCCTACCGCTTGCGCTCCAGCAGCAATCGATGGGTCATGCCAGCTGGATCAGCCACGCTCCGATCATTGGCAGGTTGGCGATCACTCCGCTCGACTTCCTCGTCGGCTTCGATCTCACCTCGGCGGCCCTGCCGGTCGCGGGAATCGTGGTCGCGGCGGCCCTGGTCGGCCTGATGCGCCTCGCTGCCTCCCGGCTTTCCGGCGGTCCCGGGCCGCGCCTGGTGGCGACGATGCTCTTCGCCACATTCCTCCTGCCGCTGGGACTGGCCCTGCTTGGGCTCGACTATCTCGACCCGCGCAACCTGATCGTCGCTTTGGTTCCCGGCCTGGTCCTGCTCTCGATGGGCTTCGCCACTCCGGGCAGGCCGTGGCTCGGAAGCGCGGCCGCCGTGGGCCTCTGTCTGGCCTCGCTCGCGGTCGTGGTGCTGACGGCCTGGGAGCCGAAGTACCACAGCGAGGACTGGCGGGCTGCGGCGAGCGACTTGGGGCCGCCTCGCGTTGACCGCGTCGTGATCGCGACTCCGGGCAGCTTCGCCCGCAAGCCGCTGCAGTTCTACCTGCCCGGGAGCGAACGCTTTCGAGCAGGGTCGAACCGGTGGGTGAGGTGGATGTGCTCGCCCTGCCGCGGCAGGGCAGCAGCACCCCGAGGGCCACGCTGCACCTCTCGATGCCGCGCTTTCGCCTCGTTGGCCGCGACTTCGACGGCCGCTTTCTTGTCTGGCGCTACCGGCCGACCGGCCGGCAGCGCATATCCCTCGCACAGCTCGAGCCCTTGGTGAGCAGATCCCGAGCTGACGTCATCTGGCAGGGCTCGTCAGCGCCAGCCGCTCGTGGCTCAGGCGCCGCTGCATCGGGGCTGAGTCTTCGCCGGACCAACCCGATCGCGAGCCAGGCCGTGAACAGCTGGCGCAGTCCGTAGGCACCCCATTGGATGGCGAGCGGGAAGTCGGAGGCGATTGGGCCGGCCGGATAGAGCGGGCCGAAGGTGGAGGCGAAGATCAGCAGGTCCAGCAGGGCAAAGGCCACCGCCAGGGCCACGGGCGCCCCGTCGATCGCCAGAGCGGCGAAGATCCAGAGCGAGTACTGGACGCTGTAGACCTTGGCTGTCGCGAACACCCAGAGCAGCGCGGCGGCGGAGGCGGGGATCAGCGCGCCGCCAGGACGGTTGCGGGCACGCGAGGGCCAGAATCACGATCGCGGCCAGGCCGGCGGCGAACAGCGGAACCGCCACGAAGTCCGCTGCTTGGCCGAGCAGGGGATGCCAGATCGTTCCGCGTGGCGGCCGCTGGTCCGTGTAGGTGAAGAAGTAGGACCAGTTGGCGCGGATCGATCCTGCCCCGGTGAGCGCGAACGGGAGGTTGACGGCCAGTGTCGTCGCTGTGAAGACACCGGCGATCAGGGCGGCCGAGCGCCGGCGTCCTTCGGCCACGCGGAGGGCGACGACGATCGGGAGGACGACGATCGGGAAGAACTTCGCCCAGGTAGCGAGAGCGAGGCCGCCTGCGGCGAATCCGTCCCTGCCGCGCTGGAAGAGAAGCAGCGCGATGACGAGCAGGCAGATCCCGAGCAGGTCCCAGTTCAGGGTTCCGTAGAGGGCGAGCGCCGGCGCGGCTGCGAAAAGCCACGGGTTGGCCCCATCGATTCGGCTGAGCGCCCAGACCGTGACCAGGCCCAGGCCGAGCAGCAGGCCCGTGGAACTCAGGAAATAGGCGGCGACGCTTGAGTGGACAAAGCTCGCCACCCAGACGAAGAGGCCGGTGAGGACCGGGTACTCGAAGCGGAAGTCGAAGTACGGCATCGGATGCGCTCCGATGTGGTCCCGATAGAAGAGATGGGAGATGTCCGAGTAGGCGCCGACATGGGCCATCAGGTCCAGGTTCAGGGAATGCGCGATCGGGGGCCCGTGATAGGTCGAGCAGAACCGGCAGGCGCATCAGTGCCCCGAGCAGGATCAAGGCGGTGGGCAGCGCGACGAGTAGGGCGGTGCGACATCGCCCACCAAGGCGCGTATGAATGGCATGGGCGGCCATGTGCGTTAGTCCGGCGCCAGCGCCGGCCCGCTGCGAAGGCTAGGAGCACCCTTCTCGCCATACCTGAACGATTCATGAATAGCGGCCGCCCCTAGGCGTCCGCGAGTCACTGGGCCCCTCCGCGACGCACTTCGCGCATCTAACCGGTCCGTAATCAGGAGTCGTTCAGGTCGCTGCTGTCACCCTGCCGCGCTCGCGAGGGAGCCGAATCCAGACAGGAAGGCAGGCAGATGAGCGCGACGACGATTGCCGAACCGCCCCGAGTTGGGCTGCGGCGTGACGAAGAGCCCGCCCCGCAGTCGCGGGGCCGCCGGATGCTCAACAAGGTCCCGGAGATCACCCTCTACTTCTGGGTCATCAAGGTCCTCTGCACGACGGTCGGCGAGACCGCTGCGGACTACCTGAACACAAACCTGGGCCTCGGCCTCAGCGGTACGAGCTACATCATGTCGGCGGTCCTGATCGCCGCGCTCGTGCTGCAGTTCGCGACGACCAGATATCGGCCCGGGATCTACTGGCTCGCGGTCGTGCTGATCAGCGTGGTTGGCACCCTGATCAGCGACAACCTGGTCGACGGTTATGGCGTCCCGCTGCAGACGACGACGATTGCCTTCGGCATCGCCCTCGCGATCACCTTCGCGGTCTGGTACGCGAGCGAGCGGACGCTCTCGATGCACACGATCTTCACGACCCGGCGTGAGGCCTTCTATTGGGCGGCGGTGCTCTTCACCTTCGCGCTCGGCACCTCGGCCGGCGACTATCTCTCCGAACAGCTCGCGCTCGGCTATCTGAACGCGGTCTTCCTGTTCGCCGGGGCGATCGCGGTGGTCGCTGTGGCGCACTTCGTCTTCCGGATCAACGCGATCTTCTCGTTCTGGGTCGCCTACATCCTCACCCGCCCGCTGGGCGCCTCGATCGGCGACTACATGTCGCAGGCCAAGGCCGACGGCGGGCTCGGGTTGGGCACCACGGTCACGAGCTTCATCTTCCTGGGCGTCATCCTGGCGCTTGTCGTCTACCTGGCGACCACGAAGGTGGACGTGATCCCCCTGACGGCACGCCGGGCAAAGGCGCGCAAGGCGGGAGAGGAGCCGCGCATCCTCGTGGTGGCCAACAAGACGAACGCCACGCCGGCGCTGCTGGATGCGATCAAGGAGCGCGTGGCGGCCGGCCCGGCGAGCTTCTTCATGCTCGTTCCCAACCCCGACCACCTCGCCTTCGATCGCAACACGTCCGACCATCCGAAGGGGGACGAAGTCCTGGCTCGGGCCCTGCCGGTCCTGGAGGGACCTGCCGGCGGCGGAGAGGTGAATGGCCGCGTCGCCAACAGCCCCAACGCCTATGACGACATCGTCGAGGAGATCGAGGGGTCGGACTACGACGAGATCATCCTCGAGACGCCCCCGAGCCATGTCTCTCACTGGCTTCATGTGGATCTCCCCGAGCGCGTCAAGCACCTGGGCGTGCCGATAAGAACGGTCACTGCGACCCACTGACGGACTGTCACGTGGGATTCATCGACCAATCCAGGCTAGGCCCCACATGGAGTGCACGGGATAGGCGACGAGCATGCGTCGGCAGCCAATCTGGGGAGTCAGCGCGGCCGGAGGTGTGATCTGCGGCCTGCTGGCTCTCGATTGGCTCCTACAGGGGAGGGTGCAGGCCAGCGGGATGATGGCGCTCGGGTCGCTTGCCCTCTTCGGCTGGGCCGTTTGGCTCGACGACCACGATCACTGAGGGGTGATCGATGAGCAGGCGACCGATCTGGGCGGCAAGCGCATGGGGAGGATTTGTCTGCGCGCTGCTTGCGCTCAGTTCGCTGATGCACGGATACATCACCACCGGCCTGGTCCTGTTGCTCGGCACTGCGGTCTTGTTGGGCTGGGCTGCTTGGCGCTCGCGCCATCACCACTGAGGCGCCTTCAGCCCGACAAAGACCTGACGGGGCGGTTCAGGAGGTTTTCAGGCATTTCGAGGGACCCTGGTCGCATGCAGATCAAACTCCGGGCAATTCACCATCGCTTCTCAGTCTTGTTCGCCACCGCGATCTTCGTCTTCGCGGCCGTTCTGACCGGGTGCGGATCGAGCTCCGGCGGAGGCTCATCGAGCTCGTCGGTGGCAGCTGGACCCACGACCTCCTCGACCGTCGTCTCAACCGCGAAGGCGGCATCGTGCGGCTCGAGCGTCTCCTCGGGTTCGTCGGAGGCCGCGTCGACCGCCGCTGGCGACATCCCGGACAACCAGAACTTCCTTACCTACCAGAACCGGCCCGCTGGCTACTCGATCTCCTACCCCGAGGGCTGGGCGCGCTCGGGCTCCGGCAATCAGGTGACCTTCCAGGACAAGAGCAACACGATCACGATCCAGGTCAACCAGGGTCCGGCCGCGACGCCGGCGTCTGTGGACCAGCAGCTGAAGCAGATGGCCAGCTCCGATCCGTGCCTCTCTCCCGGATCGTCGCAGAGTGTCACGGTCGGGCCCAACCAAGCGGTCAAGGTGACCTACACCACTCAGGGGACGAAGAGCCCGGTGACCGGACAGCGCCCGAAGATCACCGTCGATCGCTACGTCTATTCCAAGGCCGGCAGGACCGCAATCGTCGACCTCGCCAACCCGGTTGGGGTCGACAACGTCGACGCCTACCGAATGATCAGTGAGAGCTTCCGGTGGAGCTAGTCCCATGGATGCGACTGCGAGGCTCGGCAGTCTCTACGTAGAGCCCGAGCGCCCGGCGTTGGAGGCGGAGCCGCCGGCCATTGAGCTGCTCGACGTTTTCAAGATCTTCCGCGCCGGGGCCACGGAGACGGTGGCCCTTCGTGGCCTGAATCTGAAGGTCGACCCGCGTGAAACTGTGGCCGTAGTCGGGCCCTCGGGATCCGGCAAGAGCACCATGCTCTCCCTCGCCGGAGCGATGGACGTTCCCTCGGCCGGTGAGGTCCGAGTCGACGGCCGCTCGCTGGCCAGACTCGACGAGAGCGCTCTGGCGCGGATTCGCGCGAGGGAGGTCGCTGTGGTCTTCCAGTCGGACAACCTCTGGCCGACCCTGTCTGCGCGGGAGAACGTGGCTGCGGCGGTCAGTCTCGCCGAGGTCGATCGCGATCCTCGGGAGGCCGCAGACGAGGCGCTGGCCATCTTCGGCCTCGAGCGGCAAGCGCACAACACGCCGGATCGGCTCTCAGGCGGCGAGCAACAGCGCGTGGCGATCGCCGCAGCCGCCGCCCGGCGACCGCGAATCGTCCTTGCAGACGAGCCGACCGGCGAGCTCGATGCCGCCAACGAGGAGCTCGTCCTCGAGACTCTGGGCCGCCTGCGGGACACCTATCAGTCGGCAGTCGTGTTGATCACGCACTCGCCTGTTGTTGCCGAGGCCTGCGATCGAGTGGTCCAGATCGCCGACGGGAGGGTGAGCGAATGAGCTTCGGCACTGTGGATCAGGACGAGCTGATCAACTGCGAGGGCGCCACGGTCATCCATGGCAAAGGGGAGACAGCCGTTCGCGCTCTGGCTGGGGTCGATCTTCAGATTCGCGAGGGAGAGACGATCGGGCTGCTCGGCACGTCCGGCTCGGGCAAGACGACTCTCCTGCACGTGCTCGGCGGGCTTCTGCCTCTGAGCTCTGGCCGCATCACTTGGCGTCATCGAGTGTTGTCGACTCTCGATCGACGCGCACGCGGCTCGCAGCGAGAGCGGCGTATCGCCTTCGTCTTCCAGGGAGCGAACCTGCTCGCCAACCTTGATGCCCGCGAAAACGTCGCCTTCGCCATCCTCGCAGCGGCCGGATCCAAGGATCGACCCGCCGAGCGCAACGGCAGCGGCGCTCCGCAGAGCCCGGATGACTATCTGGCTCTTGTCGGTCTCGCAGAGAAGGCGGAAGCGCTTCCCTCGGAGCTCTCCGGCGGCGAGCAGCAGCGTGTGGCGATCGCCCGGGCGCTCGCCCAGGGCCCGGAGCTTCTGCTCTGCGACGAGCCAACCGGCCATCTCGACTCCGACACCGGTGACCGGGTTCTCGATCTGATCGACGCCGCTCGGAAGATGTTCGGCTTCGCCATGGTCACCGCGACGCATGATCCGGATGTCGCTGAGCGCGCGCAGCGAATCATCGTCCTCGCCGATGGCGCCCTGCTCGGGAGTGAGCGGGTATGAGACCCGCGATCCATCTCTCGGTGGCCGGGCTCTGGCGGCGACCGGGTCGCACCGCGCTGCGCATCGGTGTGATCACCATCGCCGTCGGCTTGCTCGCCGGGATGATCCTCTTCATCGGGAACTCCTTGAGGACGGCTTCGGCGACCGCTCTCCGCCAAGTCCCGCTGGACCTGCAGGGACCCGTGACCTCCTATCCGAAGGACCTTCAGGTCGCGGGTGACGTGGCGAAGCAGCCTGGCGTGTCTTACGCGGCCGCCACCGTCACCGCCCCATTCGCCTCGGCCGAGCGCAACGCACAGGGTCTTGCCACCCAGACCGCGAGTGGCGCTGTGCTCGCCGTCCCGGGGGACTACGTCGCACACATCCATACCTTCCGAATGCTCCAAGGCGGACTGCGCCCTGGGGGTGTGGTCCTCGATCAGCAGATGGCCGCGACTCTGCAAGCCCAGATCGGCGACACGATCAGGCTGAGGGCCCGGCCGAACGCACCACCGCAGAGCTACGTGGTGAGTGGGGTTGCCTTGATCACCGCCCCAGATGTCGTCTTCCAACCGCTCAACCCGCTGCTCGGCCCGGCTCCGGCCCAACCCCCGCAGAACGGGGCGATCATGCTCACCTCGACCTTCGCCAAGACCCTAGGTCGCCAACTGGCGACGATTGCAACAGGCGCTACCGGTGCGAGCGCGCAGCCTGGGGCCCAGACGGGTACGCAGTGGCAAGTCCAGGCCCAGCTCGATCGGGCACCGCTCGCCACCGGGAGCCCCTCGAGCGCTCTGTCCAAGGCCACCCGCACGGTCAACCGCATCCAGAGCAATCTTCCCGGACAGGTCCAGTTCGTCGACAACCTTTCCGACTCACTGAACAGCGCAGCAGGGGATGCCCTCTACGCCGAGACGCTGTTCCTTCTTCTTGCCGTGCCCGGTGCACTCATTGCCCTCGGCGTCGCCTATCTCGCTGCACTCGGGACCAGCGAGAGCGATCGTCGTGACCTGGCCCTGCTGCGAGCTCGCGGGGCCCGACCGCGCGACCTTCTTATGGTCGCAGCCGTCGAGAGCGTTCTGATCGGCCTGGTTGCGGGCCTCGCAGGTGTCGCTCTGGGACTCGCGGCCGTGCAGCTCTTGGTCAGCGGCGGGGTCCAGCTCACGTTCTGGCGCGGAGTGGCGGTCGCGCTCGCCGCGATCGGACTGTCGATCGTTGGCTCGGCGGCCGCTCGACTGGCCAGTACCCGCGGCGTCCTCGCTACCGAGATCAGTGAGGGGCGTACGGCGGTGGCTGCCCAACGAGTTCCGGCCTGGCGCCGGTACTACCTGGACTTCATCGCTCTCGCGCTGAGCGGACTGATCTATTGGCTCACGATCCGCACTGGGTTCTCGGCGGTGATCAGCCCGGACTCGAACCCAACTCTGTCCCTCTCCGTGTATATGTTCTTCGGCCCGGCGCTGCTCTGGATCGGCGCGACGCTCCTGCTGGTCCGGCTGCGCGGCCGTTTTATGAGTGCGCTGGCGGGCCGGGTGGGACGTAGACCCGGAACCCTCGGCTCGCTTGTCTTGGCCAGCTTGGGCCGGCGGGCCTCGGCCGTCAACCGCGGTCTGGTCGTCATCGGCTTGCTGCTCGCCTTCGCGGTCAGCCTCGGGATCTTCACCGCCACCTACAACCAGCAGGCCAATGTCGACGCGCAATTGACGCTTGGCGCAGACGTCACCGTCAGCTCTCCGCCGGGGGTGGCCGCGTCGAATGACCTACCGGCGAAGGTGGCCTCCGTACCGGGGGTGGCCGCGACGACGCCGGTGAACCACTCCTACGCCTACGTCGGCCCGGACCTTCAGGACACCTTCGGAATCGACCCATCGCAGTTCCGTGACGCCACCAGCCTGCGGGACTCCTACTTCATCGGCGGGTCCGCTGATCAGATGATGAGTCGGCTTGCCTCGACCCGTGCCGGCATCTTGGTATCGAAGGAGACGATCACTGACTACTCGCTGAGCCCGGGGTCGCTGCTTCGGCTGCGAGTGCTTGACCAGCAGACTGGCCGGTTTCACGTTGCTCCCTTCCACGTCATCGGGACCGTCCAGGAATTCCCCTCGGCGCCGCGTGACTCATTCATGGTCACGAACCTGAGCTACCTCAACCAGATCACCCACTCGAGCCCAAATGTGGTCTTCGCTAAGACCAGCGGAAGCCCATCGACGGTGGCGGCCCGGGTTGTCGCCGCGACCAAGCCGCTCGGGACGGAGGTCAAGAACATCGATCAACAGACGGCGCAGACGGTGACCTCGATCACCACTGTCGACCTGGCCGGGATCAGCCATCTCGAAGAAGTCTTCGCGATCGTCCTCGTCGCTGCCGCAATGGCGATCTTCGTCCTTGGCGCGGTGGCGGAGCGACGGCATGAGTTCGCCACGATGACCGCGATCGGCGCTTCACTGCGTGAGGTGGGGGCCTTCGTCTGGAGCGAGGTCGCGATGGTCTTGGTCGCGGGAGCGGTGCTGGCGACCCTGCTCGGTTGGCTTCTCGCCGAGATGCTCGTTGCGATGCTGACTCACGTCTTCGACCCGCCACCGGATCACCTGGCCCTGCCATGGGGATTCCTCAGTTTGCTCTACGGCGTCGCGATCCTGGCCGGTATTGGCGGTTCGCTTCTTGCCCGGCGGTCAATCGCGGGACTGCCTCTCGGCCGGGTCTTACGGGAGCGCTGACCCCTTACTTGAACTAATGCTGCCTCGCGTACTTGTAGTCGAAGACGACGGCGACCTGCGGCGCCTGCTTCGCCGTGGCTTGGAGGAGGAGGGGTTCGAGGTGGTCCAGGCAAGCCTCGGGAAGGACGCCGTCACGCTCGCCGAGAAGGAGCCACCAGACCTGCTCGTAGTCGACATCGGCCTGCCCGATGCCGACGGAAGAGACGTCACCCAGGCGATCCGCTCGCGAGGAGTTGATTCACCGGTGCTCTTCCTCACGGCTCGCGATCAGATGGTCGACCGTCTGGCCGGGTTCAGTGCCGGAGGCGACGATTACCTGACGAAGCCGTTCGAGTTCGCCGAGCTGATCGCCCGGCTACGTGCCCTGTACCGGCGCTCCGCGGGTCGGACGCCAGTGGTCACGGCTGGCGATCTTCGGCTCGACCCCGCCATGCACGCCGTCACTTCGGGCGAGAAGACCGTCGCGCTGACGCCGACTGAGTTCAGACTGCTGGGTGCGTTGGTCGGGCGATATGGAGAGACAGTGCGACGCAGGGAGCTGATCGCCACCGGCTGGCCAGATGGCGCGATCGTCCACGACAACACGCTCGACGTCTATCTGGGGCGCCTGCGGAAGAAGCTCGCCGACCTTCCCACCGAGGTGAGGATCGATACGGCGCACGGAGTCGGCTACCGGCTGGGATGAGCCGATTCAGCCTGCGCACCCGACTGACGGTCCTGGTAGCACTCGCCGCCGCGATCACCCTTGCCGGACTCACGGTCGGCTTCAACCTGTTGCTCCGCACGAATCTGAACGGCGACGCCAACCGGGTCCTGGAGGCGCGGGCCAGCGCGGCACTCGATGGGATCAGCGAGCACGGCGGAACGCTGCAGGTCAGAGAGAGCCCAGACAGCGCCGCGCCCGATACTCCGGTGTGGGTCTACAGCGGCGGCGATGCGATCGACCGTCCTCTCGCGCCGAGGTCGGCGCAGCAACTGGCCGATTCGATGGCCGGCGGCCCAAGAACCCGCGCCGAGGATCCGAGCGCCGACCTGCGCCTGTTCGCCGTCCCCGTCCTGGAGGGTGGCAAGCGAGTGGGGACTGTGGTCACCGCCATTTCACTCGATCCTTACGAGCACTCCGCCTCTCGTGCCCTGACGGAGTCACTGATCTATGCAGGAGCCGCGTTCGTCCTGGTCCTGCTGGCAACCCGACTGATCGTCAACCGTGCTCTGCGCCCAGTGGCCCAGATCACCGCCGAAGCCAGGGACTGGAGTGAGCACGATCTGGAGCATCGTTTCAATGTTGGCGAGCCATACGACGAGCTGACGAACCTCGCCGCCACCTTCGACGCGATGCTCGCCCGCTTAGCGTCGGCACTGCGCCACGAGCAGCTGCTCTCGGCCGAGCTCTCGCACGAGCTGCGTACACCATTGGCGGCGATCATCACCGAGGCAGAGCTGGCGCTGCGCCAGGAGCGCGGTGATGCGGAGTACCGGGACGCGCTCCGGGAAATCGCCGGGCGTGCCTCTCAGATGGGCGAGACTCTCGAGACCCTGATGGCGGCGGCCCGCGCCGAATCGATGGGGGACAGGGGAACGGCATCAGCCGCCGAGGTCGTCGAGCACTCGATCGCGGCCTGTGATTCGCTGGCGGGTGAAGCTGGAGTTCGGATGACCTCCGAGGTCTTGGACTCGCACCTCAAGGTTGACGTTGATTCGAATACCGCCGAGCGGATCATCACCCCGCTGCTCGAGAACGCCTGCCGCTACGCCAGCAGCAGGACCGTCGTGCGGGTCCAGCGAGACGAAGGAAACGCGGAGTTCATCGTCACCGATGACGGTCCAGGGCTTGGGCCAGACGAGACAGAGCGGGTCTTTGAGCCCGGCTACCGTGGGGAAGCCGGGGCAGATAACGACGCGGGTGCGGGTCTCGGTCTCCCTCTTGCTCGCCGCTTGGCGCGGGCGATCGGCGGCGACGTTGAAGCCGTCTCAAATGGCTCGGGAGGAAGCTTCCGAGTCAAGATCCCGCTCTCAACAACCTGAGCCCTCCGTTCAGGCACTTGTCAGGGGCGATCGTTCAGCCTTCCCGGCTCGATGCTGAGCTATCTACAGGCGATCGTCATCGCGCTCGTCCAGGGCGTGACCGAGCTCCTCCCCGTCTCCAGCCTCGGCCACTCGGTCCTGGTCCCGGCCTGGATCGGCGGGAGCTGGGAGACGCTGGTGACGCAGTCTTCGGGGCCCCACAGCGAGTCCTCCTTCTATCTCGCCTTCATTGTCGCCCTACATGTCGCGACCGCCCTCGCGCTGCTCTGGCTCTTCCGTGCCGACTGGATCCGAATCATCGCCGGCTTCCTGCCCACCGTCCGTCGGGCATTCAGCGGGGAGGGGGTCGGCCCACGCGACTTCGACGAGGGACTGTCCCGGCTGATCATCCTGGCGACGATCCCGGTCGGGATCACCGGTCTGGCCCTCGAGCACGTCTTCCGCATAGCGTTCGCCAAGCCGGTCGCGGCCAGCGTGTTCCTGTTCATCAACGGCCTAATCCTGCTCACCGGCGATCACATCCACGGACAGGTCGCGGTCGGGTTCGTCATCTGCGGAGTCACCGCCTATTTCTCGGCCAAGTACCTGCTGCGGTATTTCGAGACTCGGTCCATACGGCCCTTCGCGATCTATCGCCTCGTGGCGGGCGCGATCAGCGCGGTTCGCTTCGGGTTGTTCTGAGCCCACGCCGAGCAGCAGTGCTGCCCTCGAATTCAGTGCGCGAGAGGACTGGCTGCCACTCCCAACATCCGAGGTTCGGTCGTAGTCTCCCGGACTCCAGACGACGCGAATGAGAACCCGGGCGGCGTGGAGCCGGGAGGACCGACGGTGGCGTAGGAGGACTTGATCAAGGCGATCGTCCAGCACAGGTACGGCTCACCCGGCGTCCTGGAGCTCAAGGACGTCGACAGACCGGTCGCGAAAGAAATCGAGGTGCTCGTACGAGTTCGCGCCGCGGCCGTCAATATCGGCAACTGGCACCTTCTCAGGGGCATCCCCTACGCCATGCGTCCGGCAGTGGGGCTGTTCAAGCCTAAGCACGAGATACCGGGACTCGATCTGGCGGGGCAGGTTGAAGCGGTCGGCGCGAGCGTGAAGCACCTTCAGCCAGGTGATGAGGTCTTCGGCTGGTGCGACGGCGCCTTCGCCGAATACGCCTGCGTTGAAGAGGACAACCTCCTGGCGAAGCCGGACAACCTCACGTTTGAGCAATCGGCGGCCGTTGGAGACTCGGCCTTCACCGCCCTCAATGGCGTTCGCGATCAAGGGAGGGTTCAGCCGGAACAGAAGGTGATGATCAACGGCGCGTCGGGCGGCGTAGGCACGTTCGCCGTGCAGATCGCCAAGTCGTTCGGAGCGAACGTGACCGGCGTGTGCAGCGCGAGGAACGTGGACATGGTCCGGTCGATCGGCGCGGACCAGGTCATCGATTACACCCAGGAGGACTTCACCCAGGATCCACAGCAGTACGACGTGATGCTCGATCTGGTGGGAAATCGATCATTGTCGGACTGCAGACGGGCGCTGACCCCTCAGGGAACCTACGTCCTGGTTGGGGTATCGGATATGGACCGTTGGCTCGGACTCGCTCGCCAGATCAAGGTGCTCTCGTCGTCACCGTTCGTGCGCCAGCGGATGCGCATCTTCATTACAAGGCACACCAAGGAGGATCTGGTTGTCCTGAAGGAACTCGTGGAGTCCGGAAAGGTCACGCCGATCATCGATCGGCGCTACCAGCTCAGCGAGGTTCCGGAAGCCCTCCGGTACCAAGGTGAAGGCCACTCCCGAGGAAAGATCGTGATCACCGTCTAAGCCGGATCGGATGCGTCCGGACGCCTGTTTTGCGCGAACTGCAGCGCCAGCAAAAGGTTGCGTCTTAGTTCAAGGCCCAGCCGAAGGCGACAACGGCAAACGCGAAAATCAGGACGGTGATCGGGGTCGTCGTTTGACCGGCGCCAAGGAGGTCAAGGAAAAGATATGTGGCGATCGCGGTGACCAGGCCAAGGAACAAGGCCGCGATCCATCTGATCGATCCCTCGAACCTCACGGACAGATTGTCGCCCGTCCGCAGAGCACGGTAGGCGGGGATTTCGGGGCAGCGGACCGGATACCCATTCCATGCAAGAGCGGCGTCATGCCCTCAGTCCCAGTCCCGCTACGGCGCCATGATCCAGACGGCGAAGAGCCCGCTGGTGATGGCCATGAGCACCCCGAAGACCGTCAGGACAGGGCCGAGGCGACGATCGCGCTCATGTAGCCAAAGGGCGAGGGCGATCCAAAGTGGGAAGAGAACAGATTCGAAGCGCGGCAAGGACATGAGAGGCGAGCCCCGGGCCGGAAACGAAAGCGCCAGCGCGAGCCCGCAGATCGCATAAGCCGTGTAGGCGGCGGGCAGTCGGCGCCACGACTCGCGAAGCAGCCACAGTCCGGCCAGCATGAAGCCGCTGAGCAGCACCTCGCGGAGATCAATCCATGCCGGTGGAACACCGCTGCCGATCGAGTTGGCCGAGCGTCCGACGCCCGGTACGAGCAAGTCGAAGACCGAGCGAAGGCCGCTCCAAAGGCCGCCGACGATGCCGCCCAGCGGAACGAGGCTGCGATGCCACTTGGCCTGGGCCGCAAACAGCGCGGTGGGATCGCCGGTCGTCTTGGCGAGGACTGCCATGAAAAGGCCCAAGCCCGCCGGGATCGCGAGTAGCCAGAGGAGGTTCCAGCGGGGGCGATAACGGATCCCGAAGCGGCCTCTTGGCGAGTCCACCTTCCGCCGGTTGCTCCTCGGGCCATGGAGGTAGATGATCAGCAGCGGCACGAGCAGCAGGATCCCTCCGCTTCGTGTCGCCGCTGCCGCGCCTCCCGCCAGCCCGGCCATAGCCCACCGTTCCTGACGGGCGGCATAGATCGCCCCTACCGAGGCGAGGAGCAGCAGAGGCTCCGAGTAGACCGCAGAGAGGACCATCGCGCCGGGAAACCAGGCCGCGATCCAGATCGTCGAGCGGGCGCGCTCGAGTCCGAAGTCCAGCGTCACAAGCCGATGTAGGAAGTAGAGAGCGGTGAGGCTGCTGGCGATGCTGACCGTGACACCGACGAGGGCCGGCGAGCCGAGTCGGTCTCCAAAGGCCAGGATCGCTGGCAAGACAGGAAAGAAGGCCGCCCTCGACCCTGCCTCGTAGCCATGCTGGGCGATCGTCAGATACCAGATCGAATCGAAGCGAGCGACTGGTGCGGCGAACAGGTTGGCGATGCTCCCGCCAAAAGATTGACCCAGGTTGAGCGGATCGAGATGGGTTGCGCTCTTTGCGTGCCAACCGAAGATCGCGATCGCGAGAAGTGCTCCCGCCCAAACGACGGCTCGGGACGAGAAGAACGCCGATCTGACGTCTCGCGCGGCGGCGAGTCGCTCGGCGCTCACTCTCGGCGCAGCTGCGGAGGCCCGAGCCTCTACCGGAACACTCCTGTGTGCCCGAGCGAGTAGCGACCCGGCTGTGGGTAGACGCAGAGCCCGTGTGGTCCGCTCCCGACCGGGATTCGAGCGAGCAGCCTCCCGGTCACGGTCGAGATGGCGTAGACGACGGCGTTGTAGCGACCGGTCAGCCAGAGGACCTTGCCGTCGGCGGAGACGCCGCCCATGTCCGGGCTGCCGCCGCCGGGGATCCTCCACTTGTGGACCACGCTGCGAGTAGCGAAGGAGATCACCGAGACCGACCCCTCCATTCGGTTCGAGACGTACAGAAAACGCGAATCCCGGCTCACGTAGAGACCGTGGGCGCCCATCCCGGTGGGAATAAACTTGACCGTGCGCAGGGTCTTGGCGTCGATGACCCAGACGCCGTTGCTGGCCATGTCGGCGACGTAGAAGTCCCGCCCGTCCGGCGAGAGCTTCACGTCCTGGGGCATGGCGCCGGACCGGAGCGTCGTTGTCTTCACGACCCTTTCCCGACGGACGTCGACCATGATCAGCTTGCCGTCGAACTCACAGCTGGTGAGAAGGAAGCGCCCATCAGCGGTGAAGTCCATGTGGTTGACGCCGGAGCAGGGGACCGCGAGCGAGTGGTGCAGATGCATCGTCTGCGCGTCGCGGAAATCGAGACGGGCGCGTCGCTCGGAGACGACGATCGCGTAGTGCCCGTCCGGAGTGAAGTAGAGGTTGTAAGGGTCTGTCACCGGGACGGTCCGACCCGGTCTGCCGGTGGCCGGATTGATCGCGGTCAGGCTGTTGCCCTGGTCGTTGTTGACCCAAAGTGTCTTCAGGTCGTAGGAGGGCACGACGTGCTGCGGGTTTGCCCCTACCGGGAACTGATCGATCACCCGGTAGGTGGCCGGGTTGATCACGCTGACCGTTCCGCTCTCGCTGTTCGGTACGTAGACCCTGGCCGGGAAATTCCGGACGGTGGGGGAGAGTCTCCCGGGGGCGTCTGCGGCGTAGACGTTGTGCGGATCGAGCGGGCCAGGGACGACGAACCTGCCCGTCGGGGTGGTGTCGGAGCTGAGAGGAACCCGCGAGTCTTGGCTTGCAGAGCCGCCCGTGAGTTTGGCAATCAGAAGGCCAATCAGAATGATCCAGGCGAACAGCGAGGCCACCCCGAAGAGCCGCCGCCGCCGGAAGCGCTGACGGCGGCGGGCAGCATCACGCCGGCGCCGTTCGCGCCGGACCCAATCCCCGGGATCCGGGGTCAGTGATCGTTCTGATGTCACACAGTCGAGGTTGCGGGCGGCATCTCGTCCCGCCTAACGGTTCCACCGACGGCATGACAGGAACCTGAATGCTTCGGGCGCAGCTGCCTGAGGGCAACAAGGAGCCGCGGGTCAGTCCGCCGACTCTTCGACGAACTGCGCTCGGGGGCCAGGCGGCTTGGAGCGGCTGCGCAGGTGTCGAGCGAGCAGAAAGGCGACAACGAGTCCTACGAGGGCGACCGCCGCGTAGTCGGCGTAGCGGAAGGAGTGATGAAAGTTCTCCCAACTGCCGCCGAGCGCCCAGCCGGCACCTGCGAACCCGAAGCACCAGATCGCCGAGCCGAGAAGCGTCATGGGAACGTAGACGGGCATCGGCGTGCGGAAGACGCCAGCGGGGATCGAGATGAATGAACGGACCACGGGGGTGATCCGCCCGAGGAAGACTGCGCGGGCCCCGAAACGGTCGAACCAGCGCTCGGCACGCGCGAGAGTCTCGGCGCTGATGTGAAACCAACGGCCGTGGCGCTCGAGCAGCGGCCGGCCGCCCGAGCGGCCGATCACCCAGCCGACCAATGCCCCGAAGAGGTAGCCGAGGCTCCCGGAGAGGGCGAGGGCGACGTAGCTCTCGATGCCGTCTTGTAGGTCGATTCCAAGGAGTGAGACCTGCGCCGCGGCGATTACCCCGGCAGCCAACACGCCGGCATAGAGCATGATCAACTCACCGCCGACCGGCAGCAGGGCGTCGACCGCCATCAGGACGAAGACGGCGTAGATGCCGTTCTGGCCGATCCAGTCGGTGATCGTTGTCGTGATGCTTGCCAGCGGCATCAGCGCATTGTGCTTGCCATTCGCCGCTCCTCCGGCCGTTTGAGGAAACCATTCAGGCTTCATTCAGGCCGGTCGGCTGACTCGACGCGGTCCAGTCGAGGCGCTGGGGTTGCCACATAAGATCGGCGACGCTCGCCATGACCGGGACCTGTCCTCTTCGGCGCCGCTAAGCGTTATCGCTTTCCATGCAAAGCAGCACCTTCGAATCGCGGCTCAGACGGGGAAGGGGGAGCCCGTCTAGCGCCCTCTACCCCAACGACACACGTGAGGGGGAGCGCGGTGGGCAACAAAAGGGCAACAGACGGGACGGGGCCCAGCCGAACCCAGACGAACTCGAGTCGCGGTACAGAGCCGAATCCTGAGCCCAGACGAGCGCCACCGAACTCCCCGCACGGTCTACGAAACCGAAGGTCACAGGTTCGAATCCTGTCGGGCGCGCCTCAGGAAACGCCTGGATCTGGGTCGCGATCGAGTGCGTCGGGGGCTGGATGCGCCTACGCCAGCAGTTATTGCGGCAGTTATTGCGGTGCGAGGACGCGTGCTTCCTCGCCGAGAGGGTGTGATTCGAGACTGCTGCTTTGCATGGACGAAGTGGAGACCCCCTTCTCGTCCAAAGCAATAATGCGGCGGCGACCGCCGAGCTCCCGCGCCACGAGCGCCGCGAAGCCGAGCGTCAGGAGTCTGTGGAAGACAGCCGTGTGAGGAAATCCTTGATCGCGGCCAGCTCGCCTTCGTCGTAGCGCCTGTAGAAGCCAGGGCCCGTAGCCCGGCTGAGCTGCGCGAGACGCGGGAACAGCTCCCGCTCGATCTTCGCCTCATCGGGCCTGACAATCACCTTTCGCCGGTCGCTCGAATCGGCCACCCGCTGCGCGAGACCTGCGCGCTCGAGCCGATCGATTACGCCGGTGACCGCCCCGGTGGTCAGGCCCGTCAGCTCGGCGATCCGGCCGGCCGGGCTCGGCCCGTGCAGGAGCAGCAGACAGAGGCAGGCGAGATCGCTCGGATTCACCCCCACCGCCTCTGCGGCCTCGAAATTCGCGAACAGGATGCCGATCACGAACTGCCGCAGCTGGAGGACGAGCTCGTCGACCGTCGCCTGCCGCGAGCCGATGTGTTTTTGTTTCGTGTTCGTCATTAGCTTAGTTTGCTAAGCTAGCCGCCTAGGTAAGACTCTCATACATTCTAACGAGAGGAGAGGCCTAGCCGTCGTATCCACCCCGCGGTCTGACCGCGCCATCCAGCCAACCCTGGCTGGACCTACAGAAAATGAGAGGGAAGTCTGATGAGCACAACCCCGGAAAAGACCGTGTTGATCACGGGCGCCAACGTCGGGATCGGCAAGGACGTGGCCCGGCAACTGGCACTACGTCCCGAGATCGCCCGCATCTACCTGGCGTGCCGGAATAAAGAGCGGGCGACAGCGGCAAAGGCCGAGCTCGAAGCGAAGACCGGCCGGACCATCTTCGACATCGTTCTCATGGACGTTGCCGATCCGGGCTCAGTCCGCGCCGGCCTGGCGGGCATCAACGGATCGATCGACGCGCTGGTCATGAACGCCGGTGTCATTGGCCCGCAGTCGATGGCCTTGACCGCTGACGGGGTCACCATCGTGTTCGCGACGAATGTTCTTGGCCACGTCGTCCTCCTAGAAGGGCTCCTGGCCGAGGACCGACTTGGCGAGGTGGCGGTCTTCGCCGGAAGCGAAGCAGCCAGGGGAATCCCGAAGTTGCGCATGAAACGGCCCTCGTTCGTCTCAACGTCTGCCGATGAACTCGTCACCGTCATCGACGGCAGCTACTTCGCCGAGGGAAAAGCTGACTTCAACCTAGCCTTCGGGCAGGCTAAGTACATCGGCGCCCTCTGGATGGCCTACCTGGCCCGCCAACATCCCGACCGCCGATTCATCACCGTGAGCCCCGGCAACACCACCGGCACCCAAGCACCCAATGAGCTCAAATTGCCGCTGCGTATGGCGGCCAAATACGTCATGCCCGCCCTGGGTCTCGCCCACAAACTTGACGTGGGCGCGAAGCGACTGGTCGACGGTGTCACCGACCCGACCCTGTCCAGCGGCGTGTTCTACGCCAGCGCGGCCAACACGCTTAAGGGTCCCTTGGTCGACCAAGCCGACATCTTCCCCGACCTGGCCAACCCGTCGTTTCAGGACCACGCCAACGAAGCCATCCACCGCTTCATCACTTAAAGGGGGTCCGAAGTGGAGACCCCCGTTCGAACGCGACGACGTTCTGAACCGCCGGCACTGCTCCGCAGGGCGGGGCCGGCGCTGCGGCGGAAACCTCC
>CAVTPZ010000031.1:0-27792 GCA_963736685.1 uncultured Solirubrobacterales bacterium
GGCGCTCGTCCTCGGCGCGGGCGCGGGCGCTGTCAACTTCCTCCATCACGGGCTTGGCACCGGCTCGCGGCGTGAGGTCAGGAAGCTGCTCGCGAAGTCGAGCTCCGGCGCGCTTAGGCCGGGGCGTAGGGCGGCTCGGGCCGCTCGCCGCGCAGGATTGCGGCGGGCGCCTCGCGCGCGACCCAGTCGAGGTGAGGGCTGAGCAGCTCCACCTGGCCGAGCACGGCGAGGCCGTCGGAGATCCGCAGAGGACGGCCGCCGTGTGAGGAGTGCGCGTCGCTGGCGAGGACATGGATCAGCCCGGCGCCCGCCAGGGCGAGCATGCCCTGGCGGGGCGCGCCCGAGACGAGGTAGGCCGCGGTGCCCTGGATCAGGGCGCCGGCGGCGATCAGTTCCTTGATTCGCTCGAACATGTCGGCCGAGACATGGCGCTCCGGGTGGGCGATGAGCGCGCCCACGTCACGGTCCCGCAGGCCGCTCACGGCGGCCAGCAGCGAGTCACCGAGCGGTCCGGGTCGGGGCTCGAGCAGGATCCAGCCGCCCCCACCAAGGGTGACCCCCCTCAACTCGTCCTCGTCGAGCCCCTCGAGCGCGGTCTCCGCCACCTCCCCGCCCGTGACGACGGTGACCGGCAGGTCGTGGCGGCCGAGCTCCGCGTTCACCTCCGCTACCCGTTCAGGCAGCTCGCCGATCCGCACGTCGTGGTCGTGACGGATGTGCGGGGTGGCGGCGATGGTTTCGATGCCGTCGCCGGCGGCCACTCGGCCCATCGCCAGAGAGTCGGCGAGGTCGAGTGCCCCGTCATCGATGCCGGGCAGGATGTGGCAGTGGAGGTCGATCACGCCGCGAGTATCGCTGCTACGGCGTGGAGCTTCCGGACGCGTTCGCTGCTACGAACGCCGCGACCTCCTGAGCGTCCTTCCCCGTGACGAGGTTCCGCGGCATGTTCCCGCTGGGGCCCGTGGGCTGCCCCTTTGCGTGACGTCCCCCACCCGTTCTGATCGCGTGCAGTACGTCCGCATGGTTCACGGCGATGTCGTCGAGGCTGGGCCCCACGTTGCCGACCGTGCCCGCGGCGTCGAGCGTATGGCACGAGCCGCAGTGATCGACGAAGAGCTGCCGCCCGCGCTGCTCCGCAGCGGAGAGAGGCTGATCCGTAGCCCCGGCGAGGGGCGCTCCGCTCGAGGAGGTGTGCTGCTCCACGGTCGCCGAGTCACTGCTCCCGCAGCCGAGGACGATCAGGGCAGCGACCGTCGCGGCCGCGAGGCAGATCATCGCCGGGCGATATCGGTCAGCCATGACGACTGACGGCTACCCGTGATCGGCTGAACTATGCTCGCCCCGTGGCGAACCACGCGAGCCAGACGCTCGAACGGGAGTTCCTCGAGTTCGCGCCCGACGCCGTTATCGGTGTCGACCTGAATGGAGAGATCAGGCTCGTCAATTCGCCGACCCAGGCCGTCTTCGGCTACGCGCGCGACGAGCTGATCGGCCAGCGGGTGGAGATGCTGATCCCGGAGGCCCTGCGCGACGGTCATGTCAGCCACCGGGACCGCTATTTCGAGGCTCCCCGGACCCGCCCGATGGGCGCCGACCTCGACCTCTATGCCCGGCGCAAGGACGGCAGCGAGTTCCCCTGCGAGATTTCCCTCTCGACGGTCGCAACCGACCAGGGGATGATGGCCCTGGCGGCGATCCGGGACATCACCGACCGCCGACGTGACCGCGACGACCTGCGCCGCGCGGTCAGGCGCCTGCAGGCTGCCACCGACGTCGCGATCGCCGTGGGCGGGGAGACCGATCTCGAGCGGGTGCTGGATGCGATCGTGGAGCGCGGGCGGGCGTTGGTCGAGGCCCGGGCACTGATCATCCTGCTCCGCGAGGGCGAGGATCTCGTCGTCGCGGCGACCGCCGCCGTCGCCGGCGGCCTGGACCCGCAGGTGGCGAGCCTCAGGATCCGCGCACAGGAGGCATCGGAGGAGGTGCTGTTCGGCCAGTTCACGGGCGTGGACCTGGGAGCGACGGAGACCGGTCGCGCCCTGCTCGCCCCCCTGGTCTTCCGCGGAGACCCGCTCGGCGTCGTCGTGGCGCTGGACCGCATCGGGGAGCCGGGGCGGTTCCACGACGAGGACCAGCGGATGCTCGAGGCCTTCGCCGCCAGCGCCGCGACCGGGGTGGCGACGGCCCGTTCGATGGCCGAGGAGCGGCTGCAGAACACCATCGACGCCGCCGAGCAGGAACGCAGCCGCTGGGCTCGCGAGCTGCACGACGAGACGCTCCAGGCCCTCGCGGTTCTGCGAATGCGGCTCTCATCGGCGCTGCGTGAGGAGGAGGCCGGTGCGCTCGAGCAGGCCGGCCAGGCGGCCGTCGAGCAGATCGACGACGAGATCGTGAAGCTGCGCAGGCTGATCACCGAGCTCCGGCCCGCCTCGCTCGACACGATCGGCCTGGAGGCCGCCCTCCAGGCTCTGGCGGAGCAGCATCAGCAGGCGGCGGCCATCATGGAGGTCGACTGCGACTTCGAGTTGCCCCGGGACGAGGACGCCAGGCCCACGACGATCCTGGAGACCGCGGTCTACCGGCTCGTTCAGGAAGCGCTCAACAACGTCTCCAAGCACTCGATGGCGCGCCGCGCCGAGGTGACGGTTCGCGCCCTGCGCGGCGCCATCGAGATCGAGGTCCGCGACGACGGTGTCGGGTTCGAGCCGTCCCTCGTTCGGGAAGGCTTCGGGCTGGTCGGCATGCGCGAGCGTGCGGCTCTCCTCGGCGGCACGCTCGAGGTAGATGCGACCAGGGGGTTGGGGACGCGGGTCCGCGCCGAGATCCCACTGCTCACCCGGGGCGAGGAAGACCCGAGCTAGACGTCGATCAGCCCGCGCTCGATCGCGTAGCGGACGAGCTCTGAGCGGGTGGTCATCGCCAGTTTCTGCTGGATGTGCGCGCGGTGGGACTCGACGGTGCGCACGCTCAGATAGAGCTGCTCGGCGATCTCGTTGTTCGTGTGGCCGAGCGCGATCAGGCGCAGGACCTCCAGCTCGCGCTCGGAGAGGTCGTCGGGGGTGGCGGCGTCGGGTTCTGCCGCCAGCCTGGCCCCGAGCTCGGGCTGGAGATACGTCCGGCCCTCGGCCGCCATCCGCACGGCCTTGACCAGTTCCTCGCTCGCCGCCTCCTTGAGGATGTAGCCGAGGACTCCCGCCTGCAGGGCCTCCCGGGCGAACGCGGTCTCGTCCTGCATGGTCAGGACGACGATCTCAGTTCCGGGTGACTGTTCGCGGATCGACGGGATCGCGGCAAGCCCGGATCCGCCGGGCATGTTGATGTCGAGGATCAGCACCTTGGGGTGATGACCGCTGACATAGCGGCTCGCGGAATCCGCGTCTCCAGCCTCCGCGACGACCTCGATGTCGGGCTCACGCTCCAGCATCAGGCGGAGGGCGCTGCGAACGACAGCGTGGTCGTCAGCGAGGACGACTGAGATTTTCTCGGACGATGCCTCCCCGGTGTCTGACACGCTCCTACCTTAACCCGGGCCGCGGGCGCAGGAAGCACTTCCAGACCGCAACTCGCTACCCAAAATCCTGTTTGGGTGGGCGTGGGGAAGGGAGCGACAACCAAGCAGGATCCAAGGCCGCTCGCCGGCAGGCGGGTCATGCTGGCTGGGCTGGTGGTGGCGCTTCTCTGCGCGGCCGTCGCAATCGCGCCGGGCGGCAGCGAGGCGAAGAAGCGGCACGCCGCGAAGCAGAAGCGCCCGAACATCGTCCTGATCATGGACGACGACCAGTCGGTGAACCTGCAGCAGTACCTGACGAAGACGAACGCCGCGATCGGCGCGAAGGGCGTCACCTTCGACAACTCTTTCGTCAACTACTCGCTGTGCTGCCCCTCCCGCTCCACAATGCTGACCGGCCAGTACGCGCACAACCACGGAGTCCGGGGAAATTCCCTTCCCTCGGGCGGCTACAGCAAGCTCGCGCCGACGATCGGCAACACGATGCCGGTATGGCTCCAGCGCGCCGGCTACTACACGGCGCACATCGGCAAGTTCCTGAACGGGTACGGCGCCACGGTTCCGGACACGACCGTTCCGCCCGGTTGGAACGAGTGGTACGGATCGATCGACAACCCCGATCAGTTCACCGGGGGCACCTACACCGCCTATGGCTACACCCTCAACGAGAACGGGCAGATCGTCCACTACGGCAGCACGCCCGGGGTCGTCGATCCAGCCACCTACCAGACCGATGTCTATTCCCAGAAGGCGGCCGACTTCATCCGGCGGCGGGCGCCGAGCAACAAGCCCTTCTACCTCTCCGTCGCGCCACGTGACCCGCATGCGGAGGCGGCCGCCTGCAACTGCAACGGGAACAATCCGCGCGCCGCGCCGCGGTACGAGGGACATTTCGCCGGTCTGAGGGCGCCGCGGAACCCCGACTTCAACGAGGCCGACGTCTCCGACAAGCCCTCGAACGTCAAGGACCTGCCACTGCTCAACGCGAGTCAGCAGGATGCGGTCGATGCCCGCTATCGCGCCCGCGCTGAGGCGGTCCTGGGGGTCGACGACCTCGTCCAGAACGTGGTCAGCACGATCAAGCAGGAGGGCGAGCTGAAGAACACGGTGCTGATGTTCACCTCCGACAACGGCTTCTTCCACGGCGAGCACCGGGTGCCGCAGGGGAAGGTCCGGCTGTACGAACCGTCGATCAGGGTGCCGCTCGAGATTCGTGCGCCCGGGATGCCCAAGGGTGTCCACCGCAGCCAGCCGGTGGGCAACGTGGACCTGACCGAGACGATCCTCGACTTCGCTCACGCCAAGCCTGGGCGCAAGGAGGACGGGATGTCCCTCGTGCCGATCATGGAGAAGAAGCGCTACTGGCCCGGTCGCGCGATGGATCTGGAGACCTACTTCACTCCGGACACGCTGGAGGATCCCGAGGACCCGCCGCTCAACTACCAGGGTGTGCGCACCGACCGCTATCTCTACGCCAACTACGGCACGGGAGAGCAGGAGCTCTACGACCTGCGGACCGATCCGTTCGAGCTCCAGAATGCGGTGAACAATCCGGCCTACGCGAGCGTCAAGGCCTCCTTGCAGCGATTGCTCGGCGGAATGGCGAACTGCGCCGGGCGGACCTGTCGCGTGAAGCCGGCCCTGAAGCTGAAGGCGGGGAAGTGCTCGGTGGCGAAGGTCGCCGGCAAGGGCGATCCGCAGGAGGCGACCTTCTACCTGCGCGGCAAGAAGATCGGAAGCGACGCGAAGCCGCCGATTCGCGTTGGCCTGCACCACGCCTCCTCCGGCGAGCGGCTGGAGGCGGTGGCGAGCTCCCTCGACGGGCGGAAGGTCAGCCTGACGCGGAGGCTGCGGGGCTGCTGACGCGCCCCGCGAAGGCGCCGGCGAGCTCGGCCAGGCGCTCCGGCTGATCCTCCGAGACGAAGGTGTAGGAGTCCTCGATCGTCTCGAGTTTCGCGCCGCGGATCGTCCGTGCCAGCCGTTCCGCGAAGGAGAGCTTGAAGAAGCGGTCCTCCACCGCCCAGGCCAGCAGGGCCGGGCGATCGAATTCGCGCAGCCGCTCCGCGGCCTCGAACGTGTGCTTTGGATCGATGCCCTTCAGGACCTTGATCGTGTCGCGGCGGATCGCTTTGTCGGTGAGGAAGGGATCGACCCAATCGCGCGTCGGGGCGCCCGCGAAGTCGCGCTTGATGAGCCGGCCATATGCATTCGGCAGCCGCCGCAGGGGCTCGAAGCGCATGCCGGCCATCATCCCGGTGAGGGCGCCGGGCACTCTCGCGGCCCACTGCATCGGCCGGAACGCCGGTGGCAGGAAATTCTCGAATGCGTCGCAGTTGGTGAGCAGCAGGCGCCCGATTCTCTCGGGATGGTGGGCGGCGGTGATCTGCGAGATGGCGCCACCGGTGTCGTTCGCGACGAGCGTGACATCCTCGAGGTCGAGGGCCTCCATGAAGCCCGCGACGATCCTGGCCAGGCCGGGGGGTGAGAGGTCGGCGTCCGGCTTCATCGGTGCGCGGTGGGAGCCGAGAGGTAGGTCGGGGACGATGCACCGGAAGCGGTCCTCCAGGAGCGGCGTCACCTTGCGCCAGAGCCGCCCGTCGACGAGCAGTCCATGGATGAAGACGATGGGCGGTCCCTCGCCCGAGCTGCGGTAGTGGATGTTCCCCTGCGGGAGCTCGATCTTGCTCATCTCCGCCATCACTCGCCTCCGATCTGGCGCTGCATGGCCAGAGAATCGATGTACGTGTGCTTGCTCGCGACCAGGCCGTCACGCACCTCGATCACGTCGACGCAGGGGACCTCGACCCGCTTGCCGCGGGCACCGAAGGACTCGCCTTCGACCTCGATCGCTTGCTCCACGGTGCCGCTCATCGTCGACTCCAATACCCAGTGGTCCTCGCCCACGTGCAGCGCCCGCTCGGCGAAGTTGATGTCGGGCATCATCGCGATGTAGCCGGCGAAAGCCTCCCGAACGGCCTGCTTGCCCTTGGCCGGGGCCGAGCCGGCGGCGTGCGCGACGAAGACGCAATCGTCGGTGTGCAGGTCGATGATCGCGTCGAGGTCCTGGCGGTTCCAGGCCTCGCCATAGCGGTGCGCGAGCATTTGGATCGCGGTGCTGGCGTCGGCGACGGTCGTCATCGGCGTTCCCTCCTCTGGTGTCGAGTTCGCATACAGACTGTATGTATATCTGACCTACAGTCTGTATGTCAACGCGAGCCGCCGCACACAACCAGGGCCGCTCCGACTCGCTTGCAGCCGTGTTCCTGAGCCTGGCTAGACTTGAGCGAGATGAAGACTGAAATCCATCCCGAATACGTCCTCTCGCACGTCCATTGCTCGTGCGGAAACGACTTCTATACGCGCTCCACGAAGCCTGAGCTTCATGTGGAGATCTGCTCTCAGTGCCACCCGTTCTACACGGGCAAGCAGAAGCTGGTTGACACCGGCGGACGGGTCGAGCGATTCCGTCGCCGGGCCGCCAAGCGCGCCCGTTGAGCACCGAGCCCGCGCCATCGCTGAACGGATCGCGGCCGCGGGCCGTAGCTCAGTCTGAGCGGATGCCGGACGGCAAGCCCGTCGCGATCGGCGACGCCCCCGTTGGAGGCCAAGCGGTGCTCGAGGGAGTGATGATGCGCGGCGTCTCGACCTGGTCGGTCGCGTGCCGCACCCCGGAGGGGGAGATCCAGGTCACCTCCGAGCCGATCGTCTCCTGGGCGAAGCGGAGCCGGATCCTGCGCGTGCCGGTCATCCGCGGGGTCGTGGCGCTGGCGGAGTCGCTCAAGATCGGCTTCAGGGCGCTTGCGATCTCGGCCAATGCGCAGCTCGCCGATGGGGAAGAGGAGGAGGAGATCGGCGGCTTCACCTGGGGCCTGACGATTTTCTTCTCGCTGGTGCTGGCCATCGGGCTCTTCTTCGTCATCCCCGTGGGCGCCACCAGCCTGATCAAGGACCAGCTCGGCTCCCCGTTTCTCTTCTGGCTCGTCGAGGGCGTGCTGCGAACCGCGATCTTCATCGGGTACCTGGCTCTGATCAGCAAGCTCCCTGACCTCCGGCGCGTCTTCCAGTACCACGGGGCCGAGCACAAGACGATCTCCTGCTTCGAGGCGGGGGACGAGCTGGTCCCGGCCCGGGCCGCCGAGTACTCGCGCCTCCATCCGCGCTGCGGCACCAGCTTCCTGCTGATCGTGATGGTGCTTGCGATCTTCGTCTTCGCGCCCATCGGCCTGCCCGCCTGGTACTGGCTGGTCCTCTCTCGCATCCTCGGCATCCCGCTGATCGCCGGCCTCTCCTACGAGGTGATCAAGTGGGCCGGCAAGCACCGCAACAAGCGCTGGGTGCGAGCCCTGATGTGGCCCGGCCTGATGCTTCAGAACCTGACGACCCGCGAGCCCGACCACGATCAGCTCGAGGTCGCGATCCGGTCACTCCAGGGCGTGCTCGCCGTCGAGGATCCGTACGAAGAGAAGGACCGGAACCAGGCGATCGAGATCGTCGCGTAGGTCGGGCTGTCCGGACTTCAGTCCCTGTCTGGAGCACAACTCCGGACACCTCTGTCAGATCAGAAGAGTGCGAAGGTCCTCAAGCATGAATCCGGGATGTTCGAAAACGTCAGCCCAGGTGTACCGCCGGAACTCATCGCCGCGCAGACGAGCTTCCCGCTCTCGGAGCCTGTCCTGTTCCCAAGCGTGCCGCGACCCGTGGTACCGGTAGCTGCTGTCCAGCTCGACGGTCAAGCGCCGCTCGGGCCAGCGGCAGTCGACGCGGTATGAGCCAGCCCGGCGATTGGTCACTGGCATTGGCAGGCGAGCCTCGCGGAGTTGGGTGAGGAAACGATGTTCGAGCGGGCTAAGAGTGACCCTAGCTTCTCCGCGTAGGACGCGTTCGAGGTTGCGTCTCCCTTTGGCGCTTGGCAGGCGCTCGAGAACCGCGTCCACTTGGACCCGTCGGTCCGCTCGCGTTAGAACCTCTGGAGGTGGAGGGGAAGAACCGACCAGCCCCCAGATATGGGCAGCCGCTCGGCCGGCCAAGAGAGCCCCATGCCCGCATGCCTTCACCGCCGCGAGGTAGCGTGATTCGACGCTCGGGGAGAGGTGCCCGGCTCGGTAGACGCCGCGATGGACGGCGGTCAGTGCCCCCTTCCTCAGCCGGTTCTTGATCTGTTTATCCGTCACGCCGGCGTTCAGGAGCTCCGGTCGGGTCACGACGCCGTGCGCTCTGGTCGCGAGATTTCGGATCGTCTCCTCGGGCGTCCGGTGTTTGGGTCCATATGGACCTCAAGTCCGGACAGCCTCCGGTTCGCCCCCCTAAGAGACCTCTCACCGGCTGCTTACTCTCGGTTCAGACCTGCCGCCCACCATGGCGGCATGAAGCTCAAGGTCCACATAGATAGAGATGCCTGCCTGGCCTACGGCGATTGCGCCGAGCTGGCCCCGGAGGCCTTCGAGGTCGACGACACCGCTCACCTCGTCGGCAGCGCCCCGCTGCGGAAGATGGTCGACGCCGCCCGCGCATGCCCCTCGGAGGCGATCACCCTGATCGACGCCGAGACCGGCGAGCAGATCGCGCCCTAGCCCGGGCTGTATCCCGGGATCCAGAAGCGGATCGTCGCGCCCTGTCCGGGCATCGAGACGGCGCTGATAGTGCCGCCATGCGCCTCCACGATCGCCCGTGCGATCGCAAGGCCCAGCCCGCTGCCTCCCTCGGCGCGGCTGCGGCCCTCGTCGGTCCGGTGGAAGCGATCGAAGACGCGGCTCAGCTGATCGGGCTCGATACCGGTGCCGTCATCGGCGACGGCGAAGACCGCGGCACCATTCTCCGAACCGATCGAGATGTCGATGTGCCCGTCCGATCCGGTGTGGCGCACCGCGTTCGTGACCAGGTTGCGCAGAACCTGGGCAAGGCGATCCGGATCGGCCTCGAGCTCGCCGTGGAGCGTCGAGTCCACGTTGTAGTGCCGGGATCCGAGCAAAGGCAGGTCGCGGCGCAGGTCCTCTATGAAGCCGTCGATCGGCACACGCCTCGTCTGCACCAGGCCGCCCCGCTCGGCCTTGGCCAGCGTGAGCATGTCATCGGTGAGCCGCTCCATGCGGCGGACCTCGCGCATCAGCTCGTCGGCCTCCGCCTCCACCGCCTCGCGGTCCTCCGAGTGATCCGCGAGCTGCTCGATCCGGCCGCGCAGGACAGTTAGCGGACTGCGGAGCTCGTGTGAGGCGTCGGAGACGAAGTCGCGCTGAAGGCGAAAGCCCTCCTCGAGCCGGTCCATCATGTGGTTGAACGAGTCGGCGAGCACGCCGACCTCGTCCTCGCCGCTGTAGTCGATCCGGTGGCTCAGATCCCCTGAGTCGACCGCGGAGGCGACGGCGGCCATCCGGCGAAGCGGCCGCGTGATCAGGTTTGCGAGCCAGATCGCGATCGCGACCGAGAGCACCAGGGCTCCGAGTCCGACCGCGATGAAGCGGTTGCGCAGGGACTGGAGGGCCTGGTCGACCGAGGTGAGGGGATCCGCCACGCGGAAGGTGCCCACCCTGTTGCCGCCGACGATCACCGGCTGGGTGAGGACCCGAAGCTTCCCGGTCTCGTCCGTCGAGATCGTCGTCAGTCCGTCGCCGGCGGAGACGATGCCGCCCGGGTCCGCCTCACCGCTTTCGTTGCCCGAACGGCTCTCGGTCAGCTCCTCGTCAACGATTCGCGTCTGGTTGGTGACCGGCGCGATCCCCTGAGGGGAGATCACATAGATGCGCGCCTCCGGGTGATAGCGCTGGCCGGCGACGAAACGGTCACTGGCCGCACGCAGCGAGGCCGGGTCCGTGACCCTGCCGCCGCTCAGAGCGTGCTGTTGGAATTCGGCGTACTGCTCATTCAGCTCCCGGTCGATCCGGCTGCGGAGGTTTGCCGCCGTGGTCGCATGAAGCGCGAAGAAGCTGGCGGCCACCGCCGCCACGCTGACCGCGGAGATCGCCAGCACCAGTCGCAGTCGGATGCCGCGCGGGACCCATCTATGCATCGGCGCTCACCAGCCGGTACCCGGCCGAGCGAACGGTCTGGATCGGCGCGTCCCCGTCGGCCTCGGCGAGCTTGCGGCGCAGATAACCGACGTAGACGTCGAGAACGTTGGTGCCCGGGTCATAGTCGTATCCCCAGACCGCGTTCAGAATCTGCGCCCGGGAGAGAACCTGATCCGGATGGCGCATCAGGTAGGCGAGGAGCTCGAACTCGCGAGCGGTCAGCTTCACGCCGCGGCCGTCCCGATTGACTTCGCGGGTGCGGAAGTCGAGGCTGATCCCTCCGACCTCCAACGAGGTGCCGCTGGCCTGGCCGGGTTGGCGCAGGTGAGCCCTGATGCGCGCGAGCAGCTCGGCGAATGCGAACGGCTTGGTCAGATAGTCGCTCGCGCCAAGATCGAGTCCGGCTACGACGTCGTCGGTCTCGGCGAGTGCGGTCAGCATGATCACCGGCATGGTCTCGTCGCCGTTGCGGATCGTCTTGATCACCTCGAGGCCGCTGAGCTTGGGGAGCAGCACGTCGAGGATGACCAGCGCGTAGTCGCCTGTGCGTGCGAGGGCCAGGCCCTCCTCGCCATCGTAGGCGCAGGAGACGGAGTACCCCTCGGCCTCGAGCCCGCGCTGCACGAACTCAGCGATTGGCCGCTCGTCCTCGACCACAAGAATGCGCATGGCGGCAATGCTAGGCGGGCGCCCAAGGGCGACCCGGATCTTCTAAGAGAACTCTCATCGGCCGCTTACAGGCTGTTCAGGGCGGAAGCGCAGTATTCCCTCCGTGATCTCGAGCAGCGAGCTGCCCTACGCGGAAACCGACCGGCGCTTCAAGCTCTTCGGCTCCCATGTGCGCGTCCTGATCGGTCCTCCCGCCCGGGCGGCCCTTCCTTCGCCTGAGGCGATGGGGATCCAGATCGAGTTCTTCCTCCGTCTCCTGCACCGCAAGCTGACCCGGTTCGAGGAGGGCTCGGAGCTCAGCGCGCTCAACTCGGAGCCAGGCGAGTCCTGCTCCATCAGCCCGACTCTGGCGGCCGCCGTCAACGCGGCGCTCTGGGCGGCCCGCCGCTCCGGTGGCCTGGTCGATCCGACCCTGGTGGCTGAGCTGGAGGAAGCCGGCTATGCGACGTCGCGGGCTGATCTGCCCGCGGAGAGCATCACCGCAGCCCTTGCTGTCGCCCCCGATAGAGCGCCCGCGGCCGCGCGTCTCGATTCCCGCTGGAACGACATCGCGATCGATGCGGTCGCCGGGGTGGTGACCCGCCCGCCCGGGATCCGAATCGATACCGGCGGATGCGGCAAGGGACTGGCAGCGGACCTCGCTGCCGAGCGTCTGAGTGGCTACTCCTCGTTCGTCGTCGATGCCGGTGGCGACCTGCGCCTCGGAGGCGAGCAACCGGCCGAGCGACTGGTGCGCATCGACCATCCCCTCGAGGAGAGCCCCGCTCACGAGTTCAAGCTCGGCCGAGGAGCCGTCGCGACGAGCGGGATCAAGACGCGTCTCTGGCGCACAGACGAAGGCTTCGCCCATCACCTGCTCGATCCGTCCACCGGCCGTCCCGCCTGGACGGGCCTGATCCAAGCGAGCTCGCTTGGAACCACGGCGCTGGAGGCGGAGACCCTGGCCAAGATGGCCTTCCTTTCGGGACCGGATTCGGCCCGGGAGATCCTCTCTGAGCAGGGTGGGCTGATAGTCCTGGACGACGGAACGGTCGAGCTCTGCGGCCCGCTTGCCCGTTCATCCGCGGATACAGCCGAGGCGGTGGCGGCGTGAACGCCTCCTACACCGATCCGGGGCAGCACATCTTCTGGATAGCCAGCCGCGCCTTCGGCGTCGTGGCGCTGGTCCTCGTCGCGGTCTCCGTCGGCATGGGCCTCGCGATGGCGATGCGCTCGGCCAAAGGGCCCGGCGCCATGGCCCGGCTGAAGCAGGTGCACGAAGCGACGGCGCTGACCGCGCTGATCTTCATCGCGGCTCATGGCCTGGTTCTGCTGGGCGACTCCTATCTGCGGCCGGGTCTATCCGGGATCGCGATCCCCTTCGTGATGTCCCACAAGCCGTTCTGGACCGGCCTGGGGGTCGTCGGCGGCTGGATGGCGGCGCTGCTCGGCCTGAGCTTCTACGTGCGCCGCTGGGTCGGCCCCAAGCTCTGGCGAAAGCTCCATCGCTGGACCCTGCTCGTTTACGTGCTCTCGGTCGTCCACACGCTGGGCGCCGGCACCGACGCCCGTTCCTTCTGGCTGCTGGTGATCGTTTTCGCGACCGTTGCCCCGCTGGCCGTGATGGCCGCGGTCCGCCTGCTGCCGAGCGAAGAGCCGCGAAAGGGACGACCTCGCCGCCGGATCCCACTCCCCTCCGAGCAGCTCTCCAGGCCCGCACCGGCGTCTTCCTACGACTACGAGCCCGTTCGATGAATCCGGATCGCCGATATCCGGAGAGAGTCTCGCGACGCTACGGGGAGCGCCCCCCGACCGCGCGCCGAGCGCGGACGGGGCAGCAGCGCCGCTATTCCACGCGGAGGCCTGTGCAGTCGACCAAGGCCCTCACCGTCAAGCTGGCAACCCTCGGCGTCGTCGCGACGCTGGGGGTCGGCGGGCTGATCGCGGCGCAGATGGCCGCCGGTAAGGACCCGTCGCTCGGCCCGAAGGCCTCCACCCGGGCGAAGAAGACATCGAGCTCCGGAGCGAAGAGCGGCTCGTCAAGCGGCGGTGGCTCCACGGGGAGCGCCACCGCCACCGACCCCAACGCCCAGACCTACGGCGGATACGACTACGGCTCCTCCAGCGGCTACGCCTCGGGCTCGAGCGGCTACTCGTCCGGGTCGAGCGGCTACTCGGGGTCGGGGTATTCGACGCAGCAGTCGGCGCCGGCGCCCGTCACCAGCAGCACCTCCTGACGGGGCGTCAGGCGACGGTAACCACCCCGAGTGCGACCACCGAGGCGGCGACCACCGCCAGCGCGATGGCCGTGGCGACTCGTCCATAGGGTCCGAGCACCTGCTTGCCCATCACCTCCTGATCTGTGGCGAGCCGGCGCAGGAACGGAAGCATCACGAGCAGGAGCACCGCATTGAGCGCCTGGCTCAGGTAGAGGATCGGGACGAGAGGCGCGCCTGGGATCAGCACGAGGCCTGCGGCAAGCGCGATCACGGTCCCGTAGCTGAGATAGAAGAGCGGCGCCTGCTGGAAGGTGGTGTTGATGTCGGCGGGCTTGCCCTCGGCCTCCGCGATCGAGTAGGCCGTCGACAGGGGAACGATGGCGGCGCCGAGGATCGCGGCGCCGATGAAGCCGAGTGCGAACAACGTGGATGCCGAGGCGCCCGCGAGCGGACGCAGGGCCGTCGCGGCGTCGGCGGCGTCGTTGATCTCGATTCCGTGCACGTGCAGCGTGGCCGCGCAGGCGACGACCACGAAGAACCCGATCACGCCGGTCATCGCCGCCCCCGTGACGACGTCGATGTTCTCGAAGTGCAGGTCCTTGATCTTCAAGCGCTTGTCCGCCGCATAGGACTGGATGAAGACGAGTCCCCAGGGCGCGAGCGTGGTGCCGACCGTCGCCACAACGGCCAGCACGGCATCCCGATTCAGCGGCATTTGCGGGACGACGAGGCCCTTGGCTGCCGCTCCCCAGTCCGGATGAGCGAGGATGCCGGCGACGATGTAGGTCGCCAGGAGCGCGCTCAGCGCCAGGAAGACGTGCTCGACGCGGTTGAACCTTCCCCGGAGCACCAGCGTGGATACGCCGATCCCGGCCAGCGGCACCGCCGCATAGCGGCTGATCCCGAGCAGCTCGAAGCCGGCGGCGAGGCCGGCGAACTCCGCGCACAACGTGCCGAGATTGGCGATCACCAGGGCCCCGAGGACGACGCGCGTGTCGCGCGTGCCGCGGCGCTCCCGCATCAGGGCAAGGAACCCCTTACCGGTGACCACCCCCATCCGCGCGCCGACCAGGTGGTAGACGATCAGCGCCGCGGTCGAGATGGTGAGCACCCAAAGCAGCTCGTAGCCGTACTTCGCGCCGAGGATCGAGTACGTGGTGATCCCGGGTGGGTCGTCGTCGGAGAGGCCGGCGAGGATGCCCGGGCCGACGACCGCCAGCAGGGCCGCGGCATAGCCGGCGCGCAGTAGCGCGGGGCGGTGCCGGAGCAGCCGAGCGTGGAGATGGCGGCCGGGCCTGCCGCGCGGGTGCTCGCGGTGGAGAGTCGGGGCTGGGTCAGGCGGTTGCGCGACAATCATCAGAATGACCGATGAACTGGTCGAACAGATCGAGAGCCGCTTCGCCGAGCTGGAGCGGCAGATGGCCGATCCCGAGCTGCACGCGGACCGGGAGCGCGCGGCCGAGGTCGGGCGCGAGTACCGCGAGCTGCAGGGCGCGCACGGGCTCGCCCGTGAGTGGCTCACCCTGAAGGACGACCTGGAGGGCGCCCGCGAGCTGCTTGAGGAGGACGGCGACGATCCCGAGCTCAAGAAGGTGGTCGCGGACGCGCCGGCGCGGCTCGAGGAGCTGGCCGAGGAGATCCGCCTGGCGATGGTCGAGCGCGACCCGAACGACGACAAGAACGTGATCGTCGAGATCCGCGCCGGTACCGGGGGAGACGAGGCCGCCCTGTTCGCGGGGGACCTCTTCAAGATGCTGACCCGCTACGCCGAACGGCGCGGCTACTCGGTCGAGGTGCTCTCCCAGTCCCCGTCGGAGGTCGGCGGCTTCAAGGAGGTCACCTTCGCGATCAAGGGCGACGCCGCCTACTCCGTCTTCAAGTACGAGGGCGGCACCCATCGCGTCCAGCGGGTCCCCAAGACAGAGTCGCAGGGCCGCATCCACACCTCCACCGCGACGATCGCCGTGCTGCCTGAGGCCGAGGAGGTGGACGTCCAGATCGACCCCAACGACCTCCAAATCGACGTCTACCGCTCCTCCGGGCCGGGCGGGCAGTCCGTCAACACGACCGACTCCGCCGTCCGGATCACCCACAAGCCGACCGGCCTGGTGGTGGCGATGCAGGACGAGAAGTCCCAGCACCAGAATCGTGAGAAGGCGATGCGGGTCCTCCGCGCCCGGCTGCTGGAGCGGGAGATCGAGGAACAGCAGAAGGAGATCGCCTCGGAACGGAAGGCTCAGGTGGGCTCCGGCTCGCGCTCGGAGAAGATCCGCACGTACAACTTCCCCCAGGACAGGATCACCGACCACCGCGTCAAGCTGACCGCCAGCGGGGTGGACCGGGTCCTCAATGGAGAGCTGGACGAGTTCACCGACGCTCTGTCGGGAGAGGAGAAGCGGCAGCGCCTCGAGGCGCAGACGGCGGAGACGGCCTGAGCCCTGAGACCTCGGCACTCCGCGATGCGCTCCCGGCAGCGGTCGACGCGATCGCCGCGGCGGGCTGCGAGTCGGCTCGCCTCGACGCCGAGTTGCTGCTCGCCCACGCGAGCGGCTGGGACCGTGCCCGCATCGCCGCCGAGCCGGACAGGCGCCTGCCCGTGGGCGCCTCCCGGGAATTCGCCGAGATGGTCCGCCGCCGGGTCCGCCGCGAGCCCATCGCCTACATCATCGGACGCAAGGGCTTCCGTCGAATCGAGCTGCTCGTCGACCACCGCGTGCTGATCCCGAGGCCTGAGACCGAGCTGCTGGTCGAGATCGCCGTGGAGATAGATGCCACTTCGGCGATCGATGTCGGCACGGGGAGCGGTGCGATCGCGCTGGCGGTCGCCGACGAGCTTCCCGAGTCAAGGGTGTCGGCGATCGACACCTCAATGGACGCCCTCCGCGTCGCTCAGGTCAACACCGAGCGGCTCGGGCTCGGCGACCGGGTGGACGTCGTCAATCGCGGGATCGCGTCGCTGGATTCCGCCGGGCCCTGCGATCTCCTGATCGCAAACCTCCCCTACGTCTCCGAGGGGGAATGGGAGGGGCTCGCACCCGAGATCCGCGAGTACGAGCCGCGAGAGGCCCTCGTGGCGGGTCCGACCGGGCTCGAGGCCATCGACGGGCTGCTGGCCTCGGTCGCTCAGCTCAAGATGCGGCCGCCGGCGGTCGCCCTCGAGATCGGTGCGGGACAGGGCGCCGCGGTCTCGGAGATCGTTCGTCGCGCCGGCTACGCCGACGTGGAAACCCGCCAGGATCTGGCCGGCCACGACCGCGCCGTCATCGGCCGGTGACCGAGACGGTCTCGGTCGAGCTCGACGGACCGGACGCCGCCCGCGCCGCGCTCGAACGCTGCGTGGGGGAGGGCGGCGTCGCGATCTTCCCGGCGGACACGCTCTATGGGCTCGCCTGCGACCCGCTCAACCGGGAGGCGGTCGAGCGCATCCAGGCGATCAAGGGGCGCGGGGAGCGCAAGCCCTCGGCCGTCATGTACCTCTCGCCGCTGGCGATGCGGGAGCTGGTCGCCGGGCTTGGACCACGGACCCGCGATGCGCTCGGCGCTCTGCTGCCGGGCCCGGTGACCCTGGTGATCGCCAACCCCGAGCGGCGCTACCCGCTGGCCTGCCGTGAGAACCCGGAGCGGCTCGGCGTCCGCCTGATCGAGGGGCCGCTCGCCGGCGCCATGACGCCGATCTTCCAGACAAGCGCCAACCGAAGCGGAGCGCCGGCGCCGACGCGGTTCGACGGGATCGATCCGGAGATCCTCGCCGCGGCCGACCTCGCCATCGACGCCGGGGAGCTGATCGGCGAGCCCTCGACGGTGGTCGACATCACGGCCATCGACGCCGGCGGAGCCTGGGAGATCCTCCGCGAGGGCGCCCTGCCGGCAACCGAGATCGAGACCCGGTTGCGGTCCACGGCCCAGAGTTAGGCGGACGCCTCGCGCGCCGCCCGCTCGCCCTCGGCGTGGCTGCCGTAGGACCAGCCGCGCTGCAGCCTCTCGCCGCGTGATTCCACGACCCAGGCGACCTCCGAGACGACGGGCTCCCCGGTGGCCCGGGAGCGCGCCTGCATCTGGCCGAGTACGAGCAGCCGGTTGCCGATCTCGCGGAACCGGCTGAGGTCGACGTGGATCTCGGAGAACATCTCGTCGATGTCCTCGAACCAGGCGCGGATGCCGTTGTGCCCGTGGTAGCCGGGGTCGCCCTCCTCACGAGCCGTCAGGTACGGATGCCATTCGCAATCTGGGTTCCACGCCTCGATCCATGCCTCGGGATCGTGCGCATTGAACGCGTCCCGGGATTGCCCCAGCAGCTCGCGGTAGGTGGGGATCACCGGGCTGCGCCTCCCGTGGCAGCAGCGCGCGCCTCGTCGACCGTCTCGAAGAGATCGAGCCGGACAGCCCTGCCGTCCCGGAGCACCCAGAGCATCGCGGCGTCCTGCCCGAAGTCGAGTCCCGTCGTCTTGCCGCGGGCGCGCAGCGTGAACTCGACGATCACGCGGTCACCGCGATCGGTGTCGGGCTCGGAGGCGAGGCTGGGCGGCGTCGTCGCCTCGAACTCCCGGTCGAGGAAGGGGAGGATGCCGTCGATCCCGTTCTCGTTGAACGCCTTGAACCCGTGCTTCACGATCTCGACATTGTCGTTCGGCACTGCTCCCAGCCTAGAACCGGGCGCTCAGGTCCGTGTGTGAGATGTGGCCTCCAGCGCGCTCTTGATGAAGAGCTCGCGCGCCCGCTTTCGCTCGGGGGTGGCTCCCCGCTCGATCCGCTCGAGGGTCATGCCCTGCGTTCCGGCGATGACCATGACGGTGAGCACCCGGGCCTGAGCCCGCGGTAGTCCGTCGCGCGCCTCGGTCAGCAGGCGGACGAGGACCTCTCGCCACTGCTCGTTGACCTCGGCGATGGTCCGGCGGATTTCCGGCTCGACCACCGAGACGGCGGCGAGGTCGAAGTAGAGGCGGGCGACCCGCTCGTCCTCGTCCAGCACCCGCTCGACGCCGATGTCGACGCCGCGGATGACGGCCTCGACGGTCTCCGCGCCGTCGATGGCGGCCAGGACCTCGTCGGTGATCACCTCCGCGATCGCACGCCCGGCGGCCCCGACGAGACCCTCTTTCGAACCGAAGTGGTACGTGACGAGTGGCTTCGACTCGCCGGCCCGTGCCGCCACCTTGGCGAGGCTGAGGCCCGCATAGCCGTCGGACTTGAGCACCTCGATGGCCGCGTCCAGGATCCGCTCGCGAGCGCCGGTGGACGGCCGCCCGCGCTTCACCGCTGTGGCTTCCGCCGTCAACGCTTCGCCTCCTCCGCTTCGCGTCCGGGAGCTACGCGACTGACGCCAGCATCGCCGGATCGAGGCCCATCGCCGCCAGCTTCTTCGAGAGCGACTTCGCCGCGTATTCGAAGATCTCCGACGAGTGGTAGAAGGGCGTCTGGAAGTTGTACGGGTCCTCGACCCACGGCGGGACGAAGACCAGGGTGGCGACCGGCAGACACTCCTTCAGCGTGTCCTCGATGATCTTGGCGTTCGCCTGGTCGTCCTTGATCGCGTCGGCCAGGAACTTGACGCCGAAGCCGACGTGGCGGGACTCGTCCCGGTTCACCGCGGTGAATCCCGCGGTGAAGCCCGGGAACCAATTCCGCTCCCGCATAGACTTGATCATGAAGCGGGCTGCGGAGAGGGCCAGCATCCCTTCGATCACGATCATGTAGACGGTGACGCCGCGGACGAGCTTGGGGAAGTCGCTCGGGTCCTTGCGCAGGTCCTCGGCGCACTCGTGGAGGATCCCGTTGAAGAGCGTCTCCCAGTCCTTGTTCACGACGTAGCGCTGCTTGTCGATCATCTCGCCGAGGCTGCCGGCCTTGATGCCGAAGACCTCGCGGTAGAAGCCGTTCCAGAAGACGGTGTGCTTGGCCTCGTCGGAGATCTGCGTGGTGAGGAAGACCTTCGCCTCGTGGGTCGGAGCCGCCAGGGCGAAGGGGAGCAACTCCAGGGTGACGCGCTCCTCGCCCAGGAAGAATTCTGAGAATCCGAACTCGAGGAACCTGCGCTCCTCGTCCGTGAACATGTCCGGGTCGGCCCACTGCTTGGCGTCCTCGGTGAAGTCGAAGTCCTCGGTCGACCAGTGCTGGCGCTGCCAGCGCATGAAGAGCTTCTCGTAGGAGGGGGCGGCCTCGACGATGCGGTCGAGCCCGGCCATCACCTTGTCGATGTCGCCGTCCAGCAGTACGGACAGCGCCTCGTCGTCGGCGTGCAGATCCTCGCGGCCGTTGGTTGCTGCGGTTGCGTCGGTCATCTCTCTCCTCCGGGATGGTCGGTGCGATCGGCGAGCAGCATTATTTACCAATCGGTCAGTAAATGTCAAGGCCCCGATTTGCCCGGCCGTGGGTCGATGTATCGTGGCCGGTGATGAGCGACCTTCCCGACGACTTCCAGACCGCCAACCTCGCCGAGGTCGACCCGGACATCGCCCGGGTCCTCGACCGCGAGCTCGCCCGCCAGCAGGGCACGCTCGAGATGATCGCCTCCGAGAACTTCGTCCCCCAGGCGGTGCTCGACGCTGCCGGATCCGTGCTGACGAACAAGTATGCGGAGGGCTATCCCGGCAAGCGCTACTACGGCGGCTGCGAGGAGGTCGACGTCGCCGAGCAGCTGGCCATCGACCGGGCCAAGGACCTCTTCGGCGCGGAACACGCGAACGTGCAGCCGCACTCCGGCGCCCAGGCCAACAACGCCGCCTACATGGCGATGATCGACCCCGGCGACACGATCATGGGGATGGCGCTCGACCATGGCGGCCACCTCACCCATGGGATGAAGCTGAACGTCTCGGGCAAGCTCTACAAGGTCGTCGCCTACCACGTCCGCCGCGAGGACAAGCTCGTCGACATGGACGAGGTGGCGCGGCTCGCCGAAGAGCACAAGCCCAAGGTGATCGTCGCCGGCTGGTCGGCCTATCCCCGCCAGCTCGACTTCGCCGCCTTCCGGGAGATCGCCGACTCCGTGGGAGCGAGGCTGATGGTGGACATGGCCCACTTCGCCGGGCTCGTGGCGGCGGGCGAGCACCCGAACCCGGTCGAGCACGCCGACGTCGTCACCACCACGATCCACAAGACTCTCTGCGGGCCGCGCAGCGGGATGATCCTCTGCAAGGAGGAGCTGGCAGCGGACATCAACCGCGCCGTCTTCCCCGGCCAGCAGGGCGGCCCGCTGATGCACATCATCGCCGCCAAGGCGGTGGCCCTGAAGATCGCCGCCACCCCGGAGTTCGCCACCCGCCAGCGCCAGACGATCGCCAACGCCCGTGCCTTCGGGGAGGAGCTGATCGCCGGCGGGGTGGACGTGCTCACCGGGGGAACCGACGTCCATCTGGTCCTGGTCGATCTGACCCCCACCGGTGTGTTCGGCAAGGAGGCAGAGCTGCGGCTGGAGGAGGTCGGGATCACCGTTAACCGCAACGCGATCCCGTTCGACGAGCGGCCCCCGCTGGATCCATCGGGCCTGCGGATCGGTACGCCGGCGCTGACCACGCGCGGCCTCGTCGAGGACGACCTGCGGGAGATCGCGAAGATCGTCGTCGGCGCTCTCGGCCCGGACTTCGACTCCGAGAAGGACTCGCTGCTCGAGCGCTCCCGGGCGCTGATGGAGCGCTACCCCCTCTACCCGCAACTCTCAGCAGCCACCGTCTAGAGCTTCTTGAAGATCTGGGCCGACATGAGCGGGCCGGCCCACGTCCTCGTGCTCCGGCCGATCATCGAGCGGCTGCGCGCGCAGGGCCACGAGGTGCTGATCACGGCGCGGGTGTACACGCAGACGCTCGAGCTCCTCGATCTCCACGGGATGGAGTACACGCTGATCGGCCAGCACGGCGGGGCCTCCCGCATCCGCAAGCTGATGCGTCTGATCCAGCGGACGAGTGGAATGCGGCGCTTCGGCAGTGGGGCGGGGTTCGATCTCTCGATTGCGCACGGGTCGAACGACCTCGCGATCGCCTCGCGCATGCTCGGCATCCCGGAGGCGAATATGCACGACTACGAGTTCGCGGTCGCCCAGCATCAGGTGGGCTGCCGGCTGGCGAAGCGCGTGATCTTCCCGGACTCGGTCCCCCCCGAGCGGTTGAAGCGCTTCGGCGTCACACCGGAGAAGCTCTTCCAGTACCCGGGAATCAAGGAGGAGTACTACCTCTACGACTTCGTGCTGGACCCGGACGCCCTCGTCAAGCTGGGCATCGACACCGAGCGGGTCGTGGTGGTGGTTCGCCCTCCTCCCGACGTCTCGCTCTATCACCGCCGGTCGAATCCGCTCTTCCCGCAGGTCCTGGCGCGGGTAGGCTCTGATCCGGGTGTCCATGCGGTCGTGCTGCCGCGCACCGAGGAGCAGCGGACCTACGTCAAGGAGCTTGCCCTGCCGTCTCTGATCGTCCCCGATCACGCCGTCGAGGCACAGAGCCTGGTCGCCCTCGCGGACCTGGTCGTCTCGGCCGGAGGGAGCATGAACCGCGAGGCGGTCGCGCTCGGGACTCCCGTCTACACCACCTACGGAGGGCGTCTGGGCGGCGTCGACGAGGCGCTGATCCGCTCCAACCGGCTGCGCCCGCTGACCGATCCGCGGGCACTGGAGCTGGTCAAGAAGGCCGGCCAGGGCGAGCGCATCCGGCGCGACCCCCAGCTCCTGGTCGACCTGATGCTCGGAGCGGCGGAGCCGGATGGCGACGAAGACTGAGCAACCCAGCACGGTCGCCGAGCAGGTCTCGGTCATGGCCTCCGAGGTCTACGCGCCGCGCCGGGTGGACATCGTCCTGCGCGGGCTCGACCTGCTGATCGCGGGCTCGGCGCTGCTCCTGCTCTCCCCATTGCTCGGCCTGCTCGCCGTGGCGACACTGATCACCTCCGGGCGGCCCGTCCTCTACCGCGGCGAGCGCGTCGGCAAGGCCGGTCATGTCTTCACGATGTACAAGCTCCGCACCCTGAGGCCGGGGGCGGAGGAGCGGTTGGGCAACACCTACGGCGAGGAGCTCAGCCGGCGCACGGAGGAGGAGGTGACGATGGTCGGCAAGGCCGCGCGCCTCACGCACATCGACGAAGTGCCGCAGCTCTTCAACGTGATCCGCGGCGACATGAGCATGGTCGGTCCGCGCCCCATCCGGCCGGCGTTCTTCAACCGCATCTGCGAGGAGATCCCGACCTACTGGCAGCGGCTCGTGGTCCGGCCTGGGGTGACCGGCTTCGCACAGACCCGGATCACGCGCGAGGATTCCTGGGAGGACAAGCTGATCCACGACCTCGAGTACATCGCGGACCGCTCGATTCGGCTCTACCTGCGGGTGCTCGGCGCGACGATGGGCCGGATCATCCAGCTCACGGTCAGCGGCCGAACCCGCTGAGACAGCGTTGACGGGATGTCTCATTGAGGTATAGGCTGCGCTGAGGCCATGGAGGAGAGGAGCGGGATGCTGCGCAGGATCCTCGTTGCAGGCGGGCTGGTGGTGGCGTTGTGCGCCCTCGCGGCGCCGGCCGCGCTCGCGAAGAAACCGAAGAAGGTCCCGGACACGACCACGTGGCTCTGCAAGCCGGGCATCCCGGACAATCCGTGCGAGCCGGGCTTCGACACGACCCTGGTCTCGCCGAGCGGTCAGATCACCGGGACGGAGTCGGTCAAGCCCGACCCTAAGAGGAAGTTCGACTGCTTCTACGTCTACCCGACGGTCAGCGACGACAAGGGCACCAACTCCGATCTCTCGATCGATCCGGAGGAGCGCTCGATCGCCCTCTACCAGGCTGCGCGCTACGGCCTCCACTGCCGTGTCTTCGCGCCGATGTACCGCCAGCTCACCCTCTCGGCGATCGGCGGCACGCCCCCCGCCGACGCGGCGGAGATCGCATACAACGACGTCCTCGCCGCCTGGAAGACCTACCTCCGCGACTACAACCGCGGCCGCGGCGTGGTCCTGATCGGGCACTCGCAGGGCAGCTTCATGCTGCGAGAGCTGATCCACCGGGTGATCGACCCGAAGAAGAAGGTCCGAAGGCGGCTCATCTCGGCTGTGCTCCTCGGCGGCAACGTGACCGTGGCCTCGGGGCGCACCGTCGGCGGCGACTTCAAGAACATCGCCGGATGCAGCAAGGCCAACCAGTTCGGCTGCGTCATCGCGTTCTCGACGTTCAACGCACCGGTGCCGCCCGACTCGAAGTTCGGACGACCGGCCAGCTTCGCCACGCCCGATCTGCCCACGACGGGCGACGTGCTCTGCACGAACCCGGCGGCGCTCGGCGGCGGGTCCGCCCTGCTCACATCGGTCTTCCCGACGCAGCCATTCGCCCCGGGAACGACCATCGGCGTGGCCACCCTGCTGGTGGGCCAGCCGACGCCGAGCGGCGCCACGACGCCCTGGTTCCAGGCTCAGGCCTACACCGGCTCCTGCGACTCCTCCAACGGTGCGCACGTGCTGCAGATCGCCCCCGTGGCGGGCGCCCCCACGCTCCACCCGATTCCGGACGCGACCTGGGGCCTGCACCTGGTCGACGCGAATATCGCGCTCGGCAACCTCGTCGACGACGTCGCCGTCGAGGGCAAGGCCTGGGCGAAGGCGAACAAGAAGCCCAAGCACAAGAAGCGCTAGGCGCGGGTCTTCGCCCTCCGGCGAGTGATCCCCGCCGCTCTCTAGTCTTCCGCCCATGTGCGGGATATGCGGTCTCGTCAGCCTCGACGGGGCCACCGCCCCGGATCCCTCGGCTCTCGCCGCGATGAACGACACCCTGGTTCACCGTGGCCCCGATTCGGAGGGGAGCGTGATCGATGGCCCATGCGGCCTCGCCATGCGGCGGCTCTCGATCATCGACCTCGCGGGCGGCGACCAGCCGATCGCCAACGAGGACGGGCGGATCCAGGTGGTCCAGAACGGCGAGATCTACAACTACCGCGAGCTGATGGACCAGCTGCGAGGCGCCGGCCACACCTTCTCGACCCACAGCGACACCGAGGTGCTGGTCCACCTCTATGAGGAGCGGGGCCCGTCGTTCGTCGAGGCCCTCCGCGGGATGTTCGCGATCGCCGTCTGGGACGCACGCCACGGCCGGCTCGTGCTCGCCCGTGACCGGTTCGGCATCAAGCCCCTCTACTACCGGGTCAACGGCGGCATGGTCTCGTTCGCGTCCGAGCTGAAGGCGCTGCTCCGGCAGCCCGGGTTCTCGCGCGAGATCGACCCGGAGGCCCTCGAGTCGTTCCTGGCCTTCAACTCGATCCCGGCGCCGCTGACGATCTTCACCCAGGCGCGGAAGCTGCCGCCGGGTCACCTCCTGGTGGCGGAGCGCGGGGAGGTGACGGTCGAGCGGTACGCGCGGCCGTCGCCCGTGCCCGCGGCCGAGGTCCGGACCGAGAGTGACGCCGTGCTGGCCGAGGAGCTCCGCGGGCGCCTTCGTGATTCGGTCCGCGCGCACCTGGTCTCCGACGTGCCCGTCGGTGTCCTGCTCTCGGGCGGCGTCGACTCCGCCGCACTCACGGCGATGGCGGCTCAGGAGAGCGGCTATCAGGTGAGCACGTTCTCGATCGGGTTCGAGGAGGGCTCGTTCAACGAGCTGGGCCAGGCGCGCCTGGTGGCCGAGCGCTACGGGACCGACCACCACGAGCTGGTGCTGCGGCCCGACGCCGTGGAGCTGCTCCCGAAGCTGGTGGAGGCATTCGACGAGCCCTTCGGCGACTCGTCGGCGCTCCCCACGTACCTCGTCTCGCAGCTCGCCGCGGACACGGTCAAGGTGGTGCTCTCAGGTGAGGGGGGCGACGAGCTCTTCGGCGGCTACTACACCTACGTGGCCGATCGGCTCGCGCCGCGGGTCGGCAGGGCGGCTCCGTTTCTCCGGCCCATCGTCGAGCTTCTGCCGAGCTCTTCGGGGAAGGTGAGCTTCGACTACAAGGCCAAGCGCTTCATGCGGGGCGCCCACCTGCCGCCCGTCGAGCGCCACCACGCCTGGAAGGAGATCTTCTCGCCGGAGTCCCAGGAGGACCTGCTCAGCGAGACGCGCGTCTCTGACCCGCTCGATGTCTATCGCGCCCGCTATGCGGAGACCGAGGGCTCCCAGGAGCTAGCCCGGTTCCAGGACCTCGACCTGGGCATTTACCTTGTCGACGATCTGCTGGTGAAGACCGACCGTGCCAGCATGGCCCACTCCCTCGAGGCGCGGGTTCCGTTCCTCGATCCGGTGGTGGCCGAGCTCGCGCTGGCCCTCGAGACCAAGCAGAAGGTCCGTGGCTTCTCCAAGAAACGGCTGCTGCGGCGGGCGGTCGAACCGCTGTTGCCTCGGGAGATCATCCGCGGCCGCAAGCAGGGCTTTTCGATCCCCGTGGCGGCGTGGTTGCGCGGCGACCTCGAGCCGTTCGCGCGCGATGTCCTCTCGCCGGAGACGATCGAGCGACAGGGCTACCTGAACCCGGAGGCGGTGAGCGCTCTGCTCGACGATCACACCTCGGGCAAGGAGGACCTGAGCCGCCAGATCTGGGGACTGCTCAATTTCACCCTCTGGTACGACCGCTACGCCCGCGAGCCGGCGGGCATCGGTGCCGGCGGGACGGCGGTGTAGATGCCCGACACGGTCGATGCCCTCTTCGCCTTCGTCTTCGCCGGGGCCGCCGTTTGGACACTGGTGCCGGCGACCGAGTCCCTGGCGCGTCGGATCGGGGACCGCGCGATCGACTTCCCGAATGAGCGCAGCCTGCACGAGTTGCCGACCCCGAAGCTCGGCGGGCTCGCGGTCCTGGTGGCAGTCCTGATCGGCGGATCGATCTTCCTGCCATGGGATCACGAGACGCGCTCGATCCTCGCCGGTGCGATCGTGATCACCGCGGTCGGGGTGATCGATGACCTCGTGGACCTGCCGGCCGGTCTGAAGCTCCTCGGCCAGACGGCGGCCGCGATCATCCCGGTCGCCTCGGGGGTGACTGTGGACACCTTCACGCTGCCCTTCCTCGGTCGTGTCGATCCGGCCTCCGTCCAGCTCTTCGACCCGCCCGGCATCGGCCCGATCGACCTCGGGCAGGTGCTCACCGTGATCGGCATCGTGGCCGTGGCGAACGTGATCAACCTGATCGACGGTGTGGACGGTCTGGCGGCCGGCGTCTGCCTGATCTCGGCCGCCGCCCTCGCGGTGATTGCGTTGTCGCTCGACCGCAACGCGGCTGGGGTGCTCGCGGCGGTCACGGCCGGCGCCTCCCTCGGCTTTCTGCGCCACGGCTTCCCGCCGGCGTCCAGCTTCATGGGGGATACCGGCTCCAACCTGCTCGGCTACCTGATGGCGGTGGTCACCGTCCAGGGAGCGCTGAAAACAAATGCCGTGGTGGCCCTCTTCTTCCCGCTTGCGATCCTCGCCGTGCCGATCCTCGACACGAGCTTCGTGGTCGCGAAGCGCGTCAAGTACGGGCGCGCGTTCTACCGAGCCGACATGGAGCACTTTCACCACCGGATGGCGCGGATCGGCTTTTCGCCCAGGCGCACGATCGCCTATCTCTACGGCTGGACACTGATCCTCGCGGGTGTCGCCCTGGCCCTGCGCTTCGTGCCGTACACCGATAACCACGGCCACTTCAAGCTCGGCTGGACCATCTTCATGGCGGCCTGCCTGATCGGCGCGCTGGTTGCCAGCATCTACGTGATCCAGGTGCTCGAGATCCTGAAGATGAAGGGGTTCAGGCGGAGGCAGGTGGCGACGGCGAGACCCGCGGCGGAGAGCGAGGTGGAGGAGGGCGTCCTGCACGAGCTCGACACGGGCACCTTCGCCGCCGTGGACCCGGCTACGGGGGAGATGACGGCGATCGACCCCGACACCGGCGAGATCGAACCGGTCACGCCTCAGGGCTAGCTCACGCCTGGCCCACGGCCTGCGCGACCTGCTCGCGTCCGCGGTAGAGGCGGCTCATGATGGTGCCCTGCCGGACCCCGAGTGCCCGCGCGGCCTCCGCGTAGCTCAGGCCCGCGACGTCGACGGCGGCGACCGCCTCGCGGTAGGGCTGGGGGAGCTCCGCAAGCGCGTCGAGGACTGCGCCGGCCTCCAGCGAGGACTCGGGGTCGCCGGCGGTGCTCCGCGACCGCAACTCGTCCGTAGCACCCTCGCCCGAGTCCGTGGCGTCCCTCCGAACGCGCTCGTTCCGCAGGTGGCTGTACCAGGTGTTCCGCAGGGCCTTGATCAGATAGCCGAGGTCGTCGTCGCGGCGCAGGAAGCGGGGGCGGGCGAGAACCTTGACGTAGGTCTCCTGAACGAGGTCCTCGGCGACCTGGCGCGATCCGCACAGCGCGCATGCCGCTCGAAAGAGCCTGTCGATGTGGTCGCCGGCAGTCTCGGGATCAAGCCGGCGTCGCTCCCCCTGGACGAGCATCGCATTCAGAACGGCACCGCCCCGTCGCCCTTCCAGGTCGCGAGCTCGATCAGCTTCCGGTGGCCGATA
>CAVTPZ010000032.1:0-20498 GCA_963736685.1 uncultured Solirubrobacterales bacterium
GGCCGGCTCCGAGGTCGGAAACCGCGGCGAGATGGTGGTCATCGTCGAGTCGGCTGCGCGAGCCGCTTAGCTAACCGTCGCCCTCCGGGTCTCCCCCGGCGGGCAGCTTCACCTTCTTGCCGTGGGCGGCTCGCCGAATCTGCCGCGCGATTCCCTTGAAGTCCACCGAGTCCGCATCGCGGGCGGTGCTGTCCTCGACCGAGGCGTTCGGTCCCGCGGGCGGGGGCGCCGACTTGAAGCCATGCCGGTAGTGCCAGAGCATCGCGTCCAGCACGTCCTGCGGGACCTGGTCAGTCCTCACCAGGTTGTAGCCCTTGACGGCCGCGCGGTTCGCAGCCGTGTTCGGATTCGTCGCGGTCATGTCGACGCTGGGCGTGATCGCGTTGTAAGGCGTCGAGTTGCCCGGATTCGCTGTGACGGCGTCATACAGGGGCACCGCCAGCGCCTCGCCGAGATTCAGAGGCGGCAGGCCGGAGATGATCTCGAGCGTCCGCAGGAACGAGAGCTGGTCGTAGCGGTCGTGGACGACCGATCCCTGCTCGGTGTAGGGGCTGATCGCCAATGCTGGGATGCGGTGGGCGTCGACGTGGTCGGCGCCGTTCTGCGAATCGTCCTCGACGACCAGGATCAGCGAGCTGCTCCAGATCGGTGAGTGCGAGATGGTGTCCACGATCTGGCCGAGGCCCCAGTCGTTGCTCGCGATGTCGGCGTCCGGTGTCCGCTTGCCTGGGGAGAGGCCCTCGGTGTGGTCGAGCGGGAGAGACATGTAGTTGAACGTCGGGACCGAGTTGCTCGCCACCTGCGCCTGGAACCGGGTGTTGAAACAGCTGAAGCGCGAGGCGTCGCCCGGCTGGGAGCCCGGCGGCAGGCTGGAGTCGTAGACGTTCCCCAGCTTCGGGCCGATCGCCGGCGTGTCGAAGATCGAGATGTCGCTGTCGTAGCAGCCGCCGTTCAGCTGCACGTCGGTGAGCGTCGGGCTGAGGAGCTGGTTGTTCTGGGCGGTTTGCTCGGGACTGCGGTCCTTGTCCGGGAACGGTGAGAGTCCGGCCAGCGCCTCGCCGTAGTTGTAGAACGAGACGCCGCTCTCGAGCATGCGCTGGAAGATGTAGCCCTTGGGCGGGGCGCTCACCTCGTATGACCCGAAGTCGTACGGCCGGCCGCGACCCGCGTAGTTCTGGTGCCAGTTCTTGGTGACGTAGTCCGAGACTGCACCCGCCGCGGTCCAGTAGTGCCCGTCGATCGAAGCCTCGGAGTTCGCGTAGACGTGGTCGAGCAGGGGAAAGCGGTGCACGAGCGCATGAAGGTTGGGGGTGATGCTCGGCCCGAAGAGCGAGAGCCCCGGATCGCCGTCGCCGCGCGAGTCATCGCCGAGCACCTGGTCGTATGTGCGGTTCTCCCGGACGACGTAGAAGACGTGCTTGATCGGGCCGCCGGCTCGGATCGGGGTGTCGGGCGGCGCACTCCGGGCGTCAGCGGGGACCACCTGCCTGTCGCTGATCGGGGTCAGCTTGCGAATCTTTCTGTCGCTTGGGTAATTGAGGACCCCCGAGGCGCCGTCGACGATCGACGGCAGGTACTGATTCAGGTAGGTGTCGTCGCCGGTGTTCGGGTTGGGGCCGCCCGGGTTGGGCCCCACTCCCAAACCGCGGGCCGAGACCCAGACCAGCTGGCGGCGCTTGGGAGTCGCCGCCGCCACCGTGGGATAGGACCCGGTCGGGATACGGCCGACGAGCTGGAACGGCTTCGCCTTGCGCGCCTTCGCCTTGCCCTTCGCGGCCGCCACGGCATCGGCGCCGCTCGCCGGGCCCTTCTTCCGGTTCTTCTTCGAGCCCCGCTTGGCGCCGTCGCCGCAGCGCCTCTTCCTGGACAGGGCGAAGACCGCAACGGCGTCCTCGCCTGAGTCGGCCGAGAGCAGGTCGCAACCGTCCGAAGTGACGCTCACATAGGTGGGCGACGTCCCGATCCCCTGCGGGCGCTCAACGGACAGGGTCCTCGACACCGACAGCGTCTTCGTGTCGATCACGGTGATCGTGTCCTGGTTCGCGTTCCCGACGAAAGCCCGTGGGGCCTTCGGATCGATGGCGATGCTCTCCGGGTGAGAGAGCGGCGGCGCCACAGGGATCGTCTTGACCACCTTGCCGGCGGCGAGGTCCACGACCGAGACCGTGCCCTGGGTCTCGCTGCTGACCAGGCCGTACTTGCCGTCGCTCGTGATCCCTGCGCCGTACGGATAGTGGCCGACACTGACGTAGCGGACGCTGCCGGTAGTGGTGTCGATCAACGCGGCGGCATCGGCGAGGTTGAGCGCGACCAGAAGCGTGCGCCCGTTCGGGCTGACCGCGATGTCCCGCGGCCATGAGAGGCGCTTCGTGGTGTTCGGAGGGAATTCCTGGAAGGGCGGCGCATCGCTCGGAGCCGGCACAGGGATGACCCCCGCCCGCGTTGCGAGTCCGGTCGCCGGGTCGTAGTGCAGGACATGGATGACGTCTCCCTGGCGCCCCGGGGTGCTGGGGTCCACCTGTTCGGCGCTGTGCGAGGAATCTGCCTCACCGGAGACATACGCGGTACGGCCGTCCCGGGACATCGCGATCCCGCCACTGAGGCCAGGGAACGGAATGGTCTGAACCACGCTGCCGACCTTGCGCCCCTCGCGGCGTTGGCACTTCTTAGCGCCCTTGGTCTTCCCCTTGTGACCCTTGCACCGGCCCTTCGCGACCTGGACGATTCGGACATCGTTCTTGCCTCGACCCGTGGACAGCGCCCAGAGGAAGCGGCCGTTGGTCGTCAGGGCCCCACCAGTCGGCAGGTTGCCCAGGGGCGTCAGTCTGCCCTCGGGCTCGAGATGGCGGCCGGAAGGCTGGATGCCGGTCGCCGGTCCGATCACCCCCACCGACCCCTGGCTTGCGGCGTAGGCGACTCCGACAGCAAACACCAACATCAACGGAGCCAGCGCTGCGATCCTTCCCGGCTTACCTCTCCTCACGGCGGCATTGATATCACCGCGAAGGCTCAGGAGAGAGCCCGGCAGCTGATCTTCAGAAGACCGGCAATTCCGTGTAGGAACCGAACACGGCCTGTAGGGCGTCGACCATCTCCCCCTCGGAGACCCGGGCCCGGGCGCAGTCGAGGATCGGCGGCATCAGGTTGGCCTCCGTGGCGGCGGCCGCCCGGAGCTCGGCGAGTGTCCGCTCCACCGCCGCGGAGTCCCTTTTCGTCTTGGTCGCCTCCACCCTCCCCTTCTGCTTTCGCTCGAGCTCCGGATCGATCCGCAGGATCGGAATGGCCTCGTCGTCCTCGAGCACGTAGTCGTTGACGCCGACGACGATGCGCTGCTTCGCATCGACCTCCTGCTGATAACGGAAGGAGGCGTCCGCGATTTCGCGCTGGGGGAAGTTCTGCTTGATCGCCTCGACCATGCCGCCGAGCTCGTCGATCCGCGCGAAGTACTCGTACGCCGAACGCTCCATCTCGTCGGTCAGCGTCTCGACGAAGTAGGAGCCGCCGAGCGGATCGATCGTGTTGGTGACGCCGGTCTCGTGTGCGATCACCTGCTGGGTGCGGAGCGCGATCCGAACGGCCTCCTCGGTCGGCAGCGCGAGGGCCTCGTCGTATGAGTTGGTGTGCAGCGACTGGGTCCCGCCGAGAACGCCGGCGAGAGCCTCGATCGCGGTGCGGATGATGTTGTTCTGCGGCTGCTGTGCGGTCAGCGAGACGCCCGCGGTCTGGGTGTGGAACCGCATCCGCCAGGATTCCTCGCGCTTGGCGCCATAGGTCTCTCGCATCTCCCGTGCCCAGATGCGGCGCGCGGCGCGGTACTTGGCGATCTCCTCGAAGAAATCGATGTGAGCGTTGAAGAAGAAGGAGAGGCGCGGCGCGAAGGCATCGACGTCCAGGCCGCGCTCGATTGCATGCTCGACATAGGTGAAGCCGTCCTTGAGCGTGAAGGCGAGTTCCTGCTGGGCGGTCGAGCCGGCCTCGCGGATGTGGTACCCGGAGATCGAGATCGGGTGCCACCGCGGCATGTGCTCCGTGCACCACTCGATCATGTCGCCGACCAGCCGCATCGCCGGCTCGATCGGGAAGCACCACTCCTTCTGGGCGATGTACTCCTTGAGGATGTCTGTCTGGATAGTGCCGCCCAGCTGCTCCGGCGGAACACCCTGCTCCTCCGCGGTGGCGACGTAGAAGGCGAGCAGGATCGCGGCCGGTGCGTTGATCGTCATCGAGGTCGTGACCTTCCCGAGGTCGATCCCGGCGAAGAGCGTCTCCATGTCGTCCAGGGTGTCGATCGCCACGCCCTCCACGCCGACCTCGCCCAGCGATCGGTCGGCGTCCGAGTCGAGGCCCATCAGCGTGGGCATGTCGAACGCCGTCGAGAAGCCGGTCTGGCCGTGGCCGAGCAGGTAGTGGAAGCGCTCGTTGGTCTCCTCGGCGGTGCCGAAGCCGGCGAACTGGCGCATCGTCCAGAGCCGGCCCCGGTACATCGACGGGTAGACGCCGCGGGTGTACGGGTATTCGCCGGGATAGCCGAGCTCGCGCTCGTCGTCCGAGCCCTCCCTGTCCTCCTCGGTGTAGAGCGGCTTCACCTCCTCGCCGGAGATCGTCTCGAAGAGCGCCTCACGCTCCTCGAGGCGCGTGTACACCTCGGACTCCCACTCGTGTGCGCGGCGTCGCGCCTCGGGCTCTACGGCCATACCGGGAGTCTAAGTCGACGATCAGTCTGCTTTGCCACTGCGGCGGACATCGAGCATCGCGGTGTCCGCACGTTCGATCAGGTCGGCGAGGGTGTCGTCCTTGTCCAGCTTGGCGAGGCCCACCGAGACGCCCGTACCCGCTCCGCCTTCCGCGAGCAGGCACTGGACCTCCCTGAAGCGCTCCTTCGCGCGGTCGAGGTCGACGCCGGCGACGGCACAGACGAACTCATCGCCACCGAAGCGAACGATCGGCTCGTATGAGCGCATCTTCCTGCGGATTGCCGAGACCACGTCTTGCAGCAACGCATCCCCGATCAGCTGCCCCTGGCGGTTGTTGACCTCCCTGAGGCCATCGACATCGACGAACGCCAGCACCAGGTCAGTCCCCTCGCGTCGGGCGCGATCGATCTCGTCATGAAGCGCCTCCTCCCCGGCTCCTCGCCGCAATGCTCCCGTGAGCTCGTCCCTATGTGCCTGTTTCAGCTCGTTGAGAGCGGTTCTGCGTTCCTCGGCGGCCCGATGGCGATCCGCGGCGGCCTGCGCTCGATCCTCGGCCGCCCTGGCGCGATCCTCTGCAGCCTGGGCCCGGACCTCGGCAGCGTGCGTGAGGGCCAACCGCAGGGAGGTCGCACGGGATCCCATCTTGCGCTCGAGCTTGGCGGACTCCTGGTCACGCCGGGAGGCGGCGCTGTCCCGAGCCTGTGCGGTCAGATCCCGATGCCAGGCTGTCTCGTCCCTTCGCTCCGCCAGCAGAAGCCGGTCCTCCGCGGTTCGCGAACAGGTGTCGGTGGCCGACTTCCGCACCCGGGCGCCCTCCTGCCGCTCAGCGCGGTGGGCGTGGTGCGCTGCCTCCTCTCCGGGATGTGCGCGCAGCTCCTCGTCCGAGATGGCCTGATCCGAGGCAGTGGATCCCTGATCCGCCCCGACCTCAGAGAGCCGGGTCAGCTCTGGTTCATCGTCCCCGCCATCCCCCCGGCGGGGCTCCTGTCCTCCCCCGGCTCCCTTTTTCCGCACAACTCTCCAATCCCGCGTCGGTCGTCGGGCGTCGCCCTCCGGCCGGTCGCTTGAACACGCCGAGTGTGACAGATCCCGAGCGAAAAATGAGGAGCTCTGGCTACCGACGAATCGTGCCCGAGAGGCCGCCCGGGCGGCCCTGGCGCCGCCTCGACGCGAGGCCGAGGCCGCCCGCCGCGGCCGCCAGCACCGTTGCCCCGGCGATCGCCAGCTTCCGGCCGAGCTTCTCGAAGCGCATCACCGCCCAGCCCTCCCGGCGGGCGATCTCGAGCAGGTCGGGGTCGGGATTCACCACCACCGGGTTGCCGACCGATCGCAGCATGGGGAGGTCGCTGGCTGAGTCCGAATAGGCGTAGGACTCGCACATGTCGATGTCGTGCTTGTCGGCGAACCGCAGCATCGCCTCCACCTTGCCCTCGCCGTAGACGAAGGGCCCGTCCATCTCGCCGGTGAATTTGCCATCAGCACCGACCGCCCACGCCGTTCCGATTCCGCCCTCCATTCCCAGCACCGCCGCGAGCGCCTTGACGAGGTCGTTGCCCGCAGCGCTGACGATGAAGGTGGCGCGACCATCGTCCTGGTGGCGATGGACCTCGTCGAGCATCTGCGGGTAGATGCGAGGCAGGATCCCCGCCAGCACGGCCGGCGCCATCCTCTCGACGTCGCGCTCCGGAATCTCCGCGAACACCTTCTTGGCGACGTCGAGCACTGCATTGGTCTGCTCGTCCGAGGACCCCCGCAGCCGGTAGCGCAAATGGTCCCAGCCCCACTTGGCGAGCTGGCGGCGCGGCACGAACCCGCGTTGGTTGGCGACCCGCGCGAACACCATGCCGGACGAGCCGGCCATGAGTGTCTTGTCGAGGTCGAAGAAGGCCGCGCCGGGCATCGACCCGGAGCCTAGCCTGAGGCGCTGCTGGGACTAGCCCCCGTTGACCTCGACGAGGATCGCGTCGCCCTGGCCTCCGCCCGAGCAGATCGCGGCGCAACCTAGGCCGCCACCGCGTCGCTTGAGCTCGTGCACGAGCGCGCCGACGATGCGGGCGCCGGATGCGCCGATCGGATGACCGAGGGCGATGGCACCGCCGTTGACATTCACCCTGTCCTCGTCGATCTCGAGCATCCGCATCGAGTTGATCGCCACCGAGGCAAACGCCTCATTGATCTCCCAGAGGTCGACGTCACCGGGCTTCTTGCCGATCTTCTCCAGAGCCTGCAACGCCGCCTTCGCCGGCGTCCTGGCGAGGTAGGCGAAGTCATCGGCCACCTGCCCGTAGGCGAGCACAGTGGCGATCGCGCTCTTGCCGTTCTGCTTCGCCCACTCGTCCGAGGCGACGACGACGGCGCCGGCGCCATCATTGACGCCCGGCGCGTTGCCGGCGGTATGCGTGGCGTCATCGCCACCGACGGCCCGGAGCTTGGAGAGCACCTCGAGGGTCGTGTCGGGGCGGATCGCTTCGTCGGCGGCGACCTCGGTGTCGCCCTTCTTCGAGTGGACCGTCACCGTGACGATCTCCTCGGCGAGCTTTCCGTCCTCGGTCGCCTTGTGGGCGAGCTGATGGGAGCGCTCCGCGAATCGGTCCATGTCGGCGCGGGTGATCTCGAGCTCGTTGGAGACCTCGCTGGCCTCGTTGATCATCTGCATCTCGGTGAAGGGATTGGTGAGGCCGTCGTGGGTCATCGCATCGATCGCGGTGACGTCGCCCATCCGGAAGCCGAACCGCGCGCCGGGCAGCAGGTAGGGGGCCTTGCTCATCGACTCCATGCCACCCGTGACACCTATCTCCAGGTCGCCGGCGCGGATCGCCTGGTCGGCGATGCCGATCGCGCGCATGCCCGAGGCGCAGACCTTGTTGACCGTCTCGGAGGGGACCTCCTTGGGGATCCCGCCCTTGATCTGGGCCTGTCGCGAGGGGATCTGGCCCTGGCCCGCCTGAAGCACCTGGCCGTAGACGACGCCCTGCACCTCGTCGGGCTGCACGTCGGCGCGATCGAGCGCCTCCGCGATCACGGTGCCGCCCAGGTCGGTGGCATCGAGGGACGAGAGGCCGCCGCCCATCTTCCCGAAGGGGGTCCTGGCGGTGGAGAGGATGACCGTCTTCGACATCTGCGCCTTTCGTTTGGCCCGCGGCCGGTCCGCGGGTGTGGATGCGGCGGCGTAATCGTGGCCGCCGCAGAAGTTGGTGACGGAAGGTTAGTGACCGTCTGTAATCTGGCGCTCCTTGCGCGTCACCGTCTCCGACAAACCGCTTCCCGAGATCGAATCCGACCTGCTGGCGGTCCTGCTCTTCGACGGCGACGATCTGCCTGAGCCGTTGGCCGGTGCGCCCGGCTCCGAGGACGTCAAGGGGGCGTACCGAAAGACGACCCTGATCCATCCCGAGAAGCCTCGCCGCGCGCTCGTGGTCGGCCTCGGAGATCGCAACGAGTTCGAGCCGGAGCGGGCCCGCGTCGCCGCGGCGATCGCCGCCCGAACGGCCGGCTCGATGGACGTGACCTCGTTGACCCTCGCCGGACCCGATGCGGAGGACCCGAGGTCGCTGGCGACGGCGGCCGTCGAGGGAGCCATCCTCGCCTCCTACCGCTTCGACCGCTTCAAGTCCAAGAAGGACGACGATGGGGACTCCTCGAAGCGCCTCGAGGAGCTGACCGTGGTCGGCTCCGACGAGATCGCGGAGGCGGTCGAGGGCGCGCGGATCGCCGCCGAGGCCGAGAACTTCGCCCGCGAGCTTCAGGACCTGCCCTCCAACGTCGTCACTCCCTCGTATCTGGCGGGCCGCGCCAAGGCGATCGCTGACGAGCACTCCTCGGTCACCTGCGAGGTGATGGGCCGCAAGGAGATCGCCGAGAAGGGAATGGGCGGCCTGGTCGCGGTCTCACAGGGAACCGCGGAGGAGCCCCAGCTGATCGTGTTGCGCTACGAGGCCGGTGGTGACGGAGAGACGGTCGGCCTGGTCGGCAAGGGCGTCACCTTCGACTCCGGCGGCATCTCCATCAAGCCCTCGGGCGGCATGCAGGAGATGAAGATGGACATGTCGGGCGCCGCAGCCGTGCTGGAGGCGGTGTCCGCGATCGCCAAGCTGGAGCTGCCGATCAACGTGCTCGCGGTCATTCCCTCGACGGAGAACATGCCGAGCGGCACCGCCGTGAAGCCCGGGGACATCATCACCCAGCTCAACGGCAAGACGGTCGAGGTGAACAACACCGATGCAGAGGGACGGCTGATCCTCGCCGACGCCCTCGCCTACTCCGTCGAGCTCGGCGCCGATCGGATCGTCGACCTGGCCACTCTCACCGGCGCCGTGATCATCGCCCTCGGCTCAACCTACGCCGGCCTGATCTCCAACGACGATGCCTTCGCCGCCGAGGTCGAGGGGGCCGGGGGCAGGACGGGCGAGCTCGCCTGGCGCCTTCCGCTCCACCCCGAGTACAAGGAGCTCACCAAGGGCACTGCCGCCGACCTGACCAACGCCTCCTCGAAGCGCAAGGCCTCCACGATCTACGCGGGCTCCTTCCTCGAGGAGTTCGTGGACGAGCGGCCGTGGGTCCACCTCGACATCGCGGGCACGGCCTGGGACGTCGGACGCGAGTACACGGGCAAGGGCCCGAGCGGGTTCGGCACCCGGCTGCTGATCGACCTGGCGCGCTCGCTCGCGAGCTAGACGGCGAGCAGGCGGAGCAGGCGACGGCCGAGGACCCGGTCGCCCTCGATCTTGACCCGCCCGCTGGCGATCCTGCCGAGAGCCGTTCGCCCGCGGGGACGCCGTGGATCCGGAACGCCGTGGAGACGGCCGTGCAGGGTCGGCACCGTTGCGAAGTGGACGATGTCCGGAAGCCGCCCGCTGATCACGAGGTCGGGTTTGCGGGAGTCTCCGTCCTCAACGACCACGCTCCGTGGCTTGAAGTGGATGCGCAGCGGCGAGAAGTCCTCGGCGAAGCGAAAGACGACTCGTCCCCGCATCTGCGCCGCCAGCTCGGGTTCGCGCGCGATGCCGCGCTCGACCAGGCCGTAGATGCTGGGCGCCACGCCGTCCTCGACCATTCGGCCGAGGCGGACGAGATGGACCTTGCCGTTCGCGCTCATGAACTCGATCGTAGGATCTGTGCCATGCGGCCCGTCAACCCGCGACTCAGGCTCACCCTTGAGGTCTTCGCCGGGCTCGCGCTGATCGCGGGCGGCCTGCTCTTCCTCGGCGCAGCGCGAACAGACGCGTGGTGGTCGTGGACGATCCAGCCACCGCTCACCGCCGCCACCCTCGGCGCCTTCTACTGGGCCGCCTTCGTGCTAATCCTGATGGCGGCGCGATCGCAGACCTGGGCGCGAGCCCGCCCCGCCGTGTACCCGGTCGCGGTGATCGCGGTGCTGCTGCTGCTCATCACGCTCATTCACATCGACCGGTTTGACCTGAACAGCCTGTTCGGCGTCTTCTGGGTCGTCGCCTACGCCCTGGTGCCGGTGCTGCTCGTTTGGACGCTGGTCGAACAGCGAAGCACCCCGGGTGAGGACCGACGCGGGGGACAGCGACTACCGACGCTGCTCCGCCGGGTCCTGATCGTCGAAGGCGGCGTGATGCTCGGCGCGGGGATCCTTCTACTGGTGGCGCCCGGAGCCGCCGACGACATCTGGCCCTGGGCGCTGTCTCCCCTCACCTCGCGAGCGATCGGCTCGTTTCTCCTCGGGATCGGGCTGGCAGCCCTGATCGCCGTTCGGGAGGACGATCCACTCGCGTTCCGCGGCGCCGCGCTCGCCTACGCCGTGCTGGGACTGCTGGAGCTGCTCGCCCTCAACGTCCACATCGGGGATCTCGGTGACCGGCCGCTTGCGACGACGCTCTACGCCGCGTTCTGGGTCGCAGTTGTGTTCACCGGTGTCTACGGATTGAGTGCCGCGAGGGCCTCGGCCCGGTCGTAGAAGGCGTCGACTCGGATTCCCCGCGTGCCTGAGACGGTCCAGAGATGCGCATAACGCGCGTCGACATCGGCGGTTGAGCCCCGTCCGGTGGCCTCCAGGTGGATCATCACCAGCACCCGGTCACCCTCCTGCCTGACCTCCTCGATCGTCTGATGGAAACGCTCCCAGGAGCCGAGGAACTCTGTGAGGAACGCGCGGATCGCGTCTCGGCCCCGGTAGACGCCGGTGTCGGGAAGGACCTCGCTCTCGTGCCATTCGGCGTCCTCGGCGAGCGCCTCCATCGCGACGTCGATGTCGCCACGGTTGAGTGCCTCATACGAGGCGACGATTGCGTCGAGGCCGTCCGCGGCTCCCACCCCACAAAACTTAGGGGGTGCCGTCAGATCGCGAGAATGAGGCAGGTGCTGGTGCCGGTGGCGAGCAGCTTCCCGTTCGCGAGCGAGGTCAGCTTCGCCTCCGCGGTGGCGGTCTTGCGGCCCTTGTGGATGACCACGGCCTCGGCGCGAACGGCGCCCGTGTCGCGCGTGATCGGCCGGAGGTACTTCACCTCCAGCGTCTGGCTCGTGTAGCCGATCCCCTTGGGCAGGGTCGTGTGCACCGAGCATCCGAGCACCGAATCGAGAATCGTCGACGCGTAGCCGCCATGGACCACACCGATCGGGTTGTAGTGCTCCTCGCCGGGCTCTCCGTCGAAGACCGCATGCCCCTCCTCGATCTCGACCATTTCGAAGTTCATGACGACCGCGATCGGCGGCGGCGGGAGCTCTCCTGCCTGGATCGCGCGGATGTACTCAATGCCGGCCAGCTCGGCCCCCGCGGCCGCGGTCGGAACCGGGTCCTGCCAGGTGATCGTCCGGATGCTCGTGGTCTCGGGAGACCGCTCGGCGAACTCGAGTGCCGCCTCGACCGCCCCGCCCCTTGACGCGGCCCCATCCTTGCGAATCGGCGTGACGCTCATCCGCGCCCCCTCATGAAACGGGTTGCGCCTCACGGCGCACCCCCGTATTGCGGGCGCGCTTGCGCCCGTCGTCCTTGCGATCCCTGCGGATGGGATAGCTGAGGTCCGCGAGGATCTCCTCGGGACTGATCCGAACCTGCTCTGGATGGAACTCGAACCGGAGTGCTCTCATGACCGCGCCTCTTTCGTTTTGGTTGGTTGCTTCACGCAACCTCCAATGCGCGGCACCCTATCAGCGTGAGTTGCATGACGCAACCGAGTGTGCGAACATCACATTCATGCTCGGAAATGACTACGAGGGGCAGACCTGCTCCATCGCCCGCAGCCTCGAGCTGGTCGGCGAGCGCTGGACGCTGCTGGTCGTGCGGGAGATCTTCCACGGCAGGCGCAAGTTCTCCGAGATGCAGCGATCGCTCGGCGTCGCCCGCAACGTCCTCACCGCCCGCCTCCAGCGCATGGTGGACGAGGACATCATCGAGCGGCGCCCCTACAGCGAGCGCCCCGAGCGATACGAGTACTTCCTCACCGAGAAGGGGCTCGACCTCTGGCCCGTGATGACGGCGCTGATGTTCTGGGGCGACAAGTACGAGCCGCTGCCCGACGGCCCGCCGGTCCTCGTCATCCACAAGGGCGACTGCGGTGGCGTGATCGACGAGCGGCGGATCTGCACGAAGTGCGGCAAGCCGCTGACGGTCCGCGAGACTCGGGCGGTCGAGGGTCCGGGGGCAAAGGCGCCCCCAGTCGCCGCCTAGCCGGCGACCGTACACTCCGCGCGCCCGTGGACTTCGACCTGACCGACGAGCAGCGTCTGCTGCGCGACACCGTCCGTGACTTCGCGAACCAGGAGGTCAAGCCGGTCGCGGAGGAGCTCGACCGGACCAAGGCATTCCCCTACGAGCTGGTCGCGAAGATGGGCGAGCTCGGCCTGATGGGGATCCCATTCCCCGAGCAGTACGGCGGAGGCGGAGCCGACAGCCTGGCCTATGCGCTGGCCGTCGAGGAGCTCACCCGAATCGACTCCTCGGTCGCGATCACGATGGCCGCGCACACCTCGCTCGGCACGATGCCCATCTACCTCTGGGGCACCGACGAGCAGAAGGACGACTGGCTCCCGCAGCTCTGCAGCGGTCAGAAGCTCGCCGCCTTCGGCCTGACCGAGCCCGAGGCCGGGTCCGACGCGGGCAACACCCACACCCGCGCCGAGCTCGGCGGCGGCGAGTGGCTGGTCAATGGCGCCAAGCAGTTCATCACCAACTCGGGCACCGACATTTCGGGCTGCGTGACGATCACCGCCGTCACCGGCCGGGACGACGGTCATAAGGAGATCTCCAACATCATCGTTCCCAACGGGACGCCCGGGTACGAGGTTGGCGAGCCCTACCGGAAGATGGGCTGGAACGCCTCGGACACGCGCCCGCTCACCTTCGCGGACTGCCGCGTGCCGGAGGGCAACCTGCTCGGTCCCCGCGGCGCGGGCTTCAGGCAGTTCCTGGCGATCCTCGATGGAGGCCGGATCGGCGTTGCGGCGATGGGAGTCGGCCTGGCGCAGGGCGCGCTCGACGAGGCCATCTCATATTCCAAGGAGCGCCAGGCGTTCGGGCAGCCCATCGGCAAGTTCCAGGCGATCCAGGCGAAGATCGCCGACCTCTCCGCCCAGATCGAGGCGGCGAGGCTGCTGGTCTATCGCGCCGCGATCGAGAAGGATCGCGGCGACTCCTTCACGCTGACCGCGGCGCAGGCCAAGCTGATCACCGGCCGGCTGGCCGTGCGGGCGACCGAGGAGGCCGTCCAGATCCACGGCGGCTACGGATACATCGAGGAGTACCCGGTCTGCCGCTTCTACCGCGACGCGAAGATCCTCACCATCGGCGAGGGCACCGACGAGGTGCAGCAGATGGTGATCGCGCGGCAGCTGGGCGTCTAGCGGCCACCAGGCCGCTCATTCCTGGAGCGAAGGGCAAAGCCCGCAGCGACTTGTGACGGGCGGCCGTGCGTGGCCGCGATCTGATGGCGAAGCCGTCCTACTCGCCTGCCGGCACTGCCGTGATTTCGTCCGCGTCCCGCGCGGCGACCTCGGCCGCCCTCCCCTGCTGCTCCCGGATCCCCCAGTGCGCGCACAGCTCGAGCTCCTGCAGAGCCGTGAGCGACTCGCTCGGGCGAAAGCGCGGCGCCTCCCGGATCCAGTCGCGGTCATAGGCCGCCCAGAGGCGACCCGCTCCCTCGGCGACGTGCTCGAAGGGGATCGCGGTGCAGCCGGCCAGCGGCCCCAACCGGATCAGCGCCCAGCGGGGATTGCCATCCTCAGCGTCGACGTGGATGCCCGCGATCCGGCCGAGCGTCTTGTTGTCGAGGCCGTCGATCTGCATGCCGTCCCAGGCCAGAGCCTCCTCGAAGGTCGGCAGCGGGGGCTTGCGCGCCTCCGGGTTCTTCGTCTCAGCCATCGTCACGCTCCAGCAGCTCCTTGGCCGCGCTGGCCGGGTCGATCTCCCGTTTGACGACGCGGTCGAGCAGCTCGCGGCTCGATGGGTCGTCTGCGACTGCCTCCTCCAGGCGCCGCCGCATCCGGGAGGCGGCCAGCTCCAGCACCTCGTTGCGGAGATTCCGTGCCCTTCTCTCCTCGAGGGTTCCCTCGGCCTCGATGTGCGCGCGGTGCTCGGAGATCTTCTCCGCCAGCTCCGCTACGCCCTCCGCCTTCGAGGCCTCGGTCTTGACGATCGGTACCCGCCACGACACCGCGGGCCCGAGCGAGAGCACCCCGCGGATCTCCCGGATCATCGTGTCCGTCATCGGGTGGTCGGACTTGTTGACGACGATGATGTCCGGGATCTCCATGACGCCGGCCTTCAGCGCCTGGATCGAGTCGCCGGAGCCGGGCATCAGGACCAGGACGATCGTGTCGCCGTGGTCGACGATGTCGATCTCGGCCTGCCCGACGCCGACCGTCTCGATGAAGACGTCGTCCTTGCCGGAGGCGTCCATCAGCAGTGCGGCCTGCAGCGTGGCCTCCGAGAGCCCCCCCAAAGCGCCGCGGCTCGCCATCGAGCGGATGAAGACCCCGGCATCCAGGAAGTGATCGGAGAGACGGATGCGGTCTCCCAGCAGGGCGCCGCGCGTGAAGGGGCTGGACGGATCGATCGAGAGCACCGCGACCTGGCGGTCGGCCTTGCGCATCTCGGCCGTCAGCGCGCCGATCAGCGTGCTCTTCCCCACCCCGGGCGGACCGGTCAGCCCGACGATCCGGGCCTTCCCGGTGCGCGGAAACACCTCGCGGACCAGCTCCCAGCCCGCGGGGTCGTCGTTCTCGATCAGCGTGATCGCGCGCGCCAGAGCCCGCTTGTCCCCAGCCACGAGACGCTCGGCCAGGCTCTCTTCGGTCTTCTGAGCCATCCGTCGCAGTCTAGGTACGGGGGCGGAACCTAGAATCGCCGCCCGTGTTCCGCGCCCTCAGGTTCTATCGCCGCAACGGCATGCTCAACCTGCTCTACGCCCGCCTGCTCTGGCGGTATGCGTGGCGGCGGCTTCTGACACCGGCCGGGTGGCGCTGGCAGACCAATGGCCCGGTCTTTTTCGGCAAGGGACTGCAATTGCAGATCGCGAAGGGCGCGGAGATCCGCTTCGGTCGCTTCTGCTGGATCGGAGACGGAACGAAGATCCGCAGTCACGAGGGCGTCGTCGAGATCGGAGCGAAGACCGTCTTCGGTCAGGAATGCACCATCTCCTCCTACAAGCACGTGCGGATCGGCGAGCAGTGCGTGATCGCCGATCGCGCGATGTTCATCGACTTCGACCACGGCGTCGTCGAGGTGGATCGCCCGATCCGCCAGCAGGGCATCTACATGCGCGAGTGCGTGCTCGGCTCCAACGTCTGGGTCGGGTACGGGGCGTGCTTCCTGCGGGGGGTGCGCGTCGGAGACAACTCGATCGTCGGCACGAACTCGGTGGTGACGCGCGACGTGCCCGCGAACGCGGTGGTGGGCGGCGTCCCGGCGAAGGTCATTCGGATGCGAGAGGCGCCGAGCGAGCTTCGCTGGCCCGATCCGGTCGAGCCCCGAACAGATGCCTAGAGGTGCACCCCAATAACGGGTATATGCATATACTCGCTTTTAGGGCGTGGAGCCCACGGTGGTATGTGATGAGCGACAGGGGAGAAAGAGGAGGAGCAGGATGCGCACTCCGCGCCGTCTGATCGGGACTTTCATCGCAATCGTGGGGCTGATCGCCGTGATTCCGGCGTCGGCCCAGGCATTGTCACTGAGCGGGCTGTCCGCGGCCCCCACCAACACTCAGGCAGGCGCCCACAGCGACGTACACATCCACATGGACTTCAGTGGTGGCCAGGTGAAGGACCTGACCGTGGGATTGCCGCCGGGATTGATCGGCAACCCGAACGCGGCCCCTCTGTGCACCGTCGATCAACTCAACGCCGATGCATGCCCGGCCAACACCAAGGTCGGCGCGGTGTCGGCGAACGCCACCATCACCGTCGTCGTGCTGCCCGTCCCGGTCACCGTGAACGGGGATCTCTACAACCTCACGCCGCAGCCTGGTGAGCCTGCCCGCTTCGGGATCGTCCTCCGGCCCGTCGACAGCCTGCTCTGCCCCCCGCTCCCACAGGCACTCTGCGACGCTCTCCCGCCGGTCGTGCCCAACGTCGTCCTCCAGTCGGCGGTCCAGCTGAGGCCCGACTTTGGCCTGAACACGGTGATCAAGGACATCCCGAATTCCACTTCGGGCCTCGACACGACGATCAACTCGCAGGACATCACCCTGTTCGGGACCGCACCGGGAACCGGCCAGCCCTTCATGCGCAACCCGACGTCGTGCGGCAACAAGACGACGAACTTCACCGCGGTGCCCCACACCGGCGGCACGGCGACCGGGACGGCCAGCTTCACCACCACGAACTGTGAGGACGAGGACTTCTCACCGTCGTTCAGCGCGCAGGTGGGCGGCCCCGGCCAGACCGGTGGCGGGCCCGACCGTGTGCCCACGACCGTGGTGACGTCGATCCAGCAGGACCTTGACGAGGCCGGTTTGGTCAAGGCGCAGGTGGCCGTGCCCTCCAACGATCTCGTCGCCAACGCGAACCTGCTCGGCAGCACCTGTCTGCCGGCCGACTTCCAGGCGGGCACTTGTCCGGCGAATTCGGTGGTCGGATCGGCGATCGCCGCCTCGCCCCTGCTCAGCCTCCCGCTGTCGGGGAATGTGATGCTGGTTTCCAACGGCGGCCCGATCCCGGATGTCGGCCTGGATCTGAACGGCCAGCTCCACCTGCTCCTCAAAGGAAGCCTGGCGCTGAGCGAGGTCGTGACGTTCGATGGGCTCCCCGACATCCCGATCTCGGACTTCCGCCTCACCTTCACGCCGAATCCGGGGCTGCTGATGGCGAACCGAGACCTGTGCGCCCCGCCTGCGCCGATGTTCCACGCGGATTTCACGGGCTACAACGGCGCCACCAGCTCGGTCGACTCAGCGGCCACCGTGGTCGGTTGCGGCGGCGGTAGCGGTGGCAAGGGCGGGGTGGGCGCCAAGTGCAAGAAGGCCAAGAAGAAGAAGCACCGCCATCACCGTGCGGCCGAGTCCAAGAAGAAGCACAAGAAGCACTCCTGCGCGAAGAAGAAGCGCAAGAAGCACCGCAGGTAACCCGGGGTTACCGGCGTGCGAGCCTGGCGCCCAGCACGCCGAGCAGCGCTCCGATGATTGCCGTGATCACGGCCAGGAGCGGCGGAAAGCTGCCCAGCGACACCTTGGCGTGCGTCCCCGCGATGGCGTGGGCCACCAGCAGAGCCAGGCCGTAGATCGCTCCCGCGACCGCCCCGCGGGCAGCGGCACTGCGGGCGTCAGGGTGCTCGAACCCAGCGGCCACGGCACCGACCGCCGCAACGGCCCCGACCGCCCAGTACGCCCCGCTCGAGACGCCGAGCAGCACTCCGGCCAGCGCACCGATCGCCGCGGGTATGAGACCTGCCAGCAGCAGCTGAACCGACCGCGGACGTTCGCTGAAGGGGACTCTGGGCATCCCTAGAGCCGCTTGCCCGATGCGAAGAGGAGCACCCCGGCGGCCCCGGCGATTGCGCCCGTGATCCAGAAGATGATGTTTCCGGTGGTCAGCGCCGCCGCGACCAGCGCGATTCCGACGACCAGGAGCGGCAGGCCGAACGAGATCGGGACGCTGACGTTGAGGCCCGGCCCGAAATCGGGCGCCCGGCGCTTGGGAGCCCGATCGCGGGAGGGATAGACCTCACGCCGGCCGTCGGGCAGCCGCGTCAAGTGCCACCACCTCCGCGTAGACGGCCGCCGTCCGCTCTGCGACGTCGCCCCAGTCGAAGCGGCTGAGATGCTCGAAGGCCTCGGCGGTCAGCCGCCGGCAGAGCTTCGCGTCGTCCAGAACCCGGATCGTCATCTCGGCGAGTGACTGCGGGTCCCGGGCGCGGAAACGCAGCCCCACCTCGTCGTGGGGGACCACCTCTCGCAGCCCCCCGGTGTCGGCCACGATGCAAGGACAACTCGATGCCATCGCCTCGAGCGCGACGAGGCCGAAGGGCTCGTAGATCGAGGGGACCACGCAGACGTCCGCGATCGCGTAGAGCGAGTGCAGGACGTCGTCGCCGATCCAGCCGACGAAGGTGCCGTGCCCCATCAGGCCGAGTTCCTCCGCCTGGCGCCGGAGCTCCTCCTCGTGAGTGCCGGAGCCGGCGACCACGAAGCGGGTCTTGGGGAGCCGCTCGATGATCTCCGGGAGCGCCTCGAGTGCGACCTGGAAGCCCTTCTCGTAGACCAGCCGGCCGACCAGCAGGATCAGCGACTCGTCCGGCTCGGCGAACTCGGCGCGGAGACGGCGGAGCTCCTCATCGTCATGCGGCCGGATCTCGTCGGGATCGATCCCGTTGGGAATCACCTCGATCGAGGACTCCGGCACGCCGAAGACGTCGACGATCTGTTCGCGCATGAAGGTGGAGCAGGCGATCACGCGATCGGAGCGGTTGGTGATCCAGCGCTCAACGCCGTGGATGTAGGACTGCGGGTGCTTCTCAACCCATCCCTGGTGGCGGCCGTGCTCGGTCGCATGGATCGTGGTGACGAGGGGGGCGTCGAAACGGCGGGCGAGATGGTCGCATGCGTTGGCGACCAGCCAGTCGTGGCCGTGCACGAGGTCGAAGTCGAAGCGATCGCCGAGCTCGACGCCGGCGGCGAGCATGTCCGAGTTCATCCGCTCGACCCAGGCGACGAACTCGTTGAGCTCGGCGGGTCGGGTGGGTTCCATGACGCGATGGACGTGGACCCCCGCCAGGATCTCCTCGGACGGCGATTCCTCCCCGCCACGGGTGAGCACGTGGACCTCGGCGTCGTGCTCCACGAGCGCCTCGGAAAGCTTGCGGACATGGCGGGCCAAGCCGCCCTCGATCAGCGGGGGGTACTCCCAGGAGAGGATCAGGACGCGATTCATGGTCAGGGCATCTAGGGCTCGAGCAGCGGCGCCAGGCTCAGGTCAGGGGCGAGATTGCGCACGCGTGCATCGACCGCGTCCGAGGAGTCTATGGCCTCCAGCAGGGCCTGAGCGTGGGCGGTCGCCCGCGTATACGGATAGTCCCCCGCCTGGCCGCGATGGTCCATGAAGGCCCAGTCGCTCGACTGCAGGGCCAGCAGTTCTCGGGCGGCCCGGCACGCCGCCTCGGGCTTCAGGCGACCCATGCCGAGTGCCCGGAGAAGTCGGAGCTCAGACCGCCGCGTCGCCCAGACCAGGTCGGATACCGCCGGCGAGTCCCACGTCTCGAGGCTCTTTCCCGCTCCCCAGCTTGACTCGCCGATCGGCCGCTCCTCGGGCTGGTGCTCGCGGAGCGCCTCGGGCAACGTCAAGAGGCGAACCCCCTCTGTCTCGGCCCCCCGCAGAACCTCGTGAAGCCAGGTGGGGCCCTCGGCCCACCAGTGGCCGAGCAGTTCCGTGTCGATCGCGAAAACGCACAGCCCCCGGGCGCCGTGACGGGACCGGTGCTCGTCCAGGCGGTCGCGCACCGCGCCCAGGAAAGTCGAGGCGTGCTCGCTCGCCCGATCCGACGCTGCGGCCGGGTCGTAGGGATCTCCCGAGATCGACCACAGACGCATCCCGTTCGGCGAGAGGCGGTAGTACTCGAGATAGCTCGGGTCCGAGGGATAGCCGCGCTCGGACCAGACGAGCTCGACGGTCGGCCAGTCGATCGTGAAGCCCACCGGGCCACCCGGCAGCCGCACCGGCGTCAACGCCGACGTGCCGTCCTCTCGCGCGCTCTGGTCGAGGCAGGTGAAGCCCAGCGCGCGCTCGGCGAGGATCGCCTCCAGCCCCGGCACGTAGGCGCATTCGGGCAGCCAGAAGCCCTCGGCGGCTGCGCCGAACCGACGCTCGTGAGAGCGCAGCCCGGCATCTACCTGGAGACGGCGCCCGGCCAGGGTCGCGACCTTGGGCAGGACTGCATGAGTCGCCGCGGATGGGATCAGCACGATCCGGCCGGAGTCGGCCGCCTCCTGGAAAGCCGTCAGCGGGTGCTCCTCCAGGCTCTCGAGGCGTTCGATCGCCCGGGCGTACAGCTGGATGCTGGCCTCGGCCGCGGGCCGCAGGTCGGCCTCGCTCGCCGCCGCGTCCCGGGTGGCGGCCTCCACCCGGTGCTCGGCCAGGAAGGCGAGCAGCCTCTCCCCCACCCCATCGGCCTCGAGCTGGTCAGCCAGCACCGGAGTGATCGTCATCGTGACGTGCTCGGCAACCTCGAGCACCGGCAGATGAGAGCGCGCGAAGGCCTCGAACAGCCACTCCTCGCCGAACGGATAGGTCCCGAACCCCTCCACGTACGGCATGTGCGAGTGGAGGACGATCGCGAGATCGCCGGCCGTGCGGTCGGACATCTCAGGCGCGGCAGACGGCCAGGAAGTCGAGCGCGCGATCGAGGCCGTC
>CAVTPZ010000033.1:0-17033 GCA_963736685.1 uncultured Solirubrobacterales bacterium
CTGCACCACCTTTGGCTGCACCGACCGCACGGGCCTCTTCGGGGTGACGACGATTCCCGACAACAGTGGCGTGCGGATCGTCTGGCATCACAACGCGAGCGACCAGACGCGGACCTTCGTCGTCAGCTACCGGCTCGACAAGGTCGTCGATGCCTACGCTGACGTGCTCGACTTCAACGCCCGGGTCTGGGGCGACCAGTGGGACTTCAGCCTCGACCACCTGACCGCCCAACTGCGGAGCCCGCTGCTGGACCCCTCGAACAAGACGTACGAGGTCTGGGCGTCCCCGCGGTCGGTGGAGGCCAAGACGATTCGCGGAGCCGGGGTGGCCGGCCTGACGGCGTCGGGCGTTCCGGCCCATCAGTTCGTCGAGCTCCGCGTGACCGTTCCGCGGCCGCCCGGGCTGAACGTCGACGGCGCCAAGACGCACTCCGGCGCGGCGTTCGCTGGGATCTCCGCGGCGGAGCAGAAGGCGACTGACGACTTCAACAAGCCCTGGAACAGGGCGAAGCGCTTCATCGCGCACCACGCGGAGTTGCTCGCGGGCCTGATCACCGCCCTGCTGCTCCTGATCCTGGCGCTGATGGTCTGGCTGGCCCGGGAGCACCCGACCTCGACGCCCAAGTACGTCCCCGAGCCACCCGATGACGCCACCCCCGCCCTGGCCTACGGCCTCGCGCACGAGGGGGAGGACTCGAACAACACCGTCCTCGCGACGCTGCTCGACCTGGTCGAGCGCGGGTACTACGACACCAAGGACGCGACGACGGACGACGAGAAGCTCGACCTGGCCATCACGGTGTCCAAGCAGCGCCCGAAGGTGAAGATCGAGCCCTACGAGCAGGACACGCTGACTTTCTTCGACGAGCTGGTCGGCGACGAGACGGTGGCGCTGAGCGAGATGAAGGACCGGATCCCCGAGCACAGCGCAACCTGGCGCTCACGCTGGGAGAACATGACCGAGTCCCTGAACAAGGCCGATTGGGGACAGCTCGCGTGGGACCGGAACCTCAAGCCCCGCAGCCTGCTGATCGCCGTGATCGGCGGCGTCCTCGTCGGCGCGATCTGCCTGATCCAGAACAACATCGAGCACCACTGGTTCGTGACGGCGGCCATCGGCGCCGCCGGCGTCGCGATCGTCGCCTTCTGCCCCTCGCGGCGCCTGAAGCGCCTCTCGTCCGAATACCGCGAGCGGGCCGCCAAGTGGGAGTCCTTCCAGCGCTGGACAGATGATTTCCCACGCCTGGATGACGACCCGCCCGCCACGCTCGAACTCTGGAAGCGGATCCTGATCTACGGAGTCGCCTTCGGGACCGCCGACCGGATGATCACGTCCGGCCGCATTCCGGAGCCGGTCGTGCAGAGCGCCGATGGATCGTGGGCGGGCGGCTACCTGACCGGGGCATACATCGGCTCGTCATTCGACGGCAACAGCTTCGGCTCGGGCTTCTCCTCGCAGGTCGCGCCCGAGTCGTCGAGCGGCGGGGGCGGCGGTGGCTTCAGCGGCGGTGGTGGAGGTGGCTTCGGCGGCGGTGGCGGCGGGTCCTGGTAGTCACTCGAGCCCGGCGGCCCTCATCGCCGTGCCGCGGTCATAGAACTCCTGGACGCGGATGCACTTGTCCTCGTCGTTGAAGGTGAACACCTGGGCGATCTTGTCCTCGATCTGCAGCCCGGTGATGTCATTGCGGGCCCATCGGAAGGCGATGACGACGACGTGGTCGCCGCCGTCGATCACCTCCTCCGCGGCGAACTTGAGCTGGCCGACGGCGTTACGCCAGCGGTTCCAGAACTCCTGAACGCCCTCGAATCCCTTGTAGGTGCCCGGGAAAGGGTCGCGCTCGGGGGCCACCCACTCGACGTCTGGGCTCATGTGATTGAGCACCCACTGCGGATCCTCGGAGTTCCAGGCCTCGAACCCTTCCCTGACCAGATTCACGCGGTCGATCGCCATCAGACGCTGGGAAGCTATTCGATGCCGGTCGACGCGTAGTCGGCGATCGCCATCACGGTGAGCTGCGGATTCACGGTGACCGAGGACGGGAAGACGCTGGCGTCGCAGACGTAGAGGTTCTCCATGCCGTGGACCCGGAAGCGCTCGTCGACGACGCCCCTGGCTGGGTTCCGGCTGACCGCGTTGCCTCCCTGCGGGTGCGAGGTGTGCAGGCCGATGTCGGTGTTGTCGCGGACGATGTCCTCCAGCTCGTTCACCTCCTCGAGGGTGCTGTACGAGGTGGAGCGGAACGTCATCGGCATCACCCGGAGGGCGCCGCTGGCGAAGTGGATGCGGGCGGCGAGCTTCGTGCCCTTGATCAGCAGCCGCAGGTCCGAGTCCGCGGGCTCGTAGTCGAGCTTCATGCCCTTTCCCCGGAAGCCCGGCTTGATGGTGGCGTTCGCCTGAGACCCGACCACGACCCCGATGCAGCTGAGGTGCGCGTAGCGGCGCATGTTGTGGAAGTGATCCGAGAACCAGCCGGGCATCAGCAGCGCCTGCGTTCCGACCGGGTTGAACCAGGATTCGAGGATGAGCTGGTCCTCTCCCGCGGGGCGATAGCCGTGGGTGATCTGGAGGCCGTCGAAGGAGTTGAGCTCCTCATCGAAGTCGGCCGTCAGCGGAGCGCCGACGTTGAAGGAGAGCCCCGTTCCCACCCGCGAGCCGCCCAGGTTGCTGCGCTGCAACAGCAGGCTCGATGCGAGCGCGCCGCCCGCGACGATCACGGTCTTCGCGGCGACCCGAAGCGTGCGGCCATCCGAGAGCGTGCACCGCACCTCGGTCGCCCGCTTCCCGCGGGTGTGGATCGAATTCGCGAGGCATTCGCTGAAGATCCGGACGGCGCCCGGGAACTCGCGCTGCGCGCGGGGGAGGACGTTGTCGAGCGCCGAGAGCTTCTTGCCGAAGGCACAGCCGATGTTGCAGTAGCCCGAGCCGAGGCAGTCCTTGATGTTGGCGTCAACCACGCCGCCATTGCCGTCCAGGCCGAGCGCCTCGATGCCCGCCGCCATCTTGTCGCCGCCCTTCTGGAGCCGCTTGCTGCCCTCCTGGCTCGAGACCGGCAGCCACTCCCGGAGCCGGGCGAACGACTGGCGGAAGCGCTCGGCGTCGATCCCGGCGTCCAGCCCGTCTGGGTCGTTCCAGCGCTCGAGGGTGCGCGGCGGGATGTCGTAACAGACGGCGTTGTTGATCACGGTGCTGCCGCCCACGCACTTGCCCTGCAGGACCTGGAAGCGCGTGTCGGTGGAGAGCTGCAGACCACCGTCCGCGAACAGGTTGGAGAACTGGACGCGCTCATCCTCGGTGAAGTCGCGGGGATCGACGTGCTTCCCGCCCTCGAGAAGGACCACCTCCCGCCCCGCCTCGGCGAGCCGGTGGGCGAGCACCGATCCGGCGGCCCCGCTGCCGACGATCGCGACGTCGGCCGTGATCCGCTCGGCATCGACCTCGTTCGGCGGGTTGACGTCGAGCGTCGCCAGTTCCCCGACCTTCTTCATCGCCTTCGGGAAACGCTTGCGCTTCGAGAACGGCACGTAGCCGGTGGATGGCGCGCTGCGGGGGTCGGCGTAGTAGCCGATGATCGCCAGCTGTTGGGTTGAGGAGAGCAGGGTCTGGACGAGCCTGCGGAGCTTCCCGGGCAGCCGGCGCTCGACGACGTCCGCGACGAAGCAGCGCTCGATGAACGCCAACCGTGTCTCGGGGGCCATGAAGGCAAAGGGGGGCCGGAGCCGGAAGAGCGGATAGACGGTGAGCACCGAGAGGACGAGCTTCGACTTCCATTTCTCGTGCGCGGTGAAGGAGTAGAGGTAGTCGTCGATTCCCTTGGCGACCTGTTCGGGGGTGAGCACCTCGTCCGGGCCGATGACGAGCACCTCGGCCATCGCCATCGCCGTGTTGTGTTGATGGGGCCACAGGTAGCGAAGGCCGTACCGCCCCTTGATCGCCGAGCGGTGGAGCAGCGAGAGAACCACCGCGACAGCGGCCGCGGCCGCGGCCCAGAGCAGCAGCTGCAGGGTGGGGCTGAGGCTGGTGCCGAGAGGGGCGCCGAAGGTGTTCGCGACGCTGTCGTGGTTGCCGAACGCGAGCATGGCCAGCAGGGCGATGACGATCAGGACGTGGCCCAGGACCACGAGCTGCGTCGCCCAGCCGTTGCGGCGGACGTCGCCGGCGGCGATGAAGCAGAGGACGGCGAAGAGACCGTCCTTGGCGAACGAGTTGGCGACGAATGGGAACTCGGCCGAGGCGAACAGGCCGAGCACCGGATAGAGAAGCGCCTGAGCGACGAAGAAGACGGTGAAGAAGCGGAGGGCGAGCTGCAGCCGCCGCTCGGGGGCTGTCAGCTCAGGAGCCTGCACTGGTCGCGCCGCGCACCGCGCTGAGCGCCGCGCTGCGGTCGTAGTACTCGCGGACGCGGATGCATGAATCGTTCTCGAAGTCGAAGACCTGGATCACGCGATCCGAGATCTCCAGGCCGCTGTGCTCGCCCTTGCCCTGGCGGCGGGCCACGACCACGACCGACTGGCCAGCATCGATCATCTCCTCGATCTTGAAGTTGAGCTGCCCCACTGCGGCGCGCCACTGCCCCCAGTACCGCTCGACGCCCTCGTAGCCGCGGTAGGTGCCGGGGTCCGGATCTTCCTCGGGGGTGATCCACTCGACGTCGGGAGACATGTGATCGAGCACCCAGGTCCGGTCCCCCTCGTTCCAGGCGTCGTAGCCCTTCCTGACCAGCTGTATGAGTTCCTCCGACATCTCCCTTCTCCTTGGAAGTGAGTATCCCAGGCCGGGGGTCAATAGTCTTGACTGGGTAGAAGCCGAATGGGACCTGGCATGAAACGGATGGCGAGGGTCGCAGTCCCCGTTGTGGTGGGGCTGTGCGCCGCGGCGCTCGCGATCCCCGCGTCCGCGGGGCAGTCAGCGTCCAGCCGCGTCACCCTCAAGGTTGCCGGCGGCCCTCCGTTTCGCGGCCGCGTGATCAGCAAGAACCCCGCCTGCGTCCCCAACCGGAAGGTGCTGCTGATCGAGATCGCTCCCGAGCGCGGGCCGATCGACTATGCGGACAACCGCACCAACGGCAAGGGCAAGTGGGTCTTCAGCTCCGAGCTCCAGGGAGCCACGGTCGTTCGGGCGAAGGTCGGGCAGTTCAAGGCGAGCGGTGTGATCTGCAGGTCCGCAGTCTCACCCTCCAAGCCCCTCTAGGGCTCAGCCGGCCGTCTCGAGCAGCTCGACCCTGTAGCCGTCGGGGTCTCTCACGAAACAGAGCCGCGATCCGCCTTCGTGGATTCGATAGGGCGGCTTCTCAGGCTCGATCCCCAGCTTCTCCAGGCGATCGAGCGTGGCGTCCAGGTCCTCCACCGTGAGCGCCACGTGACCGTAGGCGGTGCCGAGCTCGTAGTCGTCGACACCGAAGTTGTGGGTCAGCTCGAGCTCCGGGAGCTCCTCGCCCGGCACGCCCATGAAGATGTTGATCGCCTCGTCGCGGATCGGCAGCTCGCGACGCTTCTCGAGACCCAGGGCCTCATAGAAGTCGACGGAGCGCGCGGGGTCGGTGATTCGGTAGCAGGTGTGGATCAGCCTCACGGTCCGAACTCTAGGTCACGAGCGGCGGCCGCTGATCGAGATCAGCCCGCCCCAGCGGCGGAGGTACGGGATGTGCCCGAAGAGCCAGTCGGTCAGCTGGACGAGTCTGCGCGAGGCCCGGAATCCGATCAGGTTGCAGAAGTGGGGAGGGAGGAACACGATCGCGCGGGTGTTGACCGCGAGGCCGGTTCCGTCGCTCCAGCGATGCAGATCGCCCGCGCCGATCTGGGCGTGAGCGCCTGCCTCCTCGAGCCAGATCGGCCGCAGTCGCATGAGCGCGTCGAAGATCGGGCGCAGCGGCGTCGTGTTGTTCTCAACGCCGATGTAGGAACCCCCCGGCGCCAGGACCCGCGCCACCTCTCCCACCGTCCGCTCCGGGTCGGGAAAATGATGCAGGCTCCCGTAGCAGAGGACGGTGTGGACGACGCCGGTCTTCACCGGGATCGCATTGGCGTCGGCGATCATGAAGCTGGCGTTCCTGATGCCGTCGCGCTCGGCCCGGTCCGCCGCCTGGCGGATCTGCTCGCCGGAGATGTCGAACGCGAGCACGTCCACATCGAAGCGGGCGAGGTCGAAGGTGCTCAGGCCGTCCGCGCAGCCCACGTCCAGCGCCAGCTCTCCCTTGCCGATCAGAGGGGCCCACTCCTCGAAGTTGAGGCTGCGAACGGCTCGCTGGAACGGCTGCTGCCCGAGCGCCTCGTAGGAGAATCGATCCCGGCGCACGGCAAGGTCGTCGAAGTGCTCGCGCTGGTGCTGCTGCGCGGAGAAGGCCGGATCGGGCGTGGGATTGGCGGGTGGGCCTATACCCAGGGCCTCCAGGCGCCCGCGATGCTCCTCGAAGAAGTGAGCTCGGCCGCCGGATTCCGCATGCGCCTCGGGCAGCAGATCGAGAACCCGGCCGGCGATCGGGTACCAGGCGGCACATCCGGTGCAGGTGAGGACGCCCGTTATGCAGCGGCCATCGGGGTCGGCTTCGAACGGGTAGGTCCCCAGCCTCTCCGTCGAGCAGGCGGGACACCGCAGGCTCCCTACGAGCTCGAGGTTCAGAGAGAGGCCGCCTCGGCCGGGTCGCCCCGCTCCCCCTCGTCCTCCCAATCAGCCGGCTTGCCGAGGCTGGCGCTCTTGACGACCTTCAGGCCGAGCATCGCGCACTTCATCCGGGTGGCGGAGATGTCGATGCCCAGCAGGTCGAGGACGAAGTCCTTGGGCAGCTTGAGGATCTCCTCGCGCGTCATGCCCCCGAGCTCGTCGGTGAGCAGGGAGGTGGCCGCGGTGGAGATCGCGCAGCCCTGGCCCTCGAAGGAGACCTCCGAGACCTTGCCGTCCTCGTCGAGCTTCAGGAACACGTGCTGCTCGTCGCCGCAGAACGGGTTGTTGTCCTCGTACTCGAGGTCGAAGTCGTCGAGGCGGCCGAAGTGGTGCGGCCGCTTGTAGTGCTCGAGGATCTGGTCTCGGTATAGCTCGTCCATCAGAGGCCGAAGACCTTTCGCGCGTCGAGCAACCCCGCCACCAGGCGATCGACCTCGGCGCGCGTGTTGTACACGGCGAAGCTGGCCCGGGTGGTGGCGGGGACGCCGAGGCGCTGCATCAGCACCTGGGCGCAGTGATGGCCGGCCCTGACGGCGACGCCATGCCGATCGAGGATCTCGGAGATGTCGTGCGCGTGCACGCCCTCCATGTCGAAGGAGACGATGCCGCCGCGACCCTCGCCCGCGGGCGGCCCGAAGACCGTCAGGCCCGGGACGTCGGCGACGCGCTCGAGGGCGTAGGCGGTGAGCTCCGTCTCCGCCGCGTGGATAGCGGGGAGCCCGAGCTCATCGATCCAGCGAACGGCGGCGCCGAAGCCGACCGCCTCGCCGATGGCCGGAGTGCCGCCCTCGAACTTGGCGGGGAGGTCGGCCCAGGTGATCAGCTCCTTGGTGACCTTCCGGATCATCGAGCCGCCGCCGATGAAGGGCGGCATCTCCTCGAGCAGCTCGCGCCGCCCGAACAGGGCTCCGATGCCGGTCGGGCCGTACATCTTGTGGGCGGTGATGGCGTAGAAGTCCGCGCCGAGCTCCGCCATGTCGAGTTCGAGCTTCGGCCCTGCCTGAGCTCCGTCGACGACCAGCAACGCGCCGGCGTCGTGCGACAGGCGCACGATCTCCTCGATCGGGTTGACCGTGCCGAGCACGTTCGAGATGTGGGCGACGCAGACGAGCTTCGGTCCCCGCTCGAGCAGCGCCGCGAAGGCATCCATGTCGAGCCGCCCGTCGTCCGTGACCGGCGCCCAATCCAGATGGGCCTCCTTCTCCTGGGCCACCTGGTACCAGGGGACGACGTTCGAGTGGTGCTCCATCTCGGTTACCACGATCCGGTCGCCGGCCGAGAGGTTCGTGCGCCCCCAGGAGTAGGCGACCAGGTTGAGCGCCTCGGTCGCGTTGCGCACAAAGACGATCTCGCGGCGGTCGGCACCGAGGTGAGAGGCCACTGTCTCCCGAGCTCCCTCGTAGAGAGCCGTGGCCTCCTCGGAGAGGGTGTGCACCCCGCGGTGGACGTTGGCGTTGTGCTCGCGCCAGAAGACGTCGAGCGCGTCGATCACCGCCAGCGGCTTCTGCGCCGTCGCTCCGTTGTCCAGATAGGCGAGCGGCTCGCCGTGAATCTCCCGCCGAAGGATCGGGAACTCCGCCCGGATCTCTTCGATGGACCGAGCCAGGGCGGGGGCGGTTGTCGCCGTCGGCTCCATCGGGGTGCCTAGGCGGCCGCGCCGGCCTCCACCTCGTCCTTGATCCAGCCGTAACCCTTCTCCTCGAGCTGGGCGACCAGCTCGGGACCGCCCTCCTTGACGATGCGTCCGTCATAGAGGACGTGCACGGCGTCGGGCTTGATGAGGTGCAGGATGCGCTGGTAGTGGGTGATGATCAGGACGCCCATCCCGGGGCCGGCGAACTTGTTGACGCCCTCGGCCACGACTCGGAGCGCGTCGATGTCGAGGCCGGAATCGGTCTCGTCGAGCACCGCCATCGCGGGCTGGAGCATCGCCAGCTGCAGGATCTCCATCCGCTTCTTCTCGCCGCCGGAGAACCCCTCATTGAGATAGCGCGAGGAGAAGTCCTTGGGGATGTTGGTGAGGGCCATCGCCTCCTCGGCCTGCTTCCGGAAGTCCTTGAGCTTCACCGGCTCCTCGCCGGCGGCCTCGCGGTGGGAGTTCACGATCATGCGGAGATACTTGGCGACCGTCACCCCCGGAATCGCGACCGGGTACTGGAAGGCCATGAACAGGCCCATCCGGGAGCGCTCATCGGGACTCGCCTCGGTGATGTCCTCGCCCTTGAAGGTGATCGTGCCCTCGGTGACCTCGAGGCTGGGATGGCCCATGATCGCGTTGGCCAGGGTCGACTTGCCGGAGCCGTTCGGGCCCATCAGCGCGTGGATGCTGCCGCCGTCGACGTCGAGGCTGACGCCCTTGAGGATCTCCTTGCCCTCGGCGGTGACGTGCAGGTTGCGGATCTCGAGCTCTGCCAATTCGTGCTCCTGGTTCGGTTGAAGTTGTCTACGCGGCGCTGATCGCCGCGGCCTTCGGGGCGGGCATCGATGCGTGCTGGTCGGAGAACTCGACCAGCTCGGCGAGAGTCGTGCCGGAGAGCGCCTTGGTGACCCCGCCCTGCACCCGCGTCCAGAGAAGCTTCGTCGCGCAGGCACGGTCGCCGTCCGACTCATGCGAGCAGGAGACCTTGCCCTCGGCGTCGAGCTCGAAGCACTCCATCGGAGCGATCGCGCCCTCCAGCGCCTGGACCACCTCGAGCATCTCGATCTCTCCGGCGGGCCGCCCGAGGCGGTAACCGCCATGCGCGCCGCGCTGGCTCTCGACCAGCCCGGCCTTGCGCAGCTTGGCGACGAGGTGCTCGAGATAGGAGAGGGGGAGGCGCTCGGACTCGGCGACGGCGCTCAAGGCCACCGGGGCACCGTCCTCCTGGCGGCCCAGCTCGATCATGAGGCGCACTCCGTACTCGGCTCGGGTGGAAAACAGCATCACCAGGAAATCCTAGCGGAATGGTCGGTTATGCCTATCCCACTCGGTTCAGACGTTCGTCCTCGCGCGAGCGGGCGACCACTCCTCGGAGGACATCGCGGAACCGTGCGTAGTCCCGTGCTCCGATCTCGCCCGCATGGCGTGCCTCGATCTCGGCCACGATCTCGTCGCCGGCGATGAGCTCCTCGAGCCCGCGCTCGGTCGGAACGATCAGCTTCGCTCGCCGGTCAGCTGGGTCCGCGCGCCGCTCCACGTATCCAAGTTCCTCGAGCTCATCGACCAGGCGGCCCACGAGCTGCTTGTGGAGACCCGAGAGGCGGGCGAGATCCGTGGCCCGGATCCCGTCCTCATCCAGGTACGCGAGCACGGCCCCATGACGCGGATTGAGATCGTCGTACCCCGCGCTTGCGAGCCGGTCGAAGAGTTCCTGCTGCAGCAAGAAGGTCAGCTTGCTGGCGAGGACCCCGAGATCGGGGTTCCACTCCTGCCGCTCCCTGCGCCTTTTCGTGGTAGTCACGGAATCAGAAAGTAGCAAGATGTGACGGTTACAGTTCGTGACGAAGGCTTATCGCCCGTTGAAGCTGCTCCCTATACTCGTCCGCACCAACCCTTTCACCTCCCGAGAAGGAGATCTTTCGGAGATGACAACCACCGGACGTTCCAACTGGCAGGCGGCCTTCAAGACGGTGCTCCTGCTCTCAGTCCTCGGCGGCATCCTGGTCGGCGCCGGGTACCTGATCGGCGGGCCTTCGACCGCGCTCGTCTTCCTGTTCATCGCGGTGATCATCAACATGGGCAGCTGGTTCTTCAGCGACAAGATCGCGCTCGCTGCCGCAAGGGCACAGCCGGTGTCCGAGGAGGAGGATCCACGGCTCTACCAGATGGTCCGGGACCTGACCACACGCGCCGGCCTCCCCATGCCGAGGCTCTACGTGATCCCGCAGGAACAGCCGAACGCCTTTGCGACGGGCCGCAACCCGAAGCACTCCGCGGTCGCGGTGACTGCCGGGATTCGCAAGCTCCTCACGGAGGATGAGCTGCGGGGCGTGCTCGCGCACGAACTCGGACACGTCCGCAACCACGACATCCTCCTGACCTCGGTGGTGGCGACGATCGCGTCCGCCATCACCTGGATCGGCTACATGGTCCTCTGGGTCGGCGGCGACAACAATTCGCCCCTTGGGATCATCGGCCCGCTGCTGCTCTGGATCCTCGCTCCGATCTCCGCCGCGATCATCCAGATGGCGATCTCCCGCCAGCGCGAGTACTCGGCCGACGCTACGGGCGCCGAGATCTGCGGTAACCCCGAGTCGCTTGCCTCGGCGCTGCTGCGCCTCGAGTCCGGCGCCCAGGCGATCCCGATGCAGGTCAACCAGGCCAGCGAGCCGCTGTACATCGTCAAGCCGTTCAGCGGGAAGGGACTGGCGTCCCTGTTCTCGACGCATCCGCCGATCGAGGAGCGCGTCCGCCGGCTCCGGCAGATGCGGCCCACCATCGGCTAGGTATCGAGCATTGGCGTATCGAGTTCTGAGTTCGAGGGACGCGTTCTGGCGTCCCTCGAACCAGATGAAGGTCGACAACACCGACCTCGCCAAGCAGCTCGAGGCTGAGACTCTCGGTGCGCGTCTCTGGCGGCTCCACCCTGGCCAGGCGAGCACCTGGCACCGGCACTTCGAGGCGCACGAGCTCTACATCCTGCTCGAGGGGGAGGGGCGGGCCAGGGTCGATGACGCTGTCCTGACCCTCGATCCGCTCTCCGCGTTGCTCGTCGAGCCCGAGCATGCCCGCCAGCTCTTCAACGACACGCATGCGGATGCCCTCTGGCTGGTTGTGAGCGCGCCGCGCGAGAGCGTCACCAGCACGCTGGAGATGAGCGACGAGCAGCTCACGGCGATGTATCCCGATGGCCCGAAGGCGATGCCGCCCGAGCTCGGCGGCGGTCAGTTCGAGGGTTGAATCGGCCGGCGAGCGCCGCAAGCTGGCTATACTTCCTGAAGCCTGTTAAACCCGATCAGGATTTGGGATATTTGAGATCATGACTGCCGTGGAGATGCCCCGCAAGTACGTGCCGCCCCCTCTTGAACTGGTCAAGGGGAGAATCGAAGAGCTGCTGCCTCCCGCCGCCAAGGAGGAGATCGACGATGGGGCCGCCCTGGTCGACGTCCGTGATCCCGAGCGCTTCGAGGCGGGCCACCTCCAGGGCGCCGTCAACGTGCCCGCCGGCGAGAGCGCCCGCGAGGCTCATGACGCCGTGTATGCGGAGGCGATCGAGAAGGCCGGAGCGGGCCCCGATGACCGGGTGATCCTGGTCTGCGGAGAGGGCAACCGCTCGGCACGCGCGGCGGACGCGCTCCAGAACGAGCACGACTTCAAGCACGTGGCCTCCATCATCGGCGGATCGAAGCTCTGGAGCGAGCTTGGATACCCCATCGAAGGGGAGATCGCGATCGGCGACGAAGAGGCCGAGACACACTTGGAAGGCGAGGAGGACACAGCCTGATGGCCAGCACCGAGACGATCGAGCAGGTCAAGGAGCGAATCGAGGAGGTCGATCCGGCCGAGGCTCTGGAGGAGCTCAAGGGCGGCGACGTTGCGCTGATCGACACCCGCGAGCCCTATGAGAACTACGAGGCTCACATCGACGGAGCCGAGCTGGTTCGCCCGGCCGATGTCATGGACCGCATCGAGGAGGTCGTCCCCGACCACTCCCAGCGCGTGCTCCTCTACTGCGCCTCCGGCAACCGCTCCGCGCGGGCCGCCGATGAGCTGCGCGAGCTCGGCTACGAGAACGCCGCGTCCGTTCGCGGCGGAATCAAGGCCTGGGAGGCCGCCGGCCTTCCGGTGGTCATGGCCGAGGGCATGACGCCGGAGCAGCGCAACCGCTACTCCCGTCACACGCTGCTTCCCGAGGTCGGGGTCGAGGGCCAGCTCAAGATGCTGAACGCCAAGGTGCTGCTGATCGGCGCCGGCGGCCTCGGGGCTCCAACGGCCCTCTATCTGGCCGCGGCCGGGATCGGCACGCTCGGTCTGGTCGACGACGACGAGGTCGACGAGTCCAACCTCCAGCGCCAGGTGATCCACAACACCGAGCGGATCGGCCAGCCCAAGACCGAGTCGGCGCGTAAGACGATCGAGGCGCTCAATCCCGACGTCGAGGTCATCGAGCACCGGTTGCGGCTCGATGCCACCAACATCATCGACATCATCAAGGACTACGACGTGATCGTCGACGGGGCGGACAACTTCCCGACCCGGTATCTGCTGAACGACGCGTCCGTGCGGCTGCGCAAGCCGGTCGTCTCGGCTTCGATCCTGGCGTTTGACGGGCAGATCTCGACCTTCGTCCCCTTCGAGGGCCCCTGCTACCGCTGTCTCTACCCGACCCCGCCGCCGGCCGAGCTCGCCCCGAGCTGCGGCGCCGCCGGCGTGCTCGGAGTGATGGCCGGAGTCATGGGACTCCTGCAGGCGAACGAGGTCATCAAGCTGGTCGTCGGAATCGGCGAGCCGCTGATCGGCCGCCTGCTTCTCTACGACTCGCTCGGCACCCACTTCACGGAGCTCAAGGTCCGTCGCGACCCGGAGTGCCCGATCTGCGGCCCGAACGCTCCGGAGATACCTGAGTCGGAGATGGGCAAGTTCCCCGACTACGAGCTGTTCTGCGCGGGCTAGCGACCACAAGCCCGCTCCATTTGGGAGCGGCTGCTTGCAGCCGCGACTTGTGTGGTGCGGGCGCAGCTGGTCGCGACTGATGGCGAAGCCGATCAACAGTTAGGTTTCAGGAGATATGCCGACGATCAAGGTCCCACCCGTGCTGCGCCAGCAAACCGACGGCGAGGCCGAGGTCAGCGTGGACGGCGCCACCGTGGGCGAGGCCCTCCGGGCTCTTGCGGAGCGCTATCCCTCGACCAAGGACCAGCTCTTCTCCGAGGAGGGCGAGCTCAACCGCTACGTCAACGTCTATCTGAACGACGAGGACGTCCGCGTGCTCGACGGCCTCGACACCGGCGCCTCCGATTCCGACACCGTGGTGATCCTGCCGGCGATGGCGGGCGGCTAGACGCTCTCGCCGCCGCCGGATTCCACTCGCCGCGTCCGTGAACAGCCGGTGACCTCTGTTACGTTTGGAGTCCGCGAGCACGAACTTCGTGGGGAGGGGAAACGCGGCCAATGACCTCTGAGCCGTTCCAGCAGACGGGCCTCGCCCGCCGCAACGCGTCCCGGCAGACGTCGGTCGATCGCGAGCCTGGAGGGATCAACGTCGCCGACACCAAGGTCCTTCCGATCAGAGGCGGCCGGGCCGCGCGGGCGCGTGGCGCGATCCTCCGCCGGCTGCTGGCGCTTCTCCGACTGGGTCTCCTTGGTCGCCGGGACGTCGGTCAGCTACCTGCTGGTGTCAAACCCCCCCATGCAGGCCTCCTCGATCGCCTGGTCGGCGGCTTTCAGCCCGGCCTGGATCCTGGTGATGAAGCTGCACGGCCTGTACGACCAGGACCACCGCCGGATCCGCCACAGCACCTTGGACGAACTTCCAGCCCTCTTCTCCGCGGTGGTGATCGGCACCGTCGCTATCGGGGTCCTCACACGAATCACCCCGGCGCCCTACGTCTCTGGCACGGCGCTGGGCATCCTGGCCGTCACCGCGTTCGTCGTCAGCGCCTCGCTGCGAGGCCTCATACGCCAGATCTGGCATGCGCGGCGTCCCCCCGAGAAGTCGGCGGTGGTGGGCTCAGGGGGGGCAATGCGGCGGCTCAGCAGGCGAATCGAGACACATCCCGAGGTCCACCTGTCGCTGGTCGGCTATTTCGGCGATGAGGCGGGCTCGCACTCGAATGCCGAGACCAACGGCGCGAACGGTCAAATGAGGTGCCTCGGGCCGCGATCCGAGCTGATCTCCGTGGCCGAGCAGCGCGGGCTCGAGCACATCCTCGTCGCGGACGAGTCGATCTCCACCGATGAGTCTGCGAGGCCTGATCGGCGACTGCAAGCGCTTCGGGCTCTCCCTCACCCTCGTCGCGCCGAACGCCGAGCTGCTCGGACCCGGGATACAGCTGAATCGTCTCGGCGAGCTGCCGCTGCTGGACTTCGCCTTCTCGGATCCGCCGCGATCGACGATGGCGCTGAAGCGGGGAATCGACATCGTCGTCTCCGCCGGCATGCTCCTGCTGCTGGCGCCATTGCTTCTCGTCGTGGCCATCGCGATCAAGCTCGACTCCCGGGGCCCGGTGCTCTTCAAGCAGGTCAGGGTCGGCAGGGGCGGTCAGGCGCTTCATGATGTTCAAGTTCCGGACGATGGTCCAGGGCGCCGACGAGAGGCTCGACGAGGTGGTGGACACGCAGGCTCTCGCCGAGCCCTCCTTCAAGGTCCCCAACGATCCCGCGGCACACCTGGATCGGGCGCCGGCTGCGCCGGCTCAGCCTCGACGAGACGCCGCAGCTCTTGAACGTGCTCCACGGGGAGATGTCGCTGGTCGGCCCGCGTCCGGAGGAGGAGGCCGTCGTCGCGCTCTACGACGAGCGGCAGCGCCTGCGCCTCGGGGTGAAGCCCGGGGTGACGGGGCCGATGCAGGTCTACGGCCGCGGCGACCTGACCTTCGAGGAGCGACTCGCGCTCGAGCTCGCCTACATCGACAACCTCTCGATCGCCCAGGATGTCGCGATCCTCCTGCGCACGCCTCGCGCGGTAATTGGCGGCAGCGGCGCCTACTGATCCGGCCGGCCGCTTCGTCGTGGCGATCGTCAGCCACGGCGCGCCGGAGCTGCTGCGAAGCTGCCTGCGGTCGTTCGAGACGACGGCCGACAGCAAGCCGCGCGCGTGGTCGTCGTGGACAGCGGCAGCCCGGATGAGACTCCGGACATGGTCGCCCGGGAGTTCCCGTGGGTGGAGCTGCATCCGGCGCGAGAACATCGGCTTCGCCGCTGCGAACAACCTGGTGCTGCGGGAGCCCGGCGCCGAGTTCGTCCTGCTGCTCAATCCGGACACCGAGCTGCGGGACGGGACGCTGCGAGCCTGCCTCGAGCGGATGGACGCGGATCCCGCGATCGGCATGGTCGGCTGCAAGCTCGTGCTTCCGTCGGGCGAGCTCGATCACGCCTGCAAGCGCTCCTTTCCGACGCCGCTGTCGGCGCTCGCGCACTTCAGCGGGGTCGGCCGCTCCGATTCCGCGCCCGGCCGACTGAGCCAGTACCGCGCGACTGACCTCGGGGAGGACGAGCCGGGCCCGGTCGACGCGGTGAACGGGGCGTTCATGCTGGTGCAGGGCCGAGGCGATCCGAGAGGTGGGCCTGCTCGACGAGGGCTATTGGCTCTACATGGAGGACCTCGACTGGTGCTACCGCTTCTGGCAGCGGGGCTGGAAGGTGTTCTACGAGCCGTCCGGCGTCGCGCTGCACGTCAAGGGCGGGTCGAGCGGAGAGCGGCGCGGGCTTCCGGCAGGAGGTCGCGTTCCATCGCGGGATGGGCCGCTTCTACCGGAAGTTCTAGGCGCCCGACGCCTCGCCGTTCACTTCGGCGGTGGTCTATCTGGGGATCGGTGTGAAGCTGCTCGTCAGCCTCGCGGCCGCGCCTGCCGCCCGATCAGGGCGTTCCGCCGGTCAGCCCGGTGAACGCGTTCCAGGCCGGCTTCGGGTCGAAGCTCGGACGTGAACAGGCCGGTGTGGAAGAACCAGATCGGCCCGGGACGTCCGCCACGAGTACCAGATCACCCCGGCGATTCTGAGTCGCCCGCTGTTCGCGCCATCAGCCCGTAGGCCTGGCGCAGGTAGGTAGCCTGCCGCTGAGGAGAGACGGTGAGCGCGGTCGTCGGGCTGCCGCCGGTGGCCCAGCCGATCTCGGTGATCCAGATCGGCGTGCGACGGTCCTTGAACCGGTTCATGATCCTGCGCGCCTCCTTGACCGCGCTGAGGGCGTCGCGCGGCGTGGTCGCGTACGGATGGACGGCGACCGCATCGAAGAGCCCCTTGGCCTTGCGCCGGTAGATGCCCGGCAGGATAGCGGTCGAGGTCGATCCCGTGCTTGATCTGCGGTGTGCGGAAGAGGCCGGCCAGGACGATGCGAGCCGACGGGTCACCGGCCTTGATCCCGTCGTGGAAGACGCGCAGCAGGCCGACGTACTGCTTCGGCGTTCGGCTTCGGGTACCAGAAGCTCGGCGAGTTGACCTCGTTCCAGAGCTGCCAGTCGGTGACCGGCAGCCTCGGGTCGCCGGGTGTCCGACCAGAAGGTGCCGTTGGCGCCGTAGCGCTGCGGCGGCGGCCTGGACGAAACGCCTTGAAGTCGTCCATGTGGGCCTTCGAGGGGGGGTAGTTCGTTCGCGGCGGCCCAGGCCGGCGAGCTGTAGACGGTCGGCAGCACCTGAATCCCGGCTGGGCCGCGTCCCCGATGATCGGGTCGTAGTGGCCCCAGTCGTAGGTCGAGCCCTCGCTCGGCTGGACCGCGCCCCAGACGAAGTTGATCC
>CAVTPZ010000034.1:0-118677 GCA_963736685.1 uncultured Solirubrobacterales bacterium
GAGTCCGCCGGCTCGGCCGGGTTCAAGGGCTCCCGCAAGTCGACTCCGTTCGCCGCTCAGGTCACTGCCGACGCGGCCGCCAAGAAGGGCATGGAGCACGGCCTCGAGAAGGTCGAGGTCTACGCGAAGGGCGCAGGGTCCGGCCGCGAGACCGCCATTCGGTCCCTGCAGGCCGCGGGCCTCGACGTGACGACGGTGAAGGACGTGACTCCACAGGCTCACAACGGCTGCCGCCCCCGCAAGCGGAGGCGCGTCTGATGGCTCGCGACACCGGAGCGCAGTGCAAGCAGTGCCGCCGCGAGGGGCAGAAGCTGTTCCTCAAGGGCTCGCGCTGCTTCACCGACAAGTGTGGCGTCGAGCGCCGCTCCTATCCGCCGGGCGAGCACGGCCGAGGCCGCATGCGGCAGTCCGAGTACCGGGCGCAGCTCCGCGAAAAGCAGAAGGCGAAGCGCTACTACCAGGTGCTCGAGAAGCAGTTCGCGACTTACTACGACAGGGCGAGCCGGCAGGAGGGCGTCACCGGAGAGAACCTGCTGCGCCTGCTGGAGTGCCGCCTGGACAACGTCCTGGTGCGCCTCGGCTTCGCGGCCTCCCGCCGCCAGGCCCGCCAGCTGGTCAGCCATGGCCACTGGACAGTGAACGGCCGCCGTGTCGACATCCCGAGCTACCAGGTGAAGCCGGACGACGTGATCACCATCAAGTCGAGCAGCACAGCCAACGACGTGGTGCGAAACGCCACTGAGCTCACCTCCGGAGTGCCGGCCTGGCTGCAGGCCGACTACGACTCACTCAATGCCAAGGTGCTGAGGCTCCCTGAGAGGAGCGAGATTTCAGCGCCGGTCGAGGAACAGCTCATCGTCGAGCTGTACTCGAAGTAACCCCCCAGAGAAGGAAGTAGATACCTGATGGAAGCCATGATCACCCTGCCAGATTTCCAAATCCCGAAGATCGCGGGAGAGGATGCCGAGGACAACAAGGGCACCTTCACCATCGAGCCGCTTGACAAGGGCTTCGGCTACACGTTCGGCAACAGCCTCCGCCGCGTGCTGCTCTCCTCCCTCGGCGGCGCCGCGATCACGAGCGTTCGCATCGAGGGCGTGGCTCACGAGTTCTCGACCATTCCGGGCCTGAAGGAGGACGTCACCGATCTGGTCCTCAACCTCAAGGACGTCGTCGTGCGGATGCACACGGACGCCGATGAGGTGGAGACGCCGCTGGTCGCCACCGGCCCCGGTGAGGTCAAGGCCAAGGACATCGACCTGCCCGCGGGCGTCGAGATCCTCAATCCCGAGGCGCCGATTGCCACTCTCGAGAAGAAGACCAAGCTCGAGATGTACCTGACGATCGGTCGCGGTCGCGGCTACTCGCCCGCTGACGAGAACAAGTCCGATGACAAGCCGATCGGCGTGATTCCGATCGACGCGATCTTCTCGCCGATCCGGCGCGCGGCCTATTCGGTCGACTCCGCCCGAGTTGGGCAGCGGACCGACTTCGACAAGCTCACCCTCGAGGTCGAGACCGACGGTTCGATCGAGCCGGGCGCCGCACTCCGGGAGGCGGCCGAGATCCTGATCAAGAGCCTGGCGATCTTCACCACCGCCGACCGCGTGGACGAGCTGCGGGGCGAGGGCGCGATCGTCGCGTCGGATGGCGGCGGAGGCGGCGGCGACGCCGCGGCCGTTCCGGGCGCCGACGGGCTCGACGAGATCCTGATCGAGGAGCTCGAGCTGGGCGTTCGCTCCTACAACTGCCTGAAGCGCGCCGGCATCCAGACCGTCGGTGAGCTCGTTCGGAAGTCGGAGTCGGAGCTCAACGCGATCCCGAACTTCGGTCGCAAGTCGATCGAAGAGGTCCAGGAGACCCTGCGCGCACGCGGCCTCTCGCTGCGGGCGGACTAGGGCAACTAGAGTTCCCCGCCGGAGCGGATAATTGAGGCACCAGCGCAAAAGGGCAAAGCTGAGCCGGGACGCGGCTCACCGTGACTCGATGCTTCGCACGATGTCGAAGCAGCTGATCCAGCACGAGCGGATCCGGACCACTCAGCCGAAGGCGAAGGCGCTGAAGCCCGAGTTCGAGAAGCTGATCACGCTCGCCAAGAAGGGCGATCTACACGCCCGCAGGCAGGCGCTCTCGGAGCTTCACAACGACAAGTTCGCCGTGCACAAGCTGTTCGAGGAGCTGGCGCCGCGCTACGCCCAGCGCCCCGGCGGCTACACCAGGATCGTCAAGCTCGGCCCGCGTCGCAGCGACTCGGCCGAGATGGTCTTCCTCGAGCTGGTCTAACGGCCAGTCTTGAAGCTGGAGCCCGAGCCGCGGCGGTTCGGGCCCAGCGCGAACATCAGCGCGAACGTGAAGGCCACGATCACGCCGAGCACGACCCACTGCGCCCAGTTCTCGATCGTCGAGAGCGCCACGACGCAGAGCACGATTCCAACGATCAGCGCGATGATGCTGTAGATCGCGGAGCCCTTCTCTGACCCACGGCGGATCCCCTCTCCGCCTGCCAGCAGGTCGCTGCGCTCATATTGCGAGCGCTGGGTGATATCGGTGTTCGCCATTCTCTCCTCCTCCGCTGTTCGGCCGAACCCTACGCGGGCCGCCGATGCTGCTCCGTGAACCTGGTCACAGCGATCATCCGCCCCGCCGGTGGGGGTTGACGGCGATCATGAAGCCGATCACCGTCACGACGATCACCGCAAGCACCACCCACTGAGACCAGTTGTCGATCGAGTTGACGGCGATCGCGGCACCGATGATGCCGAGCACGATCGCGATCACCTCGTAGACCTCCATCCCCACCTTGCTCGGGCCGTGCCCGAAGAGCTCTTGGCGCGCTTCGTCGTGCGAGATCGAGGCTGGTTCGTCCGAGCCGGGCAGGGCCATCGCTGGGTAGTGTCGCGCACTTATGACCCCCGTGCGCATCAATTTGGCCTATCACGGCGCCCAGTTTGCGGGCTGGGCTGCCCAGCCGGGCATGCGGACCGTCCAGGGCGAGCTGGAGGAGGCCCTGGAGCGGATGATCGGCAGGGCCGTCCCGCTGACAGTTGCGGGCAGGACGGATGCCGGCGTGCACGCCTGGGGACAGGTGGCGAGCTTCGAGCTGGACGGAGAGCCTCCCGAGGAGCTCAGCCGAGCACTCAACTCCATGACCGGCCCGGATGTGTCGGTCCTGTCCCTGGAGCCCGCCGCCGAGGGTTTCGACGCCCGCCGCGACGCTCGCTCACGCACCTATTGCTACCGGGTGTTCTCCGACCGGACGTCCAATCCCTTCGAGGCGGGTGTGTCGCTCTTCTGGCCGCATCGGATCGATCGCGCCGCCCTTGCGAGCTGCGCCGATGCGCTGCGCGGCACGCACGACTTCACCGCCTTCACCCCCACGCAGACCGAGCACGTTCGCTTCGAGCGCGACATCCTCCGCGCGAACTGGCACGAGAAGCCGGCGGTTCTGGGCGAGGGAACTGTGCTCGAGCTCTGGATCGAGGCCGATGCCTTCATGCGGAACATGGTCCGAGTGCTGGTGGGGACGATGCTGGAGGTCGCGGGCGGGAGACGATCCCTCGAGGACTTCCAATCCCTGCTCGGAGGAGCGCCGCGCGAGCGTGCGGGCGATACGGCCCGGGCGCACGGATTGCACCTGGCAGGCGTCCGGTATTGATCGGATCGCCGCATCTGCCCGTAGGAAGCAACGTGTTCGGCACCTTCGTCGCCACCAGCTGCAGCCTCGCCTGGGTTTACTTGCGCGATCAGCTGCGGAGAGGCCGTCAACCTAGAATCGTCGGTGGTGCGAGTCCTGATCACCAACGACGACGGGATCCAGGCGGCTGGGCTCAACGCCCTGCGCGCCGAGCTCTGCAAGATCCCGGAGCTCCAGGTCCGCGTGATCGCGCCGGACTCGAACCGGAGCGCCACCGCTCGCAGCATCACGACGCGCTCGCCCCTCTGGGTTGAGGAGATCCCCTTCGATGACGGCTCCATCGGATACGCGACCGATGGGACGCCGGTGGACTGCGTTCGATTCGCCGAGCTCGGCCTGGTGGGAGAGCGCCCGGAGCTGATCGTCTCGGGGATCAACCACGGCTCCAATCTGGGCGACGACATCACCTACTCGGGCACTGTCGCGGCCGCTCTCGAGGGGATCGTGCTGGGCATCCCGGCGATCGCGCTCTCCCAGCAGTCGGCGCCGGGCGGGCTCGACTACTACGCGCGGCGGGACTATGACTTCTCGGCGTCGGCCGCCTTCTCCGCCGAGCTCGTTCGGCGGACCGTGGAGGATCCCCTGCCCGCCGACACCCTGATCAACGTCAACTTCCCGCCTGGCGAGCCGAGCGGAGTCGAGGTCACGCACCTGGGCAAGCGCCTCTACAACGACGAGATGCAGCTGGTCGACGAGGATCCGGAGAGCGGCCGCCTCAGGTATCGGATCTACGGCTTCGAGCCGTCCTTCGAGGATGAGAAGGGATCCGATCTCTCGGCGATCGCTCGTGACCGGGTCTCGGTGACCCCGGTCCACTTCGACCTCACCGACCGCCCGAGCCTGGATCGCCTCAAGGAATGGGACTTCGCGGGGATGCTCTCCAGGGCGCAGAACGCGGTCGACCGCGAGGCACCCACGCAGCGGTGAGTCCTGCGAAGGGGGCAAAACGGCGAGCTGAGGAGCTGCGGCGGGAGATCGAGAAGCACGATCACAGCTACTACGTGCTCGACGACCCGACGATCTCGGACATCGACTACGACGACCTGCTCCGCGAGCTGGGCGAGATCGAGGACGCGAACCCCGAGCTCGTCACGCCCGACTCCCCCACCCAGCGAGTCGGCGGCAAGCCTCTCGACAAGTTCAAGCAGGTCACTCACCACGAGCCGATGCTCTCGCTCGCCAACGCCCGCAACGAGGACGAGCTGCGCGCGTGGGCGAAGCGGGTGGAGCGCCGGCTCGAGCGGCTCGACATCTCCGGGCGGGAGATTCGCTACGTCACCGAGCCGAAGGTCGACGGCCTGGCGATCTCGCTCACGTACGAGGACGGGGTCTTCACTCGCGGAGCGACTCGCGGCGACGGCCGCGTCGGGGAGGACGTCACCCAGAACCTGAAGACGATCAAGGCGATCCCGCTGAAGATCGAGGATGCGCCGGAGCTGGTCGAGGTGCGCGGGGAGATCTACCTGCCGATCGCCGGCTTCACCAAGGTGAACGAGCAGCGCGCCCAGAACGGCGAGGCGACCTTCGCCAACCCGCGCAATGCGGCCGCGGGATCCCTTCGGCAGCTCGACTCGTCGATCACCGCCACCAGGCCGCTGTCGATCTGGTGCTACGGCGTGGCCGCGCTGGCGGGCTGGGAGCCCGAGAGTCACTCCGAGTCGCTCGAGTGGCTGAGCAAGCGCGGCTTCAAGGTGAACGAGGACATCTCCATCCTGCACGGAGTCGACGAGGTGGCCGAGCGCTGTCGATGGTGGGAGAACCGCCGCGACGCCCTCGACTTCGAGATCGACGGAGTGGTCGTCAAGGTCGACGACCGCAGCCTGCAGCGGGAGCTGGGCGTTGCAGGACGCGAGCCCCGCTGGGCCGTCGCCTGGAAGTTCCCGCCGACGACTGCCACGACGAGGCTCAACAAGATCGTCTGGAACGTCGGGCGCACCGGCCACCTGCTGCCCTTCGCGATGCTCGAGCCGGTGCACGTCAGCGGCGTCACGGTGAGCACGGCGACCCTCCACAACGAGGAGGACCTGGAGCGCAAGGACGTCCGCGAGGGCGACGAGGTGGTGGTCATGCGAGCCGGCGACGTGATCCCACAGGTGGTCTCGCCGATCATCCAGCGCCGCAAGAAGGGGACGCGAAGGCCCAGGCCGCCCAAGAGGTGCCCGCTCTGCGGCACGCCGACGGTGAAGCCCGACGACGGGGTCTTCACGATCTGCCCCAATCGCACCGGCTGTCCCGGCCAGCAGTTCCAGCACATCAAGCATTTCCGGGGCGCGCTCGAGATCGAAGGGCTGGGGGAGAAGAACGCCTATCGCTTCCTCCAGGAGGGCCTGATCTCCGACGCGGCGGACATCTTCGACCTGACCGCCGAGCGAATCGCCGAGCTCGAGGGATTCGGCGAGATCTCAGCCGAGAACCTGGTCGAGGAGATCGAGAACGCGAAGAAGATGCCCTTCTCACGGGTTCTCTATGCGCTCGGCATCCCCGGAATCGGCTTCGTCAACGCCGAGTCGCTCGCCGAGCACTTCGGCACGATGGACGCCCTGCTGAAGGCTGACCCGGAGGAGATCGTCAGGGCGGAGGGCATCGGGCCCGTCCTGGCGCAGCAGATCTACGAGGAGCTCTCGGAGGACCGCACCAGGAAGTTGATCGAGAGGCTCCGGAAGGCGGGCCTCCGGATGGAGCTCGACCCGTCCGAGCGCCGCAAGCAGGGTGGCCCGCTGGACGGCAGGACGCTGGTGCTCACTGGGACCCTGCCCAACCTGAGCCGCGAGCAGGCCACGCGCCTGATCCGCCTCGCCGGAGGCAAGGTCGTCAACTCGGTCTCGAAGAAGACCGACTACGTGATCGCCGGGGACAGCCCGGGCACGAAGCTCGCCAAGGCCGAGGAGCTCGGCGTCGACGTGATCGACGAGGAGGGGCTGCAGAAGCTGGTCGGCGAGGATGGCGCGACGGCGAGGAAAACGCCCCCGAGGGGCAGGGTCTAGCGGTTGTAGCGAGCGATCAGGGCCGCCATGCGGTCCTGGACCAGGTGGGCGCGATTCACGTCCACGTTGTTCATCAACAGGGAGAAGATCACCGCGTGGTCGGCGTCGTCGCCGCCCCGGAAGCAATAGCCCGAGAGGGCGCTGACCCGGGTGAGCGTGCCGGTCTTCAGGTGGCAGTTGCCCGCGGCGGCCGTTCCTCTCATCCGATCGGCGACCGTGCCGGTGCGCCCGGCCACGGCGAGGGACTCCACCCAGGCGTCGCGGAGGCTCTCCTGAGCGGCCTGGTCCTCCGGTGAGGCGTTGCTGTCGACTTCGAGCATCCCGTCGAGCAGCTTCACGACCGAAGCGGGCGAGGCCTTGTTGCGCCTGGTCAGCCCAGAGCCGTTCTCGCCCACGAACTTCGCGCCCTGTTTGGCCGCGAACTGCCTGACCACAGAGATGCCGCCGGCGCTGGACCCATTCCCCCCGAACTGGGACCCGACGTCCTTGAGGAGCATCTCGGCGAGGTAGTTGTTCGAGGGGACGAGCGTGTCCTGGACGATCTCGGCCATCGTCGGTGAGTCGAAGTCGGCGACCTGCAGGGCACTCGGGGAGACGGTCCCCGGGGTGACGGTGTTGCCGATCGAGATTCCGTCCTTGCGGAGCGCGTCCTCGAAGCGCTGCGCTGCGGTCTTCGCCGGGTCGCTGGGTGAGCCGCTGTCGATCTGCAGGCCCGAGAGGTGGCCGACGCTCTCGAAGGTGATCCCGTGCTCGGGGATCCCTCCCAGAGCGTCGAGGTATGAGGCGTCGTAGCGGAGCGGGCCCTGCACCGTGGACACACCGGCCGCACGGACCCGGTCGGCGAGCTTCGCCAGGCCCGCCGTGCTGAGGGTCGGATCCCCGCCGCCGCGCAGGTACAGGCCCTGGCTGATCCCGTCGCTGATCGGGTCGATTGACCACGCGGTGGTGTGCAGCCTGCCCGTGGGACCGAAGCGCGCCAGTGCCGTGGAGGTCGTGAAGAGCTTCGAGTTCGAGGCGAGGATCCGCATTCGCCCGCCCTTGCGGGCGAAGAGCACCTGGTGGCTGCTCGGATCGAAGACGAAGGCGCTGCTCTTGCCGACCTTACGGAAGAGCTTGGCGAGGCCGCTCGCGAGCTTGGAGCGCGAGACGGAGCTGTGCGCAGCGGCCGCGCCGTGCGCGATCGGCGTCCTGAAGGCCCTGTCAGGCCCCAGTTGCCGTGCCTGGGCGGCCGGCACGGCCAGCGCCACGGCGAGCAGCGCAAGCGAGATAACCCCTTTCAGCCTGGGCATGAACCCCATGAAACAGCCCAGGCTGGACAAGGTAGCGGTGGCCTGGTTGGCTGACCAGCCCGCACCGCTGCAATACTCTCCTTTCCAATGGGGAAAGTCGTCCAGTTCGATGGCCCCGACGGCAAGCGCAGCAGCAGTTCCAGAGGGAGGAAGCGCCGCGGTCGGGGGGACAAGACTGCCTTGGTGCTCGGCGGCGGTGGGTTCACCGGCGGCGTCTACGAGATGGGGGCCCTGCGCGCGTTCGACCTGCTCGCGGTCAACCGCACCGTCAACGACTTCGACATCTACGTGGGGACCAGCGCGGGCGCCTTCGTGGCCAGCATGGTCGCCAACGGCGTCACGCCGGAGGAGATGTTCCGTGTCCTCGACAAGGCACTGCCCTCGCCGATCGAGAACGCGTCGCTGCGCACGCTGCTCCGCCCGAACTACCGGGGCTTTGCGAACCGCCTCGCGGTGCTGCCGCTGAGGGTCGCGGCCACGGTGCGCCGGCTCGCGGGGAACATCGGCGAGATCTCGATGGTCGACGTGGTGATGGGGCTCGCCGAGGGCCTTCCGACGGGGATCTACCACAACCGCGGGATCGAGCAGTACATGCGCAACGTGCTCTCGGATCCCGACCGGACCAACGACTTCCGGGAGCTCGACGCCGATCTCCGCATCACGGCCACCGATCTCGACACCTGCGAGCGGATCGTCTTCGGCGAGGGGGAGTGGGACAACGTGCCGATCTCGCGCGCCGTCGCGGCCTCCGGCGCCCTGCCGATCGTGTACGAGCCCTACGAGCTTCGCGGCAGGCAGCTGGTCGACGGCGGCATCGTCTCGACGACCAACGTCGACGTCGCGGTGGAGGCCGGCGCCAAGTTCATCGTCGTGGTCAACCCGCTCGTTCCCTACGTGAACGACTTCGAGACCCGAATCCCGACCGCCTTCGGTTCCCGCGTTCGCCGCGTCTCCGACATGGGGATGCCCGCGATCGGCAATCAGGCCTTCCGCCTCATGGCTCACGCGAGGCTTCACCTGGCGGTTCAGTCGTGGAACGAGCGCTTCCCGGACGTCGACATCATCCTGATCGAGCCCGAGTTCAACGACGAGCTGATGTTCGGGACCTCGATCCTCGACTACTCGGCCCGGTTGCAGATCGCGAAGCACGGCTTCGAGTCCGTCACGGTCAGGCTGGCTCGCGACTACCAGCGCTACAAGGATGTCGCGGCGCGCCACGGGATCGAGATCTCGGCTCGCCGCGTGCAGCGCGTGATCGAGACGGTCGAGGAGGAGGAGAAGGGAATGTCGGTCTGGAGGCGCGTCCTCGAGCAGACGACCGGCGCCCTCCTGCGGCAGTCGGACGAGGCCGAGGCGGCGTCGCGCGACTAGCCGCGGTGGACGTCGCGGGCGGTGGCCTGCGTCGTCGGCTTGATCGATAGATAGTCGACGTCCACGTGGGGCGGACGCGTGACGACGTAGGCGATCGCGTCCGCGACGTCCTCGGCGCTCAGCGGCGTGGTGCCCTCGTAGACCTTGGAGGCCCTGTCCTCGTCACCCCCGAAGCGGGTGAGTGAGAACTCGGTCTCGACCATCCCGGGAGCGACCTCGCTGACCCGGATCGGCTTGCCGAGCAGCTCCAGCCGGAGCGTGCGGGCCACGGCGTTGGCGGCGTGCTTTGCCGCGGTATAGCCGGCACCGCCCGGGTAGACCTCGACGCCCGCGACCGAGCCGATCACGACCACATGGCCGTCGCCGCTGCGCTCGAGGGCGGGGAGGAGGGCCTTGGTCACCCGCATCACCCCCAGCACGTTGGTTTCGAACATCTGGCGCCAGTTCTCCTCGTCGGCCTCTGCGATGGGCTCGAGCCCCAGAGCGCCACCAGCGTTGTTGACCAGCACCGAGACCTCGGGGAGCGCCTCGGCCAGCTGGGCGACCGAGTCAGGATCGGCGACGTCGAGCCGCAGCGACCGGCCCCCGACCTCGCTCGCCACCCTCTCGCAGCGCTCGAGCCGCCTGGCGGCCGCGACTACCTCGAATCCGGCCGCAGCAAGCGCACGTACCGTCGCCTCGCCGATGCCGCTGCTGGCGCCCGTCACCAGCGCCACCCCGGTCGTCTCGCTCATCGATCAGACGCTATCGCGGCGCCACGAACCCGTGCGGTGGTGATACGTTCCCGCTAGGACCAGGGAGGTCCTTTAGGGAATGGAGAGAGGAGTGGCATTGCTCGAGGGCCGAGGGACCGGCCACCGCGGGCTCATCTGGCTCGCGTCCGGCGTCTGCCTGCTGACGGCGGTCGCGGTCATGCCCATGACGCCGGCGATCGCCAAGAAGAAAGGCAAGGCGGTCTCCATCAAGTTCAAGGGCGCCCAGAGCGACAGCGCCCTGCTCGCCTCGGGGAGCATCAAGGTCGTCGCCCGGTCGTCGAAGCCTCGCAAGGCCAAGCTCTCGGTGACGTCGTTCCAGGGGGGACCGGCTCTGACCGACGTCAAGCGCGTAAAGATTCCCAAGGGCGGCAGGAAGGTGGCGCTCACCCTCACCACGAGCGGCAGGGAGGTCCTCGAGGGGTGCGCGGCGAGCCGCCTGACCGTCACGGCGACCAGCGGTGGCAAGAAGAAGAAGAAGGGCAAGAAGAGCGGAAAGAAGCCGCTCGGGCGCTCGAGTGCGTCGGTCGCGCAGTCGGTGCCACAGTGCGCGTCCCTGCAGAACGCCGCGCGCTGCGAAACGATCGCGAGTCCGGGGACGAACTGCCTGTTCCCCTGGCCGAGCGACCACTACACCGTCGATGACGCCACCGCACCCACGGGCCGGCGGCTCAACCTGAGCATCGACTCGGCGCCCGCCAACGCCCAGGGCGTCCACATCGACCCCTCCGGCATCAACCAGAGCGACGGTTTCAGCCCCGGTGAGAGCATCGTCACCAGGATTCCGGGGCTCGACAACCCGACGGCCTTCCAGAAGACGGGGGCTGTGCCACTCACCGACATGGACCAGGCCTTCGCCCCGAACCAGCCGATCGTGCTGATCGACGCCTCGACCGGGCAGCGCCAGCTGATCTGGTCCGAGCTCGACTCCAACGCCTCGAGCCCGGGGAACACCGATCTGATCATCAGGCCCGGCCGCAACCTGATCGAGGGCCATCGCTACATCGTCGCGATGCGCAACCTGAAGGATGCGAGCGGCAATGTGATCCCGGCCCCGCCGGGGTTCGCCCTCTATCGGGACGGAGTGACGACCGATGTGCCGGCCATCGAGAGCCGTCGTGCCCACTTCGACGAGCTCTTCTCCAAGCTGCAGCAGGCCGGGATCGCCCGTGGCGATCTCTACGGCACCTGGGACTTCACGGTCGCGAGCACCCCGAACATCACCAACCGGATGCTCTCGATCCGGGATCGGGGCCTGGCGGCTCTCGGCGACAACACTCCCGGCGACGGGACCATGCAGGGGAACGCTCCGGACTTCACGGTGACCAGCGTCCTCACCAAGGATGATCCGACCAATCCCCTCAACAACGGCCACGAGGCCCAGAACGTGCGCGAGGTCACCGGCACCTACCAGGTGCCCTGCTACCTGAGCTCGGGGTGCAGCAACGGCAGCGGCGTGTACCAGCCGGGCGGTCATTTCAATCTCGACTCCAACGGAGTGCCGCAGCAGAACGGGACGATGACGGCCCGGTTCACGTGCAACATCCCGCTGTCAGCGGTCACCGAGACCAGCCCCGGATCCGGCGTCTGGAACGTCACCCAGCCGGCTCGCCCCTCGATGTACGGGCACGGCCTGTTCGGCGACTACACCGAGGTGCACACCACCGACGTCAGGACGCTGGGCACCGACCACGGAGTGCTGACCTGCGCCACGGACTTCACGGGGATGATGGAGGACGACGTCGGGACCGCCATCGTGGCGCTCCAGGATCTCTCGAAGTTCCAGCCTCTCCCCGATGGGCTGCAGCAGGGATTCCTCAACTTCATCTACCTCGGCCGGCTGCTCATGTACTCGGATGGCTTCTCGAGCGACCCGGCCTTCCAGTTCAACGGCGGCTCGTCGGTGATCGATCACACCAAGGGGCTCTACTACTACGGCAACAGCCAGGGCGGAATCGCCGGCGGCGCCCTCACCGCCGTCGAGCCGGACATCACCCGGACGGTCCTCTACGTGCCCGGAATGAATTACTCGACCCTGCTCACGCGCAGCGTGGACTTCGGCGACTACTCGGCGATCCTCTATCCCGCCTATCCCAACGAGTCGGACCGGCCCCTTCTTCTGGCGATGATCCAGTTGATGTGGGACCGCGGCGAGCCCAACGGCTACGCCAACCACATGACCTCCGACCCGCTTCCCGGCACGCCTGCCCACCATGTCCTGATCGAGATGGCCTACGGCGACCACCAGGTCTCGAACGTGACCGCCGAGGTGGAGGCGAGGACGATCGGGGCGCCGCTCCGTTACCCGACTCTGGATCCCGGCCGAACGCCCGGCTTCGTCAACTTCTTCCCGGACATCCCGACGCTCCAGCTACCCGCGGGCGCGAACGGCAACGGGATGTTCGTGTGGGACATCGGGCCGAAACGCTCCGGCGGGACGCTCGGCACCGACCCGGCCCCGATCACGAACACCGCCCCAAATGATTCCTTCGGGGTCGATCCGCACGACACGGTGATCCGGCAGACGCCGGAGGTCCGCGCCCAGATTGCGAGCTTCCTCGATCCGAACGGCACGATCACCGATCCGTGCGGCCCGAACCCGTGCTACGCGGCGGGCTGGACCGGCCCACCCTGATCCCGGCGCTACCCGGCGGGGTCCGCGACGAGGGCGGCGGCGTCGCTGATCGCCTTGGGCGTGCCCGCCTCCCTTACCGATGCGATCCCGCGCCGATTTGCTGTGGCCTCGTCGACGGCGCTTGAGCCTGCGATGACGTGCACTGGCCGCCGTCCCTCCCTGCCCCGCCGGGCCACCTGACCGACGAGCTTTCCCTCGAAGCTCTGCTCATCGAGACGGCCTTCGCCGGTGATCACGGCATCCGCGGCATCCAGGTTCGCGTCGAAGCCGATCACCCCGAGCACGAAGGCCGCTCCGGGGACCAGGCGGGCCCCGAAGACCGCCCAGAGCCCGCCGGAGAGGCCACCGGCGGCGCCCGTCATCGCGTGACCCCGTGGATCGCGCGGCAGGGTACCCGCCAGCGCGATCAGGCGCGAGCTCAGGCTCCCGACCTGCTCCTCCGAGGCGCCCTTCTGCCCCGCGAACACCTCCGCCGCTCGCTCGAACGGGACCGAGGTGTCGCAGAGCACCTCCAGGGTCGCGTCCCGGGCCCCATCGGCCCCCTGGAGGGCCTCGATGGCGCCGCGCCCTCCATCCGTGGTCGCGGTGCCCCCGGCGGCGACCAGGACACGCCGTGCGCCTGACTCGATAGCCGCGGCGATCAGCTCACCCGTGCCGGCGCTGCTCGCCCCCTGGGGGTCGCGCTCGTCCTCGGAAACCAGTGAGAGGCCCGACGCCGCGGACGCTTCGACGATCGCGGTGGAGCCGTCGCGCACCAGGGCGAACCGCGCTTCGATCGGGCGACCGAGCGGGTCGTGCACCTGCGCCGTGCGCCACTCCCCCTCCATCGCATCGAGGAGGACCTCGGCGGTGCCCTCGCCGCCGTCCGCCGCCGGGCAGAGGTCCGCCAGCCCACCGGCGCGCTCGACGCCGCGACCGATCGCCTCAGCGACCTCCCTCGCGCTGAGAGTCCCCTTGAACGAATCCGGAGCGACTAGGAAGGTCGCCAAACCTAGGTGTACAGCGAGTCGACGTCCTTCTCGAACTTGTCGGCGACGACATTGCGCTTCACCTTCATCGTCGGCGTCAGTTCCCCGGTCTCCTGCGAGAGGTCGTACGGCAGGATCTCGAACTTCTTGACCTGCTCGACCCGGGCGAACTTCTGGTTGATCTCGTCGATGTGCTTCTCGATGATCGCCCGCATCTCCTCGTTGTGCCGGAGCTCGGCCGGATCGGCGGACCAGCCCCTCTCCTCGCAGAGCTTGGCGCATTCCTCCATGTCGAGGGTGATCAGGGCGACCAGGTAGGGCCTGCGGTCCCCGATCACCACGCACTGGGAGACGTAGGGGCTCTGCTTGATCTCCGCCTCCAGGTTCGCCGGCGTGATGTTCTTGCCGCCTGCGGTGATGATGATGTCCTTCTTGCGACCGGTGATCGAGAGGTAGCCGTCCGCATCGAGTTCTCCGATGTCGCCGGTGTGGAGCCAGCCGTTCTCGATGGTCTCCCTGGTGGCTTCCTCGTTCTTGTAGTAGCCCTGGAAGATGTTGGGGCCGCGAACGAGGATCTCGCCGTCGTCGGCGATCTTGATCTCGCAGCCGTGGAAGGCGCGTCCGACCTTGCCGAACTTGAAGGCATCCGGTCTGGCGACCGTGGCGGCGGTGGAGGTCTCGGTCATGCCCCAGCCCTCGAGGATGAGGACGCCGGCCGCGTCGAAGAAGCGCAGGATTTCGGGATTGATCGGCGCCGCGCCGGTGACGCAGTTCTTGATGTTGCCGCCGAACAGTGCCCGGATCTTGGAGAGAACCTGCTTGTCGGCGATCTCGTACTGCTTGCGGAGGAGGAACCCGATGGGCTTCCCGGCGCGTTCGCGCTCGCGGACCCTCTGCCCGACTCCGATCGCCCAGTTGAACACGACCTTCTTGATGCCGCCGGACTTCTCGACCTCTCCGGTCGCCGCCGTGTAGATCTTCTCGAAGATGCGGGGGACGGACGGGAAGTAGTCGGGCTTCACCTCGACCAGGTTCGGGATGATCTTCAGCGGATCCCGCTCCCAGTAGGCGATGTTCCCGCCCAGGTCGAAGCTCAGGAGCTGGATCAACAGGGCGAAGGAGTGGGCGAGCGGCAGGAAGAGGTAGGTGGTCGTCTCGCTGTCCAGGACGCTCTCGTCGAGGGCCATGGTGACCATCGACCGGTAGTTCCCGTGCGAGATGACGCAGCCCTTCGGTGGCCCGGTGGTGCCGGACGTGTAGATGAAGGTGCAGATGTCGTCCGGCGTGACCGACTGCCAGCGCTGCTCCCACTCGGAGTCGGTGCGGCCGGAGCCGGCCTCGATCAGCTCGTCCATGGAGATCGCGCTGCCTCCGGTGCCCTCCATGCGAATCAGGTGCTCCAGCTTCGGGACGCGGTCGTGGATCTCATCGATCTTGGCGAGCTGCTCGTCGTCTTCGACGATGACCGCCTTGGCATCGGAGTTCTCGATGACGTACTGGCACTCCTCGGGCGAGTTCGTCTGGTAGATCGGGACGACCGTCGCTCCGACGCTGAGCGCCGCGAAGTCGAAGTAGGTCCACTCTGGGCGGGTGTTCGCGAGGATCGAAACCTTGTCGCCCTTCTCGATCCCGAGCTCGATCAGCCCGAGCGCGAGCTGCCGGACGATCTCGCCCACCTCGCGGTAGGTCTTGGAGACCCACTTGCCGGACTCATCCTTGTAGGTGACCGCCGACAGGTCGGCATGCCGTTGGGCGGCCAGCGGCATCAGGTCGGCACAGGTCTTGCTGTTGGTGCCTCTATCCGACGCGGACCCGGCCGCGGCGATCGTCGCGCTCTCCATGGTCTGGAGTGTATTAGGCGCCTGGCTGAGCAGCCAAGACGTCTCTGGGAATCGTGAGCCTAGGCCGTGGCCTGCGGCTTCTGACCTTGGAACGCCCGCAGGGAGGATGCGAAGAGGGTCTTGTCGATTCGGCCCTTGAGGACGGGCACATTCATCTCGATGCACTTGGTGAGCACGTCGCGCCGCTTCATGTGCATCTCCTGGGCAAGCTCCGTGGGCGTCAGGTGAACGGACATATAGGCCACTCCTCTCCTCGTGAACACCTTGCCTCGGCCGCCCCGGACGGCGACCGGATGTGAAGCCATATATATCGACTCACGGCGACGTGTCAACTGTTTCTCCGCAATTAGCTGGGATTTCTAGACCGGATTCGGCACATCAACGAACTCGTGCTCGATCTCGAAGCGCTCGGCGACCAACTCGCCGAGTCGCCTGATCCCGAAGGTCTCCGTCGCATAGTGCCCGCCGGCGAGGAAGTGGACGCCGTACTCCCTCGCCTCGCCCATCACCGGCTCGCTGGGCTCGCCGGTCACCAGGGCGTCGAGCCCCATCGGGCCGGCCTCTTCCAGCGCGAAGCCGCCCGAACCGGTGACGATACCCACGCTCGAGATTCGCTCGGGGCCCGCGTCGAAGACGAGCGGCTCCTGGCCGACGGCCTCGCTCAGCCGCATGCGCAGCTCGTCGATCTCGATCGGCTCCGCGGCGCGGCCGACCACGCCGACCGTCGACCCCTTGGCCTCGCCGAAGGGACGCCCGTCGGGCTCCAGGCTGAGCGCGTCACGGAGCAGGGCGTTGTTCCCGATTTCGGGATGGGCGTCGAGGGGCAGGTGGTAGGCGGCGAGCGAGACATCGGCGCAGAGCAGAGCGCGCAACCTGGCCGCCATCGGGACCGACAACGCCGAGAGCGCATCGCCCCAGAGCAGGCCGTGGTGCGTCATCACGAGCTGCGCGCCCGATTCCACCGCTCCCTCGAGTGTCTCCAGGTTCGCGCTCACGCCCGTGGCGATCCTGCTCACCTCGGAGGCACCCGGGACCTGCAGTCCGTTTGGCCCGTAGTCGTCGAATGAGTCGACGTCGAGCAATCCGTCGCAGAAGGCGAGGATCTCGTCGCGCGCTGTCACCGATCGCAGCGTAACTACCATGCCGCCATGAATCCGGGCGAGCAGTCGGTCGAGCCGGGGACGGATCCCTTCATCCAGTCCCTGATGGAGACCGACCTCTATTCGATCGGCGCCTACTTCTGCGACCAGAATCCCGAGCTGGTCGACGAGGTCGTCGAGCGCAGCGAGGCGATCGAGAGCCGCGGGCTCGAGAGCTGGGCCGCGGAGACCGAGACTCCCGTCGAGGAGTGCTTCCGCACCCTTCTCACAGGACTCGCCGTGCGCTACTACAAGGCCGTCGCCGGGTGACCGAAGAGGCACCGCGGCGGCGCCCGCGAGTCGTCGGCCTGCTCGTTCTGGCTCTCGTCGTCGGGCTCATCGGCTTCGCGATCGTGAGCATCGCGGTCGGAACGGGGACCGAGGAGGGCGATGACGTCCAGATCACCGGGGCGGCCGAGGTGCAGAGCCTGCTGGGCGGGATCCAGCAGGACGGGCCGAGGCTCGGCAATCCGGACGCCCCCGTCACGATCCAGGTCTTCAACGATCTCCAGTGCGATCCGTGTTCGGACTGGAACCGTGATGTCGTCGTTCCCCTGATCGCTGGCCCCGTGCGCGACGGCGACCTCCAGCTGATCTACCACAACTTCCCGATGACCGAGTCCGGTTTCTTCCTCGGCGCCTACGCCGCGGCCGCCGCCGCGAAGCAGGACTACGAGTGGCAGTTCGCGGAGCTCTTCTTCAGGAACCAGGACGAGGCCAAGAAGCACGGCGCCAACCAGGATTTCCTCAACAACATCGCGCGCGGCGTGGGCGTCGCGGGCTTCAACGTCGAGCAGTGGCAGCGCGACATGAACGGGGACGACATCACCGCGACGCTCGAGGCCGACGAGAAGATCACCGCCGAGCGCAGACTGCCCGTCGGGCCGGCGGTCGTGGTCGGCGGCCCGAACGGGACGCGCCAGCTGACGGAGTCGCCCTCGCTCGCAGAGGTGCAGCAGGCGATCGCCGAGGTTCAATGAGCCCGCGAGGTACGAACCGCCTCGGGCGTTGTTTGAAGGGAGTGCTCTCACTCCCCTCGAGGCGAAGCGGAGCCTTGCCGAGTGCGGCTGCGCTGGGGCTCGTCTGCCTGGCGTTCGCGCATCCGGCGAGCGCGTCGGTGACGATCGGCCAGGTGGCGCCCGGCGCCCCGGCGGCCAACTGCACCACCTCCGGGCTCGACTACCTGGAGCCGAGCGTCACCGGCGGGAACCTGTACGTGGCGAAGGAGGCGGGGACGATCACCTCCTGGTCGACGAACTCGTCCGGCGCAGGGGCGACCTACGTGGTCAAGATCTTCCGCCGCACCACCGATCCCGACTCCTTCCAGGTCATGTCCCACTCGTCTCCGCATCTGGTGACCAATGGCCTCAACACGGTCTCTGTGAACCTCTCGGTCAAGTCCGGGGACATGATCGGCTACCACGAGAGCGGGCCGCCCAACTCGTGCGCATTCTCCCAGCCGGGCGACAACGTCCTCAATCGCCTCGGCGATATCTCCGACGGCGACGCTGGGATCTTCACCCCCCAGAACGACGTCCGGCTCAACCTGTCGGCCGTCCTCGTCCCGGACAACGGCTTCACGATCGGCTCGGTCACCAAGGACCGCAAGAGGGGCACCGCGACGTTCACCGTGACGACGACGAACCCGGGGATCGTCTCGATCGCAGGCAAGGGGATGAAGAAGCGGGCGTCCAAGCAACTGGCGGTGGCGGGTCCGGTCACCTTCTCGGTCGCCACGATCGGCGAGACGAGGCACAGGCTGAAGCGAAAGGGCAGCGTCCCGTTGGCGGTCCGGGTGAACTTCTTCCCCAACGAAGGGGATTCCTCGCCGCAGACGCTCAACCTGAGGCTGAGACAGACCCGGCCGCCGCCCCCGCCACCGATTTCGTCGCCTTGATCGCCTCTAGACTCGGCAACCGATGAAGCGTCGCGTAAGCGCTGCGGTGCTCTTCGTTCTTGCGCTGCTGGCTCTCACCGGGATCGGATGCGGGAGCGGCAACCGGCAGGACGCCGAGACCATCAAGGGGAAGCCCGTCACGGGATCCAAGGGCAGGACGCTGAGCGTCGCGAAGCTCGCGAGCGGCGACTTCGAACGAGAGCACTCGGCGCCGGCGATCCCGGAGGGAAATCTCGAGGCGGAGAAGGAAGAGGCAGGCGGCGAGGAAACCGAACCGGAGGGGGAGGCGACCGAACCGGAGGGGGAGGCGGGCACTCCGTCCGAGGCCCAGGCGGAGCGGATCAGCCCGAACGTTCGCGAGAAGCCCGAGCCCGGCGAGGAGAGCGGACCGCCGAAGCACGCGGGCGCCGCCGTCCCTCTGCAGCGGACCGGGAAGGCGGCGATCACGCCGAGCCAGGCGGTCACCCCCGGCACCAACTTCCTCGGCGCGCAGCTCAGCCAGTCGAACTTCGTCCCGCCGGACTCCATGGGCGCGGTGGGACCCAGTCAGGTCCTGGTGTCCGTCAATGGGCGGATCAGGGTGTACGACAAGCAGGGCAATCTCGGCGGCCTGAACCTCACCGATTCGGCCTTCTGGGCGCCGGTGCGCAACGGCGCGGAGCCGACCGACCCCGGTGTCGAGTACGACCGCCTCTCGCAGCGATGGATCGTCTCCGCCATCAACGTGGAGGCGACGAACAACCGCGTCATGCTGGCGGTCAGCAACGGGCCGACGATCACGAGCGCCAGCAGCTTCACGTACTTCTTCTTCAACGAATCCAACCCGCCGCCCGCAGGTCCATCGCGGTTCGCCGACTATCCGCAGCTGGGAGTCGATGCGAACGCGATCTACATCGGTGTCAACGAGTTCACCTCGAGCAGCGGCACCTTCGCCGGGACGAGCGCCTTCGTGATTCGCAAGTCGAGCGTGCTGAATGGCGGGCCGATGGTGGTCACCGCCTTTCGCAATCTGGTCTCCGGCGGCGCCGGCGCGGGGCCGACCTCTCCGCAGCCCGCAACGGACATGAATCCGAATGTCGGTGCGGGGTACATCGTCGGCGCCGACAACCAGGTCTTCAGCAAGATCGACGTCCGCCGGATCACGGATCCCGGCGGAACGCCGTCGATCTCGGGGAACCTGGGCGTCACGGTCCCAACCACGGCGACCCCCCTCCCCGTCCCGGCTCAGGGGACGACCGGAGGCATCGACGCTCTCGACGATCGCCTCTTCGAGGCGATGGTCGGGACGGCTCCTGACGGCACGGTTTCGCTCTGGACGGCGCACAACATTCGCATGGACGCGGCGGGCAACGGGTCCGCCGGCGGCAACCGGGATGGCGCTCGCTGGTATGAGATCGGCAGCCTGGACACCTCGCCGAGCCTCGACCAGTCGGGGAGCGTCTTCGACACGGCCGCCAGTAACCCCCTCTTCTACTGGATGCCCTCGATCGCGATGAACGGCCAGGGGGCCGCCTCCATCAACATGAGCAGGGCGGGCACGGGGCACTTCGCAGAGGTGGCCTCCTCCGGCAGGCTTGAAGGTGACGCCCCCGGCACGACGGAAGCGCCCACGATCACCCAGTCGAGCACGAGCTCGTACGACGTCGGCTCAGGTACACCTCGGCGCTGGGGCGACTACTCGCAGACGATGGTCGACCCGACCGACAACATGACCTTCTGGACCTTCCAGGAGTACGCCAACCAGCCCAACTCGTGGGGGGTCCAGGTGATCCAGCTGCAGGCCCCGCCACCGGCGACCCCATCGACGGCCACGCCGGTCGCGCCGGCCACCTCCGTGACTCAGGGAAGCTGCTCGGTGGGTGTGGAGATCGCGGGCACGTCGACGGATGGCTCAGGGTTCTTCGATCCCGGCTCGGACCCGGGAGGCCCCGGATACGACAACCACATCAGCGCCTCCGTGACCGGCGGGGTGCAGGTGAACCACGTCACCTATGTGGATCCCACGCATGTCGTTCTCGACGTCGACACGCGCTCGGCGAGCACCGGAGCGCAGGACGTGACCGTCACCAATCCTGATGGCCAGCACGCGACCACGACGGGTCTGCTCACCGTCGACCCCGCGGGCACCGGGCCGACGACGCCCTGCATGACCGGCACGGATCCCGACTCGCCCGCCAACGAGACCTCGCCGAAGGTGCTCGGGACGGCCGATCCGGGGTCCACGGTGAAGCTCTACACGGATCCGAGCTGCCCCGATGGCCAGGAGGTGGGAACCGGGACCGCCAGCGAGTTCGCGTTTCCGGGCATCGCCGTCAGCCCTCCGGTGCAGGCCAACACGGCCACCGTGTTCTATGCGACCGCCACCGATTCGGGGAGCAATGTCTCGGCCTGCTCCTCGACGCTCTCCACGCCGTCCGGCTCGGTCACCTACGTCGAGGATTCCACCGCGCCTGACGTGTCGGTCGACAGCGGGCCCACAGGGCTCACCAACGAGACGACGCCGACCTTCAGCTTCAGCGCCACCGATGCGGTTGGTCCCGTGAGCTTCGAGTGCTCGATCGACACCGGCAGCCCGAGCTTCGGCCCATGCTCAGGTCCGGGCAACAGCGACACACCCGCCACCGCCCTGACGGACGGCCCGTACACCTTCCGGGTGCAGGCAACTGACGCCGCCTCCAACTCAGCGGTCGCGACGCAGGATTTCGAGGTGGACGGCACGCCCCCCTCGGTCACCGTCGACTCTGGCCCAACCGGGACGATCACCGACACCACGCCGGCCTTCACATTCAGCGGCACGGATGCGCACGGTCCTGTCGCCTTCCTGTGCTCAATCGACACAGGGACGCCGAATTTCGGCGGATGCTCCGGCCCTGGCGACAGTGACACGCCGTCCAGCCCGCTCGCCGGTGGAGCGCACACCTTCAGGGCCCAGGGCACCGACGCCGCGGGCAACTCCGCGGTCGCGACGCGCGGGTTCACCGTTCAGCTTTCCCCGCCGGTGTCGCCGGACACGACGATCACGAAGGGCCCGAAGAAGAAGACCACCAAGCGCCGTCCGAAATTCAAGTTCACCTCGAGCCAGGCGGGCTCGACCTTCCAGTGCAAGGTTGACAAGGGGCAGTTCGCATCCTGCGTTTCGCCCTTTAAGCCGCCCAAGCTCCGACTCGGCAAGCACGTTCTGAAGGTGAAGGCGGTCGGCCCGACCGGAGTGGCCGATTCCGCCCCAGCGGTCAGGAAGTTCAAGGTCATCGCCTAGCGAGAAATCGGGAGGCGGGCGGCCCTTCGAAGGGTTAAGGTCGGACGATCGCTCGACTCGTCCGGATCAGTTTTCTCGCTGCGCTCGCTCTCGCTGTATGCGCCACGTCGGCCACCGCATCCGTAACCCTTGGTCAGCTGGCATCGGCTCCGACGGGGTCGGTGACGAACATCGACCTGATCCAGGTGAACGCGGCCACCGGTGCTTCCTATCAGGTGCCTGAGGCGGGCACGATCACCTCGTGGAGCCACAATGCCGGGCCGGGGGCTTCGCAGATGGCCATCATGAAGGTCTACCGGAAGACCCGTGAACCGAACTTCTACACAGTGGTCGGCCTCGACGGTCCGCATCCGCTGACCGCAAGCCTTGTCAACACCTTCGGGGTGGCGATTCCGGTCCAGCCCGGCGATATCGTCGGGATCGACGGGACCGGTGGTGCCGTGAGCACCCTTTTCTCAAGCGTGCCGGCAGACGCGTTTTTCAACAGGTCGGGAAACATGAGCCTTGGGGATGAGGCCAGTTTCAACGGGCCCGCGATCGGCAGCCGAGTGAACGTCTCTGCAGTCCTGGCGCCCAGCAACACAGTTGCCCTGGGCGCCACCACCCTCAGCAAGAAGAAGGGCACCGCGACGCTCAGCCTGACCCTCCCCAATTCGGGGAACCTGACGGCATCGGGCACCGGAGCGCAGGCCACACCGACGGGAGCGGTAAGTGCCGGCGCCGTCCAGTTGATCGTCAGCGCGACGGGCAAGCAGCGCAAGAAGCTGAATGCCAAGGGCAAGGTGACGCTCAACGTGTCGATCACCTTCACGCCGGCCAACGGCGACCCCGCCACGCAGACGGTGGCGGTCAAGCTGAAGAAGAAAACGAAGTAAATCGGGGCGCCCGGATTTGAACCGGGGACCTCACCGACCCGAACGGTGCGCGCTACCAGGCTGCGCCACGCCCCGAGGGGCAGAAGGATAGAGGCGCGATAGCGTTGCGGCATGGCCGATAACGCCAAGCTCATCGAGGGCCTCTACGCGGCGCTCGATCGCCACGACGGCGAGGCGATGGCGAAGCTCTACGCCCCGGACGGCCGCTTCCACGACCCCGCGTTCGGAGAGCTGACGGGTGCCGAGGCGGGGGACATGTGGCGGATGCTCACCGGGCGCTCGGAGGACCTGAAGGTTGAGCTGGCGGATCACGAGGCCGACGGCGACGAGGGGAGCGCCCACTGGATTGCGACCTACACGTTCCGCGGTGGCCGGCACGTCGTCAACGACATCCACGCCAGGTTCCGATTCCAGGACGGGAAGATCGTCGAGCACGACGACTCGTTCTCATTCTCCCGCTGGGCGCGCCAGGCGCTCGGGCCTGCCGGGTACGTGCTCGGCCTCCCGCCGATGAGCCTGCTCGTCCGCCGCAAGGCTCGCGGGGATCTGGCGGACTTTCGCAAGCTGCGCTGATCAGTCCGTGCCGAGGCGCGGAAGCAGAAAGCGCGCGCCCGCAATGCCCAGCAGCAGCGCCCCGCCGCCGATCCACAGGACCGGGTCCTCGGCCGAGAAGCCCTCGAGCTTGCTGCCGACATAGGTGAAGTAGGCCGTGATCGGGGCGTAGCCGACGGCTGTCGTCCAGGTGAATCGCCACAAGGGGATCCGTGCGGCTCCGGAGACGTAGCCCATCAGGCTGAAGGGCATGATGGGGATCAATCGCACGGCGATCAGCGCGAGCGCTCCACCTCTGTGGATGACCCGCTCGATCCGCAGGAAGCGATCCTCTCCCGCGATGCGGTAGAGGAGGGGACGGGCGAAGTGCCTTCCGACCGCGTAGGAGGCCAGTCCGGAGATGACCCAGCACGCGAGGACGAGGGGAAACCCCAGCCCGAAGCCGAACACGTAGCCGGCGGCCGCGTCCAGGATCTCCGCCGGATACCAGACGATCACGTGCACCAGGGCGAGCCAGAGCACGAGGAACGCCCCGGCTGCGTTCCCATTGAGGTCGTCGCGCAGGGCGGCGGTGTCGCCGTGGAGCGCGTCGCTCATCGCGGTGCGCAGGGAAGGGATCGCGAATGCCACAGCGACGCCGATCAGGATTCCCGCCACCGTCACGGCGACGCCGGTCCAGGTTCCTCCGCCGGGCGGCCCGCGGTGCACGATCGTTAGATTAGAAGCCGCAGGCCACCGACCCCTAAAGGAGGGCAGATGGCGTTCGAGGTACCGGATCTTCCATACGACTACAACGCGCTCGAGCCGCACATCGACGAGCAGACGATGCGCGTCCACCACGACAAGCACCACCAGGCCTACGTTGACAAGGCCAACGCCGCCCTGGAGGGCACCGAGTGGGCCGACAAGGACGTCAACGAGGTTCTGAAGAACCTCTCCAGCCTGGGTGACAAGGAGACCGCCGTGCGCAACAACGCCGGCGGCCATTCGAACCACTCCTTCTTCTGGGAGATCATGAGCCCCGACGGAGGCGGCGATCCGGATGGCGACCTCGCCTCCGCGATCAATGACAAGTTCGGGGACTTCGACTCCTTCAAGGAGGACTTCAAGAACGCGGGTATCGGCCAGTTCGGATCAGGCTGGGCCTGGCTGGTACACGACGGATCCGGCCTTGCCGTGATCTCGACCGCGAACCAGGACTCCCCGATCTCCAACGGCCAGACGCCGATCATCGGCTGCGACGTCTGGGAGCACGCCTACTACCTGAAGTACCAGAACAAGCGCCCGGACTATCTCGACGCGTGGTGGAACGTCGTCAACTGGGCGAAGGCGGCCGAACACCTGAGCTCCGCGAGCGGCTAGGCGCGCGGGTCCTGTCATCGTAGGAACCTCCCACGGGCGCTCAGTAGTCGCGCCCGTGGGAGCCTCCTACGACGCCACCCGCGCGAGAGCCGGCTGCGCCGCTTCAGGGAGCTGCCGCGGTTCAGAATCCGGATTTGGCGGCACCTGCGCCATCGCGTGCTCCGCAAGCGCGGTGATGGTGAGGCTCGGATTGACGCCTGGGTTGGCCGGGATCGCGGCGCCGTCGCAGACCATCAGGTTCTCGTAGCCGTAGACACGGTTGTGTGCGTCGAGGACTCCGTGCTCGGGCCCGTCGCCGATCACCGCGCCGCCGAGGATATGGGCGGTCGTCGGGATGTTGAGGCTCGACTCCGTGATCCCGGACTGAGCGACGCCGCCGGTCCGCTCGGCGAACCACTCCGCCACCCTGGCCGCGGCCGGGATGTAGGTGGGGTTCGGGCGCTCCGGATCCTGCTCGGTCTGCAGCCGGATTCCGCGGGAGAAGCGCCGGGGCTTCGGAACGAGCCGCATGGCCGCGTCGGTGGTCTGCATGACGAGGAGGATCACGGTGCGGCGCGACCAGCCGAATGGCCAGAGCAATCGCAGGGTCCGCAGAGGATGGCGGAGCATCGCCCCGATCCACTTCAGCGGGCGAGTCACCCTCGTGCCCGGGCCCGTCATGACGGTGAAGAGCCGGCTCATCAGGTCGCCGCCGTGGCCGTAGGTCACGACCTCGACGTGCGTGTCCGGGTCGGGATAGATGCTCGAGGTGATCGCAACTGACTCAGCGAAGTCGCGCTCATCGTCCGGGGCCGTGACGGCCTGGATCGACTCCGAGTTGCTCCGCACCACATGGCCGATCCGATCGCTCAACCGCGGCAGGGAGCCGCGGTGCCGGCAGTCGGCGAGCAGCTTGTTGGTCCCGAGGGCCCCGGCGGCGACGATCACGCCCCTGGCCGTCAGCCTGCTCGGCCTCCGGCGGGTGAGCCAGGAGCCGGCGCGGCAGCTGCTCACCCGGTAGCCGTCGCCGCCGTCACCGGCACCGAGCGGGGCGATATCGGTCACCTGGCGCTCGGGCAGGATCTCGACGCCCAGCTTCTCGGCGAACCAGAGGTAGTTCTTGACCAGCGTGTTCTTGGCGTTGTGCCGGCAGCCGACCATGCAGCCGCCGCAGCGGACGCAGCCGCTTCTCCGAGGGCCCTCACCGCCGAAGAAGGGGTCGTCCACCTCGACGCCGGGCTCGCCGAAGAAGGCGCCGACACGGGTCGGCTTGAAGGTGTCCCCGACCCCGATCTCCTCCCCGTACTCGCGCAGGAGGTCGTCCGCCGGGCCCTTGTCCGGGTAGGGCGTCACCCCCAGCATGCGCTCGGCGGTCTCGTAGTGGGGGCTGAGCTCGGGCTCCCAGTCGGCCAGCTCGCCCCACTGGGGGTCCCGGAAGAAGGCCGGGCGGGCCCGGTAGAGGGTGTTGGCGTAGCCGAGGCTGCCTCCGCCCACCCCGGAGCCGGAGACGATGAAGAGATCCTTGAAGGCGGTCATTCTGAAGACGCCCCGCAGCCCGAGCTTGGGCATCCAGAAGTAGCGGCGGAGGTTCCAGGCCGACTCGGCGAAGTCCTTATCCCGGTAGCGGCGCCCGCACTCGAGGATCGCGACCCGGTAGCCCTTCTCCGCCAGCCGGAGGGCTGAGACCGATCCGCCGAAGCCGGAGCCGATCACGATCCAATCGAAGTCGAAGGTTCCTGACCTTGTGTCAGACACTGTGTCGGACACTATGTCAGCGCTTTCGCATCAGTCTCGACCGCAGCGCTCTACCCCGGCGTGATCCCGGCCGGGCAGCTCTCGCCTCGCCCCGCTTAATCTGAACTCAACGCGACTCGGGCCCCGGAAACCGCTTGGGAATGCGGAATCCGGGCCCTCGGGCGACGGTTCCCCTTTGACACCCGCCGAACTGCCTTGACAGTATTGGGTAGATGACCGTGCCTGGGCGGGGTACCCCGGCACGGACCATCTCTCGACGGGTAGGTAGAGGATCCAGTTGCCAACAACCAGTGCTGTCGGACGCATCGCTGCGGTCGCCGCCTTGGTCGGCGCGGTGCTCGTGGTCCTGCTCCTGGTGCTCGGCGGCGGCTCGAGCTACACCGTCACGGCGGAGTTCGAGAACGCCTCGCAGCTGGTCACAGGCAACAACGTCGACGTCGCCGGAGTCCCGGTCGGCTCGGTCAAGGAGATCTCCCTCTCCGACAACGGCCAGGCCCTGATCAAGCTCGAGATCTCCGACTCCGCCTACACCCCGCTGCCCGCGGGCACCCACGCCACGGTCCGCTCCCAGTCTCTCTCGGGGATCGCCAACCGCTACGTCGACCTCGACCTCCCCACCCATGCGGACGGACAGACGATCTCCTCCGGCGGCGACATCTCCCAGGCCGACACCACCTCCGAGGTCGACCTCGACCAGCTCTTCAACACACTCAATCGGCCCACCGTCTCCCATCTTCAGGAGGTGATTCGCGGCTTCGCCCGCGCCTATGACGGGGTCGGGGCCAAGGCCAACCGCGGCTTCTACTACCTGAACCCCTTCCTCTCCACCTCGCGGCGGGTCTTCGGGGAGCTCAACTCGGACCAGGCCAACCTCGACGGCCTGGTGGTGGACGCCGCCGGTCTCACCTCCACCCTCGACGCGAAGTCACCCGAGATCTCCTCGCTGGTGGCGAACCTGAACGGAATGCTCGGGACGATCGGCTCCGAGCAATCCTCCCTCGCCTCCGCGGTCGGCCAGCTGCCCGACTTCATGCGGCAGTTCAACACGACCGCGGTCAACCTCCGCGCCGCCCTCGACGACGTCCAGCCCCTGGTCGACGCCACCCGCCCGGTGGCGCGCAAGCTCCAGCCCTTCGCCAAGCGCCTTCGCGGCTTCGCCCGGGACGCGGTCCCCACCGTCAAGAACCTGAACCAGGTGATCAACTCGCCGGGCCAGAACAACGACCTGATCGAGCTCACCCGCCTGCAGGATCCCCTCGCGCAGATCGGGGTCGGGCCGGTGGATCGAAACGGCGCCTCTCGTCCCGGGGCGCTGCCCGCCTCCGCGGACTCGCTTCAGAACTCGCTCTCCCAGGTCTCCACCCTGCGGGCCTACAGCCCCGAGCTCACCGGGTGGTTCGATGACTTCGGGCACTCAGGGTTCCCGGATGCCTTTGGTGGCATCGGCCGCATCTCGACCACCCTCAACGCCTTCAGCCTCGGCGCCCCCTCGGCCGGGCTCCCCTGCAACAGCCTCGTCGACATCCTCCAGATCCCGTCCGGCACCAGCGCCTGCCAGCTGATCAACCCGGCCGAGCTCACCCACAACCTCGGCATCAAGGACCTCCAGCGCTGCCCCGGCGCCAATGAGCGCGGCCTGAGCTCCGACCAGCTCACCCAGGGCGGCACGGTCGACTGCGATCCCACCGAGACCCCGATCGGCCCATGAAGCGTCTCCTACTCATACTCGGGCTGCTCGCGACGGTCCCCGCCTATCTGGTGGCGGGCGCGGGCGCGTCCGGCAGCCACACCTACCAGGCGGAGCTCTTCAACGCCTTCGGGCTGGTCAACGGCTCGGAGCTGCGGGTAGCCGGCGCCAAGGCCGGGACCATCACCAACCTCGACATCACCCCGCAGAAGACCGCGCTCGTGACCTTCGAGGTCGACTCCGGCTTCCCGGAGTTCAAGGCCGACGCCAGCTGCTCCTCTGAACCCCAGTCGCTGATCGCCGAGTACTTCCTGGACTGCCAGCCCGGCACCTCGACTCAGCCCCTCACCGGGCCGATCCCCGCGGCCCGCAACAAGACCACCGTCCAGCCCGACCTGGCGCAGAACACCCTCCGCGAGCCGTTCAAGGACCGCCTCCAGCTCCTGATCAACGAGTTCGGGACCGCGCTCGACGGCAACGCGGAGAACCTGAATGCCGCGATCCGATCCGGCGCTCCGGCCCTCCAGCAGCTCAAGCAGGTCCTGAACATCCTCGGCCGGCAGAACACGACGATCGCCGAGCTCAACACCAACGCGGACACGATCTTCCAGCAGCTCGCGAACCGCAAGGAGGACGTCGTCCACTTCATTGACAACGCGGGCCGAACCGCCGCGATCTCCGCCGAGCGCTCGAACGACCTGGCGCAGAACTTCCACCTACTCGATGACTTCCTCGCCCAGTTGAAGCCGACCATGTTCCATCTCGGCAACCTGGCCGAGCAGCAGACCCCGCTGCTCACCGACCTCCATGCCGCGGCGCCCGGTCTCAACAAGCTCGCCACCCATCTGCCGGCATTCAACAGCGGCACCGAGCAGTCCCTCACCTCACTCGGTGGGGCCGCCCACGTCGGCAAGACCGCCCTCGCCAACAGCCAGGACGAGATCAGCGCCCTCGATCAAGCCAGCACCAAGGCCTACCCGGCCGCGGACCAGGTGGCTCAGTTCCTCCAGAGCGCCTCCGATCCGAAGAACGCGGGCGAGGAGGACGCCTGCGCCCGCTACGACCTCCGCGAGCGGCCCGGGGAGGCCGACCGCCGCGTCCAGCAGCTCGACCAGAAGCTCAGCGGCGACCCCACCTTCACCGGCCTGCACGGCGATCAGACCGTTTCGTGCAAGTGGGCGAACGGCGCTCCGTCCGGGACCGACCCGAACGGCGGCAACCCCGGCTACTCGGGCTTCGAGGGCCTCCTCAACTACGCCTACATCCAGACCAACTCCCTCAACCTCTTCGACCAGCTCGGCCATGCGCTCGGCATCACCCTGATGGAGGCGCCGGGAGTGCCGACGAAGTGCGGGTATCAGACCGGTCCGCAGGTCCCGGCGAAGGGCGGCGGCAGCACGACCGACCCGAGGAACTTCGCCGAGTGCGCCGGCCTGCTCGGCGACCGGCAGCCGGGCATCAACTACGCGCGGCAGCCGAGCGGCCTGTTCGGGCACCTGTCCCGCTACGACAACTCGGTCTGCCCCGACGGCAGCACCGTCCCGGCGATCTGTGACGAGAACATCAGCACCCACACCGCCGCCGGCCTGAAGGGGGCGACCCCGGTCCCGGCCCCGGCCCCGGGACAGGCGCCGCAGCCCCAGGCCACCACGCCCCAGCAGCAAAAGGACATCCAGAAGATCCTGAAGGGCGTCGACCCGAACAAGATCCCGGACGACGTCCGCAAGAAGCTCAAGGACCTGCTTCCGGGCGTGCCTCTCCCACAGCTGCCCCAGCTCCCGCAGCTGCCTCCCCTCACGCAGGGCCTCGGCCTGAACTCGAGCGCTCCGAGCGGCTCGACCACCCAGGACCTCCTCAACTTCCTCCTCGGCCAATGACCATGGCTCCCCGTACATATAGGGAGCACGGACGATGAACGGCCGCGCGCGCATGGGATCGCTGGCGGCCTCGCCGACCATGGTCGGCGCCATCGCGACGCTGATCGTGATCGTCGCCGTCTTCCTCGCCTACAACGCGAACAACGGGCTGCCCTTCGTGCCCACCTACAGGGTCTCCGCCGAGATCTGCGACGCCGCCAGGCTCGGGCCGAACAACGAGGTCCGGATCGGCGGCAACCGGGTCGGTGTCGTCGAGTCGGTCAACACCGTGCAGGCGCCGCAGAACAGCGGCTGCCAGAGCGCGGACGGGTCGAGCGCCTCCACCGTCGCCAAGCTCAACCTGAAGCTGGACAAGAGCGCCGACCCGCTGCCGGCCGACTCCACCATTCGGGTTCGCTACCGGTCGTCGTTCGGCCTCAAGTACCTCGAGATCGACCGCGGCACCAGCGAGAGCGGCCTGCCCGCGGGGGCGACCCTGCCGCTCGCCCAGTCGAGCCCGCAGGTCGAGTTCGACGACGTCTACAACACCTTCGACACCGCAACCCGGGCGAACAGCCAGCGCGTCCTGCAGGGATTCGGCGACGCGTTCGCCGCCCGGGGCGCCTCCCTGAACGAGGCGATCGGTGCCCTCAACCCGCTGTTCGCCAACCTGAAGCCGGTCTCAACCGCCCTAGCGGATCCGGCCACTCAGCTCGTCCGCTTCTTCCCGGAACTCGCCGACGCGGCCCGCATCGTCGCCCCGGTCGCCGTCGACAACGCCCAGCAGTTCACCAACGGCGCGATCGCGTTCGGCGCGATCTCGTCAGACCCGCAGGCCCTGCGCGACACGATCTCCGGCGGTCCGCCTGCGCTCGAGGCGGGCATCCGCGACCTGCCCCCGCAGCGCCCGTTCCTCGCGGACTTCGCCGAGTTCTCGCGCCTGCTGCGGCCCGGCGTCAGTGACCTGCGCGCCGCGCTGCCGGAGCTGAACCAGACCGTCCTGCTCGGATCGAAGGTGCTACCGCGCACCGTTCAGATGAACAACGACCTGGGTGACGTGATGTCCAACCTCAACGACCTGGTCGCGGACCCGTCGACGCTGACCAGCCTCACCCGCCTCGGGGACACCTTCAATCTGGTCCAGGATGCCGGCCAGAAGATCGTCCCGGCCCAGACGGTCTGCAACTACTTCACCTACTGGACGACCTACCTGACGAGCCACTTCTCGCTGCCGACGCCGTTCGGCTATTCCGAGCGGGTGATCGGGCCGGCGATCGCGGGGTCGGCTGACCCGGCCCACCTGCCTCGCAACCCGATGGACAACTACTCGGGCGGCCAGGGCGACGGTCGCTTCTCGAGCAACGCGATGACCTCGCCGAGCGACCAGGGCGTCTTCAGCCCGCTGAACAGCGCCCCGGACGCCCACGACGGGATCCCGATCCTGCACGGCAATCCCTATGGGCCGACGACCACGGACGGCAAGCCGAACTGCCAGTCGGGCCAGACCGGCTATCCGCTCGGCGAGTCGCTGATCCCCGGTCAGAGTGCCGACAACCCGACCTTCGGCCCCTCGAACGTCACCAAGGCGGGTGGCGTCCCGCCACTCGGGAAGGACGACCTCTTCCTCACCCAGGACGGCAAGCGCATCTTCTGGGACTCGGCCAATAACCCCCCTGAGAACCCGTGAACCGCCCGAACCACAGCCGCCGCCTCTCCAACCCGCAGATCGGGCTGATCGCGGTCGTGCTCACGCTGTTCGGGTTCTACCTCGCCTTCACGAAGTCGATCCCGTTCGCGGGACACGGCTACCAGCTGAAGGCGGTCGTCGGCGACGCCCAGAACATCCGCGCCAAGAGCCCGGTGCGGATCTCCGGCGTGGACGTGGGCGAGGTCAGCGACGTCCAGCACCTGACCGACGCGAACGGCAGGGGCCAGGACGCTTCGATCGTGACGATGGACCTGAATGACACGGCCCTGCCCATCCGGCAGGACGCGACGCTCCAGCTGCGGCCTCGCCTCTTCCTGGAGGGCAACCTGTTCGTCGATCTGCACCCGGGCAGCCCGGGGGCTCCGGAGCTCAACAGCGGGAGCATGATCCCGGAGACCCAGACTTCGAGCTCCGTCCAGTTCGACCAGGTGCTGACCTCGTTGCAGGCCCCGGTGCGGCAGGACCTCCAGGTCTTCCTCAAGGAGTTCGGCGGAGCGCTCGACAAGTACGGGGGCGCCAAGGGCCTCCAGGAGTCGTTCCGGACCTCGCCGCCGGCGTACGAGTACACCTCCCAGGTGAACCAGGCGCTGCTCGGCACGCAGCCCGGAGACCTGGCCGGCTTCGTCTCCAACCTCGACGTCGTCGCCCGGGAGCTGAACGCGAACAGCTCCGACCTCCAGGGCCTGATCACCAACCTCAACACGGTCAGCGGCGACTTCGCCGCCCACCAGGCGTCGCTGCGCGACGCGATCGTCGAGCTTCCCAGGGCCCTCGCCGTGGGGCGCCCCGCCCTCTTCAAGCTCAATCAGGACTTCCCGGCGCTCCGCGCGTTCGCTCGCGAGGCCCTGCCCGGCGTGAAGTCGGCCAACTCGGCGCTCGACTATGCGAATCCGTGGATCGGTCAGCTGCGCCAGCTGATCTCGGAGAGGGAGCTGCGCGGTCTCGTCGAGGACCTGCGCCCAACCGTGCCGGACCTCGCCGCGCTCAGCAACGACTCGCTGCCCTTCCTGGAGCAGGTCAGAGCCCTGTCCTCATGCTTCAACAACGTCGTCATCCCCTGGAGCAACACCAATATCCCGAACTCCGACAGCGATCCGGCGGCGGGGACCGTCTTCCAGGAGACCGCCTACGGACTGAGCGGCGTCGCAGGGGAGAGCCGTTCGGGCGACGCCAACGGGCAGGAGTTCCGCGTGCTCGGCGGCGGCGGCGGGAACAGCATCGCGCCGTTCAGCACCCCCGACGTGGCCGCGCCGCTCACCGGCGTGACGCCGTTCGGCTTCCTGGGCTCTCAGCCGGCCAAGCAGTCCTCGGCCAAGACTCCCTTCCGCCCGGACGTGCCGTGTGAGACGCAGGATCCGCCGGATCTCCGCAGCGAGATCGGCCCGGCGCCGGCCTCGAAGGAAACCGGCAAGAGCCCCGTGTCGGCGACCCCGCGCGAGAACGCGCTCACCTCTCGCTACGCCGACATCCTCTCGCAGCTCACCAACGTGAAGCAGCTCAAGGCGGCGGGCAAGGACACCGCGGCGAAGCAGCTGCTCGACACCGTCCAGAAGCAGTTCTCCGGCTGGGAGCAGGATTGGACTGCGTTCCAGCGGGCCAATGGGATCAAGGCTCCGACCCCGCCGAAGAGGGCGAACGGCTGATGCGCAAGGCGATCCGAGACCACCTGCGCGACTTCCTGGCGATCCTCGGCCTGCTGACCGTCGGCCTGCTCGCGACCTACATCATCGTCCAGAACCAGCGACTGCGGATCCCGATACTCGAGGACAAGCCGTTCGAGCTGAAGGCCGACCTGTCGACTGCGCAGGCCGTGACGCCTGGTCAGGGCCAGACCGTGCGGGTGGCCGGTGTTCGCGTCGGTGACATCAACGCCGTCGACTACGAGAACGGTCACGCGGTCGTGACCATGGCCATCGACCGCAAGTTCCTCCCGATCTACAAGAACGCGACGATCCTGCTCAGGCCGAAGACGGGCCTGAAGGACATGTTCCTGGAGCTCGACCCGGGAACGAACTATGACCCCAACTCCAACAACGACGAGTTCCAGAACGGCGGATGAGATCCCGGTCGCCAACATCGCTCCCGACACGAACGTCGATCAGATCCTCTCCGCGCTCGACGGCGACACCAGGGCGTATCTGAGGCTGCTCCTCACCCAGGGCGGCCAGGGGCTGAACGGGCGCGGCAAGGACCTCGGCAAGCTGTTCGGCAGCCTCGGCCCGATCAACCGCGGCCTGGCGCGCGTCAACACGGAGGTCGCGAAGCGCAAGGCGAATCTCGCCACCCTGATCCACAACATGAACATCCTCTGGGGCCGCGTCGGCCAGGACGGACAGGGCATCGAGCAGCTCGTCTCGGCCTCCAACCAGGCTCTGGGGGCGATCGCAAGTCAATCGCCCGACGTCCAGCGATCCGTCGGGTTGCTCGGCCCGACCCTGCGGACCACCCGGGTCGCGCTCGCCAAGACCGACCAGCTCGCCACGATCCTCGGCCCCGCGGTGAACAGCCTGCGGCCGTTCGCCCGCAAGCTGAAGCCGGTCAACGACTCGCTCGCCAGCCTCGCGAAGAACACCTATGCCCCCGTCAAGCAGGAGATCCGCCCGTTCGTCGTCAACGCCCGCCAGCCGGTCCGCGACATCCGGCCGGCGGCCAAGAACCTGGTCCACGCGACCCCGCGCCTGACCACCGTGGGCTCGAAGCTCAACGAGCTCTTCAACATGGCGGCCTACAACCCGAACGGCGCCGAGGCACCCGGCACGCCCGGCCGCGACGAGGGCTACCTCTACTGGCTGGGCTGGCTCGCCCACGTCGGCAACAGCACGTTCAGCTCACAGGACGCCCACGGCGCCTACCGCCACGTCTTCCTGCTCGCGACCTGCAACACGGTCAAGTCGATCCTCGCCTCGAGCCCGGCCGCACCGGTCGTCACCGGGCTTCGGGCAGCTGCTCGGGACGGTGTGCCCACCATGACCCGGACCAACGGAGAAGTGATCTAGTGGCCAAGCAGGCACCCTCGGTAGGGCGGATCCTCGTCGCGGTCGGCTTCACGCTGTCCTGCTTCGGTCTGCTCCTCTTCCTCTGGGTGACCTTCGGTGGCCCGGTGCCGTTCAAGCCCGAGAGCTACCGGTTCACCGCCGACTTCCCCGAGGCGATCACCCTGCAGAAGGAGGCCGACGTTCGGATCGGCGGTGTCTCGGTCGGGAAGGTCAAGGACATCGGCCTTGCGCCGGAGAGCGAGTGTCACACGGATCCGACCGTCTGCAACACGACTCAGGCGACGATCGAGATCGATCCTCAGTACGCGCCGATCTCCTCAGACGCCAGGGCGATCCTCCGCCAGAAGACGCTGCTCGGAGAGACCTACATCGAGCTCACCAGCGGCAGCCAGGTGCAGCCCGGCCAGACCGGCGGCAATGTGAACGCCCAGTCGAGCTCGATCGACGTCGGGCAGGTCTCCGGCGGCGACGCTCCACACCCGATCCCGGAGGGCGGCCACCTGGCGCAGACACAGGTCCAGAACGAGACTCAGATCGACGAGATCTTCCAGGGCTTCGACCAGCCCACGCGACAGGCGTTCCAGTCCTGGATGCAGAATTCCGCATTGGCGGTCAACGGCCGCGGCCTCGATCTGAACGACGCGCTCGGGAACCTGGGCCCGTTCGCCTCCGACGCGAGTGACGTGCTGGGCACGCTGCGCAGCCAGGAGCAGTCGCTGCGCACGCTCGTTCACGACACCGGCGACGTCTTCGGCGCCCTGACTGCGCACGACCAGGCACTCGCGGGGGCTGTGGTCGGAGCCAACCGGACCTTCGGCGCGCTCGCCTCGCAGAGCCGGGCGCTCTCCGACACCTTCAAGATCTTCCCGACCTTCGAGAACGAGAGCCGCCTCACGCTCGACCGGCTGAGGACCTTCGCCATCGATGCGAGGCCGGTGTTCCACGATCTGCGGCCGGTGGCTCGCGACCTGAGCCCGACGCTGCGCGACGTCCGCCATCTGACCCCGAAGGCGCACAAGCTCTTCCAGAACCTCGATCCACTGGTCAAGACCTCTGCGACCGGGCTGCCGTCGCTGAGCAGCTTCCTGCACGAGCTGCGCCCGGTGATGGACGGGCTCGATCCGTTCCTGTCGAACTTCAATCCACTGGTTCGCTGGCTCGATTACCAGTCCCCGGTGGTCACGGACTTCCTCGGGAACATCCCGAGCGCCACGTCGGGGTACCTGCCGACTCAGTCGGGACAGAGCGCGCCGCTTCACATCTCGCGGCAGATGCTGATGCTGACCCCCGAGTCGCTCTCGATCTATCCGACCCGCCTGCCCACCAATCGCGGCAACGGCTATCTGCAGCCATTCGCGATCGGCAACCAGTACTCCAGCAGCCAGAGCGAGATCTTCCCGAGCCACGACTGCAGCAACACCTTCGGCGGCCAGCCGGTCCTGCAGGTCCCGCAGGGGAACACGCCCCCAGCGGGCGGTGCGCCGGCGTCGGAAAGCGGCCAGTTCCCGCTCTCGTCGATCGTCAGCCCGACGTCGCCCAACTTCGTGGCACCGAACTCCGACGTGAACGCGAACCCGCTGCCCCCGGGCGGCCCGTCCGCATACGCGCCCTGCACGATTGCGCCGAACTTCCCGTCGCTTTTCGGCGGCGGCAAGATCCCGCAGGTTCTGCCCGACCAGTAGCGGCGACTAGGATCGGCGTCCAATGCCCTACTTCAAGGACGCTCAGGAGGTCTACGACACGATCGGCAAGCTCTTCGCCGGGATCGCCGAGGACCCGGAGCTCGGACCGAAGTTCAGGAAGGCGAACACCATCCTCCAGTACGACTATCGCGAGCCCGAGTCGAGGATCACGCTGCGCCTGCAGGAGGACGGCCCGGCCGACGTCGACTTCGGCGACACCGACATGGAGCCCGAGGTCGTGATGAGCATGGAGGCCGACACCGCGCACCGCTTCTGGCTCGGCAAGGTGAACGTCACCACGGCGCTCGCCCGCGGCCAGATCAAGGCGAGCGGCCCGGTCGCCAAGATCCTCAAGCTCGTGCCCCTGACCAAGCCGGTCTACCCGCGCTACAAGGCCCAGCTCGAGGCCGAGGGGCGCGACGACCTGGTCGAGATCGATTGAGCGGCAAGGGCGACGCTGAGGGGTGGGCCGGGATCGTCTCGGCCCTGGCCACCGAGCGCGGGCTTCGCTACGAGCCCATCGGCGGCATCAACCCCAAGGAGGGCCCGGTCGCTCTCTGCCCGGGCGGCGCCAACCGCCTCACGGGCGAGCTCAGCGACGGCTTCTTCGGTTCCTCCTGCGACGCCGACGAGCACGAGGAGGGGGGATTCCTCAGCAAGTCGATGGTTCCGGGCGCGGTGATCGTCAAGGCGCACATGCCCGACCTCGCGACGGTGGTCCCGGTGTTCGACGTCGAGTCGATCGAGCGGAGGCCGGGCGACATGGTCGACAAGCACTCGCGGAGGAGGGTCGAGTTCGAGAGCATCGACTTCAACAAGCGCTTCATCGCGACCGTGCCGAAGGACCACGACCCGGTCGCTCTGCGGGAGCTCTTCAGCCCGGGGTTCATCGACTGGATCGCCCGGATCCCGGCGGAGGTCGACTTCGGGATCACCGAGCAGCAGCTCTTCTTCCACTGGTGCCTTCGCGAGCGAACAGAGGAGGAGCTCAAAGAGACGCTCCACTCGGCCGGCGGCATCTTCGACCGCCTCCACCGGGAGATGGAGGAGAACAACCTCGACATCTACAAGCCCGGTCCCTGGAATGCGGGGCTGGAGCCGTTCCCGCCGAGACCCGGCTCTTAGGCCGAGCGCTCCTTCAGCCGCCGGCGGTAGGTCCGGTAGAAGCCCGGTCCCTTCTTGATGAAGTCGCGGAAGCGCGTTAACCGGCCCGGTGGCAGCTCGAAGCCGCCGACGATCCGCCGGGGCACCAGGCGCCAGCCGTCCCCGTCGGGCTCGAGGGTGCCCCGGACCTGCATGTTGCGCTGCCAGGTGAAGTCGGGCGAGTGCTGGTGGACGGTGAGACAGGCACGGCCCTCGAGAATCGGGAGCCCGGCCGGAGCGGCATCGATCGAGATCGACCTCGTCCCCGCGTCCGCCGTGAACGGCACGCGAACGGAGATCGGGAATCCGTCGGGCCCCATCCAGCTGAGCACGCCGGTGTCATGCTCGCCGAGATAGTCCATGCGGTTGTCCCAGGCGGGCCGGGCCTGCGGACGCTTCCCATGATCCGCCATCGGCTCCTCCGCGTGCCCCGAGCGGACCTCCTCCAGGTGGGTGTCGTGGATCTCGGGCTCCTCGGCGAGATTCCCATCCCGCCAGACGAACACCCGCTCTGGGCGCACCTTGATGTAGAGCCGGGCGTAGTACCAGTTGAACATCGGGCGGATCGGCGTCGGCGGATTCATCTTCTTCGTCGCGGGGAGCTTCTCTCCGGACTCGCGGACATAGCGCGCAGCGTTCGCCTTGAGGTCCTCGTCGTCAACCGTCGCCGTCCCCTGGACCAGCACGCGGAGACCGCTGTCGATTCCCGACCCGGTCGGGTCGGAGAAGAGCAGCGAGACGCTCGGGTGGGCCTGCGCGTCGTCGGCCTTCTTCGGGTAGCCGAGGCCGGTGGTGACGTCGATGGTCGGGCCGCCCTCCACGTAGTACGGGGTCACCGGCCAGGTGATGGGCTGTTTGGCGGCATCGACCGTGGTGAGCTCGCAGGTGACGAAGCGCTCGAATGCGTCGCGCACCTCGGGTGGAAGGGTGCTCGTCATGCCGCAAAGATAAATCAGGGCAGTTCGTCGGGCAGGACGATCCGCTGCTCATCGCCCTCTCCCTCGACGCGCGGCTCCACCGGCTTCACGATCCGGCGCCGCGCCGCCTCCAGCGCCTCCTCGGCGTTGGCGAATCCCACGAGCGACTCCAGGTGCTTGATCGTGGGGAAGACCAGCGGCAGATCTCCGGCGTGATGGCGGTCGAGCGCATCCTGCGGGCCGAACCAGCCCCCGTCGACCGTCTCCGAGCCGTCGGGCTCGGGCGGTGAGTGGGCGGGAGCGAGCGCCAGGTAGAAGCGTGTGTCGAAGCGAATCGGCACCACGCGAGGGGTGATCCAGCGCGAGTAGGCGACCAGCTCCTCCGCGGCGACCTCGATCCCGGCCTCCTCGGCCAGTTCCCTGACCGCCGCGGCGCGATGTGCCTCCTCGCCGTCCCCGTCGGCTGCGTCCACCGCGCCGCCGGGGAACACCCAGACGCCGGGCATGAAGCGGGCCTCGAGGTTGCGCTGCACGAGCAGGATCTCCAGGCCGCGCTCGGCGTGCTTGCCGCCGCGGCGCAGGAGGATCACGGTCGCGGCGGCTCGAGGGACTGCGGGTTCCACTTGCGGCGAGCCTACTCGTTACATTCCCGCACCATGACTGCCGAGACCACCACCAAGCAGCTCTACATCTGCACCTCGTGCGGGTTCATCTACGACCCGGATGACGGCGACCCGGACGGCGGCGTGCCGCCGGGAACGGCGTTCGACGACATCCCCGACGACTGGTTCTGCCCGGTCTGCGGGGCGCGAAAGTCGGACTTCGAGCCCTACGAGGAGTAGGTCAGTCGAGAGCTCGCCCCTCGATCACACAAGTATCGATCGTCCGGTCAGACTGGTGGGGTGTCTGAGGCAAACCTCGACCTCGTGCGCCGCATGTACATGGCCTGGCAGAGCGACGAACCCGGCTCGGCGCCGCTTGAGTTCCTTGCGGACGATTTCGAGTACGTGAATCCTTCCTACGCGGTTCACCCTGGGACCCGCCGAGGGAAGGAAGGGTGGGTCTCGGCCGTCAGGAACCTCTCGGAATCCTTCGATGACTGGAAACACACTCCCGGCGAGACCATCGACGCTGGGAACAAGGTGGTCGTGATGGCGACGTTCCGTGCCCGGGGCCGAGGAAGCTCGGTTGACCTGGAAAAGTTTGAACCGCAGGTCTGGACTCTGCGGGACAGCAAGATTGTTCGCTTCGAATGGTTCAACGATCGCGATGAGGCGATGCGCGCAGCCGGACTCAGCGAATAGGTCCTAGGCCGCTTCGAGCATGGCCGCATCGAGGCGGCCCTTGGCGCCCGTGTCCAGCTCGGCGACGGGATAGGCCGCGCGGATCGACTCGGCCACGACCTGGACCAGGCGCCGGAGGTCCTGCTTGGAGATCGAGAGAGGCGGCATCAGCACGATCACGTCCCCGAGAGGGCGCACGATGACGCCACGGCGGCGGGCCTCGAGCACCACGCGGTGACCGAGCCGCAGCTCCGGGTCGTGCTCGCCGAGGTCGATGCCGACCATCAGGCCGCACTGCCGGACCTCCTCGACCTCTCGCAGGCCCTCCACCTGCGCCAGCCAGTCCGCGAGCAGCCGGATCTTCGGCTGGATCCGGACCAGCGTCCGCTCCCGCTTGAACACCTCGAGGGAGGCGATCGCCGCCGCACACGCGAGCGGGTTGCCCGTGTAGGTGTGACCGTGGAAGAAGGTCTTGTACTCGGAGGTCGCGCCGAGGAAGGCCTCGTAGATCCTCTCGGTCGCGAGCGTCGCGGCGAGCGGCATGTATCCCCCGGTCAGCCCCTTCGCCAGGCAGAGCAGGTCGGGGGACACGCCCTCCTGCTCGCAGGCGAACATCGTCCCTGTGCGCCCGAAGCCGGTCGCCACCTCGTCGCAGATCAGGAGCACGCCGTGGCGGTCGCAGAGTCGCCGAACGGCTCGCAGGTAGCCCGGCGGGTGGGTCAGCATGCCCGCCGCGCCCTGAACGAGCGGCTCGAGCACGACCGCGGCGATCTCCTCCTCGCGCATGGCGAGCAGACGGGCGATGTCGTCGACGTTGCCGGGCTCAGCCCGGTGACTCTCGAAGAGCAGGGGCCCGAAGGCCGAATGGAAGAGCGGCATCCCGCCGACCGAGACCGACCCGATCGTGTCCCCGTGGTAGGCGTCCTCGAGGCAGATGAAGGAGGTCTTCCGGACGTGCTGACCCCCTCGGTGCTGCCAGTACTGAAAGGCCATCTTGAGGGCGACCTCGACGGCGGTCGAGCCTGAGTCCGAGTAGAAGACCCGGTTGAGCCCCGCCGGGGCGATCTCGACCAGGCGATCGGCGAGCTCCGCGGCGCCGGGGTGGGAGAGCCCGAGCATCGTGGAGTGGGCGACGCGTTCGAGCTGGGCGCGAATCGCCGCGTCGATCGCCGGGTGGCAATGGCCGTGGACGTTGCACCAGAGCGAGGAGACGCCGTCCAGGTAGCGGCGGCCCTCGGTGTCGATCAGCTCGGTCCCCTCGGCCGAATCGATCATCAACGGTTCCTCGGTCACCCAATCGCGCTGCTGCGTGAAGGGGTGCCAGACGTGATCGTGATCGAGTCGGGCAGCGTTCTGCATTCGCCGTTGGCCAACATATGATCGGAGCCGGATGGACTCCCGCTTCGGCATCACCGATGCCAACCGCAAGTGGTGGACCCTCGGCGCGATGTGCCTGTCGATGTTCATGATCATGCTCGACAGCACGGTGGTGAACGTGGCGCTGCCGTCGATCCAGAAGGACCTGAAGACCAGCTCGAGTGGGTCGTCAACGGCTACACCCTGAGCTTCGCGGCGCTGCTGGTGACGGGCGGGCGCCTGGGCGACATCTTCGGTCGCCGCCTCATCTTCATGATCGGCGTCTGCGTCTTCGCCATCTCGTCCGCCACCGCCGGGCTTGCACAGGACCCGACCATGCTGGTCGTCTCGCGGATCGCGGAGGGCGTCGGCGGCGCGCTGATGATGCCCGCCACCCTCTCGATCATCACCGATGCCTTCCCGGTGGAGGAGCGGGGCAAGGCGATCGGGACCTGGGCGGGCATCTCCGGGCTCGCCCTCTCATTCGGCCCGCTGGCCGGCGGCTTCCTCACGGAGGACGTGAGCTGGCGTGCGATCTTCTACATCAACCTGCCGATCGCGGCGCTTGCCCTGGTGGCCTCCCTCGTCGCGGTGCGAGAGTCGCGGGACGAGAAGGCGGAGCGAAGCATCGACTACCTCGGGGTGGTGCTGCTGACGGTGGCGCTCACGTCCTTCGTCCTCGCCCTGATCCAGGGCAACGAGTGGGGCTGGGGCTCCACCCGCATCATCGGGCTGCTCGTGATCGGCGTCGTCACGACCCCGCTCTTCCTGTTCGTCGAGTCCCGTGTCTCGGCGCCGATCGTCGATTTCAGCTTCTTCCGTTCCCGCAACTTCATCGGGGCCAACACGGTGGCGACGATCATCAGCTTCGCGATGATGGGCAGCTTCTTCTTCCTGGCGATCTATCTCCAGGATCTGCTGCAGTTCTCGCCGCTCGCCACCGGGGTGCGGTTCCTGCCGACCACGATCGTGATCGTCATCGCCGCCCCGATCGCTGGTCGCGTCGCCGACAGGATCGGTTCTCGTTGGCCGATGGTCCTCGGTCTGGCCGTCACCTCGTTCTCGCTGTTCCTCTTCGCGCAGCTGGACGCCTCGACCGGCTACGGCGACCTGCTGCCCGCGTTCATCCTGCTCGGCCTCGGGATCGGCATGACCATGTCGCCGATGTCGACGGCGGCCATGAATGCCGTCGACATCGGCAAGGCGGGCGTCGCCTCCGGGACCTTGCAGATGTTCCGGATGATCGGCGGGACCGTCGGGGTCGCGGCGACCGGCGCGATCTTCCAGGGCAAGCTGGGGGCGTTCAATCCCGCCCTGCTGGCGCAGGGCGGAGTCGCCGAGGCGACCAAGTTCACCGACGCGCTCGGTGCGGCGATGGGGCTGGGGGCGGCCGTGACGGCCGTCGGGGCGGTCGTAGCGGCGGTCGTCATCCGCGGCAAGCCAAAGCACGAGCTCTCGGCCCACGGTGGCCCGGAGCTGCCGGCCGGCAGCAGGCCGCCCGCTTTCGGAGCCTGACCGGGAGTGTGATCCACCTCACAGATCATTGCGGTTTGGAAAAGGTTGCAAACGTGTAACCTTTTCTTCAGTGGAAACAACAACGAGAGAACGGAAGACTGCCCGAGACACCACTGACCTGGCACTCAAGCTGAGCGCCCTGGTCGTTCGCTGCATGGGGCCCCGGGGCAACGGGGTCTTCAAGGTGATCGACGAGAGCGGCCTGACCTTCGCCCAGATGAAGGTGCTGGTCGAGCTCCAGGTTCCCGACGAGGAGTCCCGGACGGTCACCGCGATCTCCGAGGAGCTCGGCATCTCCGTCGCGTCGGCAAGCCGTGCGACCGATGGGCTGGTGCGGAAGAAGCTCGCCACCCGGATCGAAGACCCCGATGACCGCAGGGTTCGCCGGCTGACGCTCACCTCGAAGGGACGCAGCCTGGCCGATCGGATCATCTCCGCGCGCCTGGCGACCCTCCTGGACTTCACCGCCTCACTGGAGGCGGACGAGCGAAACAAGCTTGAGTCGGCCCTCGACGCGCTCCTGGAGCACCCCGAGCTGGCCGAGATCTACGCCAATCATGAAAGGAAGGTGAGCCGGTGACCCGATATCGGCACCTGATCACGGACGACAACCGCAAGTGGTGGACGCTCGGAGCCATGTGCTTCGCGCTCTTCATGGTGATGCTCGACAACACCGTCGTGAACGTCGCCCTGCCGTCGATCCAGCGCGATCTGCACGCGCAGATCTCGGGGCTGGAGTGGATCATCAACGGCTACACGCTCACCTTCGCCGTCCTGATCGCGACGGGAGGCCGCCTTGGCGACATCTTCGGCCGCCGGCTGATGTTCCTGACCGGCGTGATCATCTTCGCCGTCACCTCGGCGACGGCGGGGCTCGCGCAGGACCCGGCGATGCTGATCGGGAGCCGCGCGGTTCAGGGCATCGGCGCCGCGCTGATGATGCCGGCGACCCTCTCGATCATCACCAACACCTTCCCGGCAGCCGAGCGAGGCAGGGCGATCGGCATCTGGGCCGGCGTCTCCGCGCTGGCTCTCTCGATCGGCCCGGTGGTCGGCGGCGCCCTCACGGAGTACGTGAGCTGGCGCGCAATCTTCTTCATCAACCTCCCGGTCGCGGTCGCCGCGGTGGCTGCGACGGTGTTCGCCGTGCGCGAGTCTCGTGACGAGACGATCGACCGGCGGGTGGACTACCCGGGCATATTCGCTCTGACCGCCAGCCTCACGGCGATCGTGCTGGCCCTGATCGAGGGCAACAGCTGGGGTTGGACCTCAACCTCGATCGTGGCCCTTCTGGCCGGCGGCGTGATCGGCCTGGCGATCTTCGTCGCGATCGAGCTCCGGGTTTCCGCTCCGATGGTGGAGTTCGCGCTCTTCAAGACGCGGGCGTTCATCGGCTCGAACCTGGTGGCTTTCATCATCACCTTCGCCATGATGGGCACGTTCTTCTTCATGGCCCTCTATATGCAGGACATCCTGGGCTACAGCGCTCTCGAGGCCGGGATCAGGTTCCTGCCCACCACGATCGTGATCGCGGTGGTCGCACCGATCTCCGGACGGCTCGCCGACAGGCTTGGCCCGGCAACTCCGATGAGCGCCGGTCTGGCGGTGCTGGCAGTCTCGATGTTCCTGTTCGCCGGCATCAACACAGGCACGACCTATGCCGGACTGGTCATCCCGTTCGTCCTGATGGGACTCGGAATCGCGCTGGTGATGTCGCCGATGTCGACGGCAGCGATGAACGCGGTCAGCGCTCAAAAGTCCGGTGTGGCCTCCGGCGTCCTGCAGATGTCGCGCATGATCGGCGCATCGGTGGGTGTCGCGGCGACGGGCGCCATCTTCCAGGCTCAGCTCGGATCGGGATTCGATCCGGCATCCCTGGCGACCGCGCCGGAGCAGGCACGGGCAACCTTCGTCGACGCCCTGTCCAGCGCGATGCTGTTGGCAGGGTTCGTCGTGGTCGCCGGATTGGTCGTCGCCCTGACGCTGGTCCGCGGCGCCCGGGCCAAGCGGGTCGATTCCCACGATGCCGCTGAGGAGACCGCGGCCGCGCTCCCCGAGGCGACCGTGGCCGAGGACGTTGTCCCGGTCGGGGCCCGCTAGTCGCGGCGGCTTCACCATCACGTCGCGGCCACGAGCGGCCCCACAAAGTCGCTACGGGCTTCGCCCTCCGCTCCAAAGTGGAGCGGCCTGGTGGCCGCTACGCCGCGCGCAGGCTGCTCGCCGCCCGCGGTGAGCCGACGGCGACGCGGAGCGTGGGCCACGAATGGGGCTTGGTGAGGTCGAGGCGCGGCAACGTCTCGAGCTCCACGGAGCCGAGTCGCGCGATCGTGTTCAGGTTGGATCGCTCCATCGCGGACGGCTCCTCCGGCCAGGGTGTGAGCACCACGGCGGCGACCTCGAGTCCCGCCGCCCGCACGGCCTGGAGGGTGAGCAGAGTGTGATTGATCGTCCCCAGCTCCGGTGAGGCGACGATGACGACCGGCAATGCCAGGTCCTGGGCGAGGTCACGGACGAGGTAGTCGGTCGTGAGCGGAACGAGGAAGCCGCCGACCCCCTCACAGACCAGCAGGTCCGCGTTCTCCGTCGCCTCGAGCGCCGCGCCGCGGAGACGGTCGGGGTCAATGCTCTCGCCGGCCAGCTCTGCAGCCAGGTGGGGCGAGACCGGCGGCCCGTATCGATAGGGCGCGATCTCCTCGTCTCCCTGGCTCGAGCCCGAGGCGAGTCGGAGCAGGACGTGGTCGGGCAGCTCGCCGGCGCTCTCCCAGACCTCGGGAGCGAGCCGGTGGTCGTCGAGGCCGCTCACCGCCGGTTTGAAGGCGGCGACTCGGGCGCCCTCCGCTCCCGCCGTGCGGGCGATCGCAGCGGCGACGACGGTCTTGCCGACCTCGGTGCCGGTGCCGGTGACGAACAGGCCGCGCAACTCAGGCGGCCCTCTGCAGGGCAGGCTGGCCGTGGCCGGCCTCTGCGGGGCCGGGAACCAGACCGAGCTCGCGTGCGACGGTGCCGACGGTTCGCGCGGCGTGCCGCAGGTCCGCGACCCGGTGGGTGGCCATGACCGTCAACCGCAGGCGGCAGGTCCCGGCCGGGACGGTCGGAGGCCGGATCGCCTGGGCGAAGATCCCGTGCTCGAGGAGCCGCTCGCAGAACGCCATCGCGTCGCCGGCCTCGCCGATCACCAGCGGGACGATCTGAGTTTCCGATCCGGTCGGCTCCAGGCCCTCGTCCCCGATCCCGTCACGAAGGACCGCGGCATTCGACCGCAGGCGTTCCACCCGCTTCGTGCTCTCGGCGAGCAGCTCCAAAGCCGCTGATGCCGCTGCGACCGCGGGGGGCGGCGGAGCGGTCGAGAAGATGAATGGGCGGGCGGTGTTGATCAGGAAGTCGGTCAGCTCCCGCGAGCCGCAGATGTAGGCGCCGTAGCTGCCGAGCGCCTTGCCCAGGGTTCCGACGATCAGGTCGACCTCGCCCGTCAGGCCGGCGGCGGCCACCGAGCCGCTGCCCCCGGGCCCGAGGCAGCCGGTGGCGTGAGCCTCGTCGACCATCAGCCTGCACCCATGGCGTCCAGCCAGTGCCGACAGCTCCGCGAGCGGCGCGATGTCTCCATCCATGGAGAAGACGCCGTCCGTGACGATCAGCGCACCCCGGCCGGCGGCGCGGCGCATCCCCCATTCGAGGTGTTCGGTGTCGCGGTGCCGGTAGACGAAGGTCTCGGCGCCGGCGAGGCGGCAGCCGTCGATGATGCTGGCGTGGTTGAGCTCGTCGGAGAAGACGACCTCGCCGCGGCGCGCCAGCGCGGCTATCGCGCCGGCGTTGGCCAGGTAGCCGGAGCCGAAGAGCAGCGCGGACTCCGTGCCCTCGAACTCGGCCAGCCTTCGCTCGAGCTCCGCGTGGATCGACATCGACCCCGAGATCAGCCGAGACGCGCCCGAGCTGGTCCCCAGCGCGAGGGCGGCATCGGCGGCCGCGCGCCGCAGACGAGGGTGGTCGGCGAGCCCGAGGTAGTTGTTGGAGCAGAGCAGCAGCACTGGCCGGCCATCGAGCATGATCTCGGCTCCCTGCGGCCCGTCGACCACGCGCAGACGGCGGCGCAGCCCGCTCGACTCGAGCTCGTCGAGACGCTCCTGGAGGTCCAGCACTAGTCGCCCCAGCCCGCCGGCTGAGGCTCCTGATCCTGGGACGGTGGGGTGGGGTAGGCGGGCACCTTGCCCTTCTTCTTGACCACCCGCAGCTGGGTGGACGGGTCCCAGAAGTTCGCGTCGGCCTGCCGGTCGATCAGCTCGTCGATCGGGGTCTCGGGCGTCTCGCCCTCGAGCCAGCCGGAGCGGTTGTCCGGGCGCGGGTTGGCGCCGTTGTCGGGCTGCCGCGCCACATTCAGGCCGAGCTCCTCGAACATCTCCCGGTCCTCCGCGGGCTCGACGCCGAGCGTCGTCAGGAAGTTGCCCATCATGACCCCGTTGAGGCCCGCCTTGACGGCGAGTGGCGCGAGGTCCTCCAGGTTCTCGACACGGCCACCGCAGAGCCGGAAGAGGGCGTCGGGCAGGATCAGCCGGAAGATGGCCACCCACTTGACCACGTCCCAGGGGTCCATCAGCTCGCGCTCGCCGAACTTGGTGCCGGTGCGCGGGTTGAGCAGGTTGATCGGCACGGAGTCCGGGTTGATCTTCGCCAGCTCGAAAGCCATCTCGACCCGCTGTTCCGGCGATTCGCCCAGATTGAGAATGCCGCCCACACAGGTCTCCAGGCCCGCCTCCTTCACAGCTTCGATCGTCCGCACGCGCCCCTCGTAGCGGACAGTGGTCGACACCTCGGGGTAGTACGAGCGCGCGGTCTCCACGTTGTGGTGGACGCGCTGGATTCCCGCCTCCTTGAGCTGGCGCGCCCGCTCGGCCGACATGTGACCGATCGAGGCGCAGCGCTTCAGGTTGGTGTGCTCCGAGACCAGGCGGGCGCCCTCCAGGACCTTGGCGAAGTCGCGCTTGGAAAGCCCCTGCCCCTGGGTGACCATGCAGAAGCGGTGGGCGCCCGCCGCCTCGGCGGCCCTGGCGTGCTCGAGGATCTGATCGGGCTCCATCATCGCGTGCATCGGCGTGTCCGCCTCGGCGTAGCGCGACTGGGCGCAGAAGCCGCAGTCCTCGGCGCAGCCGCCGGATTTGGCGTTGACCAGCGAGCACATGTCCGTCGAGTCCCCGAAGCGGTCCTGGCGGACCTCCCAGGCACGCTCGACCAGCGCGCCGATCTCCTCGTGGTCTGCGAGGGCCCCGAGTTCGAGGGCCTCTTCGAAGCTGATCAGGGATGACACTCCCCGAAAGTTATGAACGAGCCCGGACGGCTAGTCCCAGGAAAAGTCCTGGACCATCTCCGCGTCCCCCTTGGCCCGTGGGCTGAAGACGAGCAGGACGAGGTCCTCATCGTTCGCCTCGAATGCCCGGGTCACGGATGGCGCGATTCGGATCGCATCGAGTGCCTCGAGGTCCTCGACCTCATCGTCGAGCTTGACCCGGCCACTCCCCGAGACGATGACGTAGATCTCCTCCATCTCGCCGTGCTTGTGGGCGAACGGCTGTCGCTGGCCGGACTTGACCAGCTGGTAGGAGATGCCGCTCGTCTCGGAGTCGAGATCCTCATTGGCGAAGCGGGCCTCGATGAAGTCCGAGATCCCGGCCTCCGCGGCCGAGTCCTTGACCTCTCGGAGATTCTTGATGGTGTAGGCGGCCATCGCTGCTCGACCTATACCCGCGTCGCGCCGCCTTACGCAGCGTCGCGCAGAGCCTCGACCTCGCGGGCCTGCGCGAGGCGACTGAGACCACGCTCCTCGAGCTGCTTGACCTCGCTGGGCTTCAGTTCGAGCCTGCGCGAGGTCTCACGGAGCGGTGTGGGCTCGTCGCCGTTGATGCCGTATCGGAGCTGAATCACCTTGCGCTCGTCCTCGGGGAGCTCCTCGACGGCGCTCCGCAGCGTCGCGTCCGCGAAGCTCAGCTGGACCTCCTCCGCGGGGCCGGTGCGCTCGTCCTGGATGAACTCGCCGAGAGACGATGCGTCCTCGTCCCCGACTGGCCGGTCGAGGCTCGTGACCACACGGGTCAGGTCGCGGATCTCCTCCACCTGGGCGGGCTCGAGCTCTGCGGCCTTGGCCACCTCCTCGGTGGTCGGGTCCCGGCCGAGTTTGGTGGCGAGCTCCCGCTCGGTCCGCATCACCTTGCGCTCGCGCTGGGCCACCTGGTTGGGCACCCGGATGGTGCGCTCCTTCGACTCCAGGGCACGCTGGATCGCCTGACGGATCCAGAAGGTCGCGTAGGTGGAGAACTTGTAGCCCTTGCGCCAATCGAACTTCTCCGAGGCGCGGATCAGGCCGAGGATCCCCTCCTGGATCAGGTCGAGCAGATTGAGGTCCTGGCGCATGTAGCGGCGTGCGTTCGAGACGACCAGCCGCAGGTTGGAGTTGATCAGGCGCTCCTTGGCCTCAAGATCGCCGCGCTCGACGGCCTGGGCAAGCTCGATCTCCTCCTCCTTGGTGAGCAGGGGGTACTTCCGCATCTCGTTGAAGAAGAGCTGCAGCGCGTCGGTGGTCTGCTCGGCGAGCTCGCCGTTGCGATAGCCGGCCGGCTCCGCGGCCTGCTTGCCGCAGTCGTCCTCGACGGAGAGTCCGGCGGACTCGATCCGCTCGTGCACGGCGTGCTCCTCTTCGTCGGAGAGGTTCATCTCCTGGACCAACGAATCGACCTCCGAGAGATCCACGCAGTCCGCGGCACGGCCAGCTTCGATCAGGCCGTTGACACGCTCCTCGACCCCTGGGTCGAGCTCAACTGCGGTCGGGTTCATTTCCTCAGCCATGGTTGCCCTCTCTACAGGGTGTCAAACGAGGCGAATCGTTAGTGTGGCGGCCTAAGTCCGTATCCAGGGGGACGCGGGTCGAAACGGGTAATTAGGCACGACATGGAGGTCCGTTGAGACGTCTCGCATCGATAGTCGCGGGTCGACGCACGAAGTGGGTGGCGCTGGTCGTCTGGATCATCGCTGCCGTCGTGATGTCCCCGCTCGGCAGCAAGCTCTCCGACGTCACGACCGACGACACCGAGTCCTTCCTCCCCTCGAGCGCCGAGTCGACCGAGGTCGTCCGGACCCTCGACCATCAGTTCCCCGCGAAGGAGACCGCGCTCGCGCTGGTCGTCTACCAGAACAAGGACGGCCTGACCCCGGCGAATTTCGCGAGGATCCAATCCGACGCCGAGAAGATCAAGGCGGAGCCGGCGAGGATCCCGCTCGTCAAGACACAGCCGCCGGTACTGCCCGCGCCCGTGGGGCCCACCTCGAAGCTCGTTTCGGCGAACAAACAGGTCGCCTACGCCGTCTACACCTTCCCGACGGACTTCGACCACGAGTCCGACTGGGGGAAGGCGATGCGCGACATCACCGACTCCAACACCGGTGACATGAACGTCTATGTCACCGGCGACGTCGGCTTCAACACCGATGCCGACGAGGTCTTCAGCAACATCGACACGAAGCTCCTGCTGGCGACGACCATCCTCGTTCTCGTCCTACTCGGAGCCATCTACCGGTCCGTGCTGGTGGCGGTCTCTCCCCTGATTGTCGTCTTCCTCGCCTACCAGTTCGCGACGGGCCTGATCTACCTGTACGCGAAGTCGGGGGCCACGGTCTCCTCGAACAGCACGGGGATCCTCGTGGTCCTGATGTTCGGGGTGGGCACCGACTACTGCCTCTTATTGGTGTCCAGGTACAGAGAGGAGCTGCGCCGGTTCGAGGACAAGCACGACGCGATGCAGCGCGCAGTCCGCAGAGCCGGCCCGGCCATCCTCGCCAGCGGCCTCACGGTGACCCTGGCAATGCTCGTTCTCGTCTTCGCCGAATCGGGCAACACCAAGTCGCTGGGCCCGGTTGCCGCGATCTCGGTCTTCTGCGCGATGCTCGCGGGACTCACGGTGCTCCCGGCGCTGCTCACGATCTTCGGCCGCAGGGGGTTCTGGCCGAGGCGGAGCACAGTTGAGTACGACCCGCAGCACGCCGAGGTCATCCACACGGGACTCTGGCGGCGCTTCGGCGACAAGGTCCTGCACCGGCCGGGCCCGGCGCTGGCCGTCACCGCGGGTGTCTTCCTGCTCGGCTCCCTCGGCCTGATCGCCTACAAGGTCGACTACTCCAGCACCACCTTCTTCAAGAAGTCGGTGGAGAGCGTGGAGGGCTTCAAGGTGCTCGGCGAGGACTTCCCCAAGGGGACGCTGTCGCCGACCACGGTTCTGGTGGAGCAGCAGGGAGGCTCGGTGACCGACCAGGACATCGCCCTGGCGGCGGCCAAGCTCAAGACCGTCAACGGAGTGGCGGGAGTCCTGCCGACCGACCAGAGATCGACGGATGGCCGGATCGCCGTGGTGGACGTGATCCTCAAGGGCGATCCGAATGACGTCTCCGCGCTGGACCTCGTCCCCAAGATGCGCGACGCGGTGGCGAACCTGAGACCGGGCGTGACCGCCCTCGTCGGCGGCGGTACCGCGATCAACTACGACTACAACAAGGCGACGGAAAGGGACCTGAAGGTGATCGTCCCGCTGGCGCTCCTGGTGATGGCGATCATCCTCGGGATCCTGCTCCAGGCGGTCGTCGCTCCCCTCGTTCTGCTTGCGAGCGTGGTCCTCTCCTTTGCCTGCACGCTGGGAATCTCGATCCTCTTCATCCGCTTCATCGTCGGCGACGCCGGCTTCGACGCCTCGATTCCGACCTTCGCCTTCATCTTCCTGGTCGCGCTCGGGATCGACTACACGATCTTCCTGATGGCCCGGGTGCGGGAGGAGGCGCGCCGCTTCGGCACGCGCGAGGGAATGCTGAGGGCGATCTCGGCCACCGGTCCGGTGATCACCAGCGCCGGGGTCATCCTGGCGGGCACCTTCTCGGTGCTGATGACGCTGCCCGTCACGTTCACCTTCGATCTCGGCTTCATGGTCGCGATCGGCATCCTGCTCGACACCTTCATCGTGCGGACGATCATGGTTCCGGCGGCGGTCGAGCTGATCGGCGACAAGATCTGGTGGCCGTCGACCGCGCAGGGGGGCGGCCGGGTGCTCAGCGAGGACACCGGCGAGCAGGCGCTGCCGGAGCCCTCCGAGGCCGGCTAGCGCCGCTGCCGCTGCATCTCGCGAGCGATCTCGTCCTCTCCGATACCGCTTCGCCTTCCGTAGGCGCTCCAACCCTGGAACGCGAGGCCGATTCCCCAGCCGGCGATGACGAAGATCGGCCAGAAGAAGTTGTCCGTCCCGCTGATCGCCCAGATGACGATCAGGAAGAGGTTGATGACGACATAGGTGAAGAGGCTCTGCTTGAAGAGGCGCTTTCCCTGATGCTCGCGATGGCCTGCTTTCGCAGATCCTCCTCGTTGTTCGCGCTGACCTGGATGTCGTCGTCGCTCATCTCATCTCCTTCTCAGCGGCCCTTCCAGGCCGGCTTGCGCTTCTCCGCGAATGCGGCGATCCCCTCGCGGAAGTCATCCGAGCCGAAGCAGGACTCCCGCAACTCGATCAGCTCACGCTCCTGCTCGGGCGTCAGGCGGGAGAACGAGTTGAGCGTGTCGATTGCGTGCTTGTTTCCCCGCATGGAGAGCGGAGCGTTGGCCGCGATCTCGGCCGCGAGATCCACCGCAGCGCTCTCGAGCTCGGCGTCGTCGACCACGTCGTGGACAAGTCCAACCTGCCCGGCGCGCTCCGCGTCGAGGTTGCGGCCCGTGAGGAAGAGCTCCTTGGTCCGCGGCACGCCGATGGCGTCGATGAATCGCTGCAGGCCCGTGTGCCCATAGATCAACCCAAGCTTCGCCGGCGGCATGCCGAGCTTGGCCCCCCGCGCGCAGATGCGCAGGTCGCAGGTGAGGGTCAGCTCGAGGCCACCGCCGAGCGCGTGCCCGTTGATCGCGGCGATCACCGGCCAGGGGTGGACGGCGATCGCCTCGAGCGCGGCATGGAAGGGATGGGCCACGAGGGCTTCGGCATCGCGCTCGAATGTCTCCGAGGGAATCGCCGCGATGTCGTACCCGGCCGAGAAGGCCTTGGCCGCCCCGGTGATCAGGACGCAGCGCACTTCGATGCCGCGATCGAGCGACGGCATCGCAGCGGCGATGCCGTCGAGCAGCTCGTGGTCGAGCGCGTTTCGCGAATCGGGACGGTTCAGCGTGAGCCGCGCGACTGCCTCGGCGGGCTCGTCCAGAAGCAGCTTGCCTCCGGCCAGCTCCTCGGTCATGGATCTGAGGCTATTCGAGGACGACGAGGACGTCGCCCTCGGAGACCGACTGGCCCTCCTCGCAGCGGATCTCGGCGACCTTGCCGGGGTCCTCGGCCTCGACCGGCATCTCCATCTTCATCGACTCGAGGATGACGACGGTGTCGCCCTCGTCCACCTGGTCGCCGACCTTGACCTCGATCTTCCAGACTGTGCCGGTGATGTGCGCCTCTACGTCAGCCACGCCGCGGCACTCTAGTCACCCGTGACGCCGGAACCGGCGCGCGTCGTGATCGTGGCGGCGCAGAACGAGGCGGAGCGGATCGGAGCGGCGCTCGATGCGCTCGCCGACGCGCTTCCCGGGGCCCGGCTGATGGTCGCCGACGACGCCTCGACCGACGGCACGCAGGCAGAGGCGATGCGCCATGGGGCGTGGCTCGTCAGCCGGCGGCGCCCGCATGGCAAGGGCGGCAACGTGACCGCGACGGCGGAGGCGGCCGCGGGCGAGTTCCCAGCCGAGGCCACCGTCCTGCTCTGCGACGCCGACCTTGGCTCCAGCGCGCGTGAGCTGGTGGCGCTCGTGGAGGCGGTCGAGTCCGGCTCCTGCGATCTCGCGATCGCCAGGTTCGCCGAGCCCGAGGGCGGCGGGTTCGGCTTCACGGTCGGCTACGCGCGGCGGGCGGTCAACCGCCACGCAGGTGAGCTGCTCCGGGCGCCCCTCTCCGGACAGCGGGCGATGCGGGTCTCGACCCTGCGCGAGCTGATCCCGTTCGCGCAGGGCTGGGGGTTGGAGACCGGGATGACGATCGACGCGCTGCGGGCCGGATACCGGCTCGTGGAGGTCGAGTTGCCGCTGACTCACCGAACGACCGGCCGGACGCCGGCCGGCTTTCTCCATCGGGCAGCGCAGCTCCGCGACATCCGCCGGGCAGTTCGGAGCCGCTCCGGATAGCGTCCGGCGAATGATCCTGGCCATCGACCAGGGGACCACCGGGACCACCTGCATTGTCTTCGACGAGGACGGTCGTCCGCGTGGCCGGGCGTACAGCGAGTTCGAGCAGTATTTCCCGAAGCCGGGCTGGGTCGAACACGACGCGGCGGAGATCTGGGACGTCACGCGCAAGGTCGCGGTCGGGGCGCTCGCCGACGCGGCGGTCCAGGGATCGGATCTGAAGGGGATCGGCATCACCAACCAGCGCGAGACGGTGGTCGCCTGGGATCCGGGCACCGGCGAGCCGGTCCACAGGGCCCTCGTCTGGCAGGACCGCCGTACCGCGGCTCGCTGCGACGAGCTCCGAGAGGGCGGGCACGAGCCGCTGATCAGGGAGCGCACCGGCCTCGTCATCGACCCCTACTTCTCAGGGACGAAGATCGAGTGGCTGCTTCGGCACGCCGAGCTGCCCTCCGGCGTGGTCTTCGGGACGATCGACTCCTGGCTGGTCTTCAAGCTCACGGGCCGGCACCTGATCGACTACTCGAACGCCTCGCGGACGATGCTGTTCGACATCCGCAGGCTCGCCTGGGACGAGGAGCTCTGCGGGCTGCTCGGGGTCGATCCGGGAACGCTGCCCGCGCCCGTCCCCTCCTCGGAGGTCTATGGAACGACCTCCGAGTTCGGTGGCGAGGTCCCGGTGGCCGGGATCGCCGGCGACCAGCAGGCGGCGTTGTTCGGCCAGGCCTGCCAGCGGCCGGGCGAGACCAAGAACACGTACGGCACCGGGAGCTTCGTCCTGCTCAACACCGGAACGGAGCTGACCGAGCCCGGGGAGGGGCTGCTCGCGACCGTCGCCTGGGGCCTTGAGGGCGAGGTCGCCTATGCGCTGGAGGCGGCGGTCTTCGTCACGGGCGCCGCTGTCCAGTGGCTCCGAGACGGTCTGCGCATCATCACCCGCGCCGCCGAGACGGAGGACCTGGCCGCTTCGCTGGATTCGAATGACGATGTCTATTTCGTCCCCGCCCTGACCGGCCTGGGCTCGCCGCACTGGGACCCATATGCCAGGGGCACGATCGTCGGCCTGACGCGCGGCGCCACTCGCGCCCACCTCGCTCGGGCCGCATTGGAGGCGATCGCCTACCAGACGGTGGACGCCGTCAGGGCGCAGGAGGCAGCGGCCGGAGAAAGCGTTCCGGCGCTGAAGGCCGATGGCGGCGCCGTTGCGAACGCATGGCTCATGCAGTTCCAGGCTGACGTGCTCGGGGTGCCGGTGATCGTCCCCGAGGTCGTCGAGACCACTGCGCTGGGCGCCGCCTACCTGGCCGGCATCGCCACCGGCCTCTGGACCGCCGATCAGGTGCGAGAGATGTGGCGCGAGGCAGCGACCTATGAGCCCGCGATGGCCGAGGCCGAGCGCGAGGAGCTGGTCGGCCGCTGGCGAGAGGCGGTGACCCGAGCGCGAGGCTGGGCGACCCCTGGGTAGGGTTGATCGGAGCGCGTAACCCCTGCGTAATCGGTGGGTAGGAATGAGCACGTGCCGCCGTCCAGGACGGCGTTTTTTTGTGATCACAGGGCGGAAGAGATGGCGAAAGTCAACCCCAAGGACATGAAGCCGCAGGTCTACAAGGACCCGCGCCCCGCTGAGATGTTCACGCAGTTCCACCGGAGCGCGCGCAAGGGCGTCGGCTGGATGTACGACTTCGTGCGGGTGATCCTCACGATCCCCGTGATCGCCTTCTACCGGACGCGTGCGATCGGCGTGGAGAACGTCCCCGCCGCCGGCCCTGCGGTCCTCGCCCCGAACCACTTCAGCCAGATGGACCACTTCTTCGCCGCCGTCTATCTCCCCCGGAAGGCGCAGTTCATGGCGAAGTCCCAGCTCTTCAAGAACCCCTTCATCAAGTACGTCTTCAAGCACGGAGGCGTCTTCCCGGTCAGGCGCGGTCATCACGACGAGGAGGCGTTCATCACCGCAAACACCGTCCTGGATCGCGGCGGCACGATGCTGATGTACGCGGAGGGTGGCCGCTCACGCAGCGGCGACTTGGGCGAGCCGAAGCGCGGAATCGGCAAGATCGCCCTCGAATCCGGCGTCCCGGTGGTTCCAGTCGCGATTCACGGCTCCGCGCATGTCCGCGGCTGGAAGCGGTTCCAGTTCCCCAAGGTGACGATCCAGTACGGCGAGCCGGTCACCTTCCCGGTCAACGCGAACCCGGATCGCGAGCAGCAGCAGCTGGTCGCCAATCAGATTTTCGACCGCGTTCGCGCGATGTACGTCGACCTCGAGGAGAACGGTCGCCGCGATGTGCTGAAGCGAATCCGCAAGGGCCTGCCGACTTCCTCGCCCAACCATGAAACGGGTCGCGCCTAGCGGCGCGCCCTCGCGCCAAACTACTCCTCGTAGCGGGGCTCGAGCTTCTCCCAGAACTCCGTGTCGTGCCCGGGGACCATCAGGGCGTACGGATAGGTGCGCCGGTAGGCCTGAAGCTCTCTCAGTGAGCGGCGCCAGTTGTGCTCGTCGGACATCATCAGCGGCTCCGACTCGCCGTTGAACTGCTTCCAGTCGTACGCCGCGTCCCCGATGACGACGAAGTCGCGGCGCGGTAGGCGCAGAATCACCGACGTGTGACCGGCGCTGTGGCCCGGCGTGTAGGCGAGCCGGACGGAGCCGTCTCCGAAGAGGTCGAAGGTCCGGCCGAACGGGCCGTAGGACTCGACGAACTCGCCGTCGAAGTCGACGGTTGCGTACTCGAACGCGAAGTCGTAGTGAGTCGGGTGGTAGCCGCGAAGCAGCGGCAGGCGGCCGGTCGTGGCGGCCTCCCACTCGGTAGCGCTGAGCACGAATTGAGCCTCCGGGAAGAGCTCTATGGCGGAGGCGTGGTCCTCGTGCAGATGCGTCATCACCACCACGTCGATGTCGTTCGCCTCGAGCCCGCGCTTACGCAGCTGCGAGACCACGTCCTCGCCCTCGGTGACCTTGTAGTGCCGGCCCGAGAAGCGGCCCAGGTTGTCGCGCGGATCCCTGGCGATCGACGGGTGCAGGCCGGAGTCCACGAGGATGTTCCCGGCGCTGGGATGGCGCGCGAGATAGACGGGCACAGGACGGGTCTCCCACTCCTCCGGCTTCGAGCCGATCCCGAGGGCGCGAAGCCGCGAGAACGGGCCGCGCCCGCTGCGGCTGAAGAAGGAGGGGGGCCAGAGCGCGTCCCCCGTGTAAATGGGCTCCACGATCAGGGCCGCGCCCTCCGTCCCGCCGGGGAGAGGTACCTCGAGCGGGATCGGCTCGGCGTTCACGCTCATGCGAGCCAGCTTATGCTCACGGCCGTGAGCTCACGAATCTTTGCGCCCGGCCTGCTCGACGGGCAGATCTGCGTCGTCTCCGGGGCCGGGACGGGCCTCGGCAAGGCGACCGCGCTCGAGCTGACCGGTCTCGGCGCCACGGTGATCGGCTGCGGCCGCCGCACCGAGCCGCTTCAGGGGATGGCCGAAGCCGTCGCCGATCGTGGCGGGAAGGCCGAGTTCGAGGCGCTCGACATCCGCGACGATGAGGCGGTCGACCGCTTCATGGACGGTGTCCTCGAGCGACACGGCCGCATCGACCTGCTGGTGAACAACGCCGGCGGCCAGTTCCTGAGCCCCGCCGAGGCGATCAGCCCGAAGGGCTTCCGCACCGTCATCGAGCTCAACGTGCAGGGGACCTGGCAGATGACGCACGCCGCGGCCACCAAGGCCTTCATTCCCCAGGAGAGCGGCAAGGTCATCAGCATCACCGTCTCCCCGCACATGGGTTTTCCGGGCATGGTCCATACCGGGGCTGCGAGGGCGGCTGTCGAGAACATGATGCGGACGCTGTCCGTGGAGTGGGCGCGCTTCGGGATCCGCCTGCTGGCCGTGGCCATCGGGCAGTTCGACACGGAGACGCTGCGGACCAAGTACCCGAAGGCGATCGTCGACAACGTCGCGGCGACCGTGCCGCTCGGCCGCCTTGGGACCGAGGACGAGATGGCGTGGCTGATGGCCTATCTGGCCTCACCCGCCGGCGACTTCTTCTCCGGCAGCGTCCTCACTCTGGACGGCGCACGGGACAACTGGTTCGGCGCCTGGCCTCCGGGTGGCACCGCCGGCGAGGGGGGAGAGCCGTTGGCCGAGGAGCGGCGGAAGGACTAGCCGCGCCTGCCGGCGGCGATGGCGTAGAGGTGCCGGATCACCAGGCCGTCCTCGCTCCGGGCGGCCTCCAGGCCGGTCGCGGTACCGCCATCGCCCTCGCCCTCCAGTGCAGCCAGGACCTCTCGGGCAGCGGCCTCGGCGGGTTGTCCCTGTTTGATCCAACGCACCGCGTCGAGCGTCCGGTGCCGCTCCGCGACGAGCTCTGCTCCGATGCCCGCGTCCCGCAGCAGCCCCACCAGCTCATCGCGCGCCAGCGCTCGGGTGTGGCTCGGGTCGCGCAGGCGCTCGAGCTCGTCTCGGCGAGCGGCGAGGACGCTGTCCTCCGCCAGCATGTCGACCACGGCGACGAGGCCGCCGGGCCTGCACACCCGGGCCATCTCCCGGGCGGCCAGTCCGGGGTCGTCGAGGTGATGAAAGGCGAAGCGGCAGACCACGACGTCGAACTGCGCGTCGGGGAAGGGCAGCCGCGTGGCGTCACCCTCGGTGAAGAGCACGTTGTGCGCATCCTCCTCGGCCGCGGAGGCCGCCCCGGTGGCGAGCATCTCAGGGGTCAGGTCGGCGATCACCGCGAACGAGGCGCGCTCGGCCAGATAGCGGCCGAGACGCCCGCTGCCCCCCGCGACGTCGAGCACGACGTCGTCCTCGGAGACCGGGACCTGCGCACCGATCCAATCCAGGAGGTCGCGGTCCCGGAAAATCGATCCGGCGACCTCGAATGAGGGCGCCTGCTTCGCGAACTCACGCTTGGTGGTCGCCCGGTGTGTGGTCTCGGGCTCGCTCAGGAATACATCCCGGTGAACTGCCCGCCGGTGACGTTGATCACCTGGCCGTGTACGAAGTTCGCGTACTCGGAACAGAGGAACGCGATCGGGCCCGCGGCATCGGACGGCTCGGCCGGGCGGCCGAGCGGGATGGTCAGCCGGGCCATCTGACGCAGCTGCTCGGGGATTCCGAGTGAGACCTCCTCCTCGCTCCCACCGGCGGCGTGCATCGTCTCCCCCTTCTCCTTTGCCTGGGTCAGGCGCGTCTCGACGAAGCCGAAGGCGACGGCGTTCGAGTTGACCTTGAACTGGCCCCACTCCTTGGCGATCGTCTTGGTCAACCCGGTGACCCCCGCCTTCGCGGACGAGTAGTTCGCCTGGCCGGCGTTGCCCATCGTTCCCGAGATCGAGGTGACGTTGACGATCTTGCGAAAGACCTCCTCACCGGCCTCGGCCTCCTTCTTCGCCGCCTCGCGCCAGGTGGGCGCGATGGCGCGGATCATGCGGAAGGGGACGATCGTGTGGATGTCGAGCATCGCCTGGAACTGCTCGTCGGACATCTTGTGAACGACGCCGTCCCAGGTGTAGCCGGCGTTGTTGACGACCGCGTCGACCTGGCCGAAGGCGTCGATCGCCGCCTGCACGAGCTGGTCCGGGACGTCCGGCTTGGTGAGGTCACCGGCGAAGACGGCGGTCTCGCCGTCGATCTCCTTCGCGGCATCCTCCGCGACGTCGCCGTCGAGATCGTTGATCAGCACCTTGGCGCCCTCGCGCACGAACAGCTCGGCAGTCGCCCTGCCGATGCCGCGCGCGGACCCGGTGATGATCGCGCTCTTTCCGTCAAGGATTCCCAACGTCTTTGCCTCCTGTAGTGGTGGGGGGCGGGGATTCTTACCCAAACCGATATGTGGCGATCCCGTGGGCCACCACCGTGCCATCGGGATCGGCGACGGTCACCTCGCAGAAGGAGAGTCGCCCGCCTCGCCTGGCGACGCGGGCTTCCGCGCGCAGGTCGACGCCGTCGGCCGCTGAGGCGAAGTTGACCGATAGCGAGACGGTCGAGCCGGCAACGCTCTCGGGCCTCTCGTCGGTCGCCCAGGCAGCGGCCATCGCGGCGGTGTCGATCAGGGCGCCGATCGCGCCGCCGTGCACGACCTCGCCGATCGTCGCCAGCTCGGCCTTGAAGGGGAGCTCGAGCACGGCAGCGTCCGTTCCCAGCGATGCGATGCGAATTCCCAGCTCCTTCGCGTGCGGCGAGTTGGGGATGAACGCCTCGATGATCTCCCTGCGGGTCGGGTTCTCGCTCACGTGGGGAGAAAATCAGAAGCCGAGCAGCGCCGGCCCCAGGGAGAAGGCCGAGCGCGGGTTGACGTGATGCTCCTGCTCGAACTTGTGCTGCAGCCGGTCGTCGAACAGCGCGAGCAGGAGCTCCTCGCGACTCGAGCCGAACTCACAGGCGGCTCGGTCGAGCGCAGCCAGCGATTGATCCTGGAGGAAGCCCGTGATGCCGCCCGTGTCGGGGAGGTTGCGGTCCTGGCATGGATCGCGGATCGGCACCGTCTCCTGTCCCTTGGCCGCGAAGACGACTCCATAGCCGGCTAGGGCGGCGATCGAAGCGATCGCGGCCGTTGCCAGCGCCGGCCGGGCGAGCGCGGCTCCGAACCCCTCGGAGAGCAGGATCAGCGCGGCAAGGAGAGCCATCAGGGCCGTGACGATGAAAGTGGGGCGGAAGGCTTGCCGGACGGCTCCTGTGACCACCTTGTCGAGCTGGCCGCCGAGCCGGTTGAGCTCCGGCACGTCCTCGGAGTCGACATCGGAACGGGCGCCCTTCACCGATTCTTGTAGCTGGCCGCGCGGATCGTCCGTGTTGAGGCTGCCGAAGAGGTCGGGGGCGATCGCGATCTTGTCCTCGGGTGGCAGGTGGGCGTCGAGGACCGCGGCCGTGCCCTGCTCGCGGGCGGAGTCGATGGTCGAGGTGAGATTCGATGAGATCAGGGGGGCCAGCGCCGCCAGTGCGATGGCGATGCCGGCGGAACGGATGGACAACAGCCGGGCGACGTCGTGGCGGGTGCGCTCGGGCATCAGCTCGCCGGAGAGGGCCGGCAGCGCCATGCCCATCCCGGCGCCCGCGAGCACCTGCGGCACCACCGTCCACCAGGCGGAGGCCGCCGGAAGCAGTGCCAGGCAGCCGACGCCGCCTCCGACCAGCAGACATCCCGCGATCGCCCGGGTTTGCGGGCTCCCCGGCATCCGCGACGAGAGGATCGCCGCGACGGGCAGGACGCTGACGGCGAGCGCAGCGGCGAGGGGCTCGATGCTCCAGCCCGAGACCAGCAGCAGGACGACCAGGAAGATCACCGCCGTGAGCGATGCGGAGAGCAGTCCCAGCGAGAGTGACTCCCTGAGCTTGAACGGCCCCGTCGGGCGGTCGGGATCGCGGCCATCGTCGGGGACCGCCCGCTCCCTGCGCGCGGCCAGCACGGCGACTGCCATCCCCGGCAGCACGAGCGGCGCCTGGGCGAGGAAGATCGCCCGCCAGTCGAAGAGCTGCGTGAGAGCGCCGCCGATCGCCGGGCCGACGGCGATTCCGAAGACCGACGCCGCGACCCACATCCTCCGACCGGTGCCGGGCCTGCCCGCGTCGAGGAGCTCGAAGGAGCCGACCAGCAGGGCGGCTCCGCCGAGGGCCTGGACGCCGCGCAGGACCAGGAGGAGGCCAAGCGAGTCGGAGGCGCCGCAGCCCAGCGACGCGGCGCAGAAGAGCGCCAGGCCGGCGGCTCCGACGTGCGCGTCGCCGAAGCGCCGGCAGAGCCAGGCGGCTGGAAGGAGCGCCAGCGCGAGCACGGCCGTGTAGACGCCGAGGACGAGAGCGACCCCCTCGACGGTCGCGTGCAGCTGGACCAGGATCGAGGGCAGCCCCAGCGTGACGATCGATGCGTCGGCCAGGGCGACGCCCGCAGCCACGGCGATGAAGATGCGCCTCACGGCGCAAAGCTAGCGCGGAGGCCCGGCCGGGTCGGCCGGGCCTCGCGCGTTAGGGAATCGGCGGAGGGAGAAGGGTCCGCCGAGCTCTCAGCCCTCGGCCTCCCCGGTGGCGACCCTCCGGGGCAGGGAGGGCTCCACGCGGAGCAGCCTTGCGGGCCAAGTCGGGAGCCACCAGTTCCAGCGGCCCATCAGCGAGATCACGGCGGGCACGATCAGCGCCCGGATGATCGTCGCGTCGATCAGGATCCCGGCCGCCAGGCCGGTCGCGAACATCTTCACGCTGGTGTCCGGTCCCGACGCCATCGAGGTGAACGCCAGGAACAGGATCAGCGCTGCGCTGGTCACCAGCCTGCCGGTTCGCCCGATCCCCTGGACGACCGCCACATCGGTGGACCCGGTGCGGTCGTACTCCTCCCGCATCCGGGAGAGGATGAACACCTCGTAGTCCATCGAGAGGCCGAACAGGAAGGCGAAGATGATCAGCGGCATCCACGACTGGATCGAGCCGGTCGCCTGGATGCCCCAGATCGCCTCCGAGCCGTGCCCGTCCTGCCAGACGAGGACGAGCACACCCCAGGCCGCGGCCACGCTGAGGATGTTGAGCACGATCGCCTTCAGCGGCAGCAGCAGCGAGCGGAACGCCCGCGCCAGCAGGATGAACGTGGTGATCGCGATCAGGGCGATCATCAACGGGAACGCACCGTAGACCGCGTCGATGAAGTCCTGGTTCGCGGCTGGACCGCCGCCAACCCGGACTCCCGGGCCGGCCGCATGGGCCGTATCCCGGACGCCGTCCAGCGTGTCGTGGCCCTGGGTGGTCCCGCTGTCCGGGATCGGGATGGCCTCGACGATGTGAGTTCCGCCGCGGTTCCACTCCGGCCCGCTCGGCGCCACCGCCCCGTGGATGCCGTCGACCTTGTTGAGATCGGCGGCGACCGTGGCCGGGTGGGTGTTGCCCTCGACCAGGATCTCGTGAGGCAGGATCGAGCCCTCACCGATTCCGGCGTTCTCGAGCTGCTTCAGGCCCTGCTCGGCGGGACCGCCCTTGGCGATCGTGTCCGCATCGGCGGCGCCCAGCTGAAGGTTCGTCGCCGACAGTGCGAGGGCCAGGATCACGGCCATGCCGGCGCCCGCGGCGACCCAGCGACGCCGTGAGACGAGCTGTGCCCAGCGGGTCCAGGCCCGGCTGGCCTTGTCATCGGTGCGCCGGTGCGGCCAGTCGAGCTTCGGCCCGGCCTTGGCCAGGATCACCGGCAGGAGCGTGATCGCCACCAGCGTGGAGACCAGCGGGATCAGCATTCCGCCGTATCCCATCGAGCGCAGGAACGGCAGCGGTAGCGCGATCAGCGCCAGCAGCCCGATCGCGACCGTGATGCCGCTGAAGACCACCGCGCGGCCCGCCGTCTCCATCGCCCGCTGGACCGCCTCGTCACCTGTGTGGCCGTGCGTGCGCTCCTCGCGCCAGCGCGACACCACCAGCAACGAGTAGTCGATCGCCACGCCCAATCCGACCAGCGCGACCAGGAACTGCACGATCGGCGAGACGTCGGTGAACGTCGTCAGGCCGAGGAGGAGCAGGAACGTGGTCATGATCGAGCAGATCGCCATCCCGATGGGCACGATCGCCAGGAACGATGCGAAGACGAACGCGAGCACGATCAGCGCGCCGAAGCCGCCGATGACCGCCTCCAGGAGAACTCCCGGTCCGTCGCCTCCGCCGGTCGACTGTTGGAGCGCGTCGAAGCCGGTCACGTGAACCGGCGCCCCGGCGACCGTCATCCCGGCCACCGCGTTCTTCACGTCCGTTGCCGCGTGCGGGTTGTCGCCGAAGCTCGAATCGGGATCGGGCTTCGGGTACACGATCGCGAAGGTCGTATGGCCGTCGTCCGAGACGAAGGCCTTGTCGCCGGTTGACGCGTAGGACGCCACCCGGGAGCCGGGAAGCGTCTTGGCGAGCGTGTCATCCAGCTTCGTCAGGTCACGCTTCACCTGGGGCGAGTCCACCGACTGCCCGGCCGGAAGCGTCACCACCGGCAGCAGGGGGGAGGTGTCCCCGCCCGTGCCGTTGTACTTGGCGGCAATCGCCTGGTTCGTCTCCCATCCCTCCTTGTTGGGGACGGAGAATTTCTGGTCGAGCGCCTTGCTTGCGGGCCCGGCGGCCATGATCCCGGCGATCGTCAGCAGGATCCATGAGATGACGACGGTCCGTTTGTGGGCCAGTACCCAGCGCGTTAGTGATGCCACGGCGTTCCCTCCTGTATTCGAATCTGGTCGGTGCCTTCAAGACGGTTGCGAGGCAGCAGAATGGACGCCGCCCGCACTTCCTTCAATTGGGGATGACCCCTATTCAGCCCCCAATTCATCTCTAGGTGTGTGACGGTTGACCAGGAGATTGCGTGACAACCTCGTCCAATCCGAAAAGCACGATCGGTCGTTCTTCTGTATAGTCCGCACGACCGTTCGTACTAACTAGGAAAGGACGCACCATGAGCACAGAGCTCCAGATGTATTCGATCCGCCGCAAGAACGCGTGGGGATCGCCGGAAGAGCTCGAGCAGATCGCGGCCCGCTCCAAGCAGGTCGCCGACGACGAGTTCCCGACCGACGTGCGCTGGATCCGCAGCTACGTGATCGCGGAGGAGGACGGCACCCTGGGCAGCGTCTGCATCTACCAGGCGGTCAGCCCCGAGGCGATTCGCGAGCATGCGCAGCGCGTCGGCATGCCGGCCGACGAGATCTGGGCCGTGGCCGACACCGTCGTGATCCGGCCCGACCCCGTGAAGGAGCCGGTCGCATCGTGAGCCGAGGGCGGCGGGCGGCACCGCGGTCCGCCCGCCGTTCCGAGGTTCCTACGCCCTGGCAGCCTCGAGCCGGCGCTCGATCGCCCGCCGGGCCTGCTTGATCGGCTTGGAGTTCTTGGCGACCGTGAACTGCGTGTTCGCCAGGAGCAGGGAGCTCTCGAGCTCGAAGGCGAGCTGCCCGGGATCCTCCCTCTTGTCGATGTCGCCCTCTCGCTGGGCGTCGCGGATCGCAGCCTCGAGCCTCCCGATCCAATCGCCCATGAAGGCCATCAGCCGGTCGCGCACGGCGCCGGGCTGCATGCTCACCTCCACGAGCACGGTGGCGAAGAAGCAGCCGCCGGGGAAGGTCTTGGCCTCGACGTAGTCGAGGTATCCATCCGCCAGCGCGCGCAGCCGCTCGAATCCGGTCGACGCCTGGGCCGCCCGGTCGATCACCTGCTTCTCGAAGATCTCGTCGGCGGTCTCGATCGTCGCCAACTGCAGCTCCTCCTTGGATCCGAAATGGGCGAAGAGGCCGCTCTTGCTCATCCCCACCTCGTCGGCGAGGCGGCCCAGCGAGAGCCCGCCGATCCCCTCGACCGTCGCGAGACGTGCTGCCTCGTCGAGAATCGCCGACCTGCTGCGGGCACCGTCGCTGCGCTGCTTGCGCTCCCGAGGCTTCGAATCGGGTTTGGAGGCGGCGCGTGCCATGGACCTAACTTAGCACGATCGGTCGTTATTACTACAACCCGAGCTGCTTACCCAGGATTTCCTTCATCACCTCGTCGGTGCCGCCACCGATGGGGCCGAGGCGGGCGTCGCGGTAGGCGCGTTCGACGCCGTACTCGCGCATGTAGCCATAGCCGCCGTGGATCTGGATCGCCTCGTCGGCGACCTCGCACATCGCCCGTTGCGTGAAGAGCTTGGCCTGGGTCACCTGGCGGAGAGTGTCCTCGCCGGCGGCGAACCTCCGCAGGCAGTCATAGGTGAGCGCGCGGGCGACCTCGATCTTCACCGACATCTCGGCGAACTTGTGACGGATCGCCTGGAAGCGCCCGATCGGGCGGCCGAACGCCTCGCGCTCCTTCGCGTACTCCAGGGTCATCTCGAAGACCTTCTGCATGCCGCCCACCGCCCCGAGCGCCATCGTCAGCCGCTCCCACTGGAAGTTGGCCATGATCATGTAGAAGCCGCCGTTCTCCTCGCCCAGCAGGTTCTCTTCGGGGACCTCGACGTCGCTGAAGGAGAGCTCGCCGGTGTCGGATGCGTGCCAGCCCATCTTCTCCAGCTTCGAGACGACCTCGTAGCCGGGCATTTCTCGCTCGAGCACCAGGAAGGAGATGCCGTGATGGCCCCCCTCCTGAGTGGTCTTGACCGCGCAGACGAGGAAGTCCGCGCGCACGCCGTTGGTGATGAAGGTCTTCGAGCCGTTGACCACGTAGCCGCCGTCGACCTTCTTCGCCGTGGTCCGCAGCGAGGCAACGTCCGACCCGGCTCCCGGCTCGGTGATGCCAAGGGCGCCGACCAGTTCTCCCCTGATCCCAGGTACCAGCCAGCGCTGCTTCTGCTCATCCGTCCCGAACTTCCAGATCGGCGGCATGGCGATCTCGGCATGGGCTCCCAGTCCGGCCGCGACGCCGCCGCTGCCGCCTGAGCGGGAAAGCTCCTCGACCCAGACCGCGTCGTGGACGTAGTCGCCGCCCTGGCCGCCGTACTCGGGTTCGAACTTGAGCCCGAGGAAGCCGAGCTCGCCGCAGCGGTTGTAGAGCTCGCGCGGGAACTCGCGGGCTTCCTCCCACTCGTCGACGTGCGGGGCGATCTCCTTGGTGACGAAGCGCCGCACCGAGTCGCGCAGCTCCTCGTGCTCCTCTGTGAAGGGCGGGAGGGGGGCGCGAACGCCGGAGTCCTTGATGACGCTCATGAGTTGATCTTCCTCGGCGGCTTCCAGTCTTCAAGCATCGTGTAGCCGCGGCCCTCGTGATCGAAGCCCAGTAGGTCGCCCTGCTGGTTCTTCTTTCCTCCGTGGTGGTAGGCGCGGACCTCGGCGATCTTGCCGTCGCGCATCAGGAACCACTCCGTGCCGCGGTCGAGGCGCTTCTCGCCCGACTTCGGATCGCGCCAGGTCATCGTCCACTCGATCACGGCCTCGTCGCCCTGCTCGATGCCGTGCTCCAGATACCACTGGCCATCGATCATGTTCACGCCCATCTCGGAGTTCTGCCCGATCCGCTCGGCGCCCTCATGCGGGCCGAGGCGCGTGTAGTAGTGGACCGCGTCGTCGGTGAAGTGGGAGGCGACCAGCTCGGCGTCGCCCGTGTTGAGCGCCTCGTAGTAGGAGCGGATGTGGTCGAGGTTGCTCACGCGCCGTGGTTATACGCGGTTTGTCGATCCGGCCCGAGGCGGTTCGTCGTTAGGGTGAATCGCGGCGACAGGCGCCGCTCGACACCAGGAGGAAGCCATGAAGTATCTGCTCGCCTTTGTCCGTGACCAGGACCGGATGTTCGAGGAGAACGAGGAGGAGATGCGCCGGGCGATGGAGGCCTGGAATGAGTTCGACCGGGCCGCAACCGAGGCCGGCGTGATGATCGCCAACGAGGCGCTCGAGCTGCCCAAGACCGCCACGACGCTTCGAATCTTGGAGGGTGGGGTCTCGGTCACGGACGGGCCCTTCACGGAGACCAAGGAGCAGCTCGGCGGATTCTGCCTGATCGACTGCGAGAGCCTCGAGGATGCCCTCGACTGGGCGAGGAAGGTCCCGCTGCGGCCGGGCAGCGCGATCGAGGTCAGGGCGATCATGGACCTCTCGCCCTACGGATATGACAGCCCGACGCCCGGACCCGTGCAGGCTGCCTAGAGTCCGTAGCTGCGCCCGATCACCTCGAGCATCACCTCGTCGGTGCCGGCACCGATTCGGTTGAGGCGCGAGTCGCGGTAGGCGCGCTCGACCTCGTATTCCTTCATGTAGCCGTAGCCGCCGTGAATCTGGATGCAGTCGTCGGCGACCTCTTCGATGATCCGTGAGGCGTAGAGCTTCGCCTGCGTGATCTCGCGGACCGGGTACTCGCCGTTGGCGAATCGCCAGGCGGTCGCGTAGACCATCTGCTTGGCGGCCTCGATCTTCACCGACATCTCGGCGAACTTGTGGCGGATCGCCTGGAAGCGCCCGATCGGGCGGCCGAAGGCCTCGCGCTCCTTGGCGTAGGCGAGCGTGCGGTCGAAGACCCGCTCGGCGCCGGAGACGCAGCCGATCGCGGCAACCAGCCGCTCGCCCTGGAGCTCCCAACTGATGTGGTAGAAGCCCTTGCCCTCCTGGCCCAGCAGGTTCTCGGCCGGTACGCGGACGTCCTGGAAGGAGAGCTCGCCCGTGTCGGAGGCGTGCATCCCCATCTTCTCCAGCTTGCGGGAGACGCTGAAGCCCTCGACCTCCTTGCCGTCCTCGTCCCGGATGTCGACGATGAAGAGCGTGATCCCGTCGTGACCGGCATTCGGATCGGTCTTGGTCACCAGCACGATGTAGTTGGCGCGCAGCCCGTTGGTGATGAAGGTCTTGGAGCCGTTGATCACGTACTCGTCGCCGTCGCGCTTGGCGGTGGTGCGGATGCCCGCCACGTCGGAGCCGGCGCCCGGCTCGGTGATGCCCAGGGAGCTGATCAGCTCGCCCTTGATGGAGGGCACCAGATAGCGCTGCTTCTGCTCCTCGGTGCCGAGCAGATGGATGGGCGGCGTCGCCATGTCGGTGTGCACCGCCATCCCCATATTGAGCCCGCCGCAGCCGGAATAGCTCATCGCGTCGGCGCGAACCAGCGAATAGAAGTAGTCGCCGCCCTGTCCGCCGTACTCCTCGGGGTAGCAGAGGCCGATGTAGCCGAGCTCGCCGGCACGGTGGAGAACGGAGTCGGGCCAGAGGCTCTCCTCCCACTCGAACCGGTGGGGGGTGAGCTCCTTGAGGACCCAGGAGCGCATCGATTCGCGCAGCTCCTCGTGCTCATCGTCGAAGATGAAGTGCCTGCGGGGGCTGCCGTGATCGGGCTTGATGACGCTCGAGCTGGCCGTGGCCACTGCGTTCTCCTTCTGTCGGGCGCTGCGCAGCGGACGCTTTCGGCGCGCCCGGCAAAGTGGATTGTAGGACTTCCTACTTCCCACTGCAAGGGCGCAGGCGATCCGCGTGAAAGGAAGTTCCCAGCATGCCGAGAAACCATTAATGCTGATGTACCGCTACCCGATCCTCCATAAAGTCGGGTTGGACGGAAGTACCAATCAGCGAGTAGGCGCATGGAAAGCCAAGCCGCAGCAGCGCCCCTTGTAGGGAGAAGAGAGTCGAATGACGCGGGCCTCCCGCCCGGGCCACACGCGCCTGGCTGGGTGCAGACCTCGCAGTGGATGTTCCGCCCGATCGAGTTCATGAACCGCTGCCGGGAGCGATACGGCCCGGTCTTCACGATTCGACTCGGCCCCTCCCAGAACGTGGTGATGGTCGGGACCCCCGATCTGGCCAAGCAGGCGCTCTCGCGGGACCCGGACATCCTCAGGGCCGGGGAGACCAACGGCATCTTCCGCCCCGTGGTCGGGTCCAACTCCATCCTGTTGCTGGACGGGGATGCGCACATGCAGCAGCGGCGGATCCTGCTGCGCGGCCTCGGGGCGTCGCACGCGGCCCAATTCGTCGACCAGGTCCGGGAGATCGCCGCAAGGCGGGTCGACGGCTGGGAGACGGGACAGCGACTGAAGCTCCACGAGGAGATGGAGGCGATCTCGTTCGCATCCATCATGAGAGTCGTCTTCGGCGAGTACTCGGATGACTCGCACAGCGAGCTCCGCAAACTGATCCCGGACATGATGGATCGGTGTGACTCGCCCTTCACGCTGATGCCCTGGTTCCGCCGGGAGCTCGCCGGGGGCTCGCCGTATGCGCGATTGATGCGAGTCCTCGACAAGATCGACGAGATCCTCTTCGAGCTGATTGCCGAGCGCCGGGCGGACCCGATGACCCAGTTCCGCGACGACACGGTCTCCCTCCTCATCCGAGGCGAGCACGAGGACGGGTCCCCGCTGAGCGACCAAGAGGTGCGCGACGAGATTCTCACCATGATCATGGCCGGCTACGAGACGACCACCAGCGGGTCGGCCTGGGCCCTCGAGAGACTTCTTCGGTCGCCGGAGAAGCTCCAGCGACTCACCGACGAGATCGAGGAGGGCGGCAAGGACACGTATCTGGAGGCGGTCGTCAAGGAAACACTCCGGGCTCGACCGGTCGTGCCGGTCGTCGCGCGACACGTCACGCAGCCGGTGGAGCTGGGCGGCTACACGATCCCTTCCGGCTCGATCCTGATGGTCTCCATCTATCTCGTGCACAGCGATCCGGAGAGCTATCCGGACCCGGAGGACTTCCGACCCGAGCGATTCCTCGACGGCACGCCCGAGGGCGCCGCCTGGATCCCCTTCGGAGGCGGCGTGCGCCGCTGTCTCGGCGCCCGCTTCGCCGAACTTGAGATGAAGGTCATCCTCACGCAGGTTCTTACCACCGCCCGACTCCGCGCCGTCGGGCGGAAACCTGAGGATTTCAAGCGCAAGCGGTTCACCTTCGCGCCGGACGAGGGCGCGGCTGCCGAGGTCGAGGCGCTCGTCTCAGAGCAGAGCTCGCTGGGCACGAAACGTTTCGTTCGGCGCGCCCCGCAGGTTCCGGTGGGCAGGCCGTAGAAGTAAGGATCTGAGCGGCTGAACCAGGCCCCTCATCCCGGTAAATACGTGGCCCGGGGTCCGCGAAAATGGGGCAAAATGGTTCGCTACCGAATTCTGCTCTCGTAAAGTGTCCAATGTGCGCCGAAACTCTTCAGTAATCCATGGGGCTAGTTGCTGCAGTGGGAGGTGTACCGCCGGACCCTGAGGCCGATCGCGCCTCGGACCGGTTGAACGATCGACGCCTGCGATCGCACAAGCCGCAGGAGTTGCTCGCGGGCCCCGCTGCGGCGAGGCCGATCGCGCTGGCGCAGGCATATCTGGGGGCGGGAGCAGCTGTAATCGGGGCCCTCGGCGTGCTCCTGCCGCACCCCGCCTACTTCAACGGCCCCGCCATCCTCGCGGTCGACGCCACGGCACTCATCTGGGCCGCCTGGATGTTCCGAACGGCGGGGCGCATTCCGTTCTGGCTGATGCGGCTTGGGCCGGCGCTGGCGACCCTGATGACGTCCGTCGCGGTTCATTTCAGCGGCGACGCGACCAGCGGCTATGCCCTCTTCTACGTGTGGGTCGGGCTGTACGTCTTCTACTTCCCAATCACCAACAAGGATGCGGCCCTCAACGTGATCTGGGCCCTCGTGAACTACGGGGTGGTCATCGCCATCACTCCGATCGACCCCCCGGGTGGCTCGAACGTCGTGATCCACCACATCGTGATCACCGTGGGAACGCTGGTCACGGCCGCGACGCTGCTGACGTACCTCCGAGGCAGGGTGGAGCGGCTCCTCGGGCGGCTCACCGATGCCGCCCGCACGGATCCGCTGACAGGGATGCCGAACCGCGTCGCCCTGCACGAGGTGCTGGAGAGCGAAATCGATCGCGCTCAACCCCACGGGCGCCATGTGAGCCTCATCGTCCTCGACCTCGACCGCTTCAAGCGCGTCAACGAGACGCTCGGCCTCGCGGGCGGGGACAAGGCGCTTCGCCAGGTATCGCGCCTGCTCGACGAGGCGGTGCGCCGAATGGACTTCGTCTCGAGGTCGGGCGGCGAGGAGTTCGCGGTCGTCCTGCCGGAGACCAATCAGCATCAGGCCTTCCTGTTCGCCGAGGAGATCCTCGACAGGATCCGCGACACGTCCGTCGCGGCCGGCCTGAACCTGAGCGCCTCTGCCGGAGTGGCGATGTTCCCGGATCATGGCGGCGATCTCGAGACCTTCACGGCCGCGGCAGACCGCGCGCTGCATGCGGCCAAGGCCCTGGGGCGCGACCGTGCGGTGATCTACAGCCCGGAGGTCACCACCGTCCTGGGCGCGGTCAGCGGACGTCGGAACGTCGAGACCCAGGCACATCTCGCGACCGTGCTGAGCCTCGCGGAGGCACTCGACCAGCGGGACTCCGGAACGGCGAAGCACAGCCAGACCGTCGGCCGCCTCTGCGGGATGATGGCCCAGGAGCTCGGATTCGAGGAGGATCGCGTCGAGCGCCTCCGGCTCGCGGGGATCCTTCACGACATCGGCAAGATCGGCGTGCCCGACTCGATTCTCTGCAAGCCCGGCCCCCTGACGACCGACGAGATGCAGCAGATGAGGCGCCATCCCGAGCTCGGGGCCCGGATGCTCTCGAGCAGCGAGCTCGATGACGTGCGCGAATGGATTCTCGCCCATCACGAGCGGCCCGATGGCAATGGTTACCCGCTCGGCCTCACCAAGGACGAGATTCCGATCGAGGCCGCCATCCTTTCCATCGGGGACGCCTACGAGGCGATGATCAGCGATCGCGTGTATCGCCCGGCGATCGGCCCGGATCGAGCACGCGAGGAGCTCCTGAACGGCGCCGGCACGCAGTTCTCAGGCCCCGTCGTCGAAGCATTCCTCCACGCCATCGACCGAGTCGGCATTCCGGTCAGCTGAGCTCGGCCTGCTCCCGGCGGCCAAGCCACTTCGGCGACCACCACGCCGACTCGCCGAGCAAGCCGAGAATGGCGGGCAGGAGGAAGGCCCTGACGATCGTCGCGTCGACGAGTACCGCGACCGCCGCCCCGACGGCCACCTCCTTCACGTAGATCAGGTCCGAGAAGACGAACGCCCCCATCGCCACGGCGAAGAGCACGGCCGCTGCGGTGATCACGCGGCCGCTCGAGACCAGTCCGTCGGCGATCGCCGCATCCTCCGTCTCGGTGCGCCGGCGAGCCTCCCCGATCCGTTGAAACAGGAAGACGCCGTAGTCGGTGGATAGGCCGAACACCACTGCGAACAGCAGAATCGGCATCGATGTGTCCAGGGCGCCCTGGCTCGTGTAGTCCAGCGTGCTTTCGAAACGCCCGTCCTGGAAGACGAGCACCAGCACCCCGAACGCGACGCTCACGGTGAGTGTGTTCATCACCAGCGCGATCAGTGGCAGGACGGCGGAGCCGGTCATCAGGAAGAGGATCAGGACCGTGGTGAGGACGATGAAGCCCAGGGCCAGCGGCAGGTGTGTGGCCAGGCTGTGCTTCTGATCGACCAGCTCAGCCGGCTCTCCCGCGATCAGCGCCCTGCTCGCCCAGGCCTCGCTCCGGGCGTTTCGCACCGCGTCGAGGGCCTGATTCGAGTAGGGGTCGACCGCCAGCAGCGCGTCGACTCGAAACACTCCCCCTCCGACCCGAACCGGCTGTTCCACGGTCGCAACCGCCTGATCTCCTCCGAGCTGGCGGGCAGCCGCCCGGGCGGTCGCCCTGTTCGGTGTGACCACGACGATGCGATCGGCCGGGTTTGACGCAAATTGCTTCGCGACCGCATCCTCGACCTGCCGGGCGCTCGCGGACTGGGGCAGGATCCGTGCGTTCGCCTGTGTCAGCTCGACCCGCAGGATCGGCAGTCCGGCGATCACCATGACGGCGATCGCAACGAGGGCGACGCTGACGGGATGCCCGAGCACGAATCGGGCCAGTGCGAACCATCGCCTTCTACTGGGGTCACCCTGCAGCGCCGGCGGCGCCAGGGCGTTCACCTTTGTCCCGAGGAGGGCCAGCAGCGCCGGCAGGAAGAGCAGGCACACGGCCGCGGACATGAGCGCCACGAGCGCCCCGCCGATCCCGATCGAGTAGAGGAAACGCTGGGGAAAGATGCACAGCGAGACCAGCGAGACCGCGACCGTCAGCCCGCTGAAGACGATCATCCGTCCCATCGCTGCGGTGGTGGCCACCAGCGTCGCCTCGATCGTGTTCTTCGTCTTCAGTTCCTCCCTGAAGCGGGTGACGAGGAACAGGCTGTAGTCGATCGCGAGTCCCAGACCGAGCCCGGTGACGATGTTGATGGCGAAGGTGTCGATGTCGACCAGCGGTGTGAGCGCGTTCAGCAGGAGGAGGCTCGTCAGGATCGAGAGTCCTCCCACGATCACCGGCAGGAGGGCCGCGACGAGCCCACGAAATACGAGCAGGGAGAGCAGTAGGAGCAGGGGCAGCGCGAACAGCTCGATCCGCTGTAGGTCGTCCTGGGTCGTCTTGGTCAGCTCGTCGACCGTTACCGCGGCGCCGCCCACCTTGATGTCGGGATCCCCCGCGAAGCGATCCTTGACGGTCGCCCCGACGCTCGAGATGTCGTTGACGTCGGAGGAGATGTAGGCCAGCAGCAGGCCCTCGCGGCCGTCCGTCGAGACGAGGTGCCGATCCGATAGGGGAGTGACGAGCCGGCGGATCCCCTGAACCGTTTGCAGTCTCGCCGCCGCTTGGCGCGTTTCGGCGGCGAGATCGCCGGAGCGCGCCTCGATCAGGATCTCCACCTCGGGAATCGGCCGCTGGCCGGTCGCATCCTGGAGCTCCCTATACGCGTGCGAGCTCTGTGACGCCGGGTCCTGGAATCCGAATGGCTTGACGTTGTCGAAGACCGTCCGGCCTCCGAGCGCGCTGACGACGGCGACGAGCCCGGCAACGAACGTCAGCCCTCTCCTCCTGCGATAAGCAAACTGCCCCAGCTTCCGCACTGCCTCGATCCTATGCGTGGTTCCAAGTATTTGCCTATGGGATTTTCCGTAGCGGGCGTCGATCCCAGCCACGAACAGTAGACAGTAAGACGTAGCACTTCCCATTTGCGCGACTTTCCACTAGGGTGACCGCCGTGGCCGACGAGCTTCTCTACGAGGTGAAGGACGGGGTCGCGACGGTGACCCTCAACCGTCCCGACCAGCGCAACGCCCTGAACAGCGAGCTGCTCGCGGCGCTCGTCGAGGCGATGAAGGCGGCCCGTGACGACGAGGCGGTGCGCGCCGTCGTGCTCACCGGCGCGGGCGAGAAGGTCTTCTGCGCCGGCGCGGACCTCGGCGGATTCGCCGCGGACGCGCCGCTCGTGCAGAAGCACTTCGCATCCGACCACTTTCTCGAGTTCTTCAGGCTGATGCCCCGCCTCGGCAAGCCCTCGCTCTGCGCCGCCAATGGCCACGTCCTGGCGGGCGGGATGGGCCTGGCGCTCTCCTGCGACCTGCTGATCGTCAGGGAGGGCGCGCGCTTCGGGACGCCGGAGATCAACGTCGGCGCGTTCCCGTACATGATCATGTCGATCATCTACCGCAACGTTCCGCGGAAGAAGGTCAACGAGATGATGCTCCTCGGTGAGCAGATCTCGGCGGAGCAGGCAGTGGAGTACGGATTGGCCAACAAGGTCGTCCCCGAGGGCGAGTTTCAGGCCGCGGTCGACGAGTGGGCCGCCAAGCTCGCCTCGAAGAGCCCGGTGCTGATGCGCCTCGGGCACGACGCGATGTACCGCCAGCAGGACATGGCGCTCGACGACGCGCTCGAGTTCCTGCGCTCACAGCTCTCGCTCACCTTCACGACGGAGGACATCCAGGAGGGCGTCAAGGCGTTCTTCGAGAAGCGCGAGCCCGAATGGAAGGGGCGTTGATGGCAGACGAACCGACAAGGGTTGCCAAGCCAAGGGCGCCCGAATCCGCCGCCCCCGGACGCGAAGCGGAGGAGTCGGCGGCTGAAGCCCCCGAAGCTCCCGACAAGGTCGAGGGCGGTGAGGAGACCGGGATGAAGGGCCTCACCGAGGACGTTCACTCACGTCGAGAGAAGGCCAAGCTCGGCGGCGGCGAGGAGAAGATCGCGGTGCAGCACGAGCGCGGCAAGCTCACCGCACGCGAGCGCATCGACCTGCTCTGCGACCCCGCCACCTTCGTCGAGCTCGGCATTCACGGCCGCCCGCACTTCTCCCAGCGCAACATGGAGGGCAGGGACGCTCCCGCCGACGGCGTGGTGACCGGCTGGGGCGACGTCGACGGCCGCCGCTGCTGCATTGCCGCGTACGACTTCACCGTGATGGCCGGATCCATGGGCATGACCGGCGAGCTCAAGGTCGGGCGTCTGCGCGAGATGGCCCTCTCGAAGCGCATGCCGTTCATCTGGCTGCTCGATTCCGCCGGCGCCCGGATCCAGGAGGCGGCGGGCTCGCTGTTCGCCGGCTCCGGCCACCTCTTCCAGGAGGAGGTCGTCATGTCGGGAGTGATCCCGATGGTCGCGGCCATGCTCGGGCCATGCGCCGCCGGGACCGCCTACATCCCCGCGCTCTCCGACTTCGTTCCGATGGTGGTCGGCCAGGGCGCGATGGCGCTGGCCGGCCCGCATCTGACCAAGGCGGTCACCGGCGAGGACATCTCGATGGAGGAACTGGGCGGCGCCAGGGTGCATTGCCGCAAGTCCGGCGTCGGCGACCTCGAGGTGAAGGACGATGCCGAGTGCATCCAGGTCGTCAAGGACTACCTCTCCTACTTCCCGGCGAACTGCGAGGAGAAGCCGCCCGTCGCGGAGGTGAAGGACCCCGAGGACCGGATGTCGGAGAAGCTGCTCGACATCGTCCCCGAGTCGGCGCGGCACCCGTACGACATGTACGAGGTGATCCGCGAGATCGTCGACGACGGGGTCTACTTCGACATCAAGCCGAAGTTCGCTAAGACGATCATCACCTGCCTCGCGCGATTCGGCGGGCAGCCGGTCGGCATCGTCGCCAACCAGCCCAAGCAGCTCGGCGGCATCCTCGAGAACGATTCGGCCGACAAGGCCGCCCGCTTCATCAACCTCTGCGACGCCTTCAATATTCCCCTCGTCTTCCTCCAGGACGTGCCGGGCTTCATGGTCGGCTCGAAGGTCGAGCACGCGGGGATCATCCGCCACGGCGCCAAGATGCTCTACGCGGTCTCGCGGGCGACGGTGCCGAAGGTGACGGTCATCGTCCGCAAGGCCTACGGCGCCGGCTACTACGTGATGAACGGCAAGGCCTACGAGCCCGACCTGATCGTGGCGTGGCCGTCCGCGGAGATCTCGGTGATGGGCGCGGAGGGCGCGGTCAACATCATCGGCCGCTCGGCGATCGAGGCGTCGGACAACCCTGAGGAGACGAGGGAGAAGATGCTGGAGGCGGTCCGCAAGCAGATCGACCCCTACATCGCTGCCGGCAACGCGATGATCGACGACATCATCGACCCGCGCGAGACGCGTCCGACGATCATCCGCGGCCTGCGCATGGCCGCCGACAAGCGGGTCGAGCGCCCCCGGAAGAAGCACGGGGTGATGCCTGTATGAGCGACACCAGGCTGGATGTCGCTCGCCGTGGCTACGCAGCCTGGACGGCCGGAGACATCGACGGGATGCTCGAGCTGGCGACGCCCGATTTCGAGTTCGTCCCCGCCATCGCCGCCACCGTCGAGGGCGGCTCCGTCAAGGGGCATAACGAGTTCCGCCGGTTCATGACCGATTTGAATGAGACCTGGGAGACCTTCCGCATCAGCGCTGAGGACTTCCGGGAGATCGGCGACCGGGTGATGTCGATCGGCAGGCTCACCGCCAAGGGCCGGGGAAGCGAGCTCGAGCTCGACCAGCCGTTCTACACGGTCCTCTGGTTCCAGGGCGATCGCATCGCGCGCATGCAGAGCTTCCTGGAGGAATCCGCAGCTCAAACCGCGTTCGAGGAGAGCACGCCAGCATGACCGTGGCTCGCGTCAGCCTCACCCACGAGAACCTCGCATACGGGGTGATGCCCGTATGAGCGAGCGGATGACCATCGTGACCAGCCGCGGTGTCTTGACCTTCGACGGCGAGGTCGTGGAGTCGTTCGGCTTCAGCTTCGACAGGCCGATCCGCGCCCATGTGGCGATGCTGAAGGAGATCGAGACAGACGAGGGTGGCCGCTTCACCGATCCCTCGGTGAACTTCAAGGTCGAGGGACAGCCGATCGCACCGAACGCCACCTTCACCAAGGAAGAGGCCGCGAATCCCGAGATCGCGAAGCTGGTCGAGGCCGTCCGTGCGGCGGCGCCCAACTTGGAGCAGTCATGAGCGAGTTCATGGAGGTGAGGTGCGAGCAGGGCGTCGTCACCTTCGACGGCAGGGTCGTCGAGGTGTTCGGCTTCGGCCAAACCGAGCACCCGCTCCGGTTCCACGTCCAGATGCTGAAGGAGATCCAGGTAAACGAGGGCGGGCGCTTCTCCGACCCGTTCGTCAGCTTCAAGGCCCGCAACATGAACCGTGAGGGAATGGCGATCTTCACCGAGGAGGAGGCCGCGAGTCCCGAGGTCGCAAAGCTGGTGGATGCGGTTCGTGCTGCATCCCCGAACCTGGAGAAGGGCTGATGAGCGGCGTCAGGGTGGTCCTCGCCAACGAGAACGTCGCGTACGCGGGAGTGGTCAGCTTCGACGGTCAGGTTTTCGAGGCTCTCGGCTTCGCCGACACCACCGCGTACCGCATGCCTATCGAGCTGATCGACGAGGTCGAGCTGGACGACGACTACCTGAACGTGTTGAGCAACCCCGCGAAGGGCGACTCGTACGGCATCCAGCTGCCGATCAAGCCGAGCGACGACGAGCGCGCGGCACTGCAGGAGCTCGCCGACGCGATCAGGAGCGCGGGAGCGGGCGGATGAGCGCCGAGGCGCCGATCGAGATCGTCCTCCGCACGACCATCGTCTCCTTCGACGGCCGGGTGCTCGAGCTCTTCGGGCATCGGGACGCCCAGCGCGCCCACGTTCGGGAGATCACCAGCATCGATGCCGGCGACAAGCAGGTCACGTTCGGCACTCGCAACCAGATGAACTACGACATCGTCCTCAACGAGGGCGACGAGGACAAACGAGCCGAGCTCGACGACCTGATCGACACCGTGCGGCGTGCGGCCCCGAACCTGGAGGAGACCGAATGAGCCGCTTCGAGGACCCGGTGATCATCAGCAACTCGATCTCGGGGGCGATCGCGAACCGCGACCAGTGCCCGGCGATCCCGTACACGCCCGAGGAATACGCGGCCGAGGCGCGGCGGGCGGTCGACGAGGGCGCCTCGCAGATCCACATCCACGCCCGCACGCCCGACGGGACGCCGTCGTACGAGATCGAGGACTTCCAGGCGATCACCGAGGCGATCAGGGCCGAGGTCGACGACGTGATCATCAACTACTCGACCGGGGCCATCGGCGTACCCATCGAGAAGCGCCTGGAGTACCTGCGCGCGCTCCGCCCCGACGTCGCCGCTCTCAACATGAGCTCGATGAACTACGCGAAGTACTCGCGCCGCCGCAAGGACTTCGTCTTCAAGGCCGTGTTCGAGAACAGCTTCGACACGATCACGACCTTCCTCACGGAGATGAACGAGCTCGGGATCCAGCCCGAGCACGAGTGCTTCGACGCCGGCCACGTCGCGAACCTCGATCCCTATCTCGACATGGGACTGCTCGAGCCGCCGCTCCAGATCTCGCTGGTGATGGGGGTGAACGGCGGCATCCGGCCAAACGCGCGGAACGTCGCCTTCATGTCCGAGCAGATCCCCGGCGGGGCTGACGGCCCGAACAACTGGCAGGTGATCGGGGTCTCGCGCGACCAGTGGAAGCTGCTCGCCGCCTCGCTCAACCTGGGCGGCAACGTCCGCGCCGGCCTCGAGGACAACCTCTATCTGCCTGATGGCGAGATGGCGAAGTCGAACGGCGAGTTGATCGCCAAGGCGCGGCAGATGGCCGAGGACGTGGGACGCCGCGCGGCGACGGTCGCCGAGGCGCGCGAGCTGCTCGGTCTCCGCAAGAAGGAGGAGTCCAAGGCATGAGCCGGCCGCTCGAGGACGTCAAGATCCTGGACCTGACCAGACTGCTGCCCGGCGGCTTCTGCACTCTCCTGCTCGCCGACCTCGGCGCCGGCGTGATCAAGGTCGAGGACACCGGCCAGGGCGACTACGTCCGCTGGGCCCCGCCGTACTACGGGGACGAGGAGCACACGCCGCTGGGCACCCGCTCGGCGATCTACCTTTCGCTGAACCGCAACAAGCGATCGGTCAGGCTTGACCTGAAGCAGGAGGCTGGGCAGCAGGCGCTGCTCAAGCTCGCCGAGTCCGCCGACGTGCTGGTCGAGAGCTTCCGGCCCGGCGTGCTGGACAAGCTCGGCGTCGGCTACGAGGTGCTCAGCCAGGCCAACCCGGCGCTCGTCTACTGCCCGATCACCGGCTACGGCCAGGACGGGCCGAACCGCGACCGGGCGGGCCACGACATGAACTACCTGGGACTGAACGGGATCCTCGGGCTGACCGGCGAGGCCGGCGGCGCGCCGATCCAGTCCGGGGCGCAGATCGCCGACCTGGGCGGTGGTGGGCTCATGGCCGCGGTCGGGATTCTCGCTGCGCTGCAGGAGGCTCGTCGCAGCGGCCAAGGGCAGATGGTCGACATCTCGATGACCGATGGCTCGCTCGCCTGGCTGGCGATGGAGGCGGGCCGCTACTTCGGATCGGGCGAGGTGCCCGAGCGCGGCAACATCATGCTCTCGGGGGGAATCATCTGTTACCGGCCGTATGAGGCCTCGGACGGCTGGGTTACCTGCGGCGCGCTCGAGCCCAAGTTCTGGGGGCGCTTCTGCCAGGCCGTAGGCCGGGATGACCTGATCGAGAAGCAGTTCGAGAAGCCCGGCTCCGAGGCGCATAGTGAAGTTGCGGAGATCTTCAAGACGAAGACCCGCGCCGAGTGGAAGGCCTTCAACGACGAGCACGACGCGATGATCGAGCCGATCCTCGACCTCGACGAGGCCCTGGAGTCCGAGCTGGTGCGCGAGCGCGAGATGGTGGTGAGCTACGAGCAGCCCGAGATGGGCGAGGTCAAGCAGCTCGGCTTCCCGATCAAGCTCTCGCGGACTCCCGCGAGCATCGAGCTGCCGGCGCCCGCCCTCGGGGAGCACACCGAGGAGCTGCTCGCGGAGGCGGGCTACTCGAAGGAGGAGATCCAGGCGCTGGAGGAATCCGGTGCGGCCAAGGGCCCGGACATGTCGCAGAGCGAAGAGCCGTTCTTGGCATGACTGCGGCCAAGGCACAAGACAAGGAGGAGATGCTCCGGATGGGCGAGCTGGCTCGCGCCTCGGGCGTCTCGGCCGCGACCATCAAGCACTACCTCCGCGAGGGGCTCCTGCCCGAGCCCGTCAAGACTTCGCGCAACATGGCCTACTACCCGGCCGAGTTCGTCGACCGGATCAAGATGATCAAGCAGCTCCAGGAGGAGCGCTACATGCCGCTGCGGGTGATCAAGGACCTGCTCGAGGAGGATCCGGACCGCGCCAAGGCGCTGATCGAGCTCGGCGACAAGCTGCTCGAGCATGCGCTCGCGAGCGAGAGCGAGCGCATCAGCGCCGCCGAGGTCCAGGGGCGCTACGACCTCCCTCAGGACGTGCTGGACCGCCTCGCCGAGCTCGGGGTGCTCACCCCCGACAAGAAGGGCTACTCGCCGAGCGACATCCGGATCATCGAGGCGATCAGCCGCTTCCGCGCGGGCGGCTACGAGGAGCGGATCGGCTTCACCGTCTACGACACCCTGCGCTACAGGGACGCGATGGGCGAGCTGGTCAAGCAGGAGGTGGACGTGATCATGGAGCGCCTGGCCGGCGAGATGGACACGGACGAGGCGATGGCGCTGATCGAGGCCGGCAACCAGCCGCTCAACGACCTGCTTGCGGCGATGCACACCAAGGCACTCGTCGCCGAGCTGGAGGCAAGGCGCGGCGCGGAGCCCGACTCGAACGGCAGCGGCGACAAGTCGAAGTAGCCACAGATGGCGAAGCTCGCCGCCGTCATGCTGGTCGTGTTCGTGGTCCTCACGCTGTTCGTGAGAGTGGCGATCCAGCTGCGCCGCACCGGCGCCACCGGGCTGATCGGGCTCCGCAGGGGGGCCGGTCCCCTGGAGTGGCTCAGCGGCCTCCTCTTTCTCGGCGGGATAGCGATGGCGATCATCTCGTTGCAGCTCGTGCTGAAGGGCGCCCTGGACCCGATCGACTCACTCGACATCGACGCGCTCCACGTCCCAGGGATCGTCCTCGCGACCCTCGGAGGACTCTCCGTCTTCGGCGCTCAACTCGGGATGGGAGCGTCCTGGCGGATCGGAGTCAGTGACGACCAGGGCACGGACCTCGTCACCGGAGGCTGGTTCTCGTTCTGCCGGAACCCGATCTATGCGGCGATGATCGTCGGGTGGACTGGTTTCATCCTGATGGTGCCGACCTGGCTCGCGCTCGCTTCGGTGGTCGTGATCGCACTGGGGCTCGAGCTGCAGGTGCGCGTCGTGGAGGAGCCCTACCTGTTGCGAACCCATGGCGATGGATACCGGCGATACGCCGCCCGGGTGGGTCGCTTCGTGCCCGCGGTCGGCCGCCTGCGTGACTGAGCCCGTTGGTGAGTTTTCGGCCAGGGGGCGATAGCTCACCAACTCAACCGGTTTCGAGCAACCCCATCGAGTCGAGGGTCCTCTGCACTCCCTCGTCGAGGGTTGTGGTCTTCCAACCCAGCTCGCGCTGCGCCTTGGATGAGTCCGGGCGGGCCTGCCAGAGGATGTAGGTGAGCTGGCCCTTCGGCAGCAGCGGCGGCCGGCGGGTCACTCGGGAGAGGCCGGCGCCGAGCGATGCGACGGCCCTGGCGACCGGGGCGGGCATCCTCGGCGGGATCCGCCCACGGCCCGCGATTCGCTTCGCCGTCTCGGCAAGCTCGCCGAAGTCCGCGTAGCCGTCAGCCAGGATGTAGCGCTCGCCGTCCCTTCCCTTCTCGGCGGCCAGCAGGTGCCCCGCGGCGACCCCCTCGACGAACGCGTAGCCGGTGCCGCCCGGCGGTACGGCCGGCAGGCGCTTTCGCACCACGGGTTCGAAGACCTCGTTCTCGAATGAGGGAGTCGCGGATGGGGTGGGGCCATAGACCCCGGAAGGATTGAGAATCACCACCTCCATTCCGCCGCGCTCCGCCAGGACCAGCTCCTCGGCGTGCTGCTTCGAGCGCTCGTACGCGGTGCCCTTCGGGTAGTCGGCCAGCATCGTCTCGTCGAAGCTCTCGCCGGTCTCGGCGTGGAAGACGTCGTGGGTCGAGGTGTGGACGAAGCGCGGCACTCCGGCCCTTCGAGCCGCAGCGGCCACATGCCCGCTGCCGACAGCGTTGACCTGGTCGAAGATCGCCTCGTCCTTCACCCACTGCTCGGGCATGCCCGCTGAGTTGAAGACCACGTCGCAGCCCTCGACGGCCGCGGTCAGCGTGCTCGGGTCCGTGACGTCGCCGGCAACGGGCTCGATGCCGGCCGGGAGGACGGTGGCCGCCCGCTTCGGATCTCGGACCAGCGCCCGGACCGTGTCGCCTCGCTCGAGAAGCGCCGTGGCGATCGCATACCCCACCTTCCCGGTCGCCCCGGTGACGAGAGCCCGCATCGGCCCATCCTATGCGGGCGCGGGACCGCCGTTCCCGTCGACGCTGCGGAGGCCAGCCAGAACCTCCTCGGCGAGCCTGCCTCCATCACGCGGGTTCATCGGGGTGCTGACCACGCGGACCACGACATCGTCCCGGTCGAGCTCCTCGACTGCGATGTGAGGCGGATAGCGAAGTGGGACCTCGATCGACTCCTCGATCAGCTGCCGGACCTCGCGCGGGCTGGCGTCGGAGCGGAAGCGGGCCCGGAACTCGACTCTCTCGGGCTCGCGCAGCGGGGTCACAGCCGCCTGGATCAGGACCCCGTTCGGAACGAGGATCCGATCCGCACCGCTGACCAACGTCGTATAGAAGAGCCCGAGCTGGCCGACCACCCCCTCCAGTTGCCCGGCGAGCACGCCCGCCTGGAGGCGGACCCGCTCGCCGACGCGGAACGGCCGGTTGCTGATCAGGACCAGCCCGGCGAGCAGGTTGCCGAGCACCTGCTGGGCCGCCAGACCGACCACGACCGCGGTTGAAGCCTCCCCCGACCGCCAGGGTTCCCGCCTGGAGGCCCGCGATACGGAGCGCCACGATGGTCATCGCCAGGATCGTCAGCAGGCGGACGAGAAAGCCGATCGTTCCGGCAGTTCCCGGCTCCAGTCGCCGATAGAGCGCCGGAGCGAATCCCCGAGCCAGCAGGCCCGCCAGGCCCCAGCCGAGGAGCACAAGCAGGATGACCGTATCGATCCGCACCTCGAGCCCGTAGCCCGGAAAGAGGGCCTTCCGCTCGGTGAAGCAGACCAACACGCCCGCGATCAGGGCGAGGAGCACCAGCGCGCCGCCCTTGGAGCGGCGCGCGATGGCGGGGTCGATCTCGGATCCGAGGCCGACCTCACGCCAGACCTGGGTGCGCGACTCGAAGGCCGTTCGGGTTCGGGGCAGCAGCTTCCTGAGCATCTCCCCTCGTTTTCCGCCCGACTGCGCTATTGAAAACGTGCGTGAGGTCACACAACTGAACGCATCCGGGCGATGCGGCCGCTAGATTGACTGGTCAGTCAGCCGAACCCGGATGTGGAACGAAAGCCGGGTTGGGCGAGGAGAAAAATGCGCGCCGCCGCCGTACAGCTCAACTCCACTGACGAATATGACCGCAACCTCGAGGTTGCAGAGCGCCTCGTTCGGGGCGCCGCCGCCGAGGGCGCTGAGCTGGTCGTGCTGCCGGAGAAGTGGACCGTGCTCGGCTCTCCCGAGGCGATCCGCTCATGCGCGGAGCCGCTCGATGGCCCGGCGCTGACCGCGGCCGCCGGCTGGGCTGAGGAGCTCGGGATCCACCTGGTCGCCGGGAGCGTTCCCGAGATCGTCCCGGAGCAGGAGAAGCTCGCCAACACCTCCGTGATGTTCGGGCCCGACGGAGCGCAGCGAGCCGTCTACCGCAAGCTCCACATGTTCGACGTCGAGGTCGGCGATGTCGAATATCGCGAATCAGCGATCGAGCAGGCCGGCGATCAGATCGCGATTGGTGAGGCCGGCGGCGCGATGGTCGGCCTGACCATCTGCTACGACCTTCGCTTCCCCGAGCTCTACCGGATCCTCGCCCTGCGGGGCGCGCGCGTGGTCAGCGTCCCGGCGGCATTCACCGAGCGGACCGGGCGGGACCACTGGGAGGTGCTGATCCGTGCCCGCGCGATCGAGGACCAGATATTCGTCGTCGCGGCGGGTCAGATCGGGTTCGCGGCGCCGCACTACCGGAGCTACGGCCGCTCGATGATCGTCGATGCGTGGGGAGTGGTCATGGCACAGGCGCCCGACACCGAGTGCTTCATCTCCGCCGATCTCGACTTCACCATCCAGAACGAGATGCGAGACAGCCTGCCCTCCCTCCGTCACCGCCGGCCGGATGCGTATCGCTGGCCGGAGGGCGGCGAGGTTGAGGCCGTCCAGGCGTCCGCCGAGCCCGCCACGCCGACCGGAGCCCGCTGATGGCGCAGGCTCCCGCACCCGACAAGCGGCGCGCGATCCTCGACGCCGCGATCACGGTCTTCGCCCGGCAGGGATTCCACAGCGCTCGCGTCTCCGACGTGGCGGCGGAGGCCGGCGTCGCCTATGGCCTCGTCTACCACTACTTCGACTCCAAGGACCAGATGCTGAACGAGCTCTTCTCGGAACGCTGGGCGCTGCTGGTGGAGGCGAGCAGGGAGGTCCAGCAGAGCAACGCCCCGCCGCGCGACAAGCTAGCCGGCGTCGCCAACTTCATCATCGAGTCCTACCGGCACGAGCCCGAGTTGATGAAGGTGATCATCGTGGAGGTCACGCGGGCCGCCAACTCGTTCGGCCGCACCCACCTGCCGGAGATCCGCCAAGCGTACGACCTCGTCGCGGAGATCGTCGCCGACGCTCAGAAGGCCGGCGAGTTCCGGGATGACGTGGACCCGAACTTCGCCGCGATGGTCTTCTACGGCGCCATCGAGCAGCTGCTCACCGGCTGGATCTTCGAGTCCATCCCGTCCGCCGATGAGGACTACGAGCGCGCCAAGCGGCTGGTGGTCGAGACGATCTGCGACGGCCTCGAGCCGAGGCCCGTCGGCGACGCGGTCGCCGGCTAGCCCTGCTCATGTGGGAGGGACTGGCAAGGACGGAGCGCCAGGACCGGGTCCTGCATGGGGCCGCCAAGCTCGCCAACGTCCTGCTCGGGATCTTCCTGTTGCCGCTCTGGATCTTCGGCCAGCTGATCGGCGGGCGCCTTCGCGACTTCCTGCTGTCGCTCGAACGCCGCTCGAAGCGGCCGCTTCCGGTTCCACCCGAGCGCGAGCGCTCGATGGACGCCCTGATGGCGGACCTGGAGGCCATTCCGGAGCATCTGCGGCATTCGGATCTGGCCGAGCTCCGCAGGGGCTTCGCCGACATCTCCAACTTCGTGGTCGCACAGCACCGCGAGGGCGCGGTGATCGGCTACCGCTATCCGGGGCAGTTCAAGGACCACATCGTCGAGGGCGCCGACGGCGAGCGGATCGCGGCGTCGATCGCCCTGCAGGAGGCCGCCAGGCCGTCGCTGATCGTCGTCCACGGACTGTTCACGTCGAGCCGCTTCGACTACGTCCGCCAGATCGCGGTCAGGGCGTTCTACGAATGGGGCTTCAACGTCGCCGCCCTCGACCTGCGCAGCTTCGGCATGACCGAGCTGACCAGCCCGGCGCCGTCCACTGCCGGCTGGAAGGAGGGCCTCGACATCCTGGCCCTGGCTCGCTACATGAAGGAGCTCGGCGGGACGACGAGCGTGGGCGCGCTCGGGATCTCGCTGGGCGGCAGCTCCGTGCTGAACGCCTCCGACCAGGAGGAGACCCCCACGTCGCTGGACGGCGGAATCCTCGCGGTCTCGCCTCCGGCAGTCCCGAAACTCGCGTGGGAGCGCCTCTCCGAGCCGGTGCCGAGGGGCCACCCTCGCTACCCGATCCACAAGGCCTTCGAGGCGGCCCTTGTCTCGCGCGTCCGCTCGGGCCGCTGGCCCCCGGAGGCGGAGGACATGCTGAACGTCATGGAGCACGTCTCCGCTCCGTACTACGGCGTGGACGCCGAGACGATCTGGACGGAGGCGAGGGGCATCGACCACGTCGCCAACGCGAGGGTGCCGCTACTCGTGCTGCACCCCGAGGACGACGGGATCGTCAAGGTCGATCACGCAAGGATGCTCCGAGAGGCGGCTCAGGGCAACGACCTGGTTCGCGTCTGGATCCTGCCGGCGGGTTCGCATGGATTGCTCGAGGCGGCCGATCCCGGCTGGACCCACGCGGTGTACCGGACATTCTTCGAGCGCTGGGCGACCTACGCCGAGCGGGCAACGGCGCAGGCCAACGGCCGAGGCGCTGACTTGGTTTACTCCTCGCACCAGTCCGGGTAGCGCGATCCCGGAAGAGGAGGCCACAGAAATGGACAGCGACATCTTGAGGCGATTGATCTGGGCGGGGCTTCTGGCAGCCACCGGAGCGCTTGCCACCGTCGCGGCTCATCGGCTCTCCGAAGTGATCTGGCGGCGGGTCTTCAATGAGGAGCCGCCCGAATGACCGACGGCGAGGGAACGCGCTCCACGCAGACCCCTCCGTCTCCGCCCGATTCGGAGCGCCCTGTGGAGGACATGACGGTGGGTGAGCTCGTCTTCGAGGTCAGCGACCAGGCCTCGGTCCTGATCCGCGAGGAGATCGAGCTCGCCAAGACGGAGGTCACCGAGAAGGCCAACAGCCTGCTGCGCGGGTCGGTCGCCGGGCTCGTGGCCGGCGTCTTCGCGCTGCTCGCCCTGGCGCTCGCGATGCACGGCTTCGCCTGGCTGCTCAACGATCTGGTCTTCAACAACCCATGGGCGGGCTTCTTCGTCGAGGCGGGGATCTTCCTGCTGATAGGGATCGCCGGCGGCCTCTTCGCCTATCGCTCCTTCAAGCGCGCGGCGCCGCCCACGCCCGACATGGCGATCGAGGAGGCCAAGGAGATCAAGGCCGCCTTCGAGGGACACAACGGAAAGGAGGACGGACCATGAGCACGCCCACTCGGGAGACCGTTTCCACCGGAGGCAATGGGCGCCGGCCGATGCCGGCTCCAGGCACTCGCTCCTCTGACCAGATCCGGCGGGACATCGTCCAGCAGCGCCAGGAGTTCTCGCGCTCGGTCGACGCGTTGCGGAATCGCTGGATGCAGGTGACCGACGTCAAGCGTCAGATTCGCGAGCACCGAACGGAGCTCGCCGTCGGCGCCGCCGTCGTCGGCTTCCTGGTCGGCGGCGCGATCGCGCTGAGCCGCCGGCGCGGCTGAGACCCGGCTAGAAGTCGATCCGCGAGCTCGGCACGCCGCCGACGCCGAGTAGTCCCGGCCCGACGTGGGCCCCGATCACGGGGCCCACCTCGGAGGTGAATACGGGGTCGTGGCCGAAGATCGGCCTGCATGCCTCGACCAGGCGCTCGGCGTTCTCGGGGTCCTGCACATGCTGGACCACCCAGGCGTCCGCGCCGTCCTCGTGCCGCTGGCGGGCGTAGTCGACCATCCGCTCGAAGGCGCGGCTCCGGGTCCGTACCCGCTCGATCGGGGTGATCTCGTCCTCCAGGGTCAGGATCGGCTTGATCTTCAGCGTCGTCCCGATCCAGGCGCGGGCCGCGCCGATTCGCCCGCCCCGCCGCAGGTAGTCGAGCGTGTCGACCGAGAACCAGATCTTGAGCTCACTGCGCGCCGCCTCGGCTCGCTCCTTGGCCTGGGCGGCGTTCTCTCCATTCTCGGCGGAGCGCGCCGCGGCCAGCACCATCAGGCCCATCCCCCCGGCGCCGGTCCGCGAGTCGCAGACGACGATGCGCTCCCCGCCCTTGCCGTCGGCCGTCAGGCGCTCCCGGGCCTGCATCGCTGACTCGTAGGTGCCCGAGATCCCGGAGGAGAGGTGGATCGAGACGATCTCCTTTCCCTCCGCCAGCAGCGGCTCGTAGACCGCGATGAAATCTCCGACGGAGGGCTGCGAGGTGGTGACCATCTCGTTGGACGCGCGGAGGCGCTCGTAGAAGGCGTGCAGATCCGTGATGTCGGCCTCCCGATCCTGCTCGCCCTCGATCCCCACATAGAGGCTGACGAGCTTGACATCGTGCTCCTCGAGCAGCTCGGGCGGCAGATAGGAGGTGGTGTCCGCCACCACGGCGGTCGAAGGCATCGGGGCGTTCTACCATGCCCGCCCTATGACGAAGACGCTCGTCACCGGCGGGACGGGCTTTGTCGGCCTCCACGTTGTCCGGGAACTGGCTCGCCGCGGCGACGATCTGAGGCTGCTGGTCCGCGCCGAGAGCAACACGAAGCCCCTCCAGGGGGTCGAATTCGAGCGCGCGGTCGGCGATGTCACCGATCGCAGGGCCGTGGAGAAGGCGATGAAGGGGGTCGAGCGTGTCTTCCATGTCGCCGGCACCACATCGATGCGAAGCCGCGCCCGGGACCGGGTCTTCGAGGTGAACGTCGAGGGGACTCGGAACGTGATGGAGGAGGCGCTCCGCGCGGGAGTCGTCAAGGCGGTCCTCACCTCGAGCTCGAGCGCGGTCGGCGCCGCGAAGAAGGGGGAGACGATCGACGAGGACTCCCCATTCACCGTGGGGCGGCTCGGGATCACCTACATCAACTCCAAGCACGAGGCGGAGCTGGTCTCGATGCGCGCGGCGGCCAAGGGGCTGCCCGTGACGATCGTCAACCCGTCCTTCGTCCTCGGGCCGGACGATCCGAATCCCAGCGGCACCTCCAATGCCCTGGTGCGCCGGCTCCTGCTGCGGCGGGTCCCGGGCTACCTCGACGGGGCGATCAACATCGTCGACGTCCGCGACGTCGCAAAGGGCCACGTGCTGGCGGACGAGCGCGGCGAGGACGGCGAGCGCTACCTGCTCACCGGCCGCAACTTCACCCAGCAGCGGCTCTTCGCTGACCTCAGCCGGATCGCCGGCGTGCCGGCTCCGCCATTTCGCCTGCAGGGACGCCTGGCGATCGCCGGCGTGGAGATGATGGAGTTCACCGGGCTGAAGATGCCCACGTCCGCCGACGAGGTCCGCTCCGGCACCCAGTGGTTCACCTATCGCAACGACAAGGCGCGCAAACAGCTCGGCTGGGAGCCGCGTCCGCATGAGGAGACCCTGGAGGACACGGTTCGCTGGCAGCTCGACGAGCTCGGGAACCGGGCGGAGGGACACAGGCTCACCGACGTCGCGCTGCGGAGCACCGGCCGTGCTCTCAGCCTGCTTCCCTTCCACTGATGGCCGAGCCTCGCCGCGTCCTCTACCGCTGCGGCACCCCCACGAACGTTCTCTGTCCCTGCGGCGCCGTGGCCCGGCGGCTCAACAAGCTCGGCGTCGAGTACCGCACCGAGCGCGTCCGGCGGCGCCGTTCACAGCGCCCCGAGATCGTCGAGCTGACCAAGTTGCCCTACGTCCCGGTCCTGGTCGACGGCGAAGAGGTCGTCAGCGACTCTCGCCGGATCCTGCAGTACCTGGACTGGCGCTATGGGGAGGAGACGCCCGCCGACCGGCGCGCCTCGTCCACATCCGCGAACGCGCGGAAGTAGCTGATCCGGCCGTCGCGGACCCGGCAGTGATGCGCCCAGCGCTGCTCCCAGGGAACCGAAGCGCCCGTTGATCTCCCTTCGAACCGGATGATCGCCAGCAGTCCGTCTGTGCCGGTGCGCACCTCTTCGACCGTCAGGTCTCCCCCGAGAATCTCCTCGTAGCCGGCGAAGGCGTCCGGCCGTGATACGCCGTGGAGCCCGGCCACTTCTCGTCCTCGACGTATTCGACCTCCCGGTCGAACCATCGCTCCATCAGGGCGTCGCGCTCCTCCAGAGGCGTGCCGCGCGCCTCGGACATCGCCTCGAAGGTTCCTCGCACCACGCCTCGTCGCTGGACATGCGCGAAGTATTTCCGACCCGGGGGGTGCGCCGTCTACAATGCAGTCCGATGAGTGATGCGACACAGCCCATCAAGCTGACCGACAAGGCGGCGGGCAAGATCAAGGAGCTGCTCGGGGAGCAGGAGAACGGGGCCGAGCAGGCCCTTCGCGTTGCGGTTCGCGGCGGCGGTTGCTCCGGTTTCCAGTACGCCCTTGCCTTCGACGCGCCGAAGGAGGACGACCACCGCTTCGAGAATCAGGGCGTCGCGGTCGTCGTCGACAAGACGAGCATGCAGTTCGTCTTCGGCTCCGAGGTCGACTGGGTCGATGGCCTCCAGGGTGCCGGCTTCGCGGTCAACAACCCGAACGTCGTCGCAGCCTGCGGTTGCGGCTCTTCCTTCCAGGTGAAGGAAGACGCGGCCGAGCAGGCCGCCGCGGTCTAGCTCGACTCCTCTGAGCGACTAACGCTGGATCTGGATCGGTGGGCTCTGCTGCGGGTCCGCCTGGAGCTCCTGCTTGGCGGACATCGCCGGCCGCTCGGGCTGCTCGACGCCGAGCAGGCCGGCCAGCTCGCCGGACTCGTCCATCTCCTCGACGATGTCGCAGCCGCCCACCAGCTCGCCGTTGACGTAGAGCTGGGGGAAGGTCTGCCAGTCGGAGATCTCGGCTGTCACCTCGCGCAGAGGCTGCAGCGCCGGGAGGACGTCGACGGCCCCGTACTCGACCCCGTAGGACTCGAGCACGTTGACGGTCCGCTGAGAGAAACCACACTGAGGCGCCTCCGGGTTGCCCTTCATGAAGAGAAGGACCTTGTTTTCCCGGATGAGCTCCTCGACCTTGTCCTTGAGAGTGGGTTCAGTCATCGACACTCACTATACGCAGCCCCTACTCCGGGGCGGAGGTCTTGATCGAAAGCGCGTGGATCGAGCCGTCGTCGAAGCGGGTCTGGACTGACTTCTTGACCAGCTTGTGCTGCTCGATTCGCGAGAGGCCCTCGAACTGCGGGGCGCTGACCGTCGCGCGCAGGTGGTCCTGGGTGCCGGTCTCGTCGATCACCTCGACCCGCGCCCCGGGTAGGGACGCCTCGATCATCAGGCGCACTTCATCGTTCGAGATCGCCATCGCCGGGTGATTCTAGGAGGCCGGCGAGTGCATGCTCGATGACCTCGATGCGGCCGCGACCCCGATGGTCGGCCGTGATGAAGGGACTGCCGATGAAGAGCGAGAAGGCGAGCAGGCAGCGGGCCTCGGCCTCGTCCTCGTCGCGGCAGATCGCGTCGAAGAGCGAGCGCATGTAGTCCATGCGGCGGTCGTCGACCCGCCTGACGCGCCGCGCGACGGATTTGTCGCGCCTGGCCCAGTCGCGGATCGCAAGCTCGGCTTTGAGCAGGCCGGGACCGGACGTGGCGATCGCGAACAGCCGCTGGAGCCGGGCCTTCGGGTCTTCGCCCGACCGGTCGACCCGCTCGATCACCTCGTCGACCATCGTCCGCTCCCAGGTATCGAGCATTTCCTGCAGCAGGGCCTGGCGGTCGCCGAAGTGGCCGTAGAAGCCGCCCTTGGTGACCCCGAGTGACCGAGCGAGGGGCTCGATGCGGACGGCCTCAGGGCCGCCGGCGGCGAGGGCGGTGAGCCCCTCGTCGATCCAGCGGTCACGGGGTGTCAGCGTCGGTGCAGCCATTCGATATATACGCTACCGTATACATGCATCCGGATGGACGGAGGATCACGATGAGGCTCCCGAACAGCGCGCACACCGGCCGCCCGTGGCGTATCCATGAGATCGCCGCCGAGTTCCGAGTGGAGGACGTCTGGGCGCTGCCCACGCCGGGTGATGCCGACGACTTCCACCTGCTGGTCGAGAATTTCGCGAAGGCGGATTCCGACGAGAGCTCCTCGGTCGCTGTCCGGTTCCTGTTCGCACTCCGCTGGAAGCTCGGAGAGCTGTTCGGTTGGGACGACGACGGGGGCGGGGTCGGTTCGCGTGTGCCGACGCTGCGAGATCGGTTGCCCGACGACCTGCGAGAGGGCGAGCGCGGCCCGGACCACGAGTCGCTCCCGTTCAAGTCTCTGTATCTGCTCGATGACGAGTGGGCCGCGGAGATCGCCAACCGGACCATGCACGGCGTGATGCATCTCGGCTGGGTTCCGGACGGGACCGGCGGCTACCGCGGCCAGATGGCCGTGCTGGTGAAGCCGAACGGCGTCAGGGGCGAGGCATACATGGCTGCGATCAAGCCGTTCCGGCACCTGCTCGTCTACCCGCGCATGCTGAGCGACATCGATCGGCGCTGGCGGGAGGAGGCCGCGGCTCCGAGCACGACGGGCGTCTAGGCGCCCTCAGGCCGCGGTCTTCGCGGCCTTCGAGGCCTCGATCATCTCCTCGGTGCGACAGAACTTGACGCGCGGGCGGCCGTGCGGCTTGCCCGCCTCGACCTCGGCCGCGTCGATCGCCTGCCAGCCCTCGAAGGTGACGTGGTCGGGCTTGCGCTCGGCAAGCAGGGCCTCGATCGAGCCGCGGTCAGCGGCGAGCTCGGCCTCGGGAACCCGGCCGGCCTCGAGGTCCTCGAAGAGTCTGTCGACCGTCTCCTGCGCGTCCTTCTTGTTCGTGCCGATCACTCCCGAGGGGCCGCGCTTGATCCAGCCCACGGCATAGAGGCCGGGGACCTGGTTGCCCTCGCCGTCGTGAACACAGCCGAAGTCGTTGTGGATCAGGCCCCGGCCGTCGTCGAAGGGAATGCCCTCGATTGGGATGCCCTTGTAGCCGATCGAGCGCAGCACCATGCCGCACTCGATCGTCTCGCGCTCGCCAGCGTCGACGGCCTTGATCCGCCCGCTCTCATCGCGCTGCAGCTCGTTCTTGCCGATCACGATCCGCTCGACCCTGCCGTCGCCCTGGATCTCGATGGGTGAGCGCAGGAAACGGAGCGTGATCTTCTGAGCCTTGCCCTCGGGCTCCCGGCCGGAGAAGTCGGTGAAGATCTCGACGTTGCGGCGGTTGGTGGGGTCAGCGCTGTCGGAGTCGAGCCACTCGCGGCTGATCTCATCCATCTCCATCTCGCCCGCGTCGATGTCGATGTCGGCGTTCACCATCTCGCCGAGCTCGCGGACCTCGGGATTGGTGAAGGCGGCCTGCGCCGGCCCGCGGCGGCCCAGAACGAGGATCTCCTTCACGCCACTTCCGGAGAAGGCCTCGATCGCGTGGTCCGCGGTGTCGGTCTCACAGAGCTCTTCGCGGGTCAGCGCCAGCATCCGGGCGACGTCCGCGGCGACGTTGCCGTTGCCGATCACGACGACCCGTTCGCAGGAGAGGTCGAACTCGCGATCGGCGAAATCGGGGTGGGCGTTGTACCAGTTGACGAATTCGGTGGCCGGGTGTGAGCCGGGGAGATCCTCGCCGGGGATGCCGAGCTGTCGGTCGGTCGCGGTGCCGTAGGCGAACACCACAGCGTGGTAGCGCTCACGGAGCTCGTCGACGCTGATGTCCTTGCCGATTTCGACGTTGCCGAAGAAGCGGAACTCGGGGCGCGCGGCGGTCTTCTCGTAGACGCGGATCACCGACTTGATCTTCGGGTGGTCGGGCGCCACGCCGAAACGCACGAGCCCATACGGGCTCGGCAGGCGATCGAACATGTCGACCTCGGCATGCGTCCCCTCGTGCCTGAGCAAGTGCTCGGCCGTGTAGAAGCCGGCCGGCCCGGAACCGACGATGGCGACGCGCAACGGCTTGTCCTCTGTACCGATCACAGCGAGCGGGAAAGGGTAGTCGCTGCGCTAGGCGGGAGTGACGGCAGTCGCGGCCGTGCCGTCGAGCGCGTCGAGGGCCCGGCCGAGCGACATTGCGACGCAGGTGAAGATCGGCGTGTCACGCAGCGTGTAGGCACTCGACTCGGTCGGGCGCAGCTCCTGCACGAGATCGAGGAACTCCCCCGGCTCGTCCCCCTCGAAGGAGACGACGAACTCCTGATCGTCGAGACCGAAGGAATAGGTGGTGTTGATCGAGATCTCTGGATGGCGTCGGCCGACCTCGATGTGGTTGGCCATGATCCGCCTGCGCTCCTCGAGCGACAGTCCGTACCACTCGCGCTTCTTGTCGAGGGGGTAGATGAAGAGGTACTTGCGGTCCGAGACGCAGATCTCTTGGCGCGACTCGGAGTCCGAGTAGGGCGAAGGCTTGGTCATCGCGAGGTACGAGTAGGGAATGGATGCCCATCGGGCGAGACCGCTCTGGCTGAGGACGACGTGGAACGTGTGGATGTCCTCCAGCGTCGGGCTCTGGGTGAGCAGCAATAGGTCCGTGTCGCCACGGGTCCCGACCGTCGAATACGCTCGCAGCGAGCGGTCCTCGGCGAAGTCCTCGCAGGCCGCCAGGAACTCGGCCTTGTCGGTCGCCCGCTCCTCGGCGGAGCGCCGCCGCCAGGCGGGGTCGAGCTTGAAGAACGTGAACTTGACGAACGTGCGGCCGGCCACGAGACGAAGGGTAGTGGCCGCCGCGCTCGCGGCCGGGGCGCTGTTGTGCGGGGTGGCGGCACCGGCGGCGGGCATGGGAGTGGGGAGGCCAACCATCACCCGCATCTCGCCCAAGGTGATCGCGATTGTGCTGCCGTCGGACACCACGGTCGGGCAACTTGCCGCCGCGGGGCTCTCCCCGGGCCTGATGAGCACAGGCATCGGCGAGGTCCCGCAGAACCAGACCTACCTGGACATCTCGCAGGGGAACCGGGTCGCTGACGGGCTCTATGACCAGCCCCTGCCGACGCTCAGGAGCTTTCTCTTCCGGGTGCCGCACTGGCAGGACGTCGTGCAGCGGGCTGAAAACGCCCCAGCCGAGATCGTCCCCGGGCTGCTGGCGTCGAGCCTGCTGGCCGGCGGAATCCGCTCAGATGCGGCGCCCGCGGTGGGGTCCGTCCGGCTGATCGCCGCGCGCCGCGACGGCGACGTGGGCGTGTCGCACTTCGGCAGCTTCAGCGTCCGTGCATCGGGGATCCGGGGGGTTCGCAGGGCGGTGAGCGCGATGCCTGCTGACGGGCTTCTGGTCGCGCTCGCTGAGCCATCCCGCGGCCGTCAAACCGTGCCGATCGGGATCGCCGGTGACGGGTTCGCTGGGAACCTCACCTCGGACTCGACGCGCACCGACGGCTACGTCCTCTCAACGGACCTCGCACCGACGATCCTGCGGCGGTTCGGCCTGCCCGTCCCGGATCAAATGGACGGCGAGCCGATTCGCACCTCCGGAGGGATCGATCCGGGCTCCATCGAGGACCTCGCTGATCGGATGCAGGTCATCCCCGACCGGCGGGCGCCGGCGGTGATTCTGAGCCTGGTCGCCTGGATCACGATTGCGGCGCTTGTCGGCCTGCTGTTCCCCACTGTGCGCAGGCGTGCGTCGGCCTGGGTGGCGCTCGCCTTTGCCTACATGCCGCTGATGCTGCTGGCCGGGGCGGCGATCGAGCCGGGGGCGGTGGCGGAGGGACTGCTCGTTGGATTCGGCGCCGCCGGGTTGGCGGCGGTGACCCTGGCGTTCGCTCGCGGATGGTGGGCGCTTGCGGTCGCCTGCGCGATCACGGTGATCGCGTACGCGATCGATGTCGTCGCCGGGTCCGAGCTCACGAGACTCTCTCTGCTCGGGCCGAACCCGATCTTCGGGGCGCGCTTCTACGGGATCGGGAATGAGCTGGAGGCCCTGATCGCGGTGATGGTGCCGGTGGGGATGGGGGCGGCATTGAGCGCCCGGGCCGACACTCGGAAAACCGGCAATGAACGGGCCGCCGTCGCTTTCTTGGGGATCGGTCTCCTCGCAGGCCTTGTTTTCGCCGTCGGCCGCTTCGGTGCCGACATCGGCGCGGCGATCGTGCTTCCCGTCGGTGCGGCCGTTGCGTCGGTATCGCTGTTCAGCGGGACGGTGCGGAGCAGTGCCGCTCCCGGCGGCCGTAATCCGCACAGTCGTGCTCTGGCGGCCGTGATCGCGGCGCCGATCACGCTGCTGGCTTTGATCGCCTTCATCGACCTGGTTTCAGGCGGGGGCTCGCACCTGACACGTACAGTCCTCGACGCCGGCGGCGCCAATGACCTCGCTGAAATCGCCCAGCGCCGCCTCGAGCTCTCGGCCCACGATTTCGCCCAGGCAGCCGCCAACCCCCTCTTCTGGCTCGTCATCGCCGGAATCTGCGTCTCTCTCGCCAAGTGGCGGCGAATCGACGCCTGGCTGAGGCCGGAGCCGCTCGCCCGCGCAGGCTTCCTCGGCGCCAGCGCCGCCGTGGCCGTGGGCGTGCTGGTGAACGATTCGGGAGCGACCTTTCTCGTGCTGGGATCGCTCGCCCTGGGGGCCACGCTCGCCTTCGCCTGGGCCCAGGCGCCAGGCACGGATCCGAAACCCATGCGTAATCGGGAAACCCCAGGCGGGTAAGTGAATGAGGTGTGACCTCCGCCACGAAGCACAACCAGCACTACCGGTACCCTGGGCCAATGCGCATTGCGCTCGTTTCGCCCTATTCCTGGACTTATCAGGGAGGCGTGAACAGGCACGTTGAGGCGCTGGCGGAGCAGTTCATCGCCCGGGGAGATCACGTTCGCGTGTTGGCCCCGTGGGATCCGCCCGGCCGCATCAGCAGCCGCCTGCACCGCTCCCAACCCGAGCTGCGGGACGCTCCTGACTACCTGGTCCCGCTCGGACGCACGATCGGCTACGGGGCGAATGGCGCAGTCTCGAATCTCTCGTCCTTCCCGGAGGGCCCGATCGCCCTACGTCGCGAGCTTCGCGCCGGCAACTACGACGTCGTCCACGTGCACGAGCCGCTCGCGCCGCTCGTCGGCTGGGACGCAATGACCTTCCGCGAGGCGCCGGTCGTCGGGACCTTCCACGCCTACTCCACCAAGGCCTTCCCGAACCACATCGCGACCCTGCTCGGCGCTCGCCGTCGGATGAACCAGCTGACAGCGCGGATCGCCGTCTCAGAGGCGGCCGCCTGGACGGGGCGCCGCTGGTTCGGCGGCGAGTACACGATCATCCCGAACGGCGTCGACATCGAGGCCGCGCCGCTGGGTCCGAAGGCTCCGAGCGACGAGCTCCGGCTGCTCTTCGTCGGCCGCGCGGAGGAGCGCAAGGGCCTGCCGGTCCTGCTCGCCGCCTTCCAGGCGCTCGTCGAGCATGTGCCCTCCAGGCTGACGGTGGTCGGTGCCGATCCGGAGGAGATCTCCCGCCGGGTCAGCGACCCGGATCTGATGCACCACATCGACGTGCTCGGCAAGGTGTCGGACTCGATTCTGTGGCGCCAGCTCGGCGAGGCGGACCTGCTCTGTGCGCCATCCCTCGCCGGCGAAAGCTTCGGCATGGTGCTGATCGAGGCGATGGCGGCCGGCACGGGCGTCGTCGCGTCGGCGATCGCCGGCTACAGCGACGTCGTCACCAACGGTGTCGATGGCATCTTGGTGCCCCCGGCTGACCCGCAGGCGCTCGCCGAGGAGCTCCAGCTGCTCGCGCACGAGCCCGAGCGAATTCGCGCAATGGGCGAGGCCGGCCGCCGCAGCGCCGCGCGCTACGCCTGGCCGCGGATCGCCGATGAGGTCACCGAGGTCTACGAGCGGGCGATCGAGCCAGCACCTGCTGCGATCTGGCCGCCCGAGGCCTACGCCCGGCGAAGCGGAATGGTGCGGATCGACGGTGGGCCGAAGCGCCCCGCGAAGCGGCTGCCCTCCCTGGAGCCGGCTGCGCACGACACCGGCGGCCGCGGCAAGCGCGTCGCCCGCAAGGCGGGTGTCGCGATCGCCGGCGTGCTCGGCCTCGGCCTGACGGCCCTGGCCGCCCGGCGCATCGGCGTCGACCAGGTCGCGAGCAACATCATCGACTCCGACTTCAAGTGGGTCTTGATCGCGTGCCTCCTGATGGTGGCCGCGATGTTCGCTCGCGCCGCCTCCTGGGTCGCGATCGCCCGGGCGGCTCTGCCCCGCTACCACGTGCGCCGTCGCGACGTGACCTCGGCGACGATGATCGGGGTGCTGATGTCCGCGACCCTTCCGGCACGGCTCGGCGAGCCCGCCAGGGCGATGGTCCTCTCCCGGCACGTCGGGCGCATACGCCAGACCTTCCCCGTTCTGATCGGCACTCTCGTCTCCCAGACGGCGCTCAACATCCTGGCGTTGGTGCTCCTCGGCGGGATCATCGTCTCGACGACCGATCTCTTCCAGGCGAGCACGCAGAAGCTGTTCTTGGTCTCCACCGCGCCGCTGCTGGTTTTGCTGGCGGTGCTGATGGCGCCGTCCGTGGTCAAGGTGAACGGCCAGGGACGGATCGCGCGGGCCATCCAGGCGGTCCGCGGAGCGCTGCAGCAGGCCCGCAAGGGCCTGACGGTCTTCCGCGATCCGCGCAAGGGCACCTTCGCCGCGGTTGCGCAGCTCTTCGCCTGGTTCCTGCAGCTTCTCGCCTGCTGGGCGCTGTTCGCGGCGCTCGGCCTGGACCATCAGGTCGCGATCGGCGCTGCGGCGGCCTGCCTGTTCGCCGTCAACGTCACGGCGGTCGTACCGGCCACGCCGTCCAACATCGGCATCTTCCAGCTCGCGATCATCAGCGTGCTGCACCAGGGATTCGGCATCAACGCCGCCGACGCTCTGGCCTACGGCGTCATTCTTCAGGCCGTCGAGATCGCGACCGCCGTCGCCCTCGGCGTTCCGGCGCTCGTGCGCGAGGGCGTCACCTGGTCGGACATGCGCGTCCGCGCCATGGCCGCCGCTCCGGTGCAGCTCTCCGAGCGCCCTCGGAGACGTGAGCGCCGGGCCGAGCCCGAACGCGTCTCGGCCTAGCCGCACAGCTCACCGCCCCGACTGCGCGAAAATACCCTCGTGGCAGCGAGGAACGCCCTTTGTCCGGTCCTGATCCGTCGGGACGACGAATTGGCCGTGCTGGAGGACGCGCTGCTCGCCGCGCGGCGCGGCGAGAGCCGCTTCGTCGCTCTCGCCGGCGAGGCGGGCATCGGCAAGACGAGGCTCGCGCGCGAACTCGCCGGGGAGGCCCGTGAGCTTGGCTGCACCGTTCTCGCGGGGGCCTGCAGCGACGCGGAGCTCACGCTGCCGTACCTGCCATTCCTCGAGGCGATCGGCAATTACCTCGACGTGACCGACACCGACCGACTCGGCGACGAACTCGGGCCCAGCGTCGCGGAGCTCGCTCAGATCTTTCCGCGGCTGGCATCGGGAGCCGCCGCGGAGCAGTCACCCGATCCGGGCCAGGCGAAGCTCCGGTTGTTCGAGGCGATCGTCTCGCTGCTGGCGCTGCCGGCCCGTGAGAGCACCCTCCTGCTGGTGATCGAGGACGTCCATTGGGCTGATGCGTCCACCAGGGAGCTGCTCGACTATCTCGCCCGCCGCCTCACCGATCTCCCCACGCTCATCCTCGTCACCTACCGGCGAGACGAGCTCAACCGCCGGCACCCGCTGATGCCGGTCCTCCAGGGCTGGCGGCGCTCGGGGGTGGCGGACGTCGTCGAGCTGGAGACCCTCTCGGCGGACGGCGTGGGTGAGATGCTCAACGCCACCCTCGGACAGGAGTCGGTTGACGCCGAGCTGCGCACTCTCATGGTGGAGCGCAGCGGAGGCAACCCGTTCGTGCTCGAGGAGATGCTTCGCGAGGTGGTCGACGCAGCCGGGCGCCGCGGCGCGGCCCGGGAGCTGAGCGGCACACCCCTGCCTGAGACCGTGCGTCACGCGATCCTGCTCCGCGTTCAGCGCCTCGAGGACGACCAGGTCGCGGTGCTGGAGACCGCTGCGATTCTCGGCCGGAGCTTCGATGCGGAGACGCTGCTCGCCGTTTCGGGCGGGCCGGAGAGCGTGGTGCACGCCGCCCTGGATGCCGCGATCACCCAACAGCTGCTGGAAGAGGATCCCTCGCGGCCGGCTCGCTACCGCTGGCGGCATGCGCTGACCCAGGAGGCGATCTACGCCGAGACGGTCACGCCGCGTCGCCAGGCGATTCATTCGCGGGCGGCCGATGCCCTGGCGGGGAGCGCCGATGCTCACCCGGTGGAGCTCGCCAACCACCTGCTCGGTGCCGCCCGCTTCGAGGAGGCTGTACCGGTCTGCCTGCAGAGCGCCGAGGAGGCCGAGGCCACTCTCGCCTTCGGCGAGGCGGTCTCGATCCTGGAACGGGCGCTGCCCTACGTCTCGGACCCACTCGACAACGCGCGGGTGCTCTGCCGGATCGGAACCGATCATCAGCGCAACGGCGAGCCGGCGACGGCAGTCGGCTACCTGACCTCGGGCATCGAAGCCCTGGAGGAGCACGGGGAGGAGCTCGAGGCGTCGCATCATCGCCTCATCCTCGGCCGCTGCCACTGGGAGTCCGAGCGCCCCGACGCCGCCCGCGCGGAGTACGAGCGCGCTCTCACTGTGCTCGAGCCCGCCGGGCCCTCTGCCGATCTGGCCATGGCCCACCAGCGCCTCGCCGGGATGGCGGCATTTGAGCTGGACTACCGGGACTGCCTGGCCTCGGCGAAGCGTGCAGTCGAGATCGCAGAGCAGGTGGGCGCCGACTACGAGCGCGTCTGGTCGCTGGGATTCGTCGCCCTCGGCTATATCGACGGCGTCGAGCAGGCCCGCGGCCTGGCGCTGATGGACACCTGCTTCAGCGAGGCTCGGGACAAGGGCTATTCCCAGATCGCGAGCAACATGGCCTGGAACACGATCTGGACCCGTACACACATGATGCTGGGGGAGCTCGAGGAGTGGCTGGAGCGGCTCGAGTCGCTGCCTTTCTACGCCCGGTTCGGCCGGCGCTCCGGCGATCTCCTCTGCCGCTGCTACATCGAGACCGTCCGCGGAGACCTCGAGACGGCGCTCGCCGATGGCGAGGCCGCGGGCCGCCACCACGGGCGACTCGGCTTCGGGAAGATGGAATGGAGGGCGCACATTCAGACCGCGTGGATCCTGGCCGAGCTCGGCCGCGGCGAGGCCGCCGCCGGTGTGCTCCCCCCGGTCTCTACGAGGACGGAGCTCCAGGACATCATCTACGACGCGGCCGCCCGGATCCGGGTGGCCGAGAGCCTCGGGCGAACCGACGACGCGCTCGAGGTCGCCGAGGAGATCGCCGAGAACACGGAGAACCTGGGGACGTACCGGGAGACGCTGGCGCTGGCGGCCCAGGTGCTTGCCGCTCAGGGCCGTCAAGACCTGGTGGAGAGCCTCGCCGCCGCTGCACGGGCCCACCCCACGGAGGCTGGCGCCGCCTACCTCGACGAGATCGAGGGCCTGCTTGCGCTGGCGCGCGGGGACGCGAAGCGGGCCGCCGACAGCTTCGACGTGATCGTGCGCGCCGCTGCCGGTGCCGGCTATCCGCTAGTCGAGCTGCGAGCCAGGAACGAGCGCGCCAGGGCATGGGCGGCCGGTGGACGCTCGGAGGAGGCCGCGGGCGAATTGCGCGCGATCGTCGAGGAAGCGGAGCGAATCGGTGCGCTGCTTATCGCCCGCGAGGCTCGAGAGGAGGCTGCCGGCCTCGGTGTGGAGCTTCCGCCCCCGCCCGAAATCGTGGGCGACACCCCTGCTGAACCGGTGGTGCCGCACGGCGAGCGCCTAGTCACCTCCCTGTTCGCCGATGTTCGCGGCTACTCCGAGCTCAGCTCCAACCTGCCTCCGGATGAGCTCACAGAGCGGATGCGGATGCTCTACCGGCTGGCGCGGGTGGCGGTGGAGCGGCGCAAGGGGATCATCGACAAGTTCGCGGGTGACGCGGTGATGGCGACCTTCAACGCCTCCGGCAGTCGCGTCGACCACACGATCGATGCGCTGGACGCGGCGTTTGCGCTGCGCGACCGGGCCGCTTCGATCGATCTCCCACTCGGGATAGGGATCTCGGTCGGGCCGGCGATCGTGGCGAGGGGAGTGTCCGACGCCAACCTCTCCGTCAGCGGGGAGGCCACCAATCTGGCCGCCCGGCTACAGGCCGCCGCGGGCCCAGGGGAGATCTTGCTGAGCGCCGACGCCCACCGAAGGGTCTCGTCCCTCCTCGCGGAGCGCAGTCTGAGCGCGACGGAGGAGCGGCTCGAGCTGAAGGGGTTCCCCGTGGCCCAGGTCGCCTACCGCCTCGGTGCGGACGAACGGGCCGCCGTCGGCTAGGCCGGCTGCGGTTCGCCGGCGTCGGTCGACTCGGCGTCGACCGCCCCGTCGCGCGGGTCCGCCTCCGGTGGCAGCTCGCCGCCCCGGTCGGTGCCCGCGATCAATTCGTCGGGAGCCCGGTCCTTCGGAATGAAGCCGGACTTCATGCCGAAGTAGACGGCCTGCGGATGGTGGGCGACGATCGCCACCGTCGACTGCTCGGGCATCACCGCGTAGCCGTCCGAGAGCGTCATCCCGATCTCCTCGAGGCCGAGCAGGCGCCAGACCTTCTCGTGCTCGGATTGGTCGGGGCAGGCGGGGTAGCCCCACGAGTAGCGGCGCCCCTGGTCGGGGTCGATGCCAAGCTCGCTCCGGACCCGCGAGTGCAGCCACTCCGCGAGCCCCTCGGCCGACTGCACGCCCAGTCCGTGGACGTAGAGCTGCTCGGCGAACTCGCCATCGTTCTCCAGCTTCGCCATCAGCTCGGTGACGTCGGGGCCGACGGTGACGCCCTGGAGGGCGACCACGTCCCGTTCACCGGGCTCCAGCTCGTCCAGGGGGCGGAAGAAATCGGTCAGGCAGATCCGGTCATGCCCGGGCTGGCGGGGGAAGACCAGCCGCTCGAGCTCGCGCTCGGGGTCCTTCGGATCGAAGACGATCAGCTCGTTGCCCTCTGCGGCGCACGGGAAGTAGCCCAGCCGGGCCCGCGGACGGAGGTAGCCCTGCTCCCGCCACATGCGCTCGAGGCGAGGGGCGAAGCCCTCCTCGCCGTCGTGTCCCTCGACGATCTGCCGCCACTCCTCGCCCTTCTTGCCGCGGCCGCCCCAGTGGAGCTTGAAGAGCACGTGGCGATCGAGGTGGGGGAAGACGTCGTCGAGGTCCACCTCGATTTCGCGGGCGCCCCAGAACGGCGGCTCGGGTATCGGGGCGTCGGTTCGCGCCGTCGAGCGCACGCTGTCGTCGGTGGTCGGTGGAGCGTCGTCCGGCTTCTCGCCCCTTTCGCGCAGCTCCTTCGCCTCCGAGCGAATCCGCTCGACCAGCGCCGAGCGCGCGTCGCCATCGATCAGCTCGTCCATCGTGTCGAGGCCCGCGAAGGCGTCCTTGCAGTAGAAGACGCCCGGCGCATAGACGTCGTCCGAGTCCCTGCCGCCCGGATAGAGGAGACGGCGGCCGAAGTCGCGGTTGATCGCGGCGCCGCCGACCAGGACCGGAAACTCGAGGCCCCGCTCGTGCAGCTCCTGCACGCAGATCGGCATCTGCTTGGAGGTCGAGACCAGCAGGGCGGAGAGGCCGATCGCGTCGGCCTCGTGCTCGACAGCGGCGGAGATGATGGTGTCGACCGGCACCTGCTTGCCGAGGTCGACCACCGTGTAGCCGTTGTTGGTGAGGATCGTGTTGACGAGCGATTTGCCGATGTCGTGGACGTCCCCGAACACCGTCGCGATCACGACCTTGCCCTTGGTGTGGCCATCGATGCGCTCGAGATAGTTCTCGAGCTGCGCGACCGCGCGCTTCATCACCTCGGCGGACTGCAGGACGAACGGCAGGATCAGCTCGCCCGCGCCGAACTTGTCCCCGACCTCCTTCATCGCCGGCAGCAGCACCTCGTTCAGCGTCGGAACCGCGCCGATCTTCTCCACCGAGCGGTCGATCCAGTCCTCGACACCGTCCTTCTTTCGGTGGAGGATCATCCAGTGGAGCGCCTCCTCGGGCTCCATCCCCTCGGTCGGGTCGCCGGCCGTCTCCTCGGCCTCGTCGCCCTTCTCCTCGAAGTGGGCGATGAACTTCTCGAGCGCATCCTCCGAGCGGTTGAAGACCAGGTCGTCGGTGAGCTCGCGCTCGGACTCGGGGATCTCGCCGTAGGGGGTGATGTGGTTAGGGTTGACCATCGCCAGGTCGAGGCCCGCCTCGACGCAGTGATGGAGGAAGACCGAGTTGAGCACCGCTCGCGCGGGCGGCGAGACGCCGAAGGAGACGTTCGAGACGCCCAGGGAGGTCTTCACCCCCGGGATCTCGGCCTTGATCCGGCGAATGCCATCGATCGTCTCGATCGCGGACGGGCGCCACTCCTCGTCGCCCGTGGTGAGGGTGAAGGTGAGGGCGTCGAAGATCAGGGCCTCGGGATCCAGGCCGTGCTCGTCACAGCAGAGATCGCGAATCCGCTGGGCGACCTCGAGCTTGCGGTCGGCGGTCTTGGCCATGCCGACCTCGTCGATGGTGAGGGCGATCAGCGCCGCGCCGTGGGCCTTCGCGAGCGGGGCGACGCGGTCGAGCTTGTCCCGGCCTGCCTCGAGGTTCACCGAGTTGACGATCGCCCGCCCGGGGATGCGTTCCAGCGCCGCCTCGATCACCTCCGGCTCTGTGGAGTCGACCTGGATCGGCGACGGCTGGGTGAGCGAGATTCGCTCCACGACCGTGCTCATCTGGACGTCCTCGTCCTGGCGTTCCGTGAGCGCGACGCAGACGTCGAGCACGTGGGCGCCGCCGGTCACCTGGTCCTCGGCGACCTGGACGAGGCCGTCGTAGTCGTCGGCCAGCAGCAGCTCCTTGGCGGCGCGCGAGCCCTGTGAATTGACGCGCTCGCCCACCAGGGTCGGGCGCGGCTCCTGGACGAGCGGGGTGGAGGTCATCATGCTCGAGACCTCCACAGGGGGGCGGTCGGGGCGCGGACCAGGCGTGCGACCGTCCACGCGCTCCCGGATCGCCCGGATGTGCTCGGGGGTCGTGCCGCAGCAGCCGCCGACGATGCCGACGCTGTAGCGCTCCACGAACTCGCCAAGCGTTGCGGCCAGCGGCTCGGGCTGCTCCGGGAAGATCGTCTCTCCATCGGGTCCCTGAAGGGGCAGCCCGGCGTTCGGGATGCAGTGGACGGGAAGGTGCGAGGCTTCGCCGAGGAAGCGGATCGCGTCACGCATGTCCTCGGGGCCGGTCGAGCAGTTCAGCCCGATCACCTGGACGTCGAGCGCGGAGAGGGTGGTGAGGACGGCCTGGATGTCGGTGCCGAGCAGCATCTTGCCCCCCTGCGGCAGGAGCGAGACGGAGGTCTGGATCGGCAGCTCGCGGCCGGTGAGCGTGAACGCCTCGCGGGCTCCGAAGACCGCCGCCTTCACCTCGAGAATGTCCTGGGCCGTCTCGATGATGATCAGGTCCGCGCCGCCCTCGACCAGGCCCTGCGCCTGCTCGGTGAAGATCTCGACCAGCTTGCCGAAGGAGACGTCTCCGAGTGTCGGGTCGTCGCTCGCGGGCAGGAAGCCGGTCGGCCCGATGGAGCCCGCCACGAAGCGTTCGGCACCCGCGGCCTTCCGGGCGATCTCGGCGGCCTTTCGGTTGATCTCAGGCGTGTGTTCGCCGAGGCCCCACTCGTCGAGTTTCAGGCGACTGCCCTGGAAGGTGTCCGTCTCGACGACCTCGGCGCCGGCGTCGAGCATCGAGGCGTGCACGCCCTCGATCACATCGGGGCGGTTGAGCACGAGCGCCTCGTGACATTTGCCCTGGAGGCCCCCATAGTCCTCCTGCGTCAGGTCGAATTGCTCGAGGGTTGCGCCCATGCCGCCGTCGAAGACGACGACACGCTCGCGGACCGCCCCCAGATAGTCGCGCTCAGGCATGGCCCGGCAGGGTAGCCAGGGTGTGGCCCCGGCGATTGGGTGTCTTGCGTTTTGACGGCTCGGTAGGGTTGATCCATGGCCCTCTCCAACGTCTCCGGTTTTCCCCGCATCGGCCGCAATCGCGAGCTCAAGTTCGCGACCGAGGGCTTCTGGCGGGGCGAGAGGTCGGCCGACGAGCTCGCAGCCACCGCCAAGGCGATCCGGGTCGAGAACTGGAAGCTGATGCAGGACAAGGGCATCGACCTGATCCCTTCGAACGACTTCTCCTACTACGACCAGGTCCTCGATGCGATCGCTCTCGTCGGCGCCGTGCCTGAGCGCTACGGCCACGACGGCGGACAGGTCGACCTCGACACCTATTTCGCGATGGCCCGCGGGCGACAGGACGCCACGGCGATGGAGATGACCAAGTGGTTCGACACGAACTACCACTACCTCGTCCCGGAGCTCGGGCCCGACACGAAATTCTCGCTGTCGGGCACCAAGCCATTCGATGAGCACGCCGAGGCGATGGAGGAGCTCGGCATCGACACGATCCCCGTGCTGATCGGCCCGGTCAGCTTCCTGCTGCTCTCCAAGCCCGCGGACGGTGCCCCGGAGCGCTTCGACGCACTCGATCTGATCGAGCCGCTGGTCGAGGTGTACGGAGAGGTGATCGAGCGCCTCGCCGAGCAGGGCGCGACCTGGGTGCAATTCGACGAGCCGTGTTTCGTTGAGGACCGCGCGGAGAAGGAGCTCGACGCTCTCCGCCTCGCCTACGAGGAGCTCTGCAAGGTGCACGAGCGCCCGCGGATCCTCGTGAAGACCTACTTCGACCACGTCGGGGACGCCTACGGCGTCCTCCGTGACCTGCCCGTCGAGGGCGTCGGCCTGGATTTCACCGGCTCGGTCCACGGGCCGGAGCTCGGTCCCGACGTCCACGAGCACGGTGGCCGCCACAACGCCGAGTTCATCGCGAACCAGGAGGGCCTCGACGATCAGTGGCTCTTCGCCGGCATCGTCGACGGGCGGAACGTCTGGATCGATCATCTCGAGCACTCGCTGGATGCCCTCGAGGGCCTCGGGACCCACACCGGCCAGCTCGTCGTCTCGACCAGCTGCTCCCTTCTTCACATTCCGATCGACCTGGATGCGGAACCGGCCGGCGTGGACGCCGACCTCGACGACGAGATGCGCTCCTGGATGGCGTTCGCCGTCCAGAAGGTGGGCGAGGTGGCGACCCTGGCGAAGGGATTGGCGGACGGGCGCGAGGCGATCGCCGAGGCGCTCGACGCGAACGACCGCGCGCTGGACTCCCGGCGCGAGTCGAGCCGGACGCGGAACGCCGAGGTGCGAGCGCGGATCGAGTCCCTCGACGAGGAGCACGACCGCCGTTCGAGCCCGTTCGAGGAGCGCAGGCAGGCGCAGCGCTCCCGCATCGACATTCCCGAGCTCTTTCCCTCGACCACGATCGGCTCCTATCCCCAGACCGATGAGATCCGCCGGACCCGCCAAAAGCTCCGCAAGGGCGAGATCGACTGGGCCGCCTACAGGCAGGCGATGGAGAAGGACATCGAGAAGGTCATCCGCTTCCAGGAGGAGGTCGGCCTCGACGTGCTCGTCCACGGGGAGCCCGAGCGCAACGACATGGTCCAGTACTTCGGCGAGCAGATGGAGGGCTACGTCTTCACCGAGAACGCCTGGGTGCAGTCCTACGGCTCGCGCTACGTGCGGCCGCCGATCATCTTCGGCGACGTGCTGCGCCCGTCGCAGATGACGGTCGACTGGATCGGCTACGCCCAGTCGCTGACCGCCAAGCCCGTCAAGGGCATGCTCACCGGGCCCGTGACGATGCTCGAGTGGTCCTTCGTCCGCGCCGACCAGCCCCTGGCTGACACCTGCAAGCAGCTGGCGCTGGCGATCCGGGACGAGGTGGAGGACCTCGAGAAGGCCGGCGTCCAGATCATTCAGGTCGACGAGCCCGCGATCCGGGAGGGCCTGCCCCTGCGCAAGGAGCGCTGGGACGAGTACCTCGGCTGGGCCGTCCACTGCTTCCGCCTCTCCACCGCGGTCGTCAAGGACGAGACCCAGATCCAGACGCATATGTGTTACTCGGACTTCGGCGACATCCTCGAGCACATCCAGGCTATGGACGCCGATGTCAACCTGATCGAGGCGGCTCGCTCGCGGATGGAGCTGCTGGCTGACTGGGAGAAGACCGGGTATCGCAACGACATCGGCCCGGGCGTCTACGACATCCACTCGCCGCGAGTCCCGACCGTCGAAGAGATGACCGAGCTGCTGCACGAGGCGGCGCGCGTTCTGCGGCCGGAGCAGATCTGGGTCAACCCCGACTGCGGCCTCAAGACCCGGACCTGGGACGAGGTCGATCCCAGCCTGCGGAACATGGTGCAGGCGGCGAAGCATCTCAGGGAAGAGCTCGTCCCGGCCTCCTAGGCCGTTCCGCGCACGGAGCGCACCTTTCGCATCCTGTTAACGATCCTTTAGCGCCGTGTTAGCGGTTGCTCGCATACTGGTCTCTCCTACAAGTCGCGATCGAAGGGGAAAGACATGGAAGCGAACGGAGTGCAGGGACTACAGGTGGGCGGCCGCGAGCCGAAGGCGCTGCTGATGACCGACGGGACGAGGCTGGCCCTCGAGGACGAGGGTCCCGGCGGACGGGCCGACTGGATGCTGCTCGGTGACGACGGAGCTTCGGAGCGGGAACTGAGCGTGGCCGACGCGATTCGCGTGGCCGGCGATCAGCATGCGGACTACGTCCGGATCAGGACGCGGTCCGAGGTCGCCTGGCTGCGACTGGTCTCGGAGTGGTTCGAAGAGGAGGCTCGCCGTCTCGACGGCGAGTTGACCGCAGCGGACTAGCGGTTCTTGCCGAGACGCCGGCGCCAGTCGCGTGAGTTGAAGAAGTCCGTGATCTTGCGCAGCTGCTCCCGGCGCTTCTCGGTGTAGGGGAAGTAGAGCGGCTCGCGTTTCTGGCCGAAACGGGTGATCACTATGGACTCCGGCCGGACGAACTTCTTGATCCCGTACTCGCCGTGGCGGAAGCCGATGCCCGAGTCCTTCCAGCCTCCCATCGGGACGTCTGACGCCAGGAAGCCGACGAGCACGTCGTTGACGTTGGCGGTGCCAACCTCGAGCCGCCGCGCCACCGCCTCGGCCTCGCGCTTGCTGCCGAAGACCGAACCGGCGAGGCCAAAGCGGCTGTCGTTGGCGAGCCGCACGGCCTCGTCGGCGTCGCGGACCTTCATGATCCCGACGACCGGGCCAAAGGTCTCGTCGCGCATCACCTTCATCGAGTGGTCGACGTCGGTGAGCACCGTCGGCGGATACCAGTCGCCCGGGCCTTCGCCGCGCTTGCCGCCCGTGACGACGGTCGCGCCGGCGCTCCGGGCGTCCTCGACGTGGTCCTCGACGATCTGAGTCTGTGGCGGGAAGGTCATCGCGCCGATGTCCTTGCCGTGCTCGCGGCCGTCCATCCCTTGGTTCAGCTTCTTGACCTCGTCGGTGAAACGCTGGACGAACTCCTCGTACACCGGCTCCTCGACGTAGAGGCGCTCGACCGAGATGCATACCTGGCCGACGTTGGAGAACGCTCCCCAGGTCGCGGCGTTGGCGGCGCGCTCAACGTTGGCACTCTTCAAGACGATCATCGGGTCCTTGCCGCCGAGCTCTGCGCTGACTGGGGTCAGCGTTTCGGCTGCGCGAGCGAGCACCTTCTTGGCGGTCCGGTCCGAGCCGGTGAACTGCACGAAGTCCACCTCGTCGACCAGCGCGGAGCCGGTCTCTCCCATCCCGTTGACCACGTCGAATACATCGGGACCGCCGACTTCGCTCTTCCATGCCTGGATCACTTCGCCAAGGCCGATCGGGGTGATCTCCGACGGCTTGATGACCACCGCGCATCCGGCGAGCAGAGCGGGGATTGCGTCTCCCATCGAGAGGAGGAGCGGGTAGTTCCACGGGCTGATCACACCGACGACCGGGTAGGGCCGGTATTGAACCCGAAGCTTCTTCACCTTCATCAGGGGTGAGTGCGCGGGCACGCGCTCGTCCCGGATGTACTTGGCGCCCTTCCTGCCGTAGAAGTTGATCAAGTCCGTGAGGTAGACGGCCTCGCCTGCCGCCTCACCGCGCACCTTGCCCGTTTCGCGCTGCATGGTGTCCGCGATCTCGTCCTGGTGGTCGAGGAGCCAGTCGCGGAGCTTGTAGAGCCACTCAGCTCGGCCCTTGAACCCGAGCGCCTCCCAGGCGGGCTGGTTGGCGCGCACCCGCGCGACGGTCTCCGCGACCTCGGTGGGGCCATCGACAGGGACGCTGGCGATCGTCGACCCGTCCGCGGGGTTGATGACCTCGAAGCTCTCGCGCGAAGCCTTCTCGGCGCTCTCGGTGACGGTGTCGATGGCCATGCTCGCTCTCCTCGTCCTAGGGACCGGCGGGTGAGCGGACTCTAGCGCGGACTGGCTGCCCAGCCAGTCGCACCCGACCGCTTGGAGCAAGGCCTGCGCGGGATTTTCGACAGGGGGACAAAGACCCGGCGCTCGGGCGCGCTTACGGTGCCGGATGACAGCGCTCGCCGTCCGGCCCGGGGGGGAGTCACCCGTGAAGAAGATCGAAGCGTTCATCCGCCATGAGGCGTTCGAGCCCATCCGCTCCGAGCTGCTCGAGAAGGGATTTCCATCGCTCTCGGTCTCCGAGGTGAAGGGCTCGGGTCGGCAGAAGGGGCTGGTCGAGGCGTATCGCGGCTCCACCATGACGGTGTCGGTGCGGCCCAAGCTGAAGCTCGAGGTGGTCGTGGACGATGGGGACACTCAGAGCGTCGTCGAGACCATCGTCAGACACGCCCGCTCGGGCGAGATCGGTGACGGCAAGATCTTCGTGCTGCCCGTCGAGGAGGCGATTCGCATCCGGACCGGGGAGGAGGGTGAGGTCGTCCTCCAGGCCCACACCGAGGAGGAGATCGCCGCTGGCGCGGCGCAGCACGAATGACCATGCGGGAGCTCAGCACGCGGATGATCGAGGCCGTTCTCGACGGTGAGGGGCTGCAGGGAGTCGCCGAACTGGCCGCTGCCGAGGCTGGCGGCCCGGTGGCGATCGTGTTGCCGCCGCGCGGGCTCGTCGCCCGAGCGCCGGGAGGTGGGGAGCTCAACGGACTTGCCGAGTACGCCAAGGCACGGGTCGCTAAGACCAAGGCGGCGACCCCCGACCCGATCGTCCTGGAGCGCCTAATCGAGGCCGGCGGCAGCACCGTCGGAATCGTGCTGCTGCTCGAGGCGGAATCGGCCGATGGCGACGGCCCGGTGCTGGTGGATCGCGATGAGGTGCTGAGGGCCGCCGCGCTTGCGGCGCTCGCCGAGGTCGCGGTGGCGGACGCGCGCGAGGAGGCCGAGCGGAAGATGCGGGGCGGGCTGATCGAGGAGCTCCGCTCCAGGGACATCGACACCGCCGAGACGACCAGCAAGGCGGCTAGGCTCGGCTGCGACCTCGCCCGCGGGGCGATCGCGCTGGTGGCCGAGATCGAGTCCGCCAGCCCGAGCCACGCGACCGCTCTCGTCGAGGCCGAATACGAGGGATCGCTCGCCGAGCTCTCGGAAGGCCGGCTCTACGCCATCCTGCCCGCACGCGGCGGGGACGACGCTCCCGAGAAGACCCTGCAGGGCGCAGGCCGGATCGCCAACCGCCTGCGCAGGCACGGAGTGGCGGCGGTCTCCTCGTTCTATCCCGATCCCGGTGAGCTCCGCCGCGCGATCAAGGAGGCCGAGCTGGTGCTGGACGTGGTCACCCGCGAGCCCGAAATCGCCGAGGCGCTGGAGGAGGGGATCGCGGCGAGCGGCGTCTACCGGCTGCTGTTCAGAGCGCTGATCTCGGATCCCGACGAGGTGAGGAGCTTCTACCGCGACACGGTCGAACCGCTGGTCCGCTACGACGACCAGTACCGCTCGGACCTGCTCGGCACCCTCGAGGAGTACCTGGCGAGCGATTGCAACATGAACGCGACGGCGCGCGCGATCTACGCTCATCGCCACACGGTCGCGTACCGCCTCGAGCGGGTGAAGGAGCTGACCGGGCTCGACCCGCAGATCTCCGAGGACCGCGAGCGTCTGGGCCTGGGCATCAAGGCGTACCGGATCCTGGCGCCGGCCCTGCCGCGCTGAGCACTGCGCAGGAGTGCCCGGCCGCTCGTAGAATCGCCCCGCCTTGGCAGCCTATGACCCCTCCGAATGGAGCGATCTCTTCGTCGCGGCCGCCGGGGCGTCGGCCGCGCTCGCGGGGCTCGTCTTCGTCGCGGTGTCGATCAACCTGGACCGGATCCTGAAGTTCCCGGGACTGCCCGACAGGGCTCTGCAGACCGTGCTCATGCTCGTGAGCGTGGTCGTGTTCTCGCTGGTCGGGCTCTCCCCGGGGCAAAGCCGGACCGCTCTCGGGCTCGAGCTCACGGCGGTGGCCATCTTCTTCACGCTGTTCATCGGTGTCCTCGGGATCCGGAGCCGGCCTCCATCGGGCGCGCCCCTCTGTTGGGTCGCCGGCCGGCTTGCGCTCGTGGCGCTGGCGACGCTGCCATTCCTGATCGGAGGGTTCAGCGTGCTCAGCGGCGCGGGTGGAGGCCTCTACTGGATCGGGGCGGGGATCATCCTCGCCGTCATGGCCGGGGTGTCGAACGCCTGGGTTCTGCTTGTCGAGATACTCCGCTAGTCCGGCACGGGGTCTCGGTGCGGGACGAGGCGGTAGACGGAGCCCAGCGTTGCCTTTCCCTTGTGGTTCGGTCCGCGAAGGGTCAGCAGGTAGATGCGACGCGCGTTGTCCTGGCCGATTGAAGTCAGGTAGCGGGTGCCCAGCCTGAAGGTCCGCTGCTTTCCGGCGCGCCTCCCGGCCCTGGGCCGGAACCCGTAGAGCTTGCCGGTGCAGTAGTCGCCGAAGACGTAGTCCCCGAAGATCTCCCTCCCGCGGATCCGGGCGAGGTGCGAATCCCGGACGAGATAGCCCCCGGCGACCAGGCACCCGGGCCGGTGGCGGTAGGCGATCGCGGGGAGGACCGTGTCGTGGCGGGCGACTCCGCCGGCAAAGGGCGCGAACGCCTCGAAGGCGGACCAGCCGAAGTTCGCTCCGCGCGAACGGGCGACCGGCAGATAGTCGATCTCCTCGTAACGGTCCTCGCCTGTATCGGCGATCGCGATGTTGTGCGTGGTCCGGTCGAAGGACAGGCCGCGCGGGTTGCGCAGGCCGTACGACCAGATCTCGTCCCGCCCGGGTCCGCCGGCGAACGGGTTGCCGACCGGGATCCCGTAGCCCGAAGCGCCTGGGTCGATGCGCAGGATCTTGCCGCGGAGCAGCTCGAGGTTCTGCGCTGCCCCCTTCGGGTCCCGGGCCGGTCCACCGTCTCCTGTCGCGATGTAGAGATGCCCATCCGGGCCGAAGACCATCAGGCCGCCGTGGTGCGCCGGGGTGGGCTCGGGAATCCGGAGAATCGTGTGGCGTGAGCCCGGGTCCGCGACCAGTGGGTCGTCGCCGCTGCGGCGGTACTGCGCCACGACCAGGCTGCCACCGCGGTCGGTGTAGGAGACGTAAAACACGCCGGTGCGCTGGTAGTCCGGGGAGAACGCGAGGGAGGCCATCCCAGGTTCCCCCCGTACGCCGTGCGCTTCGACCCGGTCCGAGATGTTCAGGAAGGGGCGCCGCAGCAGACGCTCGTCCGAGATCACGCGAACCGTGCCGGCCGCCTGCGCGACGAAGAGCCGCTGTCCCTCCCCCGGTGGCTGGGTGAGGAAGATGGGGTTCTTCAGCCGGGCGATGCGGTCGGCGGTCACGAACTTCGGCCCCAGTTCACGTGCCGCCTCGCGGTTGGCGATGCCGACGATTCCCGCGCCCACGGCGACGAGGGCAGCGACGATCGTTTCGATCCGGCGGCGATTTACTTTGGGCATTGGGCTCAGCGCCTGCGAACGAACCGGTATACCGGTCCGTCCAGCGAGGTGGCGTAGAGGGCGCCGTCAGCCCCCTCGCCGAATGAGCTCAGGTCGCGCACCCGGACCCCGGTCCTCTTGTCCCGCCGGGCGCCGCGCGGGTCCGGGATCAGGGAGCGGATCTTGCCGGTGCAGAAGTCTCCGTAGACGTACCGGTGAACGAGGGAGCGGAGGCGGGTGTCGCGAACGACGTAGCCGCCGATGATCGAGCAGGCGCCCCCGGCGTGGCTGTAGACCTTGATCGGCCTCACGGACTGGCTGGGCGTGGGCGGATGGGCCCCGGGAAAGGGGGCAAATCCCTCGAAATCGTTCCAGCCGAAGTTCGCGCCGGCCGTCGCCGCGAGGGGCAGGTAGTCGATCTCCTCGAAGCGGTCCTGGCCGACGTCACCGATGGCGATGCGGGGGTGTCCGGGATCGCTGATCAAGTCGAACGAGAAGCGGTAGGGGTTGCGCAGCCCTATCGCGTAGGTCTCGACTGCGCCGGAGGATGGATCGATTCGCAGCAGCTTGCCGAGACGTGAGTTGGGGTTCTGGGCGTTGTCCGGCTCATCGCCCGCGCCGCCGCCGTCGCCGGTCCCCGCGTAGAGCATGCCGTCCGGCCCGAACTGCAGCTGGCCGCCGTTGTGGTTCGAGTGGGTGGGATGCGGCACGATGACGATCGGTTGCAGGGTCGAGGGATCGGCGTGCAGCCCATCCGGGTCGGCGTGGAGCGCGGCGATCTCAAGGTCCCCTGAGCCGGTCGTGAAGTAGACGTAGAGCAGCCTCGAGGTGGCGTAACCAGGCGCGAAGGCGACCGAGAGCAGGCCCCGCTCGCCGCCGGTGGAGACGCCCGAGATCGTGGTGAAGGTCCGCCGCTTGTGGCCCTGGACGAGGCGAATCCGGCCGGCCCGCTCGACGACGACAACGCCCGGGATCCCGGGCGCAGAGGTCACGTAGGTCGGGCTCTGGAAACGGCCGATTCGCTTGAGCTTTACGCGGGCCTTGGCGTCGGACGTGGCGGAGCCGAGAATGAGGGCTCCGAGCGCCGCAAGCGCGAGTGCTGTGATCAGCGGCCTCATTGGGCGAGACGGTAGACGGGCCCGTCCAGCGAGACGACGTAGATGTGACCCTCGTTGTCCTCGCCGAAGGAGGAGAGCGAGTCCACGTGGAGGCCGAGCTCCCGGTCGTCTCTCGCATGGGGGATCGCCGGCTCGAGGGAGTGCAGTTCGCCGGCGCAGAAGTCGCCGTAGACGTAGCGGCCGGAGAGTGCCGGCAGGGATTGATCCCGGACGACGTAGCCGCCGGTGATCGAGCAGCCGTCGTCATGGCTGTATTCGAAGATCGGCGGCACCGCATTCGGGGCGTTCTGATCGGCGTTGAAGCGATCCGTCCCCTCGAACGCCGACCAGCCGAAGTTCGCACCGCGTCCCTGCCCCTTCTCAGTGTGGTCGATCTCCTCGAGGGTGTTCTGGCCGACGTCGCCTATCGAGAGGGCGCCCGTATTTCGGTCGAAGCTGAATCGCCATGGGTTGCGCAACCCGTACGAGTAGATCTCCGGCCTGGCTCCCTGCCGGTGGGCGAACGGGTTGTCTGCCGGGATCGCGTACGGCGGGCCAGATGCACCGGTGGCCGGCCGGATGCGAAGGAGCTTGCCCAGCAGCGATCCGAGATCCTGGGCGTTCCGGTGAGGGTCGTCCTCGAGGCCGCCGTCGCCCGTGCCGATGTAGAGATCGCCGTCCGGCCCGAACTGGAGCTGGCCGCCGTTGTGATTGGGCGCGAAGTCGTCCATGCGGAGGATCTCGCGAGCGCTGCCCTCGTCGAAGGACCCGTCCGCGCCCACCGAGTAGCGCACCACATGCTGGTCCTGGTCCGTGCCTGTGAAGTAGGCGTAGACGAGCTGCGAGCTCTGGAAGTCGGCCGGAAACGCGATCGAGAGGAGCCCCTGCTCGTCGTTGTTGGTGACCTGGTTGCTGATGTCAAGCGCGGGAGTCGAGACGATTTCGCCGTCGCGGACGATGCGAACGGTGCCCCCCTGCTCGACGACGTAGAGATCCGTGCTCCCACGTGGCTGGGCGATGTAGGTGGGCTGGTCGAAGTCCCCGACCTCTTGGAGCGTGACCTCTCCGCCGGCGGGCGTTCCCGTCGTCCCGGATTCGGTCGTGGAGGAGGCCGCGCCGCCTCCGCCGCAGCCTGCGGCGAGAGCGATCAGCACGGCCGCGGCGGCGCACGTCGGAACCCAGCCGGTCATGGCCGGGAACTCTAGAGACTCGTATTCCCGCTATGGGCTCGTCGAGGTACCGGAGCCGCCCAGCTCCGACTTCTGCCTCTGGTTCCCGGCCTGGCCGACGATGTCGCTCGGGCTGATCGGCACGACCTTGCCCGAGCCTTCGACGCGGGTCTGGGGCGGAGCGGTTGAGATTCGCACCACGAACTCGCCCTCGGGGACCGAACCGTCCGCGGTGACGGCGTTGGCCTTGCCCTCTAGCCCGGCGGCGACTCGGTAGTGGACGGTGTAGGTCCCGCCCTGGACCGGGGTCACGTTCCAGACCATCCGCCTGGTGTCATGGGCTCTGAGCTCGCCGAAGGCGTACGTGTCGGTCTGGGCCGCCTCGGCTCCGGCCGAGGAGATCTCGCCCTCCAGCTTCGGATACCCCTCCTCGAGGATCCAGACCGGGCGGAACGGGATCGCCAGGCCCTGCTGCTCGGAGCGGACCGAGAACGATCCCTGTGCGGTGGGCAGCTCCTGCGGCGCGCTCGACGTGCCGGTGCTCGTCGTTCCCGTCGTGGTGGTGGACTCGGCCGTGCTGGCGTTCGAGGTGGTGAAGATCGTGATCGCCAGGTTCGGGATCGCCCGGTCGCCGGAGTTCTCGACCGCCAGCGTCAGGTTCGTGTTCTCGGCGAGCTTCTGCCTGCTCGGGAAGTCGGCGCTGACGATGGAGACGGGAAAGTTGCCCTCGGGCTCGTTCGCGTCCTGCCGGGTGCCGCCACACGATGCGACACCCGCTGCCAGGAGCGCCCCCAGAATCCCGATCCCGATCCGTTTGCGGGCCTTCAGGGGACGGGCTGTCGAAGCGCTCTCCTCCAAAGGCGCGGGCAACATACCACGCACCCTACCCTCGCCAATCCGGCTCCGTATCGTGGGTAGCGGGGATTTCTTGGGCGGAAGTTACGGCTGGCGGTTGTGGGTGGCGAATGACGTCTCCATCACATAATCTTCCCGATGCGTCTATTCGGCGATGAAGTTTGTGATCGCCGTTGAGGTGGCGTGCGGGGCCGCGCCCCAACAGGGGGATCGGCTCCGGAGGAGAGCAAAATGGTCAGATCCGTAGCCGACAGGGCATTCCTCCCGGCCAAGTCTCTATTCGAGCAGGTCGGAGACATGATGATCCTGACCGCCAAGACGGTCGTCTCGGCGATCCGGCCTCCATACCCCTACGGCGGCGAGTTCATCGGGCAGTTCCTCTTCGCCCTCCAGCTCTGCTGGTTCCCGATGATGATCTCGACGCTCGCCTTCGGTTTCGGCGCCCCGGGACTCCAGGCGGCCAACTTTCTCTCTCTATTCGGAGCCCTCGACCGGCTCGGCGGGTTTTTCGTGCTCGCCTCGATCCGCGAGTTCGCGCCCTCCGTCACCGCCGTGGTCGTCGCCGGGGTCGCCGGCACGGCGATCACCGCGGACCTCGGTGCCCGGAAGATCCGCGAGGAGCTGGATGCTCTTCAGGTGCTCGGCGTCGATCCGATCAAGAACCTGGTCGTCCCGCGCTTCCTGGCGCTGATGCTGATCACGGGGCTGCTGGACATCTACGCGCTGATCTTCGGCATCGTCGGAGGGCTCGGCGCGGAGCTGCTCTACAACGAGCCGGTCGGCGGATTCTTCGCGACCCTCTTCAACAACGCCTCGGTCACCGACCTCTGGGGATCGGTGCTGAAGTGCACGATGTTCGGGGCGATCATCGCGATCGTCTGCTCCTACAAGGGGATGACTGCGTCCGGAGGCGCCGAGGGGGTGGGTCGAGCCGTCAATGAGGGTGTCGTGATCGCCTTCATGGGCGTGTTCGCGTTCAACTACGTCTTCACGCAGACCCTGCTCGCGACGCATCCCGAGCTCCAGGTGATCAAGTGACCACCAGGCCGCTCTCCTTTGGAGCGAAGGCCGCAGGTCGGAGCGACTTGTGACTGGCGGCCGCCTGTGGTCACGATTTGATGGCGAAGCCGTCTGCGCGGAGGCTGGCGGATGAACGCAGGTTGGCTGGCGGTACCGCGGGGCTGGCTCAACTCGATCGGCGAGATCTTCGGCTTCTGCACGCGTGTCGCCGGCCTGGTCTACACGGGCCGGGTCTTCGAGTTCTTCGGGGAGGCCCTCCGCCAGACCGGCATCCTGATCCTCGGCTCGACGATCGTGATCTGGGGGCTCGTCTTCATCCTCGGCCTCCAGTGCGGGATCGAGGGCGCCTACTTCAACCGGTCGGTCGGTGCGCCCGCTTACGCCGGCGTGTTCGCCGCCTGGTGCGACCTGCGTGAGGTGATCCCATACGCCTTCGGGTACATGCTCGCGGCCAAGGTCGGCACCGGAATCGTGGCCGAGCTGGGCGCGATGCGGATCACGGACGAGATCGATGCGCTCGAGGTGATGGGTGTGCCGCCCGTGACATTCTTGGCGGCCACCCGACTGCTCGCCGCCTGGATCGCCATCCCCTTCATGTACCTGGCCGCCGTCGGGATCGGCTACTTCGCCAGCTGGCTCGCGGTCGTGGAGCAGATCGGCGACGTCTCCTCGGGCGGCTACTTCCTGATCTTCTGGATGTTCCAGAACCCTCCCGACCTCTTATTCAGCCTGATCAAGGGCATGGTGATGGCGACCGCCATCGTGCTCGTCGGCTGCTACTACGGCTACACGGCATCCGGCGGACCGGTGGGCGTCGGCACCGCGACCGCGAAGTCGATGGTGCTCAACATCGTGCTCGTCCACCTCATCGGGATGATGGGAACCCTGGTCTTCTGGGGCGCGAACCCGAGGGCGCCGAT
>CAVTPZ010000035.1:0-14463 GCA_963736685.1 uncultured Solirubrobacterales bacterium
GAGTCCCGCCCGGCTATCGCTTTCCGTACGGGCACACACACGAGAAGCAGGAAGAGATCTACGTGGTCGTGCGGGGAAGCGGGCGGATGAAGCTCGACGACGAGATCGTCGAGCTCAGGGAGTGGGACGCGGTGCGCGTCCCTCCGGGCACGTGGCGAGGCTACGAGGCCGGGTCGGAGGGCCTCGAGATCCTCGTCATCGGCGCGCCCAGTCTCGGCGATGCTCGGCGCGAGGACGTCGAGGGCCGGCGCGACTGGTGGGCTGACTAGCCTGCCGCTGATCCCCCGCTCGTCCCCCTGAACCCCCCCGAACGGGGGGCATCGGCGCGAATTCCTTCATGCATCCGGGCCTCGCGGTTAGTGATTGGGGCATGGACGCCAATTCAGCTTCAGCAATCCTCTTTCCGGGTCAGGGGGTCGGGGATCCGTCGAGCCGCGAGGCGGTGGCGGATCTCCGTCCGGACCTCCTCGACCTCGCCGTCGAGCTTGTCGGCGAGGATCCGTTCGAGCGCATTGCGGAGGGCACGGCCTACGCCCAGCCGGCCGTCTACTGCGCCTCGATCGCGGGCTATGAGCGACTCGGGCGTCCCGGCGCCGAGTACTTCGCCGGCCACTCCCTGGGCGAGGTCGGTGCCCTCGCCGCCGCCGGAGCGATCGATGACGCCGACGGTTTGCGGATCGTCGTGGCCCGGGGCCGGGTCATGGACGACGCCGCCCGCGCCGGCGAGGCCGGTGGGATGCTCGCCGTCGGCTGCGACCGCGACCGCGCCGAGTCGCTGGCCACCAAGCACGGCCTGACGCTCGCGAACGAGAACTCACCGCAGCAATTCGTCCTCTCCGGCCCCCTGACGCGGATCGAGGAGGCGGAGGCGGCCGCGAAAGGCTCCGGTGTGCGGGCGAAGAAGCTCGCGGTCGCGGGCGCGTTCCACACCGAGGCGATGGCGTGCGGCGTGGAGGCCTTCCGCGCGGAGCTCGAGGAGATCGAGTTCGACGCGCCCGACGCGCCGGTGATCTCCTCGACCAAGGCGGATTTCTTCCCGGAAGACCCGCGCGACGACCTCGCAGCCTCGCTCGTCAGCCCGATCCGCTGGACGTCGTCCCTCGCGAAGCTCGAGGAGCTGGGTGTGCGCCGCTACCTGGACGTCGGGCCCGGCAGGGTCCTCGCCGGGCTCGTCAAGCGGACGCTGGCCGATTCGGACGTCGAGATCGTCTCGAACCGGGAGTCGGCCCTTGCCTGACCTCTCACCCGGACAGCAGTGGGAGGTCGACTCCTCCCTCGTCGATCCCGAGGGACTGGTGGCCCGGGCCACCGGTGCCACGACCAACGGCGCCAAGCGAACCGGGCCGGGGATCGCCGCCATCGCGACCTCCCTCCCCGAGCGCGTGGTCGAAAACGAGGAGCTCGCCGGTCCGCTGGGGGTCGACCCGGAGTGGATCTCCTCGCGGACCGGAATCCATCGCCGTCGCCGGGTGAACGGCGAAAGCCTGGTCGACTTGGCCGCCGAGGCCGGTTCCGATGCGCTCGCTCGCGCCGGGTTCGATGCCGCCGATCTCGACGTGGTCATGGTCGCCACCTGCACCCCGGACCGGCAGTTGCCGAACGCGGCCCCGCTGGTCGCGAGCCGAATCGGGGCCACGTCGGCGGGAGCCATGGACATCGGCGCCGCCTGCACAGGCTTCCTCTCGGCCCTGTCGGTAGCCACTGGGCTGCTCGAGGCCGGGCGGGCTCGGGCTGTGCTCGTCGTCGGCGCCGAGGTGCTGAGCAGCGTGATCGACTACTCGGACCGGCGAACGGCCGGCCTCTTCGGCGATGGGGCGGGGGCCGCGCTGGTCACTCTGGGCGGCCCGGGCCTGATCGGCCCGATCGCCCTCCGCTCGGACGGCGCGCGGGGAGAGCTGATCCGCATCTCGAACGAGGAACGGCTGGTCAGGATGGATGGCCGCGCGACCTTCCGGGCGGCGGTCGCGGCGATGAGCGCCGCGACGCAGCAGGTCGTCTCCGAGGCCGGACTGGCACTCGACGAGATCGACCTCTTCGTCTACCACCAGGCGAACTCGCGGATCATCTCCGCTGTCGGGGAGCGACTGGTCCTGCCGCCCGACCGGGTCATCGACTGCCTGGCCGACTACGGCAACACCTCGGCGGCGAGCATCCCGATCGCGCTCTCCGAGGCCGCATCCTCCGGTCTGCTCCGCAGGGGATCGCGGGTGCTGCTCTCCGCCTTCGGCGCCGGCCTCACCTGGGGCGCCGGGATCGTCGAGTGGGAGGGAGCGGCGTGAGCGCGACGGAAACTGTGACGAAGGCGGACGAGGTCGCGGCGAAGCAGCGCCTCGGTTGCGCGCTGGTCACCGGCGCCTCGCGCGGTATCGGAGCCGCGACAGCCCGCGTGCTGGCCGAGGACGGCTGGTCCGTGGCGATCAATTACTCCCGCGACAGCGAGGGCGCCGAGTCGGTCGCCGGCTCGATTGAGGATGCCGGAGGAACGGCGCTGGCGATCGCAGCCGACGTCGCCGACGCCGGTGCGACGGGGCACATGCTCACCGAGGTCACCGAGCGACTCGGGCCGGTGCTGGTGCTCGTCAACAACGCCGGCATCACCGCGGACAACCTCTCGATGAGGCTCAGCGACGAGGACTGGAGCCGGGTGCTGGACGTCAACCTGACGGGCGCGTTCAGGCTCACGCGAGACGCGATCGGCCCGATGATGCGCCAGCGCTTCGGCCGGGTGGTCAACGTCTCCTCCGTTGCCGGCCTGCGGGCCAACCCCGGTCAGGCCAACTACGCGGCCTCGAAGGCGGGATTGATCGCGTTCACTCGCACCGTCGCGGCGGAGGTCGCCCGGCGCGGAGTGACGGTGAACGCCGTCGCTCCCGGGCTGATCGAGACCCATCTGACACGCGAGTTCACTGGCGACGCCAACGACTCGAACGGGTCCACAGGCCTGCTCGGCGCGATCCCCGCCCGCCGGACCGGATCGCCGGAGGAGGTCGCCGGCTGCATCCGCTTCCTCGCCTCTGGGGAGGCCTCATACGTGACGGGAGCCGTGCTGCCCGTCGACGGCGGCATGTCCGTCTGACCAACCAACCCAACGAAAGGAGCCGCAGATGACGACCGCAACCAAGGATCAGGTGACCGAGAGGGTGATATCGGCGCTGGTGGAGTTCGGCGAGGAGCCGGAGAACGTCAAGCCCGATTCTCGCTTCGAGGACCTGGACATCGACTCGCTCGACCTGGTCGAGCTCGCGCAGGTGATCGAGGACGAGTACAGCATCGAGATCAGCGACGCGGAGATGGAGAAGATCACCACGGTCCAGGACGTGGTCGACTTCGTGACCCAGCGCCAGCAATGAGTCGCCGGGTCGCCATCACCGGGATCGGCGCGGTCACGCCCCTGGGCGTCGGCGCGCCGGCACTCCACGAGCGCTGGTCCGCCGGCGAGTCGGGGATCGAGGACGGCCTCGGCCGCTGCTCGGAGTTCGAGGCGACCGACCACCTGACCCGCCGTCAGGTGCGCCGCACCGATCGCTTCACGCAGCTCGCGCTCGTCGCGGCTGCCGAGGCGATCTCCCAGGCGGGCTTGGACGAGGCGCCGTATGACCGCACGGAGATCGGCAGCGTGATCGGCACCGGGATCGGCGGCCTCTCCACGATCGAGTCCGAGCACACGGTCCTGGAGGAGCACGGCCAGGGCAAGGTCTCTCCCCACTGCGTGCCCCAGATGATGGCCAACTCCGCATCTGGCGCTCTGGCGATCGAGCACGATCTGCGCGGACAGTGCTTCGGCACCGTCTCAGCCTGCGCGGCGGGAGCCCACGCCGTTGGCGCCGCAGCCCGGATGATCTCCTACGGCGACGCGGTCGCCTGTGTCACCGGCGGCGCCGAATCCGCGATGACCCCGCTCGCCACTGCGGCCTTTGCCGAGATGGGCGCCACCTCCGAGTCCGGGATCTCTCGCCCATTCGACCGTCGGCGCGACGGCTTCGTGATGGGAGAGGGGGCCGGAGTGATGGTGCTCGAGGACGCGGAGACGGCCGAGCTGCGCGGTGCTGAGATCCTCGGCTATCTGAGGGGCTACGGCGCCACCGCCGACGCCCATCACATGACCGCGCCCGAGCCGAGCGGCGACGGCGCGGCCCGCGCGATCCGCAAGGCCCTGACCGATGCAGAGGTGGAGCCGGGTGACATCGCCTACGTCAACGCGCACGGGACTTCGACTCCGCTCAACGACCGCTCGGAGACCGAGGCCCTGAAGACGGCTCTCGGCGAGGCGGCCTTCAAGGTCCCGACCTCGTCGACCAAGTCGGCGATCGGCCACCTGCTCGGCGCCGCTGGCGCCGTCGAGGCCGTGGAGACCCTGCAGGCGCTCCGTGCCAAGCAGGCGCCGCCGACCCTCAACTACGAGGAGCCGGACGAAGGGCTCGACCTCGACTACGTCCCCGGGAAGGCGAAGGCCCTGCCGTTGAACGGCCACCCTGCGATCGGGATCAGCAACTCGTTCGGCTTCGGCGGCCACAACGTCGTGCTCTGCATCGAGGCGGGCCCGGCGTGAACCTGATGCTCGCCGAGAAGGAGGCGGTGCAGCATGAGCGGCTGACTCCGCTCGGGCGGCTCGAGGCGCTCTGCGACCCGGGCTCGCTCGCGCTGCTCCGAACGCGAATCGCCTCGCGCTCGGCCCGGTCGGCGCCCGGCGACGGCGTGGTCGCGGGCGCGGGCAGCGTCGGCGGACGGCCGGTCTATTGCTACGCGCAGGACCAGAGCTTCGCCGGCGGGTCGCTGGGCACGGCCCAGGCCGAGACGATCGTCCGCCTTCTCGACCTGGCCGGAAGGGCGGAGGCCCCGGTGGTGGGCTTCATCGCTTCCGGTGGCGCGCGCATCGACGAGGGGGCCGGGGCGCTCGGTGGCTACGGCGCGATCTTCCGTCAGCACGTCGCTCTATCGGGCCACGTGCCCCAGATCAGCGTGATCACCGGGACCTCGGCGGGTGGCGGCGCCTATTCGCCCGCCCTCACCGACTTCGTGGTGATGACCGAGGAGGCGCGGCTCTTCCTCACCGGCCCGGGGGTGGTCGAGGAGGTGATGGGCGAGAGCGTGACGATGGACGAGCTCGGCGGCGCCCGAGTCCATTCCCGTAACGGGGTCTGCGATCTCGTTGCTCCCGATGACCCGGCCGCCGCCGAATTGGTCCGCGACCTGCTGGGCCATCTGCCGCAGAGCTCCGCGTCGCCACCGGATCCGGTGTTGCCGCAGGAGCCGCTCGGGAGCGACCCGGGGACGGCCGTCCCGTCGAGTCCACGCAAGGTCTACGACGTCCGCTCGGTGATCCGCTGCATCGCCGACTCGAGCTCGATGCTCGAGCTCTCGCCCCGCTGGGCCCGCAACATGGTCACGGCTCTGATTCGGCTGAACGGCCACCCGGTGGGCGTCGTCGCGAACCAGCCGCACCACCTCGGTGGGGTGATCGACTCCGCGGCTTCGGAGAAGGCCGCCGGCTTCATCCGCCGCTGTGACGCCTTCGGCCTGCCCCTCGTAGTGCTCGTCGACACCCCCGGCTTTCTCCCGGGCACGCGGCAGGAGGGCATGGGCGTGATCCGTCACGGCGCCGGCCTCCTGCATGCCTTCTCGGCCGCCCGGGTTCCGAAGGTGACCGTCGTCCTTCGCAAGGCGTATGGCGGCGGGTTCATCACGATGAATTCGCGCGAGCTTGGCGCCGACGTCGTGCTCGCCTGGCCCGGCGCCGAGATCGGCGTCCTCGGGGCTCGCCAAGCGGTGGGGATCATCCATCGGCGGGCGATCGAGGGGTCGGCCGATCCGGATGCCGAGCACGCGCGGCTGGCCGGCGAGTACGCCGAGGTGCATCTGAGGGCCGACGTCGCGGCGAGCGCGGGAGACGTGGACGAGGTGATCGAGCCGGGCGAGACGAGAGGGCGGCTGATCTGGGCGCTCTCGGCCCTCGGCGGAGCAAACGGACGAAGGAGACCTGCATGACGACCGAGACGATCGAGCGGACGCGCGAGGGAACGCTGTGGCGCGAGGCGCCGCCCTACTTCGACGACCTGGAGATCGGGGATTCGATGGAGTCCTCGGGCCGGACGGTGACCGAGTACGACGTAGTGTCGTTCGCCGCCCTCACGGGCGACTGGCACCCGCAGCACGCCGATGCAGCGTGGGCCGCCGAGAGCCCGTTCGGCCGCCGGATCGCGCACGGAATGCTGGTCTTCTCCTACGCGCTCGGGCTGCTCCCGATCGATCCGCGCGTGGTACTCGCCCTGCGCTCGATCGACGGGGCAGTGCTGAAGCGGCCGGTCGGGCTCGGCGACACGATCCGGGTCCGCGCACGGCTCGCCGACAAGCGCGAGCTCGGCGCCGAGACGGGGCTGGTCACACTGGCGGTCCGGATCGTCAACCAGGCCGACGAGCTGGTGGCGCGCATGGAGATCGTCGTGCTCTGGCGCCGGGAGGCGGAACGCGCAGAGGCCGCCTCCTCATCAGATGACGAGCTCTCGCCGCTCCAGGACGGCAGGCTGCTCGCCTGATGCTGGCCGGCAAGAGATTCCTGATCACGGGCGTACTGACCCGGAAGAGCATCGCATTCGCCGTGGCCAACGAGGCGCAGTTGGCCGGCGCCGAGGTGCTGCTCACCGGATTCGGCCGAACCCGGCGGATGACCGAGCGTGCCGCGGCGCGGCTGCCCGAGCCGCCCGAGGTGCTCGAGCTCGACGTCAACTCCGAGGAGAACCTGGCTGAGCTGGCCCGTGAGATCGATGGGCGGTGGGGTGGCCTCGACGGAGCCCTGCACGCGATCGCCTTCGCGCCCGCGGACGCGATCGGCGGACGCTTCATGGAGACCCCTCCGGAAAGCGCGCTCGAGGCCTTCCGGACGAGCGCCTACTCCTACCAGGCGCTCGCCCGTCACCTCGCGCCCCTGATGGATGGGGGAGGGAGCGTCGTCGGCCTGGACTTCGACGCGTCGGTGGCCTGGCCGTCATACGACTGGATGGGGGTTGCGAAGGCCGCCCTCGAGTCGGTGAATCGCTATCTCGCCAGGGAGCTTGGCCCGCGCGGCATCCGCTCGAACCTGATCTCTGCCGGGCCGATCTCCTCGCCGGCCGCGAGTGGCATCGATGGCTTCGAGGTGCTCGCGTCGGGCTGGCCCGAGGCTGCTCCGCTCGGCTGGGACACCGAGAACCCGGCTCCGGTGGCGCGCGCCGTCCTCTTCCTGCTCTCGGACTGGTCCGAGGCGATCAGCGGAGAGGTGATTCACGTCGACGGCGGAGCGCATGCCGTGGCCGGCGTGGCGAAGCGTCCAACAGGCTCGAACGGAAGAGCCCGAGCTTCGTCAGCGGTTCAGTCCTAGCGGGGCAGCTCTCAGTCAGCGGTTATAGGATCGCCTCGCCGGGCGAGGAGGGGTGGTGTCGCGTGGCGGATTTCTTGAGGAGCCCCGCCGGCTCGCGCAAGCGAGCCTTACTTACATGGGAGGTTTCAGATGAGGAGAAGACCTGGCTGGATACAGACGGGAATCGCGCTTGGGGTGATAGGGGCGCTGCTCGTGGTCTCGCCGGCCCTAGGGGGCCCCTCGTTGCAGAGCCTGGTGAAGAAGGAGGTCGCAAAGCAGTTCGCGGCGGCCCAGGTCTCGAAGAAGAAGAAGAAGGCCCAGCTCAAGACCACCGTGGTTCAGCGCACCGCTAACACCGGTCCCATCGGCAGCGGGGCTGCCGGTGGCGCGCTCGCCAGCTGCGTCGGAAGCGAGAAGGCGGTCGGCGGCGGCTTTTCGGCGGATTCCGGCTTCGGCAGAATCGATGGCAGCCGGCCGGAGCTGAATGGCGCAGGCGTACCGACTGGATGGCACGTCTTCGTCGGCAACGACTCTCCCTCGACGGCCCAGTTCACCGTCTACGTGCTCTGTGAGTCCCCCTAGGTAGATCGGAGCGACGAGCCTCGCAGGAACGCCCCGCCGCGCCGGCTCGGCACGGCGGGGCGTCCAGGCTCCCGGATCGGCGGGTCGAAAAGCGCTGCTTGCTCGAAGTATCTAGCGCCCGCGCCAGTTCGGCGCTCGCTTCTCGCTGAACGCCGTCGCGCCCTCGATGGCGTCCTCCGAGGTGAAGACGGGGGCGACGATCTCGCCCTGCTTCGCCCAAAAGGTCTCGTCGTCCCAGGAGCCCTGCTGGTTGAGGATCGTCTTCGAGGCCGCGGTGGCGAGCGGGGCGTTCGCGGCGACCTCGGCCGCCAGCTCCAGTGCCACGTCGAGCGCCTTGCCGGGTTCGGCGAGGCGGTTGATCAGCCCGAGCTCCGCGCCGCGCTCGGCTGTGATCGTCTCCCCGGTGAGCGCCAGTTCCATAGCGATCGAGGCCGGCATGCGACGGGGCAGCTGGCGAAGCGCGCCGGCCGCTGCGACCAGTCCGCGCTTGGCCTCGGGAATGCCGAGCTTCGCGCCCTCGGCCGCGACGATCAGATCGCAGGCGAGGGCGATCTCGAGCCCGCCCGCGACGGCAAAGCCCTCGATTGCGGCGATCAGAGGCTTGGCCGCCGGCTTCTGCACGATGCCGGCGAAGCCGCGCTCCTTGGCCCAGGGGCGCTCCCCGGTGGCGAACGCCTTCAGGTCCATCCCCGAGCTGAAGCCCTTGCCCTCGCCGGCGATCACTCCGACGCTGAGCTCACCGGCCGCGTCGAGCTCGTCGAGGGCGGCGGCCATCGCCTCGGCCATCGCCAGGTTGACCGCGTTGCGGGCCTCCGGGCGGTTCAGGGTGATCAGCAGGACGCGGTCTCGACGCTCGGTGAGGAGTGGCTGCTCGTTCATGGGCCGGGACCTTACAATCGCCGGTCAGCAAGAGCGCCCAGGTAGCTCAGTTGGTAGAGCACATCTCTCGTAAAGATGAGGTCGCCGGTTCGAGCCCGGCCCTGGGCTTCTAGGCAGCCTTCTTCCGGCCGAAGGTGCGCTCGCGGTGACAGTTGGCGCAGACCAGCTCGCAGTTTTCCAACTCGGCCAAGATTCGCGCCTTGGAGAAGACCGCCCGACGCGTGTCAGCCAGGACGAGAGTTTTCACCGTCTCGGGCAGGTGATCCCATTCCATCACGTACGGCGGATACGTCCGCCCGCAGTCAGTGCAGGGCTTCCCTTCCTTCAGTGAGTCGAGCCACGCTATGTACTCTCGTCGGTCGGCCTTCACCTTGGCCTGCCGTCGAGCTTTGTTCTTCCGGTACCAAGCCGCGTCATATTCCCGCTGGCAGGTGCGGCAGTAGGACTGGTAGCCCCCGCCGCAGCGCGCGAATTGTGCGACCGGCAATATCGCCTTGCAGCGGCCGCAATGACGGTGCCCCCGCTTCATGCTCATGCCTCCTATGAGGCTAGGAAGCGAGGTGGACGCCCCCTGTCCCTGACGCGGCGCTATAGGGTCCCCCCAGAGGAGAGTTGTAGGTGAGAGGGAGCTCGAAACTGGCAGCGGTGATGATCGCGGCGTTCTGCTGCGGGGCAGCGATGTTCGCCTTGCCGGCGAGCGCCGGTGCCAGCAAGAAGGCGAAGGGCGTCACCGTTCTCGGCACGAGCCAGACGAAGTTGCTGAAGCACGGCCTGCGCGTCCGGCTCCCTCGGAAGCACTCGGCGGGGCTGAAGGTGCGGGCGACTTCGACGACATTCGACGATCCCGCTCCAGCTCCGTTGACGAAGGTCGGCCACGCCCGCAAGGGCAAGCGCACCGTCAACCTGAAGCTGACGGCGGCCGGCAGGGCCGAGGTGACGAGCTGTGAGGCGAGGGCGATCCAGGTCCGAGCGGGAAAGAGAACCGCCACCGCGGGCCTGACCCGGAACAGTGCGGCGTGCAGCCCGAAACCGATCGACCTGAGCCGCGCGAGCGACTGCGACTTCATCGGCCAGCAGCAGGGCTCGCTCTGCCTGCTGCCCTTCCCCGACGACTACTACACCGCGGCCGATCAATCGACCGCCACCGGCCGGCGAATCGATCTCCACGCGGGCGGAATGCCCAGGAATGCGTCGAGCGTTCCGATCAACCCCTCGCCGTACAGCCTGAACGACGGCTTCAGCCCGGGAGTGGGGATGGTCGTCCGGGTTCCCGGCCTGGACAACCCGGCGGCGGCGCAGCAGACCAACGCGGTGCCGATCAACCACCTGGGCCGCTTCTCCGAGCCCGATCAGCCCATCGTCGTGATCGACGCGACCACGGGCCAACGCTGGCCGATCTGGGTGGAGATCGACTCGAACGGCGGCAGTCCCGACAGCACCGCGCTCGAGATCCATCCGGCGGTCAATTTCGCCTCGGGACATCGCTACGTGGTTGCGATGCGAAACCTGAAGAACTCCGCCGGCCAGACGATCCCGGCCCCGGAGGGCTTCCGCTACTACCGCGACCAGCTCCCCTCCGACCAGGGTCCGATCAACGCCCAGCGGCCGCGCTTCGAGTCGATCTTCAACACCCTCCGGGGCGCGGGCATCAGGCGCTCGAACCTCTACCTGGCCTGGGACTTCACGGTCGCGACGGACGAGAACATCGCCGCGCGTGAGCTGCACATCCGCGACGACGCCCTCGCCTCGCTGGGCGACACCAGCCCGGGGAACGGCGTGATGGACGGCAGCGCGCCGTCCTTCCAGGTGACGCAGGTGGACAACTTCACGCCGGTGCAGGATCCGGAGATCGCCCGCCGCGTCCGCGGCACCTTCACGGTTCCCTGTTACCTGCAGCCGACCTGCGCGCCCGGCGGAAGCTTCCAGTTGGGGCCGAACGGGCTGCCCAGCCGAAACACGGGCAACGACTGGACGGCGAACTTCGACTGCATCATTCCCCGCACCGCAGTCGACGGCACGCCCGCGTCGGCGCGTCCCGCAATCTACGGGCACGGCCTCTTCGGCAGCGCCTCCGAGGTCTTCAACGCCGACATCCAGCAGGAGCTCGCGAATACCTATGGATTCGTCCTCTGCGCGACGGACGAGATCGGGATGGCGAACGGCGACCTCGTCAACACGGCGGGCATCCTCTCCGAGCTCTCCAAGTTCCCGCAGCTCGCCGACCGGCTTCAGCAGGGCCTCCTTGACGAGATCTTCCTCGGGCGCCTGATGGGCATGACGAGCGGCTTCAGCAGCGACGTCGCATTCCATGCCGACGGGACCACCCTGGGCAGCAACCCCGTGATCGACACGTCCAACCTCTACTACCAGGGCTCGAGCCAGGGAGGGATCATGGGCGGCGCCCTCACCGCCGTGGACTCCGACTTCACGCGGTCGGTCCTCAACGTCCCGGCGATGAATTACTCGGTGCTGCTGCCCCGCTCGGTCGACTACGACTCGTTCGCCGGGCTCCTCAACGGCGCCTACACCGACCCGCTGGAGCGGCCGCTGCTGTTCTCGCTGATCCAGATGCTCTGGGACCGCGGCGAGCCCGACGGCTACGCCCACCGGATGACGACGAATCCCCTGCCGGGCAACCCGGCGCACACGGTGTTGATGAACATCGCGCTGGGGGACCATCAGGTGACCAACTTCCAGTCGGACGTCGAGGCCCGGACGATCGGCGCCTCCACCCACACTCCGATCCTCGATCCGGGGCGCTGGCCCGACAACGACATCCTCTGGAACGTCCCGGCGATCTCCACCTACCCGTTCAACGGATCGGCGGCGATCTACGGCGACATCGGGCCCGTCCGCGCCAATCCGAGCCCGCCGCCCACCAACATCGGGGTGCCGCCGCCCCCCTTCACCAACACCCCGAATCGCCTCGGCGAGGACCCACACGGAGCGCCGCGGGGGGCGCCATCGGCCCTGCAGTTGATCTCGGACTTCCTCAAGCCCACGGGAGCGGTCACGAACGTCTGCGGACCGTCTCCCTGCTACGCGGGCGGCTACACGGGGCCTGGCCCCTAGTCCGCACGGCTAGGGGGATGCGATCGCCCGCTCGATGAACCCCAGCCGGTCGGCCACCCTCGCGTAGATGCTGGCACCGCCCAGGCCACACGGGAAGACGCCCGCGCTGACGGCGCCGATCAGGCGAGGGCCGTCGGGCGTGTCGGCGACCAGCGGCCCTCCGCTGTCGCCCTCACAAGAGGTGGTGCGGTACGGGAGACGGCTGTGGATCCGGTGGATGCGCTTGCCGAGGGCGCAGATCATCGAGGCCTGCTGAAAGCCGAGCGACTTGCCGTACTCGCGATCGCACTTCCGGGCCGGGTATATCCGCTCCTTGGTCGTCTTCAGCCGGCGGGCGACGTTCAGGCCCCAGGCACTGCGGGTGCCCCAGCCGCCCGAGCGGACCATTTTCCCCGGCTTGGTCGCCGCCTTGGATTCCATCCGCGTGGCGAGGGCGATGGGCTGGGCGGCGGGGGAGCTTGCCAGCGTCAGCACGGAGAAGTCGTGGGAATCCTTCCGCCCGTTGTAGGCCGGGTCGATGGCGACGGCGGTCACCTTGATCCGCGGCCGGCGCCGCCGGGGCGTGATCCAGGGGCTGCCTGCCAGCACCGAGAGCTGCCTGCGCTTGCCCACCTTCACGCAGTGGGCGGCTGTCAGCACCTTGGTCGGGGCGATCAGCGAGCCGCTGCAGATGAAGCGTCGCTTCTGGGTGAGTGCGACAGCGAACTGCCAGCCGACCGGATTGGCCTTGCCGCCCCCGACGATGCGCGGCGAGGAGCCCGCGGCCGCTCCGCTCCCGGGAGCGATTGCGAGCAACAGGACACACAGTCCCAGGGCGGCGCCCCCCAAGCGCCGGTGCGGGGTCATTCCCCGCTATTCCCCCTGCAGCGCCCGGTAGCGCTCTGTCATGAAGTCGAGGGCCGCTCGCCGATGGTCGTCGGCGGAGATCAGCTTCGAGTAGGTGAGCTCCGCGCCCTTGAAGCCGGTCGCGTTCCAGAGGTCCCCCGAGACGTCGGCGCTCCAGGGCCCGACGTAGAGGTATGGCTCCTCATGGTCGTCGTCGCCGGGAGAGGCGCCGAAGTTCGCACGCTTTCCGGCGGACTCCGAGCCGAGCTCGAGCGCGATGTCGAAGTGCTCGGGCCAGAGCTCGACCCGGGAGGGATCGCCATCCGGCTCATTGGCGCGCAGCTGCTCGAGCACCGAGCAGCCCAGCCCGTAGAAGTCACCGAGCGCCGTCGCTGCTGCAATGTCGACGCCGGGGAGGGGCTCGCGAGTCTCTGAGTCTCCGCGCTGGCGAACGAGCTCACCGTGCTCGACTCGAACCTGGCAGTCCGCGCCGTCCTGCTCGAAGAACGGTGTGCCGAAGCCGCCCCGCGTGTAGCGCAGGGCGATCTCGTTGGCCGGCATGCGGGCGGGCGCAACCACCGCCTCCGCCACCTTGTGGAGGGCGACGCGCGTCTCGCCGAAGGAGGGTGGCAGCGGCTCGAGCCGCTTCCAGGCGCCGAGCCAGCGGTCGGCGCACCAGGGCGCCAGGTCAGGATCCTCGCTTGCGATGTCGTCCCAGGTGAGATCGCCGCGGTTGTGGATCGGGGAGACGAGCTCGCGCCCCTCCGGCACCTCGCCCGGCTCGATCGGGTCGTCGGCGAACGGAGGTTCCGACACGGCCGGCGGCGAGGGCTCCAGCACCCTCGCCTCGTAGTCGCCGCCGAGCCTGTCCTCGGCCTCTGCTCTCGGATTCGCCATCGGCGGAGAACCCTAGTCCGCCGCGCCGTCGGTGGGTTACCCGAATCGCGTGTAACGGCTGGTCTCCGGGCGGGACTCCTCGCCATGAGGATCAAGCCTCTTCCCTTCACCCTGATCCTGATTGGGGTTCTCGCCGGCTGTGGCTCCTCCAGCTCGAGCGCCAAGGACGATCCGGCCGTCCCGGCCGCGGCGAAGGCGGCGGTCACCTCGACGGCCACTGCGGCGAGCAGGCGGGGTCCGAAGCTGAAGGTGGTCTCGAGTGACTACGGTCGCATCCTCGCCGACGGCCACGGCCGAGCCCTCTACCTGTTCACCGCCGATAGGGGTGAGGGGAGCAACTGTTACGGCGACTGCGCCACGGCCTGGCCGCCGTACCTCGTCAAGTCCAAGCCGGCGGCCATCTCAGGCGCGAAGCCGGGCAAGGTGGGAACGATTCGACGCAGCGACGGGAGGTTGCAGGCGACCTACGCAGGCCACCCCGTCTACTACTACGTCGGGGACCGCTCGCCTGGCGAGGTCAACTGTCAGGCCGCTGTGGAGTTCGGCGGCTATTGGTACGTGTTGCGGGCCGACGGGCACGCGGTCCGCTAGAGGCTCGTTGCGCCCGGTCTGGACTCGTGGCCGCTAGAGCCGAACCAGGTTGGACGCCTCGATCCCGCGGGTGACCCCGCGGAAGTCGATCACCAGCGAGGAGTCGTCCACGACCTGCTGGTAGTCGATCGAGGGATGCGCCGTGACGATGCAGACGAGGTCGGCGGATGACAGGGACTCATCGAGCGGAGCGGAGGAGAGCCCGAGGTCCTGCAGCTCCGGTACGTGGGGGTCGTGGTAGGAGACGTCGGCCCCGAGCTCGCGCAGCAGACGGATCATCTTGA
>CAVTPZ010000036.1:0-116711 GCA_963736685.1 uncultured Solirubrobacterales bacterium
AGTACAACGGCGGCCCGGTGGACGGCGGCACCTTCCCGGCCTACATCTGGGGCCGGATCATGTCGTCGATCGAGAACATCTACGCCGAGCACAAGGCAGCGGCCAACAACAAGGACCGCTCGGGCTCCAGCTCGAGCTCGAGTTCGAGCACTTACACGCCGTCCTACTCCTCCGGCTCGTCCTCCTCGTCGTCATCCTCCAGCGGCACCGGGGGTGGCGGAGGCGGAGGCGGCGGCAACACCAGCGCACCTGCTCCTCCCGCGCCCTCTGCTGGGGGTGGCGGTGGCACCAGCGGTGGCACCAGCGGCGGCACCGGCGGCACCGGCCTGTAGCTACTAGGCGGCTCGGCCGACCGCGCTCGAGGCCGAGGTCGGCCATGGGCGCGAGACGAAGCGACTTCCCTTGACCGAGTAGCGCCACGGCAGCTCCGCGGCCTTCGTGATCCCGATCCGGGGAGAGGCGGCGATCTCGCCCTCGGCGATGGCTCGACCGGGGTCGGTGAGCTCGAACGGCGGCTCGAAGAGATCGGCGCCGTTCAGCGAGAGCCCGACGCCGAGCGCCTCGGAGAGCTTGCCGGGACCGGAGCAGAGCTGCTCGATCTGATCGCGCCCACGCCGTTCGCGCATCAGCTCGATGCCTTCCGTCGGCTCCAGCGCTCGGATCAGGACGGCCGAGGCGCTCCCGTCGGGCTCGGTGACGAAGTTGAGCAGGCTGTGGATGCCGTAGGAGAGGTAGACGTAGGCGTGGCCGGGCGGGCCGAAGAGGACCTCGTTGCGGGCCGTGCGGCCGATGTAGGCGTGGCAGGCCGGGTCGGTCTCCTCATACGCCTCCGTCTCCACGATCACCCCGGCGGTCTCGCCCACCCGCAGCTCGCAGCCGATCAGCTCGCGCGCGACCTCGTGCACCGTGCGGTCGAAGAAGCCGCGGTTCACGCGCGCAGTGCGGCGAGCGCCTCGCGCGCCCTCTCGAGTTGCTCACCCACCCGAGCGGATGACGTCCCTCCGGCCGAGACCTTCGATTCGATCGTCCTCCCCGACTCGAGCGCCCGGCGCACGGCCCGCTTGGCGTCATCCGGAACTCCGTCGAGCTCGGTGTCGACAAGCTCGGAGAGAGGTTTGCCCGAGTCGACGGCCGCCTTGACCAACCCGCCGACCAGGCCGTGGGCCTCACGGAAGGGGACGCCCTCCTGCACGAGCGCGTCGGCGAGGTCCGTCGCCGCGAGCATCTCGTCGCCGGCCGCCGCCGCCAGGCGGTCGCGGTTGAAGCTGATCCCACCGAGCATCCCGGTGGCCGCGGCCAGGCAAAGCTCGAGGTTGTCGATCGCGTCGAAGAGCGGCTCCTTGTCCTCCTGGAGGTCCTTGCTGTAGGCCAGGGGAAGGGCGTGCATCGTGCCGAGCAGGCTCTGGAAGGAGGCGGCGATTCGGGGCGCCTTGCCGCGCAGGAGCTCCGCGGCATCCGGGTTCTTCTTCTGGGGCATGATGCTCGAGCCCGAGGAGAACGAATCGGGCAGCTCGCAGAAACCGAATTCTTGGCTCGACCAGAGGACGATCTCGGCGCCGAGGCGCGAGAGATGCATTGCGCAGATCGAGGCGGCCGAGAGGTAGTCGAGAGCGAAGTCCCGGTTCGAGACCGCATCGATGGAGTTCGGATACGGGCGCTCGAAGCCGAGATCGGCGGCCAGCGCGTCACGGTCGACATCCCAGTTGAGGCCGGCCAGGGCACCTGACCCCGCAGGCATCTCGGTCGTGGCCTCAGCCGCGCGGAAGAAGCGCCGGGTGTCGCGCTGGAACATCCAGAAGTAGGCGAGCAGATGGTGGCCCAGGTAGACGGGCTGGGCGCGCTGCAGGTGGGTGTACGAGGGCGAAGGCCAGTCGCGGTGCGCCTCGGCCTGTGCGACCAGCGTCTCCATCATCCCCTCGAGCAGGGCAATTGCCCGGGCGGCATGTGCACGCACCAGGAGCGAGAGATCGGTGGCCACCTGGTCGTTGCGGGAGCGCGCCGTGTGGAGCTTTCCGCCGAGCGGCCCGATCAGCTCGGTAAGCCGCCGCTCGATCGCCATGTGGATGTCCTCGTCGTCCTCGCGGAAATCGAACCGGTTCGTCTCGAGCTCCCCGCCGACCTGGTCGAGTCCCTCGGTGATCTGCCCGAGCTCGGTCTGATCGAGCACGCCCAGCTTGGCCAGCGCGCGGGCGTGCGCCTTGGACTGCTCGATGTCGAACGACGCCAGGCGCCAATCGAATGCGATCGAGGAGTTGATCCGCCTGAACAGTGGGTCCTGTTCTTCGCCGAAACGAGACATGCGCGGAGTCTAGGGTTGGATTCCGAGCGCTTCGCCCAGCGCGGTGCAGACTCGATCCACCTGCGATTCGGTCATAGAGGTGAAGAACGGGAGCGCCAGGGAGCGCTCGGCGACCTTTTCGGCGATCGGGAACTCGCCCCCCTCGAAGCCGAAGCGCTCGCGGTAGGGCGGCAGCAGGTGGATGCACGGCAGATACGCCCTGGAGGCGACGCCGTTCGAGGCCAGGGACTTGATGACGGCGTCGCGGTGGGTCCCATTCGGCAACTGGACGCAGAACACGAACCAGCTGCGGCGCTCATCCCCTCGGTTCTCGTTCGGCAGGACTATGTCGTCGTCATCGTGCTCGCCGCACGGAGCGCCGCCGAGCTGGGTCAGCCGCTCCCGGTAGAGCGCCGCGACGTTGTCGCGGGCGTTGAGCATCTCGTCGAGTCGCTCCAGCTGGGCGATGCCGATCGCGGCGTGCAGGTCCGTGAGCCGGTAGTTGAAGCCGATGCGGTCGTGGTCAAGCCGTGACATGTCCGGCGCTCGGCCCTGATTGCGCTCGCTGCGCATCGCCTCGGCCACATTCTCATCGGGGGTGACCAGAATGCCGCCCTCCCCCGTCGTCATCTGCTTGTTGGCATAGAAGGCGAAGGTGGCGGGGTTGCCGTCGGTACCGACCCTGGCGCCGGTGCTGTCGATCGCGCCGAGCGCCTGGCAGGCGTCCTCGAGCATGCCGAGCTCGTGCTGCTTGGCGAGTGCGCCGAACGCCGGCAGGTCCGCCGGGTAGCCGAAGATGTGAACCGGCAGGAGGCCGGCCGTCTTCTCCCCCACCGCCTCGGCAGCCTTCTCGGGATCGAGGTTGAGGGTGACGGGGTCGATGTCGGCGAAGACGGGCTTAGCGCCCTCGTAGAGCAGGCAGTTGGTCGAGGCCACGAAGCTGAGCGGGCTCGTGACGACCTCGTCGCCCTCTGACCATCCCTTGGAGCGAACCCCGAGATGGAGCGCGGCGGTCCCGCTGGACACGGCCACGGCGTAAACCTTCCCTCCGATCCAATTCGAGAAGTCGTGCTCGAACTGCTCGAGCTTCGGGCCGAGCGAGAGTGAGCCGGAGCGCACAACCTCCAGCAGCAGCTCCTCCTCGCGGGGGCCGAGCTCAGGTCGTGCGAGCGGGATCGGTTCGTTCACTCGGCGGGTCGTTCTGTTCGCGGGGCTGGAAGGCGTATTCGAGCGAGTCGACCAGGGCCTCCCAGGAGGCCTCGATGATGTTCTCGGAGACTCCGATGGAGCCCCACTCGCGCTCGCCGTCGGACGAGTCGAGCAGCACGCGGGTCACCGCGCCGGTGCCATGGTGCTCGTCCAGAATGCGGACCTTGTAGTTGGTCAGCTCGATGTCGGCCAAGTGTGGGTGACGGTCGATGATGGCGCCGCGCAGCGCGGTGTCGAGCGCATTCACCGGCCCGTTGCCCTCCGCTGTGCGGAGATAGCGCTCGCCGTCGACCCAGACTTTGATGGTCGCCTCCGTGACCACCTTGCCGTCCTCCCGCTTCTCGACCAGGACTCTGAATCCCTCGAGCCGGAAGAGCGGCTCGTAGTCCTCGGTCTCCTTGCGGAGGAGCAGCTCGAAGGAGGCGTCGGCCGCCTCGTAGTGGTAGCCACGGTGTTCGCGCTCCTTCAGGGTCCGGAGCGCCTTGGCCGCCTGCTCGTCGTCCAGTGGGATGCCGGCGCGATCCGCGCGCGAGAGGACCGTGCCCTTCCCCGAGAGCTCGGAGACGACCATCTCGCGCTCGTTGCCGACCTCGGCGGGGTCCATGTGCTCGAAGGTGCGCGCATCCGCGCTGACCCCGGCCACGTGCATGCCGCCCTTGTGGGCGAACGCGTTGCGGCCGACGAACGGCTGGTCGGGGTTCGGCGTGATGTTGAGCAGCTCGTCGATGAAGTGGGCGATGCCGGTGAGACGTGAGAGCTGCTCGCCGGAGACGCACTCGCGGCCCATCTTCAGTTGAAGCGCGGGCAGGATCGAGGTGAGATTGGCGTTGCCCGTCCGCTCGCCGATCCCGTTGATGGTGCCCTGCACCAGCCCGGCGCCCTCCTCCACCGCGGCCAGCGAGTTGGCGACGGCGCACTCGAGGTCGTTGTGGGTGTGGATCCCGACCGCGACATCGAGGTCGCCCAGCACCGCCCGGGTCGCCTCGGCGACCTGCGGCGGCAGGCTCGAGCCATTGGTGTCGCAGAGGGTGACGTTCTCGGCCCCTGCGTCCGCGGCAGCCCGCACGCACTCCAGCGCGTAGCCCGAGTCGTCGCGGAAGCCGTCGAAGAAGTGCTCGGCGTCGTAGATCACGCGCTTGCCCGCGTCGGTCAGGTAGGCCACCGAGTCCTGGATCATCGCCAGGTTCTCCTCGCGGCTCACCTTGGTCACCTTCTCGAGATGAAGGCCCCAGGTCTTGCCGACGAGCGTGACGACCGGCGCGAAGCCGCCGGCGAGCAGGCGCAGAGCCTCGTCCTCGGCGGCCTCGGTGTCGCGGCGCCTGGTCATCCCGAAGGCGCAGACCGCTGCCTGCTTCAGATCGATCTCGGCCAGCATCTCGAAGAGCTCGAGCTCCTTCGGGTTCGAGCCGGGGAAGCCGGCCTCGATGAAGTGGATGCCGAGCTCGTCGAGCTTGCGCACCACGCGCGTCTTCTCCTGCGCCGAGAGCGACATGCCCTGGCCCTGCATGCCATCCCGCAAAGTCGTGTCATAGAGGAGTACTTTGGTCATTGCTGCCTTTCTAGGCTTCATCAGGGCGGCCTCCTCCGCTTCGCGTCCGGGGGCCGCCAGTGGGCGGATTTGAATGAGGCCGCTAAGCGGCCTGCGTAATTCGCCCTGTGAAGCGGTGCAGCATCAGGAACCCAGGGTACCGGAGGCCGGTTCCCCGACCTCCTCGGCGTCCACCTCTGCAGGCGTGGGCTCACGGGGTGGCTCGCCAGTCGGCTCCCCCACCGGGTCGAGCCACTCGCGGTACTCCTCGAGGCGCCCATGGAGCGCGTCGTCGAACTTGGCCTGGATGACGCGCGTGATCTCGCCTGGCTCGCCGATGTCGTGGTCGTCGATCTCACGCACCGGGACGAGCTCGGCCGCGGTGCCGGTCAGGAAGACCTCCTCGGCGAGGTAGAGCTCGGCGCGAGCGACGTCGCGCTCGACCACGGTGTAACCGAGGTCGCGGGCCAGCTGGATCACCGACTTGCGGTTGATGCCGTCGAGGATCGAGGAGGCGTGCCCCGGGGTGACGATCTCACCCTCCCGGACGAGGTAGATGTTCTCGCCGGACCCTTCGCAGACGAAGCCGCGATCGTCGAGCAGGATCGCCTCGTCGTAGCCGGCGTTGGCGCTCTCGGTCTTGGCCAGGATGGAGTTGAGGTACTGGCCGGAGGCCTTGGCGTGCGGGATGAGCCCCGAGGGCGAGATGCGGCGCCACGATGAGACCTTGGCGCGCACGCCCTTCTGCTTGCCCTCCTCGCCCAGGTAGGCGCCCCATGGCCAGACGGCGATGATCACGTCGACCGGAGCGCTCTGCGCGAACAGGCCCATCTCGCCGTAGCCGCGGAAGGCGAGCGGCCGGATGTAGCAGCTGCGCAGCCCGTTGCGGCGGATCAGCTCCTTGGTCGCCTCGCGGATCTCCTCGAGGTCGTGCTTGAGTGGCAGGTAGTAGAGCTCGGCTGACTTGGCGAGCCGGTCGAGATGGTCCTGATGGCGGAAGATCGCCGGACCGATCTCCGTGTCGTAGCAGCGAATTCCCTCGAAGACGCCCGTGCCGTAGTGCAGGCCGTGTGTGAGGACGTGCACGTTGGCCTCGTCCCATGGGACGAATTCGCCGTTCTTCCAGATGAGCTCAGCCTTCTCCACGGTCGATCAGTATGAACGATGAGTACGGCTACAGGGATTGAAGAATTGCTTCCGTCATCTCGTCGGTCGTGCTCTCCCCACCCAGATCCGGGGTGCGAAGTCCCTTGGCGAGCGTCGCGTCGACGGCCGCTTCGAGCTTCGCCGCCTGCTCGTGCATGCCGAGCCCGTACTTGAGCATCATCGCGACGGAGAGCAGCGTGGCCAACGGGTTGGCCTTGCCCGAACCGGCGATGTCCGGCGCCGACCCGTGCACGGGCTCGTAGAGGCCGGGCCCGTCCTCGCCGAGGCTTGCCGAGGGCAGCATTCCCAGAGATCCGGTGAGCATGGCGGCCTCATCGCTGAGGATGTCGCCGAACAGGTTCTCGGTGACGATCACGTCGAATCCGGTCGGGTTCGAGACCAGCTGCATCGCGGCGTTGTCGACCAGCAGGTGGTCGAGCTCGATGGCCTCGTACTCCGGGGCGAGCCTGGTGACCGTCTCTCGCCAGAGGCGGGAGGTCTCCATGACGTTCGCCTTGTCCACCGAGGTCAGGTGGCCGTCGCGCTCGCCCGCCGCCTCGAAGGCCACGCGGGCGATGCGCTCGATCTCCTCAACCGTGTACGCGCAGTCGTCGTGGGCCCGGTCGCCGTCGCGGCCCGATTCGCCGAAGTAGATGCCCCCGGTGAGCTCCCGGACCACGAGCAGGTCGGTCCCCTCGATCCGCTCGCGGCGCAGCGGGCTCGCCTCGAGCAGCGCCTCGCTCGGGCGGACGGGGCGGAGGTTCGCGAACAGGCCGAGTCCCTTGCGGAGCCCCAGCAGCCCCTGTTCGGGGCGGGGCCGCTCAGGATCGGTCGTATCCCACTTGGGGCCGCCCACGGCGCAGAGCAGGACCGCGTCGGCCTGCCTGCACGCCTCCAGCACCTCGTCGGTCAGCGCAGTGCCGTGCTCGTCGATCGACGCACCGCCGATCAGATGCTCGGTGATCTCGAAATCGCCGATCTCTGTCATGACGCGCACGGCCGCAGCTCCGATCTCGGGTCCGATCCCGTCGCCGGGCAGAAGGACGACGCTAGGCACGCCGTGCGTCAATGTTGAGTCGGACGTAGTTGAGGACGAGCGGCTCTCCGGAGAGATCGAGCACCGCCTCGGCGAACGGCTTCCTCACCTCCTCCGGCAGACGGGTCAGGTGGGGTCCCATCGTCACGGTGGTGGTGAAGTCGTACGGGTCGGTCGGCTGCACGGGCTTGTCCTCGAGCCAGCAGCGGACATCCTCGAAGCCGGCCTTCCGCAGGCGCTCCTCGGTCTCGTCCGGCTGGGCGAAGTTCCACATCATCTCCATGCCTTCGAAGTGGCGCGCGTACTCGTCGCTCATCGCCACCGTGGCGATCGCGCGGGCATGATCGGCGACGTTGCCGGCGCCTCCACACTGGGCGACCAGGCGGCCGCCGGGTCGGAGCACCGAGCGAATTCGCTCGAAGAGCCGATCGTGATCGAGGATCCAGTGGAAGGTTGCGGTAGAGAAGAGGGCGTCCACCGCGGTCGGAGCATCGTGCTCAGCGAGTAGATCCGGGCTCAGCTCGAGCAGGTCGGAGACGAAGAGCGTGACGCGGTCATCGCCCTCGAATCGCTCGGCGGCGACCTTGATCATCTCCGAGGAGCCGTCGACCCCGACCAGGCGGCCGTCGGGCAGTCGCTCCAGGAGCTTCTCCGCCACCCGACCCGAGCCGATGCCGGCGTCGATCACCGACTCCTCAGCCTGGGGGTCGAGCCGCTCGAGCACCTCGAGGCCCCACTGGAACTGCGGCTCCGAGATCTGGTCGTAGGTCTTCGCGTCCCATTCCCGCGGGCCGCTGTTCATCGAGTGGGTGCTCACAGCGAGGTCGTCACCGGGCCTGCGTCGGCCTTGCCGGCGTGCTCGAAGCGCTCGATCGCATCGGCTCGCTCGAGCGTCATCGCGACATCATCGAGGCCGTTGGAGAGACGATGCTTGATGTCCTCGTCGATTTCGAATTGGAAGACGCCCCCGGCGCAGTTGACCGTCTGGTCATCCAGGTCGATGCGCGCCTCGCCGGCAGCCGCAACAGCCTTGCAGTGCTCCTCGTCGAGGATCACGGGCAGCAGCCCGTTCTTCGTGCAATTCGAATAGAAGATGTCCGAGAACGAGGGCGCGATCACGGCGTCGAAGCCGTAGTCCTTCAGGCCCCAGACCGCGTGCTCACGCGATGAGCCGGAGCCGAAGTTCCGTCCCGCGACCAGGATCGGATGCGGCTCGAGCTCGATCTCTCCGGAGCGGAACCAGTCGTAGAAGAGGAACTCTCCGTAGCCCGTCTTCTCGACCCTCTTCAGAAACTGCTTGGGCATGATCTGGTCGGTGTCCACGTCGTTGCGGTCGAGCACCGCGACGTGGCCCTCGATGACGTCGATTGCGTCCATCTCAGCTCCAATCCCTGATGTCGACGAAGGATCCCTCCACCGCGGCCGCGGCGGCCATCTTCGGGCTGACCAGGTGGGTGCGCCCGCCGGCGCCCTGGCGACCCTCGAAATTCCGGTTGGAGGTCGAGGCGCAGCGCTCGCCCGGCTGCAGGATGTCCGGGTTCATGCCCAGACAGGCCGAGCAGCCCGACTCGCGCCACTCGAAGCCGGCCGATTGGAAGACGTCGTGGAGCCCCTCCTCCTCGGCCTGCGCCTTCACCTGCTGGGAGCCCGGCACGACCATGCCCCGCAGGCTCGAGGCGATCTTGCGGCCGTCGACCACCTCGGCCGCCTCCCGGAGGTCCGAAATCCTCGAGTTCGTGCAGGAGCCGATGAAGATCCGGTCGAGCGGGATCTCGGTCATCGGCGTTCCGGGTTGCAGGTCCATGTAGGCCAGCGCCCGCTCGGCTGCCTCGCGGTCGGCAGGCGAGTCCATTGCGGTCGGGTCGGGGACCTGGTCGGTCACCTGGACGACCATGCCGGGAGTCGTTCCCCAGGTGACCATCGGCGAGATCGCCGTCGCGTCGACCCGCACCTCGGTGTCGAAGCTCGCGCCGTCGTCGGTGGGCAGCCGGCGCCAGCGCTCGACGGCGGCGTCGAAGTCATCGGGGACGCCCGGGCGTCCCCTGATGTATTCGAAGGTCGTCTCGTCCGGAGCCACCATTCCGGCGCGGCCGCCGCCCTCGATGGTCATGTTGCAGATCGTCATCCGGTTCTCCATCGAGAGGGCTTCGATCGCCGGTCCCGCGTATTCGACCGCGTAGCCCTGCATGCCGCCGACGCCGAGGCGGCCGATCGTCGCCAGGATCAGATCCTTGGCGGTCACGCCGAACCCCAGCTCGCCCGCATAGCTGATCCGCATCGACTTCGGGCGGCGCTGGATCAGGCACTGGGTCGCCAGCACGTGCTCGACCTCGGACGTGCCGATCCCGAAGGCAAGCGCGCCGAAGGCGCCGTGCGTAGAGGTGTGGGAGTCGCCGCAGACGATCGTCATGCCGGGCTGTGTGACGCCGAGCTCCGGGCCGATCACGTGGACGATTCCGCGACGCTCCGAGCCCAGCGAGTAGAGCGGGATGCCGAATTCCTCGCAGTTGGCCTCGAGGGCCTCGACCTGCTTGCGTGAGAGCTCGTCGGCGATCAGGCGGGCGGCCGGAGTGCCGTCCGTCGGGACGTTGTGGTCGGCGGTGGCCAGCGTCTTGTCCGGACGCCGGACGGCCCGTTCGGCGAGGCGGAGGCCATCGAAGGCCTGCGGCGAGGTCACCTCGTGAACGAGATGGAGATCGATGTAGATCAGGTCGCTGTCGACCTCGTGCGCGTCCCAGATCTTCTCGAACAAGTTCTTGGCCATCGGTCCTCCTAACCTCGTCTCAGCCCGGCCGCGACCACGGCGATCAGCCGAGCCTCGGACGAGGAATTGTTCTCGAAATGGTGAGGCAGATCCGCGTCGAAGGTGACGCTGTCGCCCGCTCTGAGCTCGTGGCGCCGGCCGTCGATGAAGAGCTCGACCGTTCCATCGAGCACGACGGCGGTCTCGCGGCTGCCGGGCTCATGCACGGGCGGATCATCCGCCGCGCCGGTGGCAGCACCGGCCGCCAGGGTGTGCTCGGACACGTCGGCGCGCTGGCCGGGCAGCGGCGGCGTCAGCTCCTCGACCTTGTGACCGCGCCGCCGGCGTGTGCGCCGGTTCCTCGCCGGCACGACCACGACGTGGCGATCCTCGTCCAGGCGCAGGAGCTGCGAAAGGGTTAACTCCAGGCCGGCCGCGATCTTCTGCGCGATCGCAAGAGTTGGGCTGGTGTCGCCGCGCTCGACCTGCGAGAGCATCGGCGCGCTCACACCACTGCGCTCGGCCAGGTCCCTGAGGGAGAGGTCCATGCCCTCGCGGAGGCTCTTGACACGTGTGCCGACGGACCCGTCAGCGGATACAGCCGGCGGCGGGCCGGCTCTGCTCTCGGTCGTGCTTGCCATGGCAGCGTACGCTATCACATACGTTCGTATGCGTCTAGAGCGATAGGGTTCGGGTCGGTCGCGACATGGAGGTCCGTATGTCGGCGTCTCGTCCCAATCCAGAAAACCGAGCGACGGATTTGACCCCGCGAGGGATCGCCTCGCGTGCCGGGGTGTGGAGCGCACAACACCGCAAGACCGCCATCTGGGGGTGGCTCGCCTTCGTCGTCATCGCCTTCATGGTCGGTGGCGCCACCGGAACCAAGTCACTCGAGCACACCCAGACCGGCGTCGGCGAATCCGGGCGTGCGGATCAGACGATTGCCGACGCAGCTCCGGAACACGCCCAGGAGATGGTGCTGATTCAGAGCACCCGGTCCACCGCCGCCGACCCGGCCTTCCGCGCGGTCGCCGTCGAGGTGCAGCGCAAGCTCGCGGCGCTCCCGGACACACAGAACTTCGAGAGTCCGCTGGCCCCCGCGAACGCAAGTCAGGTCTCGGCAGATGGGCACTCGGCGCTCCTCCGCTTTCAGATCGCGGGCAATGACACCGAGGTGATGGACCGCGTCAAGCCGGCGGTTCAGGCCGTCGCTGACGTTGAGGGGGCACACCCCGGCTTCACCCTGGGCGAGTTCGGCGATGCCAGCACCAACCAGCAGATCAACAAGGTCGTCCAGGACGACTTCGGCAAGGCCCTCACCACCTCGCTCCCGGTCACCCTGATCATCCTGCTGCTCGCCTTCGGAGCGCTCGTGGCCGCCGGCGTGCCACTGCTTCTTGCGCTGACTGCAGTCATCGCGACGATCGGCATCATGGGCCCGTTGAGCCACGTCATCGGCGGAGTCGACAACTCCATCAACGAGGTCATCCTTCTCATCGGCCTCGCCGTCGGCGTCGACTACTCGATGTTCTACCTGCGGCGCGAGCGGGAGGAGCGCGAGGCCGGTCGGAGTGAGGAGGCGTCCCTGGCGGCCGCCGCGGCGACCTCGGGCCGCGCCGTGCTGGTTTCGGGCTTCACGGTGATGATCGCCATGGCCGGGATGTACTTCGCGGGCACGCCGACCTTCCAGTCGTTCGCCACGGGGACAATCCTGGTTGTCGCCGTGGCCCTGATCGGTTCGCTCACGGTCCTGCCCGCGATCCTCTCCTGGCTCGGGGACCGAGTGGAGAAGGGCGGCGTCCCGATCCTCAAGGACCGGCCCTGGAACGCCGGCGAGAGCCGCATCTGGGGGAAGATCCTGAACCCGGTCCTCCGGCACCCGCTCATCGCGCTTCTCCTCGCATGCGGCCTGCTGATCTTCCTCGCGCTGCCGGCGTTTCGGCTGCATACCGCTAACGAAAGCGTCGAGTCGCTGCCTCAGGACGTCGCCTCGATCCAGACCTACAACCGGATCCAGGCAGCCTTCCCGGGAGGCGGGATTCCCGCAGTGGTCGTGGTCAGCTCCGACAACGGGCGTACGCCGCAGGTCCGTCGCGGCATCGCGGGCATGGTCGCGCGGGCAAACGCCAGCCCACTGTTCAAGCCACCGGTCACGCTCGACACCTTCCCTGACCGCGGCGTGATCCAGGTGAACATCCCGATTGTGGGCGACGGAACCGACTCGCGATCGAACGCTGCGCTCGATCAGCTCCGCGACGAGATCGTTCCCGCGACGATCGGGGCGGTGCCGGGGGTCACAGCCGACGTGACGGGTTTCACAGCAGAGTCCAGGGACTTCAACGATGCGACCAAGTCACATCTCCCGCTGGTCTTCGCCTTCGTGCTGACGGCGGCGTTCCTCCTGCTGCTCTTTACCTTCCGCTCGATCGTCATCCCGATCAAGGCGATCATCCTCAACCTGCTCTCGGTCGGGGCCGCCTACGGGGTGATCGTCTGGGTCTTCCAGGACGGTCACCTCCAGTCGTTCCTGGGATTCCACTCGACGGGCGCGATCATCTCGTGGATGCCGTTGTTCCTCTTCGTCGTCCTGTTCGGGCTCTCGATGGATTACCACGTGTTCATCCTCACTCGGATCCGCGAGTCCTATGACCGCGGCATGCCGACAGACGAGGCCGTCGCGCATGGGATCAAGACTACGGCCGGAGTGGTGACCAGCGCTGCCGTCGTGATGATCGGGGTGTTCGCCGTGTTCGCCACTCTGTCGCTCGTCTTCTTCAAGGAGCTCGGCGTGGGCCTTGGTGTCGCGGTGTTGATCGACGCAACGCTCGTACGCGCCGTGTTGCTGCCCGCCTCGATGACGTTGCTGGGCGACTGGAACTGGTACCTGCCGCGCTGGCTCGAATGGATCCCACACGTCGGTCCGGTGGGCGCCCCCTCACTTCCGCCGGCGGAGCCCAGCGAAGGCGATAAGAGGTCAGCTCCGGCGGCCTCGTGAGGCCGCGCTAGGCCGGTTCCAGCACGACCACCGGGATCTGGCGGTCCGTACGCCGCTGGTAGTTCTCGTAGTCGGGGTAGGCGTCGGCCATCATCCGCCAGAGGCGTTCCCGCTCCTCGCCGGAGGCCTCCCGGGCTCGCACGTGCCGCTTCTCCCCTTTCCACCACGCTGTCGTTTCGGGACTCGCCTTGAGGTTGTAGTACCAGGCCGGGTGCCGGTCGGTGCCGCCCTTCGAGGCGATCAGGACGAGGTTGTCGCCGTCAGGGAGGCAGAGCAGCGGATGCGTTCTGCGCTTGCCCGACTTTCGCCCGACCGATTCGATCAGCACGACGGGCACTCCGTACGCCTTGCCGCCGAGCCGGCCGTGGGAGACCTTGTATGCGGCGGTGTGAAAGTCTGTGAAGCGCTCCCAGAACCACCAGAGCCGGGAGCTCGACGGGGGCGCCTCGGGGAGCTTCAGCTTCACGGACGGCAGCCTATCCCGCGGTGCGCCTCGCCTCGGCGTCGTCGCGGGCCTCCTGCTCGGTGCGGGAGACGGCCCACCAGGCTGCTTTCCCGTTCCGGACCTCGGCCAGGTTCCACATCTCCTGAGGCACCTCCACATCGGCGACCTTTCCGCTGATCACGACCCTGGTGAGCACGAGCCCGTCGTCCAGATCGAGGGGCTCATCTATGTCGTAGCGGAGGCCACCAAGGGATTGGCGGACGCGGTTCCACCAGTCACGCACACCATCGTGCCCTCTGAACGTTCCCCCCTCCGCCTCCGCGACCAGGGAGTTGAACTCGATTTCGGGGTCCATCAGCTCGAGGAAACCACCCAGGTCACCGGCCTGAAGCGCCGCCCACGCTTCCTTTGCCGTCTCGATGTCGGACTCGGACATGCGACCTACGGGCCGGGGGTGCGCTCCACGGCGGCCTCGGCGGTCGCACCTTCGGCCTCGCGAATCGCAACGCCCTCCAGGGCGTTCGAGACCGCTCGAACGAAGGCGCGGGCCGATGCCTCGAGGATGTCGGTGGCGACGCCCTGCCCGCTCGCCAGCCGTCCGTTGGCGCGAACCGAGACGCTCACCTCACCGAGCGCGTCGGTGCCGCCGGTGACGGCCTCGACCTCGTAGCGCTGAAGCTCGGCGTCGGTGCCGGTCGCATCGCGGATCGCCCCGAAGATGGCGTCGACCGGCCCGTCGCCGGATGCCTGCGCGACCGACTCCTCGCCGTTCGGCAGGACGACGCTCACCTTGGCCACGGGCTCACGCTCCGAGCCGGCCTCGACCTCGAACCACTTCAGGTTGTAGGCCTCGGCGCTCTCGCGCATCTCGTCGGAGACGATCGCCTCCAGGTCGAGCGCGGTGATCTGCTTCTTCTTGTCCGCGATCTCCTTGAAGCGCTTGAACGCCTGATTCAGCGCGCCCCCCTCGACCGCGAAACCCAGATCCTTCAGGGCGTCCTGGAGGGCGTGGCGGCCCGAGTGCTTCCCTAGCACGATCGAGTTGGACTCGAGCCCGACCTCGGTCGCGTCCATGATCTCGTAGGTCGAGCGCTCCTTGAGCACGCCGTCCTGGTGGATGCCGGACTCGTGGGCGAATGCGTTCCGGCCCACCACCGCCTTGTTCGGCGGCACGGAGTAGCCGGTCAGGCGCGAGACCATGCGGCTGGTCCGCGCCAGCTCGCGGGCGTCGATGCCCGTGTCCAGTCCGTGGACGTCGCTTCGGGTCCGCAGCAGCATCACGATCTCCTCGAGCGAGCAGTTGCCGGCTCGCTCGCCGATTCCGTTGACCGCGCACTCCACCTGGCGTGCGCCGGCGACCAGTCCCGCGAACGAGTTGGCGACGGCCAGGCCCAGGTCGTCATGGCAGTGGACCGAGACCTCCACCCCATCGAGCCCGGGAACCAGCTCGTAGAGCTTGCGGAAATACGCGGCGTACTCCTCCGGGGTCGTGTAGCCCACGGTGTCCGGCACGTTGATCACGTTCGCGCCCTCCGCAACGGCGATCGCACAGACCTCGGCGGTGAACTCGAGGTCCGCGCGGGTGGCGTCCATCGGGGAGAACTCGACGTCCTCGCAGTAGGACTTGGCGAGGGCGACGGCCGCCTTCGCCTGGCCCTTCACGTCGTCGCGCGTGGTCTGGAGCTGGTGCTCGATGTGGATGTCCGAGGTGGAGATGAAGGTGTGGATCCGAGGGCGGTCGGAGTCCTTGATCGCGTTCCAGGCAGCGTCGATGTCCGCCTTGTGCGTGCGAGCGAGGCCACAGATCTCGGGGCCATGCACGGTGCGGGCGATCGTCTCGACCGCCTCGAAGTCGCCGGGCGAGGTGATGGGAAAACCGGCCTCGATCACGTCCACGCCAAGGCGTGCGAGCTGCTGCGCGATCTCGACCTTCTCCTGCGTGTTCAGCGAGATCCCCGGCGACTGCTCACCGTCGCGCAGGGTCGTATCGAAGATGTGGACCCGGTTCTGCTCTGGGACCGGACCGGTTGCACCGCCTACGTCCTTCATGACTACCTCCTTCTCCTGAAGCTTTCGATGACCTGTCAGTGAGTTCGCGGCTGACGCGCCGCCCAGCGCTATTCCCCCCGGAGGGGGAGGAGAAGGAGAAGCGCGAGGCTGTCGAGCCGGTGCGTCATCGAAGTCAACGCAGAGTAGCGAACACCGAGCGCTACGGCCGGGAATTTGGCGTCCCGGCGCATCATTAGCTTCACCTCGATGCGCGCGGACCAGATCCAGGCGCGGGCGGTCGCGAAGATCGTTCTGGTGGCGCTCTTCTGGGCCGGTGTCGCCGTCCTCCTCGCCATCGCGCTGCTGCATACGCGGACCACCCTGAAGTGGGTCGCCGCAGCGGTTTTCCTCGCGCTTGCGCTCGACCCGGCCGTGGGCCTGGTTCAGCGGGCCTGGCCGCGGGACGGGGAGATGCCGCGCGTCCTCGCGATTCTGCTCGTCTACGTGCTGGCACTCGCGGCGCTGGTCTTCCTCATCCTCCAGGTCTTCCCGCCGATCGTGCACGACATCGAGGGGCTCGCGCACAAGCTGCCGCGCTACGTCCACGACTTCGAGACCTGGGCGAACAACAACCAGCACTTCCAGGACCTCAACTCCAATTACCACGTCACCGCCAAGTTGAGCCAGGAGGCGGCCACCCTGCCCTCCCACCTCTCCAGCGGGGCGAGCACCATCGGCTCGTTCACGGTCAGCATCCTCGAGCACCTGCTGGCGGCGATCACGATCATCGCCCTCACCTTCTTCCTCCTGCTCGACGGCCGCGGCATGGTCGAGCGCGGGACCGGCCGCCTGCCGGAGCTCCCGCGGGATCGCGGGCGCCGGATCGCCACCAGGGTCGCCGAGGTGGTCAAGGCCTACGTCAGCGTCAACCTCCAGCTGGCGATCGCGGCCGGCTTCCTCACCTGGGCCTTCCTCCAGGCGGAGGGATTCCACCTCGCGGTGCCTCTCGCTGTGCTCGTCGCCTTCCTGGACCTGATTCCCGTGATCGGCCTCACCGTCGGAGGGTTCTCGGTGTTCGCCGTCCTGCTGATCGATGGCGGGCCCGGCGACGCGATCGTCTGGCTGATCATCTTCCTGGTCTACCAACAGCTCCAGGACCGGGTCATTCAGCCGCTCCTCTACAAGGGCGGCGCGCTCAAGGTGAACCCGGCGGTGGCGATCGTCGCGGTGATCGCGGAAGAACCTCGCCGGCATCCTCGGCACCCTGCTCGCCATCCCGACCGCCGCCTCGCTCGGAGTGGTGATCGACGAGCTCGTGTTCTCAGGATCCGGCGACGGGGCGGCGGAGCCGCAGCCGGTTGAGTAGCTCTCCCCCGCGCTTCCAGAACGGCTTTCCTCGATCGCCCGCGAAGCGCTCCTCCGAGCGCTGTTTCTTGCCGTGGCGGTAGAACAACCTGGCCCAGACCGAGTGCGGCTTGGCGAGACGGAACGCGCTCGGCACGCCGGCGATCGGGATCAGGATGCTCAAGATCGCCATTCCGAACTTCTCCTTGGCGGCGTTGACCAGGGCGAGGATCACGCCGGCCACGCCGACGGTGCCGACGACCGCCTGGATCTCGTCCGCGACACTTGTGGTGACGTCGATCCAGCCACGCAGGCTGATCAGCAGCAGTCCGGAGACCGCGGTCGCGATCACCACCGCATCGATTGAGGCGCGGCCCTGCTTCTCCCAGTAGACGTCCTTCAGGTTGAGCCAGAGGGCGAACTCGTCGAGGGTGAGGCCCGTCCCGATGCCGAAGAGCACCGCGACGATCTCGCGCCAGGGGCTGTCCGGAGCGATCGCAACGGCGACGTAGCCGGAGATCAGCAAGAGCAGGATTCCCCAGACGAGGTGATGGATGTGCGTGCCGCCCACGTCGACGTTGCCTGGCCACCAGCTCACCTGCGCGCGGATCATGTGGGCGCTCGTCCGTATGAAGCCGAAGGTGACGAGGAACGCGACGAAGAAGAGGAAGTGAGGCTCGCGACCGGTGTCGACGATGCCGTGCTGGTATGCGCTGCCGATGCTCGCCGTGATGAACACGGCCGAAAAGCTAGCGGCGCGGTCTACGGAATCCCGCGAGTCAGCTCGCAGGCCTTGGCGGTGTCGGTGCCCGCCGCTCCCTTGCAGAGATCCCTGCCCGCCCCGCCGACCAGCTTGTCGTTGCCTGCGCTTCCGGCGAGCGTGTCGTTCCCCGCGCCACCGATGACCGAGTCGGGGCCGCCGCCGCCGACCAGCAGATCCGGAGCCGCCCCGCCCACCAGCCGGTCGCGCCCCGGCCCACCGAGCAGGGGCCGCGGCTGTCCGTCGATCACGCCGCCCACCATCACGCTCAAGCCGGTGTCGGCATCGAAGGTGTCGCTGCCGCCACCGAGGTCACCGACGATCGCGCCGATGTAGCCCGGGGCGCAGCTCACCTCCGGTGCGCTTGCCTCGCCGCTCTTGGCGTTGTCCAGCATGCAGTTGGCGCCAACGCCATCGGGGTCGCCGAGGCCCTCGGGCGCCGACAGGACGAGTCGCCCGTCCGAGGGGATGTAGGCCGAGATCCGGTTGTCGATGTGTCGCTGGTCGTTCAGCGTGAGCACGTTGATCGACGCCGAGGCGCTGGCGCCGTGGCCGTGCACCGTCCGGACTGCGTCGTCCAGGCCCGGGCGTGCGGACGCAGCCGCTGGCGCCGCGACCATGGTGGCCGCGAGCATGCAGAGGACGCCGAGTGCCTTGCCGCTCCCTAGCTTCATCTCTTCCGATCGTAACCCGGCTCCGGGCCGATCAGAGCGGCGAGGCGAGTCCTACGGGACGAGCACGACCTTGCCGATGTTCTTCCGCTCCCCGATGAAGCGATGGGCGTCGCCGGCTCGCTCGAACGGGAATGCCTCGGCGATGACCGGGTCAATGGAGAGCGTGCCCTTCTCGAGCTCCCCGCTGATCGCCTCCAGCACCCTGTCGAGGCCCTCGCGGTCCTGCCAGGCGAGCATGTTGAGCCCGAAGACGCCCTTGTTCTCGTTCATCAGCTGCAGGCTCTTCCACCAGGGCACCGTGGCGAACGGCATCCGGGCGAGGCTGCTGAACAGCTTCTTCATGTCACGCCCGGTCTCCGTCGATGCCTCGGAGAGCCCATACATGACGAGGCGCCCTCCCTCGCGCAGCAGGCGGTAGTCCTTCCGGAAGTTGGTCGGCCCCGTCGCGTCCATGACCAGGTCGATGCCCTCGCCGTCGGTGATCCGCCTGATCTCCTTCTCGAAGTCCTGGGTGCGGTAGTCGATCGCGTGCTGGACGCCCTGCTCGGTGATCGCATCGTGCTTGGAGGCCGAGGCCGTGCCGAAGATCTCTGCGTTGCGGGATCGCGCCACCTGGATCGCCGAGATCCCCACCCCGCCCGCGGCGGCGTGAATCAGGACGCGCTCCCCCTCCCGGAGGCCGCCCATCATCACCAGCGCGACATATGAGGTCGCGTAGTTGACCGGGAACGCGGCGCCCTGCTCGTAGCTCCAGCCGTCCGGGAGCGGCAGCGCCTGGTCGGCCGGCACCGTGACCATCGAGGCCTGGCCGCCGAAGCGGGTACCCGCCATCACCTTGTCCCCCACCTTGATGTCCTCGACCCCGTCGCCCACCGATTCGATGTCGCCGGCGACCTCGTAGCCCACCGTGCACGGCGGCTTGGGCGCCTCGGGATACAGGCCGACCCGAGCCATCGTGTCGGCGAAATTGATTCCCGCGGCCTTGACGTCGATCCGCACCTCGCCGGGACCCACCGGGGGATCCGGCTTCTCCTGGACCTGAAGCACCTCGGGGCCTCCGTGCTCCGTGATCACAACCGCCCTCATGTCACGACCTTATAGGGAGACACTGCGGCCGACGGAGAAGCCCTCGAGCTCCAGGATCTTCTCGATCGTGGCGGGATTCACCGGAGCGTCGGTCGTCAGTGCCATCACAGCGGTCTCACCGTCGGGCTGGGCACCGACCGCGGCCGAGACGATGTTGACGCCCTGGTCGCCGAAGATCGTGCCCACGCGGCCGATCATGCCGGGCTGGTCGGTGTAGCGGAAGATCGCCAGGTGCTCGGCGAAGGGCAGGTAGAAGTCCTCGCCCCACACACGCGCCAGGTACGGGATGTTGCGCGGGCCGACCCCAGTCCCGGCGACCTCGACGGCGTCCTCGCCGGTGTGCAGGCGGACGACGACGAGCTCGGTGAAGTCATCGGAGGAGGCGTCGCGGGTCTCGGTCAGCTCGATGCCGCGCTCCTCGGCCATGTGCGGCCCGTTGACGAGGTTGACCGGCTCCTCGGTGTGCCCGGAGAGAATCCCGACCAGGGTGGCGATGCTGAGGATGCGGGTGTCCTGATCGGCGAGCCGGCCGCGGAACTCGACCTCCACGCGGTCCGGCGCTCCCCCGGCCAGCGCCTGCGTCAGCCGGCCGAGCTTCTCGCAGAGTGGGACGAACGGCGCGAGCTGCTCCATCACCTCGGGGCGAACGGCGGCGATGTTGACTGCGGTGGTGACCACACCACCCGTCAGCGCCGCCGTCACCTGCTCCGCCGTCACCACTCCGGCACGGTCCTGCGCCTCGGCGGTTGAGGCGCCGAGGTGAGGAGTGACGACCACGTCGTCGCGCTCGAGGATCGGGTGACCGCTGAAGGGCTCCTCCGGGAAGACGTCGAGCGCCGCCCCCGCGAGCTTGCCGGATTCGAGGCCGGCCTCCAGCGCGTCGAGGTCGATCAGCTCGCCCCGAGCGCAGTTCACGATCCGCGCTCCGTCGCGCATCCGCTCGATGGCGGCCGCATCGATGAAGTTGACGGTTTCAGGCGTCTTCGGCAGATGCAACGTGATGAAGTCAGAGCGTCCGTACAGCTCCGAGGGATCCTCGACCCCGTCCACGCCGAGCTCCCGGAAGCGCTCCGCGGTGACGAACTTGTCATAGGCGACGACCCGCATGTCGAAGGCCTGCGCCCGCGCTGCGACCAGCTGGCCGATCCGGCCGAAGCCGAGCACGCCGAGGGTCTTGCCGTAGAGCTCCGTTCCCTTGAAGCTCGAGCGGTCCCACCTGCCGGCGGCGAGCGAGGCGTGAGCCTGCGGGATGTTCCGGCACAGCGCGAGCATCAGCGCGAGGGTGTGCTCCGCGGCGGCGATCGAGTTCGCCTCGGGAGCGTTGGCGACGATGATGCCGCGCTTGGTGGCGGCCTCGATGTCGACGTTGTCCACCCCGGTGCCGGCCCGGCCGATCACCTTTAGCCGCTCTCCGCGCTCGATCAGATCGGGTGTGAGCTTGGTGGCCGAGCGAATCAGGATGCCGTCGAATTCGCCGATCCGCTTCTCGAGCTCGTCGCCGTCCCAGTCCAGACCGAGCTCGACGTCGAACTGCTCCTGCAGGAGCTGGACGCCGGTGTCGGCGATCTTCTCCTTGACGAGGACCTTCATCGGCGCACGTCGCCTGCGTTCTCGAGCACCCAGTCGATGCAGGCGGTCAGGGCCTCGACGTCGCCGGGGTCGACCGCGGGGAACATGCCGACGCGCAGCTGGTTGCGCCCCAGCTTCCGGTAGGGCTCGACGTCGACGATGCCGTTGGCGCGCAGGGTGCTCGCCAGCGCGGCGGCGTCGACATCCTCGGCGAAGTCGATGGTTCCGACCACCAGCGAGCGCTTCGCCGGGTCGGCCACGAACGGTGAGGCGGTCTCCGATGCCTCGGCCCAGCCGTAGAGATGCTCGGAGGAGGCGCGGCTCCGTGAGATGCCGAACCCGAGTCCGCCGCCCTCGAGCAGCCACTCGATCTGGTCCGCGAGCAGGAACAGGGTCGCCACCGCCGGGGTGTTGTAGGTCTGGTCCTTCCGGGAGTTCTCGAGCGCGGTCGCGAGCGAGAGGAAGGAGGGCTGCCAGCGGCCATCGGCTCCGTCGAGCTCCTCGATCCGCGAGATGGCGGCCGGACTCAGGATCGCGAGCCAGAGCCCGCCATCCGAGGCGAAGGCTTTCTGCGGTGCGAAGTAGTAGGCGTCGGCTTCGGCGATCTCCACGGGCAATCCGCCGGCACCGGAGGTGGCGTCGATCAGCACCAAGCTCTCGCCCGCGTCCTGCGGCCGCTCCACCTCGACCATCACCCCGGTCGAGGTCTCGTTCTGCGCCCAGGTCAGCGCATCCGCCCCGGGATCCGCGACCGGGGCCGGCGCGTCGCCGGGCTCTGCCTCCACCACGATCGGGTCGGCCAGGAAGGGCGCGCCGGCCGTGGCCTTGGCGAACTTGGACGAGAACTCCCCGTAGGTCAGGTGCAGGGCGCGCTCGCGGATCAGGCAGGCGGCCGCGGCATCCCAGAAGGCGGTCGTCCCGCCGTTGCCCAGTGCGACCTCGTACCCGTCGGGGAGAGCGAAGAGCTCGCCGAGCCCGTTGCGGATCCTGGCGACGAGATCCTTGACCGGCTTCTGCCGGTGGGAGGTGCCCATCACGTCGTTCAGGCCGGCCAACCTGGCCAGGGCCTCGGGTCTCACCTTCGACGGCCCACAGCCGAATCGGCCGTCCTTGGGCCGGAGAGCAGCGGGAATCTCAACGAGTGTTCGTGTCATCGGCGGACCGCGGAGGGTAACTACCCGCGCCGCTGGACTGCCCTCCGTTTCGTGGAGTAGGGTGGCCGCGCGTCCGAGGGGCCGGCGAAGCCGGGGGCGTTGAATCCCCGAGAGACCTCGACCTGGAGAAGAGATATGTACCCCATCAGCTTTGATGCGGATCCGGACCTGGAAGGCAGGAACCGGCTCACCACTTTCTTCCGCTACATCGTCGCGATTCCGTGGTTGATCGTCGCGAGCATCTACGGCTTCGTCGCCGAGATCGCCGCGGTGATCGCCTGGTTTGCGATCGTCTTCACCGGCAAGTACCCGCAGGGCCTCTACGACTTCAATGCCGGATACCTGCGGATGGTCAGCAGAGTGAACGGCTTCGAGTATCTGCTCACCGATGGATGGCCGCCGTTCGGCGGTGACGCGGCGCCGGACTTCCCGATCCGGGTGGGCGTCCCTCCTCCGCTCGATGAGTTCGACCGCCTGAAGACCGGGCTGCGCCTGATCATCGGGATCCCTGTTTGGTTGCTGGCCATCGTCCAGTCGGTCATCCTGGGCGTCTGCGCGATCATCGCCTGGTTCGTGATCCTGTTCACCGGCAAGCTGCCGGACGGTCTGTTCAACCCGATGCGCTCCGCCCTGGCCTACCTGACCCGGGCGGGCGGCTACTTCCTCCTGATCACGGAGGACTATCCGCCGTTCTCCTACGAGGAGAGCGGAGCGGCGCCGGCCGGCGAGATCAGCAGCGAAGCCGCCAGCCGCAAGAGCTAGAGATGTCCGAGGTGATCCGGGGCGATGGCTGGGCCGTCGCCCCGGACCTCGACTCGATGGGTGACGGCTACGGGTTCCGGAAGCTCCGGCGGGAACTTGACGTCACCGAGTTCGGCGTCAACGTGATCACCATTCCCCCGGGCTACTCCACCGGCGGGCACTTCCACGAGCGCCAGCAGGAGCTCTATTTCGTCCACCGCGGAGCGATCGAGATGACCTTCGGCGACGGCGCCAAGGCCGAGCTGCACGAGGGCGGCGCCGCGCGGGTCGATGCAGCCACGGTTCGATCCGTTCGGAACCTGAGTGAATCGGACGATGCGCAGTATCTGATCGTCGGCGCGGAGTCGGGTTATGTAGGCCGCGACGCGCAGGTCCCCGAGGGCGAGACGAACCCGCGCGGGCCCGGGTTTCAGTCAGACGCCGCCTGACCGTCTAGCTTGTGTCCGGAATCGGGCGCAATCCCTGACGCCTGGTCGCAAGAGAGGGAGAAGAGAATGACCTTTGGCGAAGCGGTGAAGGATGGCTTCGATCACTACACGAAGTTCGATGGCAGGGCCGCGAGACCGGCGTACTGGTGGTGGTTCCTGTTCGCGATCCTGGTCGCGATCGGCGCCAACATCATCGACGCCATCATCGGCAGCTTCGGTGTGGTGAGCGGCCTCTCGGCGCTGGCGCTCCTGCTGCCGGGGCTCTCGGTCTCGATACGAAGGCTTCACGACACCGATCACAGCGGCTGGTGGGTTCTGATCGGCCTGATCCCGATCGTCGGGTTCATCGTGCTGCTGATCTTCTACCTGCGTCAGAGCGATCCGGGTGAGAACAAGTACGGGCCTCCGCCAGTGGCGGGAGTCCCGGCACCCAACCCCGTCTGAGCAGCCCCGCCTGAAAGCGGGCGGCAAGGGCCTCCGGTCAGTCCTCGATCCAGGGCATCATCGAGCGGAGGCTCTTGCCGACCTGCTCCACCTGGGAGCCGGCGGCCTCCTCTCGCATGCGCTGGAAGTTCTCCTGGCCCGCCTCGTTCTCGGCGATCCACTCCTTGGCGAACTCGCCGGACTGGATGTCGGCGAGGATCTTCTTCATCGCCTGACGAGTCTCGTCGGTGATCACCTTGGGGCCGCGGGTCATGTCGCCGTACTCGGCGGTGTTCGAGATCGAGTGGCGCATCCCCTGGATACCGTGCTCGTACATGAGGTCGACGATCAGCTTGAGCTCGTGTAGGCACTCGAAGTAGGCGAGCCGCGGGTCGTAGCCGGCTTCCACCAGCGTGTCGAAGCCCGCCCTGACCAACTCGGTGGCTCCGCCGCAGAGGACGGCCTGCTCACCGAACAGGTCGGTCTCGGCCTCGTCCTTGAAGGTGGTCTCGATGATTCCCGCGCGACCGCCGCCGATGCCGCTGGCGTAGGCCAGCACCAGATCCCGGGCGTTGCCGGTCGCGTCCTGGTGGACGGCCATCAGGCAGGGCACGCCGGCGCCGTCGACGAACTCGCGGCGGACGAGGTGGCCGGGGCCCTTCGGGGCCACCATGCCGACGTCGACGCCGGGCGGAGGCTCGATCTGGCCGAAGCGAATCGCGAAGCCGTGGGCGAACATCAGCAGGTTGCCGTCAGCGATCCCGTCGGCGATCTCCTCGCGCCAGACCTGAGCCTGCTTCTCGTCGGGGAGCAGGATCATCACGATGTCGCCGGCGCTCGCGGCGTCCGCGACGTCCATCACCTCGAGGCCCTCCCCCTCGGCCTCGGCGCGGCTCGAGGAGTCCGGGCGGAGGCCCACGACGACCCTGACTCCCGAGTCCTTCAGGTTGAGTGCATGCGCGTGGCCCTGGGAGCCGTAGCCCAGGATCGCGACCGTCTTGCCGTCCAGAACGGAGAGGTCGGCGTCCTTGTCGTAGAGAACCTCGTCGGCGGCTGCCATGCGGCGGCGGATGCTAGCGGGAGGCGGGCTCCGGCAACTGCCTGCGCAGGAGCTTGCCGGAGGCGGTCCGCGGCAGGCTGGACACGAAATCGACCTGCTTTGGAACCTTGTACCCCGCGAGCGAGGAGGCGCAGTGGTCGCGCAGCGCCTCCTCTCCCACCCCCGTCCCCTCGGCAAGGACGACGAGGGCGCAGACCGCCTCCTGCCACTCGGGGTCGGGCCGGCCGACGACCGCCGCGTCCGCCACCCCAGGGTGCGAGAGCAGCACGGCCTCGACCTCCGCGGGCATCACGTTCTCCCCTCCCGTGACGATCACCTCGCTGCGGCGCCCGGTGACGTAGAGGAAGCCCTCCTCGTCGATGCGGCCAAGATCCCTGGTGTGCAGCCAGCCGTCCGGGTCGATGGCGCCCCGGGAGACGGTCGGCCCCTGAACCAGGATCTCGCCGTCCTCGATCCGGACGTGCGTGGTCAGCAGCGGGCGTCCCGCGGATCCCACCTTGCGTTCGGCGTCCGCCGGCGCGAGCGTCGTCACCTGCGAACAGGTCTCGGTCATCCCGTAGGTCTGTACGACGGTCGCGCCCTGGCTCAGGGCGCTGCGCAGAGCCTCCTCCGGAACCGGGCCGCCGCCGATCAGGATCGCCCGCGGAGCCGAGAGGTCGGCGCCGGCCTCGAGCAGCCTGATCAGTTGGGTGGGGACGAGCGAGAGGACACCGATGTCGCCGCTGACCAGCGTGCTGGCCACCTTCTCGGTATCGAAGCGGTCCATCAGCACCGCCGTCGTCCCGTAGATGACGGAGCGCAGGATGATCGAGAGCCCCGCGACGTGGCTGAGCGGCAGGCAGCAGAGCCAGCGGTCCTCGGGCTCGACACCGATGTTGAAAGCCGAGCCGACGGCGCTGAAGAGGAAGTTCCCGTAGGTGAGATCAACCGGGCGTGGCGTCCCCGAGGTGCCGCTGGTGAGGATCCGGCACTGCAGGTCGTCCATGTCGTGCTCTCCTAGCAGGGGCAGGTCGGCCTCGGTCTGGGTGAGCTCGGCGGCGTCGTTCAGGTCAACCGCCGGGCGCTGCTCCACAAGGACGGCCGCCCGCTCCGCGTCGGTCAGCTGCGGACTGAGCGGCAGCGCCACCGCCCCCAGCTTCATCAGAGCATGGAGCAGCACCACCTCCTCGCGGCGCGGGTGCATCGTCAGGGCCGCCAGGCCCTCCCGTCTCACCCCAAACGCAGCGAGCCGCCTGGCGACCCAGGTCGCCTCCGCCTCGAGCTCGGCGTAGGTCACGCTGGATGCCTCGGTGACCAGCGCCGTTCTCTCCGGACAGCTCTGAGCCCGCTGCGCGAGCCAGTTGTCGAGCTTCACGTCCGACAGCCTAAGAAATTCGCGCCTGGCTATCGTTGCCGCCGTGCCACGACGCCACAAGGACGCCCCGCCCGAGGATCAGCTCTACGCCCCGATCGAGTGGACCGCCGAGGGCGACTACGAGGACATCCTCTACGAGCGCGGCGATTCGGTCGCGAAGATCTCGATCAACCGGCCGGAGGTTCACAACGCATTCCGGCCTCCGACGCTCGCGGAGCTCCGCGACGCCTTCACCCGGGCCCGTGACGACACCGAGGTCGCGGCGATCATCTTCACCGGCGCGGGCGACGAGGCGTTCTGTTCCGGCGGCGATCAGAGGATTCGCGGCGACGACGGCTACATCGGCGACGACCAGGTCGCCCAGCAGGGAGTCGGCCGGCTCGACGTCGGCGACCTCCATGTTCAGATCCGCAGGCTGCCGAAGCCGGTGGTGGCGATGGTCAAGGGCTACGCCGTCGGGGGCGGGCACATCCTCCATCTCGTCTGCGACCTGACGATCGCCGGGGACAACGCCGTCTTCGGCCAGACCGGGCCGCGCGTCGGGAGCTTCGACGGCGGCTTCGGCGCCTCCCTCCTCGAGCGGAACGTGGGTGTCAAGAAGGCGAAGGAGATCTGGTTCCTCTCCCGCCTCTACGACGCGCAGGAGGCGCTCGACATGGGACTCGTCAATGCGGTCTTCCCAATCGCCGAGGTCGAACGGGAGACCGTGGCCTGGTGTCGCGAGATGGCCGCCCTCTCCCCTCTCTCGTTGAGGCTGCTGAAGTCGAGCTTCAATGCCATCGAGGACGGGGTGACCGGCATCCAGCAGCTCTCCCACGACGCAACGCTGCTCTTCTACATGACGGAGGAGGGCCAGGAGGGCCGCAACGCCTATCAAGAGGGACGCAGCCCGGATTTCTCCAAGTACCCGAAGAGGCCGTAGGAGAAGCGGGTGAGGATCTGGCTGATGGCGGCGCGTCCGCGGACGCTGCCGGCGGCGATCGCGCCCGTGCTGGTCGGGACGGCGGCCGCGATCGAGCACCATGGCGACCTGCCGCGTGTCGGCGCCTTCATCGCGGCCCTGATCGGCTCGATCTTCATCCAGATCGGGACCAACCTGGCCAACGACTACTCCGACGCCAAGCGGGGCGCCGACACCGTCGACCGTCTCGGCCCGGTGCGCGTCACCTCGGCGGGCCTGGTGGCGCCGCGGAGCGTTCTGATCGCGACCTGGCTCGCCTTCGGCGTCGCGATCGTCGCCGGCATCTATCTCGCTACCGTCGCCGGCTGGGTGATCATCGCCGTCGGCCTTGCGTCGATCGCCGCCGGCGTGCTCTACACAGGCGGCCCGCGGCCCTATGGATACGCCGGTCTCGGCGAATTCTTCGTCTTCCTCTTCTTCGGCCTCGTGGCCGTGAACGGCTCCTACTACGTCCAGCTCGAGCGGCTCGACTGGCTGCCCTTCGGGCTCTCGGTGGCGGTCGGCTTCCTGGCGACCGCGATCCTCGTGGTCAACAACGTCCGCGACATCGACACCGACCGCCGGGCCGGGAAGCACACGCTGGCTGTGCGGTTGGGGCGGCAGGGGGCACGGAGGCTCTACGTCGGGCTCGTCGTGGCCGCCTACACCTGCCTGCTCGGGACGGTGGTCAGTCACGGGGGAGCCTGGTGGGCGCTGCTCGGCCTTCTCTCTGCGCCGATGGCGATCAAGCCCACCCGGGCGGTCCTGCACCGCACCGATGGCCCGTCCCTGAACGGGGCGTTGGCCGGAACCGGCGCGCTGCTCGGCGTCTTCAGCCTGACGGTCTCCGCCGGGCTGCTCATCGCTGCGTAGAGTCGCCTCATGCAGCAGGTGCAGCTCGAGGAGCTGGAGGTCATTCCCTACTCCCTGCCGTTTCGCGAGCCCTACGTGACGGCGCGCGGGGAGCTGACCGAGCGGAGACTGATCCTGGTCCGGATCCGGGGTGAGGGGCTGGAGGGCCTCGGCGAGACCGCTGCGCTCTCGCTTCGCGGGGGCGCCGGAATCGATGCCATTGCCGATGAGATCCGGGACCGCTGCTGGCCGGCGCTGCTCGACGGCGTCGTCGATCCGGCGAGGATCTGGTCGGCGATCGCCCGCTGTCGCAATCGAGGGGCCTCGGCGGAAGCCCTGGCGGCCGTCGACATCGCCGTTCACGATCTGGTCGGGCGCGCCACCGGGCAGCCGGTCTGGCGCCTGCTCGGTGCCTCGGAGGCCCTGCCGGTGGTCTGCAACGCGACGCTGCCCGCTGCGAACCCCGCCGCGACCCGGAAGCTGGCTGAGGACTGGAGCGCGCAGGGGTTCCGGACCTTCAAGCTCAAGGTCGGACTGGCGGGCGACGTCACGCAAGTGGCGACGGTCCGCCAGACGCTGGGCGGGGGCGCGATCATCCGGGTTGACGCGAACGGAGCCTGGAGCGTGGACGAAGCGGCGGACCGGCTGGGAGCACTCGCTCAACACGGCATCGAGCTGGCCGAGCAGCCCGTCGGGACCCTCGAGCAGATGGTGGAGCTGCACCGTCGCGTCAACGTGAAGATCGCAGCCGACGAGAGCATCGTCTCGGCATTCGATGCGCGCCGCGCCCGTGAGCTCGGCGCCTGCCAGGTCGCCGCGGTCAAGGTCGCGAAGGTCGGAGGGCTCGGCGCGGCTCTCGAGATCGCCGATGTGATGCCCTCCTACCTCTCCAGCGCGCTCGAGGGGCCGGTCGGCATCGCGGCCGGCGCCCACGCCGTCCAGGCCCTGCGCGCGGGCGGCGGAGACGCCGGAGTGGCGCATGGCCTTGCCACCGAGCGGCTCTTCTCGATGTCCATTGGGAGCGGTGTCGCTGCCGAGCGAGACGAGCTGATCGTCGGCGACGGCCCCGGATTGGGGGTCCAGATCGACGAAGACGCCCTTGCGGCGCGGCGCCTGGACTGATCTACGGTTCCACCGTGGACCCGACGAACCGCAACACGGCGCTCGCCTCCGCCATGGCCGAGGAGCTCGCTCGGTCCGGCGTGGAGCGAGCCGTGATCTCCCCCGGTTCCCGCTCCACGCCCCTCGCCGTGGCCCTCTGGCGCCAGCCCGGCATCGAGGTGACCGTGATCCTCGATGAGCGCAGCGCCGGTTTCTTCGCTCTCGGAACCGCCCTGACGACGGGTCGGCCGGCCGCCGTCCTGTGCACCTCCGGGTCGGCCGCCGCCAACCTCCACCCGGCTGTGGTCGAGGCGGATGAGGCGGGGGTCCCGATGATCGTGCTGACGGCCGATCGCCCACCGGAGCTTCGGGACATCGGCGCCGGGCAGACGATCGACCAGCTCAAGCTCTTCGGCGACGCCGTGCGCTGGTTCTGCGACGTCGGCACACACGAGGCCGACGATGACGGGCTTCTCCACTTCCGCGCGGTTGCGTGCCGCGCATACGCGACGGCGATCGGCGACCCTCGCCCGGGCCCGGTCCACCTGAACGTCCCCTGGCGGGAGCCGCTCGCCCCCGTGCCGGAGGCAGGCGCCGTGACCGCGACCGATCCGCTCGCCATCGAGGGTCGCGGGGAAGCGCCTCTCAATCAGGTCTCCGCGGCCCCCCCGCGCGCAGCGGAGGGGTTGCTCGACCGGCTCGCGGAGCGAATCGAGTCGGCGCCCGGGGGGCTGATCGTCGCCGGTCGGTTGCTGGAACCCGGGATCGCGGAGCCGGTCACCGCGCTCGCCACCGCGGCCGGATACCCGATCCTCGCGGAGCCGACCTCGCAGCTTCGGCGGGGACCCCATGACCGCTCGCTGGTGGTCTCGGCCTATGACCACATCGCTCGTGATCGCCCTGCTGCCCTCGAACCGGAGCTGATCGTCCGCGTAGGCGATCTGCCCACCAGCAAGCCCCTGCGCCAGTGGCTGGCTGCGATCGAGGGGCTCGATCAGATCGTCATCGATCCAACCGGCGAATGGCGCGATCCGACCCGCCGCGCGGACACGATCGTCCGGGCGGACCCGGCCGTGACGGCGCGATCGCTTACCGAGAGGCTCTCGCGTCTGCGCCCGGGTGCCAGCGCGGTGGCGGGCTCTCCCTTCGCCTCGGGGTGGCTCGAGGCCGAAGCTGCTGTCCGGTCGGCGGTCGATGAGCGACTTGGCGAGCTCGATGAGCTCAGCGAACCGGGTGTCTGGGCGGCCCTCGGCGACGTGCTCCGCGACGGCGACTCGGTGTTCGCCGCCTCGAGCATGCCGGTGCGCGACCTCGAGGCGTTCCTGCGGCCGGGCCCCGAGGGCGTGCGAATCGCGTCGAATCGCGGGGCCAACGGGATCGACGGGCTGGTCTCGACCTCAGCGGGTCTGGCGGCGGGGAGCGGTGCCCGAGCCTGGGCGGTTCTCGGCGATCTCGCCCTCTTCCACGACCTCGGCGGACTCGCCGCCGTGCGACACGCACCGGAGCTCCGCCTGATCGTGATCGACAACTCCGGCGGCGGCATCTTCCACTTCCTCCCGCAGGCCGAGGCGATGCCGGAGGACGAATTCGAGCACCTCCTCGGGACGCCGAGCGGGCTCGATCCGGCCGAAGCCGCTCGCCTGTTCGGGCTGAGCGTCGAAGCTCCCGAGGATCGGGCGGGGCTGGAGACAGCCCTCACCGGCGACGCACGAATGATCGTGGTGCGAACCGACCGCGCCCGCAACCTGGAGCTCCACCGGGAGCTCAGCCGGCTAGCAGCGGAAGCAGCGCCTCGAACTTGAGCTCGGATTCCTGAAGCTCGGCGGCGGGGTCAGAGTCCGCGACGATTCCGCAACCCGCGAACAGGTGCGCCTCGCGGTCCCGCAGCAGAGCCGAGCGCAGGCCGACGCAGAACTCACCGTCCTCGGCGACGTCCATCCAGCCGACCGGTCCCGTGTACCAGCCCCGGTCGATCCCCTCCAGCTCGTCGATCAGCTCCAGCGCGGGTGCCCGAGGCTCCCCGCCGATCGCGGGCGTCGGGTGCAGGAACCCGGCGAGCTCGATCGCGCTGTGTGACTCGGCGAGTTGGGCGCGTATCGGGGTCGCGAGATGCTGCAGGTTCCCCACCTTGACCACGAACGGCTCGCTCTCGGCGTGCACCCAGACCGAGTGCGGCCGCAGTGTCCGCTCGATCCTCCGCACCACGATGCCATGCTCCTCGCGGACCTTCGGGCTGCGCATCATCGTCTCGCCCAGATGATCGTCGACGGCGGGATCGGCGCTGCGCGAACTGGTTCCCGCGAGCGCAACGGTGGCGGCGACGGCGCCTGAGCGTCGAACCAGCAGCTCTGGGCTCGCGCCGATGAACGCCGCCTGCGGCGTCCCAAAGCAGAAGCAGAAGCATGAGGGGAAGAGATCGCGGAGCGCGCCGAGCTTGGTGGTCGGGTCGATCGCGGCAGGTGCTTCGACGGTCAGCTCACGAGCAAGCACGACCTTGTCCACCCCGCCCCCGCGAATCCGTGCGACCGCCTCGGCCACGATCTCCTCGTAGCGCTCGGGTGGGTGGCGGCCCGCGACCGATGTGGAGGCGCTCGGATGCGGGTCCTGAGGGGTCAGCGGGGCGGCTCTCAGGGAAGCGAGCCTTCCCGCGACGTCCGTGTCCGCTCCCGCGATCGCACTAACGGTCAGGAAGCTCCGGCCCTCGCTGGTCACGATGGCGAGCTCCGGGAGAACCGCGAGCGCGGGCGGCAATGACGACCAGATCGGCTCGGTGCCTCCGTCGGGATCGAACGCGAGTCCGGTGGCCCACACCGGGCCGGTCCCGGCCGGCAGCCCGGTGGGCTCGTCGAACTCTCGGTCGTGCACGACCTTGGAGCAGCCGGCCGCCAGATCGGAGAATCGGTCAGGCCCCCTGCTCACGACCTCGGCGGCGGTTCCGATCCCCGCGAGGGCGAACCCGCGATCCGGCTGCTCCCAGCAGAACCAGCGGTCGGTCGCGAGCCGCGAGCCGGCCGCGATCGCCGTCGGATCGGCCACGCCGTCGAGCTCGATCGTCGCCGAGACCAGGCGACCGTCCCTCGCCCGCGAGAGCGCGCTCTCGAACCGCGAGAGAAGCGAGCCCGCGTCGACGGCGACGCTCAACGTCTCGAGCCCTAGTTGTCGGCCTTGGAGCGGGCGATCGCGACCTCGCCCGTGCGGACCATCTCGATCAGGCCGTGCGGGCGGATCATCCGCTCGAAGGCCTCGATCTTGTCCGCGCTGCCCGTGACCTCGATGGTCAGCGAGCGGCGTGAGACGTCGACGATCTTGGCCCGGAAGATCTCGGCGAACTGCATGATCTCCGCCCGGCTCTCGATCGGAGCGGAGACCTTGAACAGCGCCATCTCGCGGGCGATCGTCTCGCCCGGCTCCATGTCGCGGATCTTGATGACGTTGACCAGTTTGTGAAGCTGCTTGGTCACCTGGTCGATCGGGTGGACGGCGCCGTCCACGGTCAGGGTGATGCGCGAGATCTCCGGATCGTCCGTGGGGCCGACGGCGAGGGTGTCGATGTTGAAGCCGCGGCGGCTGAAGAGGCCAGCGATCCGCGCCAGTACGCCGGGCCGGTTCTCGACCATGATCGAGAGGACGTGCTTGCGGCCCGTCAGCGCGCCGGCGGCGGCGTCGAGGTCGTCGAGGTTGATCAGATCAGGGGTTCCGGCTTCCATCAGCCCACCATGTCCCGAGCGGCTGCGCCGGCCGGGATCATCGGGTAGCAGTTCTCCTCCTTGGTGACGCGAACGTCGAGCAGGACCGGGCCCTCGGTGGCGAGCGCGTCGCGCATCGCCCCCTCGACCTCGTCCTTGTCGTCGACCCGCATCCCCGTGGCGCCGAACGCCTCCGCCAGCTTTGGCCAGTCCGGGCTCGGCCCCATCTCGACGGAGCTGTAGCGGCCATCCCAGAAGAGCTCCTGCCATTGGCGGACCATGCCGAAGTAGCCGTTGTTCATCAGGAAGACCTTGACCGGGATCTGGTGGCGCACCGCGGTGGCGAGCTCCTGGCAGGTCATGATCAGGCTGCCGTCACCCGCCAGGCAGACGACCGTGTCGTCGGGCTGGGCGACCTTGGCGCCGATCGCGCTTGGCAGTCCGAAGCCCATCGTGCCGAGGCCGCCGGAGTTGATCCAGCGACGAGGCTTGTCGAAGCCGTAGTACTGGGCGGCCCACATCTGGTGCTGGCCGACGTCCGAGGTGATGATCGCGTTGCCGTCGGTGGCCGCGAACATCGACTGGATCATCCGCTGCGGCTTGATCTCGGCGTCACCCGAGTCCTCGTAGGTGAGCGGGTACTCCTTCTGCCAGGCGCGGATCTGCTCCCACCAGGGGTCGAGGCGCTGGCCGTCGGCCTGCGAGGCCCGGTACTCCTTGACGAGCTTGGGGAGCACCTCCTTGACGTCACCGACGATCGGGATGTGCGCCGGGACGTTCTTGGAGATCTCGGCGGGATCGATGTCGATGTGGACGAACTTGGCCCGCGGCGCGAACTCGGAGAGCTTGCCGGTGATCCGATCGTCGAAGCGGGCGCCGACGTTGACGATCAGATCGGCGTTGTCCATCGCGTAGTTGGCGGTGCGCGTGCCGTGCATGCCGAGCATGCCGAGCCACTGATCGTTGCTGGCGGGGAAGCCGCCCAGTCCCATCAGCGTGCAGGTCACGGGAAACTTGTCGGCGAGGCAGAGCTCGCGCAGCTCCTCGGCTGCATTGCCATTGATCACGCCGCCGCCGGCGTAGATCACCGGTCGCTGCGCGTTGGCGAGCGCGCGCGCGGCGATCCGGATCTGCTTGATGTTTCCCTCGGTGGAGGGCTTGTAACCCGGCAGGTTCGGCGTGTCCGTGCTCGGCTCGTACTCGATGTCGGCGCGCGAGAGGTCCTGTGGGATGTCGACCAGGACGGGACCGGGCCGGCCACTCGACGCGATGTGGAACGCCGCGTGGATGTAGTCCGGCACGTAGCGGGGGTCCTGGACCATGAAGCTGTGCTTGACGATCGGCATGGTGATGCCGTTGACGTCGGCCTCCTGGAAGCCGTCGGTGCCGATCAGCTCGGTCCGGACCTGGCCCGTGATGAAGACGGTCGGGACCGAATCCATGATCGCGTCAGCAATCGGGGTGATCAGGTTGGTGGCGCCGGGACCGGAGGTGGCGAAAGCCACTCCGACGCGGCCCGAGGCCTTCGCGTAGCCCTCGGCCATGTGGCCCGCCCCCTGCTCGTGGCGCGCCTGGATATGGACGAGGTCCGCGTCGTGGACTGCGTCGTAGATCGGCAGGTTGGCGCCGCCGGGAATTCCGAAGATGTGCTCGACGCCCTCCGCCTTGAGGGCCTCCATGACTGCGTCAGCGGCGCGCATGCGGCGATGGTAGCCAAGCGGTCATGCCGGGCACGAATCGTGTGCGTCACGCATGTGGTGATTCACAACGCGCATGCCCGCGGTCGGCGGCGGTGTGGATCCTCTTGCCCCATGGCACCGGATCGAGAGGCTGCGGGGACGGGGTGGGTGCTCGGGACCGGGAGCGCCCGCAACCCAAATGACGGCGAGCCCTCCGGGGACCGCCCCGACGGCGACCAAACGGGTAGCGACCGCACCCAGTCCTCGACAGGTGACCCCTCCCCCGAACCCTCTCCCGATACGGTGCCCGACTTCGCCAGGGCCATGGCTGAGGAGGCCGCGCGCAAGCAGCGCGACGAGCAGCGCCGGACGCCCGAGACCTGGATGCCGGAGCGGAGGATCTCGACCGCGATCCCGAGCCGAATGCTTCGGCCGGAGCCGGATGCCGAGCTTGAAGGAGTTCGGGTCGGAGTAGCGCTCTGAGTTGGGCTCAGCGGGCGCCGGCGGGCGTGCCGGGCTTCCACTGGGTCCGCGGGTCGATCGCGGAGTCGATCACGCGGTCGCGGTGGCGCTCGATCGTCTTCAGCATCGAGCGAACCAGTTCGTCGCCGAGGTAGCTCGGCTTCAGCCCCAGGTCCAGCAGCTTGGTGTGCACCGGGTTGTAGTAGTGCTCCTCCAGCTCGACGCGCGGGTTCTCGACGTGGTCGATGTCGATCTCGAAGCCGACCTCGGCGGCGGAGGCCTGCACGACCTCGGCCAGCTCGCCGACGGAGAACTGCTCGGTGAACTGGTTGTAGACGCGGAACTCACCGGCATCCGCAGGGTTCGCGACGGCCAGCTCGACGCACTCCAGGGTGTCGCGGATGTTGAGAAAGCCGCGCGTCTGCCCGCCCTTGCCGTAGACGGTGAGCGGATGCCCGACGACCGCCTGGACGCAGAAGCGGTTCAGCACCGTGCCGAACCACTCGTCGTAGTCGAAGCGGGTGGCGAGGCGCTCGTCCTGCGCGGTTTCGTCGGTCTCGATCCCATAGACGACTCCCTGGTTCAGGTCAGTCGAGCGCAGGCCCCAGACGCGGCAGGCGAAGTGGATGTTGTGGGAGTCGTGGACCTTGGAGAGGTGGTAGAGCGAGCCCGGCAGCTTCGGGAAGGGCAGCGTGTCCTTGCGGCCCTTGTGCTCGATCTCGATGTACCCCTCCTCGATGTCGATGTTGGGCGTGCCGTACTCGCCCATCGTCCCCAGCTTCACCAGATGACAGTCCGGGGCGTGATCGCGGAGGAAGAAGAGGAGATTGAGCGTGCCGATCACGTTCGTGTACTGGGTCTCGACCGCCTGCTCCCGGTTCGCCATCGAGAACGGCGCCGAGGGCTGCTCGCCGTAGTGGATGACCGCCTCGGGCTTGGTCTCGATGATCACCTCCTCGAGGAAGCCGGCATCCTCGATCGCGCCCACGTACGAGCGGATCTCATGCCCGGAGACCTCGTGCCAGGCGGCGATCCGCTCGTCGAGAGGCCTGATCGGGGTCAGGGAGTCAGTGCCGTGGCGTTCGTGCCAGCGGCGGCGTGAGAAGTTGTCGACGACGGAGACCTCATGGCCACGGGCCGAGAAGCGCATCGCCGTCGGCCAGCCGAGATAGCCGTCGCCCCCGAGGATGAGGACGCGCATGAGACGGGGCAGAGTAGCGCCCCTAACGGCGCATCGTCGTGCCCGCACGCAGGGGGTTGCGGCCCCTATTCTGGCGCCGCCTTGACCACCCCCGTCATCGCCTCGGTCTTCCCGGAAGAGATCACCGCCCTGCGCGCGGTCGGGCTCGTCTTGGCTGTCGCGCTTTTCGCCTTCGCCGTGTGGCGGCGCCGCTCACTGTCGAACGGCGCCGTGCTGCTGTCGATCTTCGGCTCGTTGGCCCTGCTGATCGTCTCGGGTACCGAGTTGCTCAACGGATTGCTCTCGGCGCTCGCCTTCAAGCAGGGCAACGGCGGGCGGATCCTCGGCCTCGCCGTCTTCTCGATCGTGATCCTCTTCTTCCTGGTCCTGCGGGCATTGACCGAGAGCGCCCGAATGAACCAGCAGCTCTCCGCACTGCTCGAGGGCCTCGCCTGGGAGGAGTTTCGCGAGGCGAGGCTTCCCGAGCGCTTCCGCGACAAGGTCGCGGTGGTCATCCCGGCGTACAACGAGGCGGAGAGCGTGGCCGACGTGATCCGGCAGATCCCTCCCGAGGTCTGCGGCGAGCAGACAGCGATTCTGGTGGTCGATGACGGCTCGCGCGACGACACCAGCGAGGCGGCCGCCAAGGCCGGGGCCATCGTCGCTCGCCACGTGATCAACCGTGGTGGCGGCGCCGCGCTGCGCACCGGGTATCGCTTGATGGCGGAGTCGGGCGCGCTCGTCGTCGTCACGCTCGACGCCGACGGCCAGCACCTGCCGAGCGAAATGGAACGCCTGGTGAAGCCCGTGCTCGACGACGAGGTCGACGTCGCGCACGGGTCTCGCGTCCTGGGTGATGCCGACCCCAACACGCGCTCGCGGGAGCTGGGAATCGTGATCTTCAACAAGCTGATCTCGTTCATCACGCGCACCAAGGTCTCCGACGCGTCGAACGGCTACCGGGCGGTGCGGACGACCGTGCTCCCCCAGCTGGTCCTGCGCCAGGAGCAGTTCCATACCTCGGAGTTCCTGATCGAGGCGATCAAGCGCGGAGTCCCCGCGAAGGAGGTCCCGGTGACGGTGGCGAAGCGGACGCACGGCCACTCGAAGAAACCCGCCGTGGTCCGCTACGGCCTCGGCTTCACGAACGCGATCGTGAGGACCTGGCTGCGCTAGAGGCGAAGGCGATCGTCATCTGAAGCTCGGCCCCGGCCTGACCTCGGCCGGATCCGGCAAATAGAGGTCGGTCCCGCACCGCGGGCAGACCTGGACGTGCAGCTTCACGACGTTGTTGCAGGTCGGGCAGCGCCGCTCCGGTTCGTCGTGCTCGGAGCGGTAGAGGATCGCCGCGATCAGGCCGAAGAGCGGCACGACAGTGCCGATCAGGAACCAGATGAAGAACGAGCTGCCCTTGCCGCGGCCCACGAATCCGGTCGCGAGGCCGAACAGCAGAGCGATGAGCACGTATGGCGCTCCGGCCATCCGCCGAGCTTAGGCCTAAAGTCGCCCCGTCTCGCTGCCGAGTGCATCAAAACAGGGTCAAGGAGGGCCGTAGGTGGCGATCGCTCAGGCGAGCAGGAAGCACAAGCGCAAGAAGAGGAAGAAGAAGCACCACGCGGCGGCGCCTCCGGCGCCGGCCCCTTCCTCGCCCGCCTCCCCTCCGCCGCCCACGAAGTACAAGCGCACGCTCGGCTGGGATGACAGCGCGGGCGATGGCCTGGTCCGCGAGATCTACGAGTGGGTGGATGCCCCGCCGACCGACACTTCCCCGCCCCGTCCCCTGCCCAAGCCACAGGATCCGCCGGCGCCCCGCTCAGCGCAGTCCTTCGGCGTCTATTCGGGGCCGTTCGGCCGCGTGCAGGCCAAGAGGCTCCTGGACCGCGCGGGGTTCGGTCCGAAGCAGGGTCAGGCGCTCGAGCTCGCCCAGCTGGGCATGCAGGGCGCCGTCCGCTCGCTGACCCGGCCGAGCGGCACCGCGAACCTGAGCGGGCCTGCGCCGGTCGACGGCGACGGGCTGCCGATCGCCCCGACCGACTCCTGGGGCCATGACCATCTCTGGTGGCTGGACCGGATGCTCCGCTCCGACCAGCAGCTGGTCGAGCGGATGGCCCTTGTCTTCCACGACTGGTTCGCGACCTCCAACGACAAGGTCGACTCCTCGCAGTTGATGATCGACCAGTCGAACATGTTCAGGGCGGGCTGCTTCGGCTCCTTTCGGACGCTGCTGGAGAACGTCACGTCCAATCCGGCGATGCTGCTGTTCCTCGACGGGGCCGAGAACACGAAGAACCAGCCGAACGAGAACTACGCCCGCGAGGTGCAGGAGCTGTTCACGCTCGGCGCAGACCGCGGCGCCTACACAGAGACCGACGTACGCGAGCTGGCCCGATGCTTCACAGGGTGGGACTACGACTGGTCGGCCGAGCTCGGACCGCACAACTTCCGCTACGTCTCGTCGCGCCACGACAACACCAACAAGACGGTCTACGGGCAGACCGGCAACTGGACCTGGCAGGACGGTTGCCGGCTCTGCGTCCAGAACCCGCTGCACGCCTCCTTCTTCGTGCTGAAGCTGTGGAGCTACTTCATCCCGCAGGCGCCCTCCTCGGACACGCTGAACACACTCGCCTACATCTACACGGCGAACTCGTACGCGATCCGACCCGTGCTCGAGGCGATCCTCATGCACCCGGACTTCTATGAGGGCCCCGCGATGGTGAAGCCGCCGGTCGTCCACCTCGCGAGCATGATGCGCGCGACCGGCACGTTCATCCACGACGAGCAGTGGATCTGGCTGAGCTCGGACGCGGGGCAGCAGCTCTTCCACCCGCCCAACGTGTCGGGGTGGGACGACAACCGATGGCTCGACACCAACACGGTGCGCGGCCGCTGGCTCTGCACCACGGGAGTCCTCGACGAGCGTCATGTCGAGGTCTGGGATGGAAGCTACGACGCCACCGAGCAGGCCGATCCCGCCCTGGACAAGGCCTTGGAGGTGTGGGACTACCCGCCCCTTCGCAAGGAGCAGCAGAATGAGCTCCTCCGCTTCTCCGGCGCCGCCTTCCCCGGCAGCCTCGCCCCATGGCAGCAGACCGCGTACCGGGCCCTCCGCCAGAACGCCCTGCGCCAGCTGATCGCCGTCGGCCCCGACTTCCAGCTGAGCTAGGAGAACGCATGGCCCACGACCACTGCCACTGCCGCGACTACACCCGTAGCCAGCTGATCCACCGGGCGGCGGCGCAGGCGGGCAAGGGCCTTCCGGCGATCGAGATGGGGATGCCCACGCCTGCGGGGACCGGCCTTTCCCGCCGGTCGTTCCTGTCGCGGACGGCCGGCTTCGCGATCGCCGTCTACGGCGCGACCAGGATCCCGCTGGCCGCGTTCGAAGAGGGCATTGCGCACGCCGCGACACCGCCCAAGGTTCTCGTCTCGATCTTCTTCGATGGCGGCATCGACTCCCTCAACGTCCTGGCGCCAGTCAATGACTCGAGGTACCAGAACTTCCGCCCGACGATCGGCCTGCATCTCAACGACAGCCCGGCGCCACTCTCCTTCGCCGAGGACTCGAACCTCTTCTGGCATCCGTCGGCGGCGGGCCTGTGGACGCTGCACGGCGAGGACAAGGTCACGGTCCTCCCCGCGATCGGCTACGCGAGCCCGAACCAGTCCCACTTCACCTCGCGCCACTACTACGAGATCGGCGAGGTCCAGATCGGTGCGAACACGGGCTGGCTCGGCAGGTACATCGAGGAGGTCGGGACCGACGACAATCCGCTTCAGGGAATCTCGCTGAGCAACGAGCTCTCGCCCGCGCTGGCGACCCCCTCCAGGCCGGTCGCGGCGGTGGAGTCGGTCACCGATTACGACCTCTGGTCCTACGCCGGAAGCGATCCGGTCGAGGCGAACATGTTCACCAGCTTCGGCAATCTCGGCGGCCTCGCGTCGGACTCCCCCGCCCTGACTCAGGCGCGGCGCGCGATCGGCCAGACCGAGCAGGTCCGCGAGCAGCTCTCCGGCTTCAGCAGCTTCACCAGCCCGGTCGGCAACCTCTACCCCGCCAACACCGAGCTCAGCGACCAGCTCTCCGGGCTGGCCGCGATGCTCGCGGCGGGACTGCCCATACAGGTCGCGACGATGTCCGCGGTCGGCGGCTACGACACCCATGAGAACGAGGCGTCGACCCTCGCGGGCAACCTGAAGCGCACCTGCGACGCCGTGCTCGCCTTCCAGCGCGATCTAGAGGCGCGGGGATTGGACGATCGCGTCCTGATCGAGATGTGGAGCGAATTCGGCCGTCGCCCCGAGGAGAACGGGGGCGGCACGGATCACGGCGCCGGAGGGCTCGCCTTCGTCGTCGGCAAGCACGCGGGCGGCACGATGATCGGCGGCTTTCCTGGCCTCGCCATCCTCGACCCCCAGCAGAACCTCCTGCACACGAGCGACTTCCGCACCATGTACTGCACGCTGCTTCACGACTGGCTCGGAGTCGACCCCGGGCCGATCATCCCGGGCGCCGACACTCTCGGGACCTACCCGGCTCTGATCGACTGATGAGACGCGCGCTCGCCGCCCTCGCGGTCCTTGTCCTCAGCCTCGCCGTAGCAAGCACTGCCCCAGCGGCTCACCCGGCTCAGAAAAAGCGCTGCAAGCACCACCATCATCACCGAAAGCGCTGCCACCACAAGTCCTCCGGCGGTTCAACCACCGGCGGGGGCGGCGGCGCCGCCGGACCGAACGGCCCACCCGGCCGCCTGCTGGTGACCGACCGGGAGATCAGCGCGACACAGCTCCAGCTGCAGCTCTCCCGTCCGAGCCTCGCGGCGGGCAGCGCGATCGTCGAGCAGTACAACGCGGGATCGGACGCTCACAACCTGATCCTCGAGAAGGGAGGCGAGGTCGCCTTCGCCTACCCGGATCTCGACCCCGGCGGCGACCAGCGCCAGACGATCACCCTGACCCGCGGGACCTACACGCTCTACTGCAGCCTGCTCGACCACCGAAGCCTGGGGATGCAGGCGACTCTCACTGTGAACTAGCCCTGAAACTCGCCTGCGCCCTTGCGAGGAACCGGGTCTTTGAACTCAGAGCCCATCGGATCAGGACCATGGCCCGACGGGTGAGGGTGGACAACCTCACCGTGGAGGGCCCACCGAGTCGAGCGAGAAGGAGCAGGGGCACGAGAGCCATCAGTCGCAGGAGAGCGCCCAGGCCGAGGGCCGCGGCGTACGCATCCGCCGCCCGCCTCCCCCGGTAACGCCGGAGGTACATCCATGGCGCCTGACCGATCTCCATTTGGAAGAGAAGGTCTCGGCGCGGGGAGCGGATCGAGCTGTACCCGGCGTCGTGGAGGACCGTGGCCTGCGGGACATACATCAACTCGAGCCCGGCGGATCCAATCCGCGCGCAGAGATCCAGATCCTCCAGGAACATGGGCAGGGTCTCGTCGAGGAACCCGACGCGCTCGAGGGCGGCTCGGGTCACCAGCAGCGCAGCGCCCGTCAAGCAGGGAACCGGAACGGGATCTCCCTGCAATCCGAGCGCCAGGCCTTCCCCACGCCCCAGCCCGTCGAGCACACGCCTGGCTCCCAGCTGACGTGCCAAGGCGTAGGCCGGAGTCGGGAACCGCTTGGCGGAATGGTCGTGCAGCACGCCGCCCGAGTCCATCAGGCGCGGGCCGGCGGCACCCGCGGCCTCATTCGCGTTGAGCGCGCCGCACAGCAGTGGCAGCGCTCCGGGAAGCAGTCGGGTGTCGGGATTGAGGAGCAGAATCCGGGAGCCTCGCGCTCGCCGCATCCCGACGTTCGCGGCCGCTGCGAACCCCAGGTTCGCCCCAGTCTCAAGCGTGTCGACCCGCGCGAAGTCCCGCTTGATCAGTCCAAGGGTTCCGTCGCTGCTGGCGTTGTCCGCGACGATGATCTCGTCGTTGGGCTCGACAGCCTCGGACACGCTCCGCAGGCAATCACCGATGACGTCGCCGGCATTCCAGGTGACGATGACAACCGAAATCCCCGGAACCGCATCCGATGCGTCGCCGGAGGCGTTCACGGTGCGATCAGCCCGATGAGAGGTGCTCGCGAATCAGCTTGGTGACGGTGCCCCCGTCGGCGCGGCCCTTCGATTCCTTCATCACGGCGCCGACGATGCGCCCGATCGCCTTGTCGTTGCCTTGGCGCACCTGCTCTGAGGCCTCCGGCTCGGCCTCGATCGCGCGGTCGACGATGGCCTCGAGCTCCGAGCTGTCGGAGATCTGGGCGAGACCCTCCCGTTCCACGATCTCTGCGGGGTCGCCCCCTTCGGCGACCAGCTTGCTCAGCACCTGCTTGCCGGCTCCGTGGGAGATGGTCTTCCCCTCAACCAGGCCTGCCAGCGCTGCCACCGACTCCGGTGTCGCCCTGCTCGCGAGGGGGTCGTCCTCATCGCCGGACTGGCGAAGGGCGGCCACCAGCTCGCCGGTCACCCAGTTGGCGACCGACTTCGCCGGCGCGCCGTCGCCGGCCGCCAGGGCACGCTCGAAGTACTCGCCGTATCCCTCGTGGAAGGCGAGCGTGCTCGCCGCCTCCTCGGTGAGGCCGACCTCGCTGACATAGCGCTCACGGCGGTGGGCCGGCAGCTCCGGAAGCGAGTCGCGCGCCTCCTTCAGCATGGCCTCGGTGGGAACCACCGGGACCAGGTCCGGCTCCGGGAAGTAGCGATAGTCGTGCGCGTATTCCTTCGAGCGCAGCGAAGTGAGCGATCCGTCCTCGGGGTGGAAGTGAAGCGTCTCCTGGACGACCTCCTCCCCGCTCTCGATCAGCTCGCGCTGGCGGACCAGCTCTGCCTCGATGCCGCGCTCCAGGAACCGGAAGCTGTTCATGTTCTTGAGCTCGGTCTTGATCCCGAGCTCCTCGGACCCGGCGGGACGGATCGAGATGTTGCCGTCGACGCGGAGGCTTCCCTCGTCCATGTTCACGTCCGAGACGCCGAGCTGACGGATGGTCTCCCGCAGCAGCTGCGCCCACTCGCGGGCCTCCGCGGCGGAGCGGATGTCCGGCTCGGTGACGATCTCGACCAGGGGCGTGCCGCCGCGGTTGAAGTCGACCAGCGAGGCGCCGGAGCCATGAATCCGGCCACTCTCGCCGACGTGCGTCAGCTTGGCTGCGTCCTCCTCCAGGTGCGCGCGATGGATGCGCACGTCGCCGAGCTTCCCATTGACCGCGATCGGCTGGTCGTACTGGCTGATCTGGTAGCCCTTCGGCAGGTCGGGATAGAAGTAGTTCTTCCGGGCGAACTCCGAGCGCTCCGGGACCTCGCACTCCAGTGCCGCCGCGATCATCAGCGCGTAGCGGATCGCCTGCTCGTTCATCGTCGGCAGGGTCCCCGGGTGCCCCAGGCAGACGGGACAGGTGTGGGAGTTGGGCTCGTCGCCGAAGGAGAGCGAGCAGCCGCAGAACATCTTCGTCTTGGTGGAGAGCTGGACGTGGATCTCCAGTCCGATCACCGCCTCGTAGTCGGTCAACTCGCCCCTCCGTTCGCGCGGAAGCCGATCGCGCCCTCGAGGGCGTGGGCCGCGTCAAGCATCGCGGAGTCGCTGAACGCCGGGCCGGCGATCTGGAATCCCACCGGCAGCTCCGGCCCGCCGCCGTCGGGCGCGGCAACTCCCGCGGGAATCGAGATCGCGGGGATTCCGGCCAGCGGCATCGGCACGGTGCAGTAGTCGTTCATGTACATCGCCAGCGGGTCGCCGGTCTTCGAGCCCAGCTCGAACGCGACCGTCGGCGAGGTCGGGGTGACGACGAAGTCGAAGCGCTCGAAGGCCTTCGAGAAGTCCTCGGCGATCTTGGTGCGGACCCGCTGGGCGCGGCCGTAGTAGGCGTCGTAGTAACCCGACGAGAGGGCGTAGGTGCCGAGCATGATCCGGCGCTTCACCTCGGCTCCGAATCCCTCGGCGCGGGTCTCCTCATACATTTCGGTGAGGTCTTCGGCTTCCACCCGCATCCCGTAGCGCACACCATCGAACCGGGCCAGGTTCGCGGACGCCTCCGCCGGGGCGAGCACGTAGTAGGCGGAGATGCCGTGTGGAGCGTGCGGAAGCTCGGTCTCGGAAACCTCCCCGCCGAGCTCCTCGATCAGAGCGACGGTGCGCTCGAAGACCTCCTTGACGCCGGATTCGATCCCCTCCGCCTCGGACGCGAGCTCCTTGGGGATGCCGAAGCTGAGGCCCTTGAGGTCCTCCCGGCTGGGGAGCTCGATCCCACCCTCGATTCCGACCGAGGTTGAGTCGCATGGGTCGCGCCCCTCCACCGCCTGCAGGACCAGCGCGGCATCCGTCACGTCCCTGGTCAGGGGCCCGCACTGGTCGAGCGACGACGCGAAGGCGATCATCCCGTACCGGGAGACGGCGCCATAGGTGGGCTTCATGCCGACGACCCCGCAGAGCGCAGCCGGCTGGCGGATCGAGCCACCCGTGTCGGTCCCGATCGCGCAGGGCGCCAGGCGCCCGGCGACGGCCGCGGCGCTGCCGCCGGAGGACCCGCCCGGTACGCGGCCCTGGTCCCACGGGTTGAGGACCGGTCCGTAACCGGAGTTCTCGTTCGAGGAGCCCATCGCGAACTCGTCCATGTTCGCCTTGCCGAGCACGCGCGCCCCGGCCTCGCGGAGCTTGCGGACCGCGGTCGCCGTGTAGGGCGGGTGGTAGCCCTCGAGGATCCGCGAGCCGGCCGTGGTCGGGATGCCCTCGGTGCAGAAGATGTCCTTGACCGCGACTGGGATCCCGCCCAGCTTGCCGTCGCCGGCATCCTCCGGCTGCTCAGCGGTCCAGAGGAAGGCATTCAGCGAATCCCCCGCAGCCGCCTCGCGGTAGGCGTTGAAGTACTCGTCCGCCGAGAGCTCGCCTGAGCGGATCTGCTCGGCCGCCTCGGCGACCGTGAGATCGATCGGATCGCCCGCCATCTACGCCTGGGGCGAGGGGACGCGGAAGGCGCCGGAGGCCGGATCGGGGGCGCTCTCCAGCACCTCGTCGCGATCCCAGCTCGGCCGAGGCTCGTCGGGCCGGAAGACGTTCTCGAGCGCGATCACGTGCGACGTCGGCTCGACCCCATCGAGGTCGAGCTCGGAGATCCGCTCGACGTGTTCGAGGATGCCCGAGAGCTCGCTGGCCATCCGCTCGACCTCTTCGTCGGTCAGCCTGAGCCGGGCGAGCTTGGCGACGTGCAGAACCTGCTCCCGGTCGATCATGCGCCGGATCATAGGCATAGGATCCCCGCCGCCATGACGGGGGAGAAAGCCGAGCGGTTCGTCGTTCTGAGCCTGCGCCTGCTGGCGGTCGGGTTCGCCATCACCGGCTTCTTCTTCATCGCCTGGCCCGACGGGACGCTCGACCGAATCACCGAGCTCGGGCACCACTTCGGCTTCCACACCCCCGCGCCGAAGACTAACGAGCGCCTCTGGCTCTCCCTCGGCTTCGCCTACATGGTGGTGATCACGTTCCTGGCCTGGATCGCGTCCACCGACGTGGTCCGGTACCGGCCGATGATCCTCGCCCTCGCCGCCGGCAAGGCCGCCTCATCGATCACCTCGCTGATCTTCTTCATCCAGGACGACGTCTTCGCCTACCTGCTGAACGGCATCGTGGACGGCTCCCTGGTGTTCGTCTCGCTGCTCCTCTGGGCGCTCGCCGGGCGGGTCAGCTCCCCAGCCGCCCCTCCCTGAAGGCGCCCGCCGGGGCTCCGGGCCGCCGAGCTCAGGACTCTGCGAGCGATCGCGGAGGCGGTCGCCCCTGGTGAGGACGGCCTGCCGGCCGCTGGGAGCGAGGTACCGGTGGCAGAGCCACTCGCTCGCTTTCTCTCGCGCATGCCCGCACGCACGGTGCAGGTGGTCCGCCTCGCCCTTCGGGTGATCGAGCTCCTCCCCTTTCCCTGGCGCTTCAGCCGGATGAGCGTTGATGGGCGCTCGGAGTACATGGCGAAGATGGAGAGCTCGCGCTTCCCGATCTACCGCGACCTCCTCCTGCTGGCGAAGCTCCTTGCGACGGTCGGCTGGGCGCGCGACGAGCGCGTGCGGCGCGCCGTCGGCGTCGAGTCCCGCTGCGCGATGGCCGATGGCGCCCCTCAGCCATCCTCGCCCGGCGTCGGGGATCTCGAGCCGCGCGGCGCCGGAGAGGACTGCGAGGTCGCGATCGTCGGCTCTGGTGCGGGCGGAGCCGCCGCCGCCGCGATCCTGGCCGAGGCCGGATTCGACGTGATGGTGCTCGAGTCCGGTCCCTACGTGGACAAGACGACGTATCCGGCCGACCCGCTGGAGGGCCTGCCCCTGCTCTACCGCGACGGAGGGATGACGATCGCGATCGGCAAGCCCGCGATCCCCATCCCGGTCGGCCGAACCGTCGGTGGAACCACGGTGATCAACTCGGGAACCTGCTTCCGCGCTCCCGCGGAGGTGATCGAGGAATGGCGCGAGAAGGAGGGCATCGCCTGGGCCGGCGACCTCGACCCTCTCTACGCGGCCGCGGAGGAGACGCTGGCTGTCACTCCGCTCGACCTGGAGACACTCGGTCGAAACGGCCAGCTCTGCGCCGAGGGAGCCGCCGCGCTCGGCGCAAGCGGAGGGCCGATCAGCCGCAACGCCGGCCGCTGCGTCCAGTGCAGCTCCTGCCCTCTCGGCTGCCGGATCGACGCCAAACGGGCCACCCACGTCTCCTATCTGCCGCGCGCCGTCGCCGCGGGAGCGCGCGTCCGCGCAGGGGTGCGCGTCCAGCGCGTTATCACCGAAGACGAGCGGGCGACCGGACTTGCCTGCCGAGCCGGGTTCCCAACCACCGGCCCCGATGAGCTCTCCCGCAACGGGCGGCCTCCCGTGAGCCGCGACTGGCAGGTCCGGGCGAAGACGGTGATCAGCGCGGGGGGAGCCTTCGGCACCCCGGAACTGCTGCTCCGCTCGGGGATCCGCCACCCAGCCCTCGGCAGGCACCTCCACATCCATCCCGCCGCCTGGATCGGCGCCCGCTACGAGGAGGAGGTCCGCGGCTGGGAGGGCGTGATGCAGAGCTACTACGTCGATCAGTGGCAGTCACAGGGCATCCTGCTCGAGGCCACCTTCACCCCCCTCTCCTTCGGCGCCCAGTGGCTGCCGGGCGTCGGGGCCGATTTCTCGGACCGTGTCGCCCACTTCGGCAACATCGCCTCGATCGGAGTACACCTGCACGACCGGTCGGAGGGCAGGGTCGGGCTCGCCGGAAACGGGTCCCTGAAGCTCTCCTACCGCCTGCTCGAGGAGGAGGCGCGGACGATCCAGTTCGGGATCGCCCGCGCGGCCGAGGTCCATTTCGCGGCCGGAGCGACCGAGGTCTACCCGAACGTCGGGCCGATCTCGATCATCAAGCGGGGGCAACTGGCCGACTTCGAGTCGATGCGCCTGAAGCCCTCGGACCTGCGGCTCGAGGCCTTTCACCCGATGAGCAGCGCGCGCATGGGGACCGACCCCGACACCAGCGTCTGCGATACGCGCGGCGCGGTCCGTGGAGTCGAGAGCCTCTACATCGCCGACGCGAGCCTGCTCCCCACCTCCGTCGGGGTGAACCCCATGATGACCATCATCGCCTGCGCCACCCACGTGGCGGGCGACGTCGGTACTGCGCTAGGCGGCTGAGGACTTGGGCGCCTTCATGGGCTGCATCCCCATGTAGCCGCCGATCGTGATGGCGATCGCGGATGCCAGGCCGATCCAGGCGCCGATCTCGACGCTCGGGTCGCCGGCCCCGGGCGGGTCGATCATGCGGATCACGATCAACACCACGGCCACGAAGCCGAAGCCGGTCGCGACAGAGGACCCGGCGACCGGATAGCTGACCGAGATCCCGAGCAGGACGCAGACCGCCACGGAGAGGGCCACGGCGGCCGTGGCTGCGAGCAGGATGTCGATGACGCCGAACGCCTGCCAGGCGGTGGCATCCATCCCTCCGGCGGAATACCAGGGCAGAACGCCGGCGACGAGCAGGCCGACGCCACCGATGGCCCCGACCAGCTCGCCCGCCCGCAAACCTCGGTTCAGTACCGCTCGCCCCCGGATGTCTCCTGCATCGTCAGGTAGCCGCCCACGGCGACGCCCGCGCATGCGATCAGGCCGAGGAACAGGCCGATCTTGCGGTCCGCGTCGCCAGGTGTGTCGAACACCTGGTAGAAGATCAGGATCGTGCCGACTCCGCCGAGGAGCGCCGTCGCCATCGCGGCCATCGGCGCGTCCGCGCCGTCTCCCATCAGCGCCAGGACGGCAGGCACCAGCGCCACCAGAATCACGATCAACAGGTAGATGTCGAGCGGATTCTCAGCCTCCCAGAGGCTGAAGTTCTTCGATCCGCCGATCGTCGTCCCGCCGACGGTCACGGCTCCTGAAACGCCGAACCAGGGCAGAAAGCTGATGATGAAAAGGGCGATCGCCGCAATCGCGGCGACGAGCTGCCCTTGAGTCAACCTGTTCGCGTCCAATTTGCCTCCTCCGTGTCCATTCCTTGAACGAGCCTATATCTCACCGGCGACCTCTTCCTGCATCGCCCTGTATCCGCCGTAGGCGACGCTCAGCGCGGCGACCAGGCCGATGAAGGCGCCGATCTTCCGGTCGGCTCCGTCCGGGAAGTCGACCGTCAGGAAGGCGGCGATCAGGATCACCGCGACGACTCCGAGAAGGAACGTGGCCGCCGACACGAACGAGAACTCCTCGGAGCTGTCGGTGAGCGCCAGAACGGCCGGCAGCACGGCGACGATCACGGTGATGAGCAGATAGATGTCAAGCGTCGAGCCCTTCCAGACGTTGTCCGAAGTGCTTCCTGCGGCTGCCGCCGCGCCGGGCGGCAGCTGGATCCCGGACGGGAGCGAAGGTCCGCTAATCCCGATCCAGGGCAGGAACATCGCGATCAGCAGCACGACGGCTCCGACCGCCGCGATGATCTGTCCCTGAGAAAGCCTTCCAGTCATTTTCAGTCCTCCGTCGAGTTCAGCGAGCGCGCTGACCCTACACAGGCCGGCACATGTAAACGGCCGGTATCGCCGGCTACTTCTTTCCGCTCTTGCGCTTGCTGGCGCCGGAGCGGGACGAGCTCGACTTCTTCTTCGTTGAGCCCGACGACTTCGCCTTGGATCCGGAACGCGCGGCCGGCTTCTTCTTGGTCGGGCGCTTGGTCGTGGAGGAGTCGCTCGAGGTCGAGCCGCTTTTGGCGGTGGTCGACGCCAGGGGCGATGGCGGGACAACCGGAGCGCTCGCCGAGGCGGCTCGGGTGCGGCCGCCCGCGACGGGCACCAGGGGCGCGAAGCCTTCCTCGCCGAGTGCCATCAGGGCGCCGGCGGTGATGGCGATCGCCGCGGCCAGGCCGAGGAAGACCCCGATCTTGAGCGTGGGCGAGCCGGCGAACATCCGCCAGAGAATGAGGAGGACGGCCAGCGTGCCGAGCAGCGCCGTGACAGCTCCGCGCCGCACCGGGATGTTCACTCGCTGCCCGGCCATCGCCAGGTACGCCAGAGCGATCCCCGAGACGCCCGAGAGGATGATCAGGAACCCCGGCAGGTCGATGAGCGCATCCCAGCCGCTGATGCCCGGATGAGAGAGGGTGGCGGTGCCGCTGACCAGGCTGCCGCTCACCTCCGCGCCTCCGCCGTACCAGTCGAAGAACAGGAACACGAACAGGGCGACGCCGCCGATCCCGGCGACGATCTCCCCCGTGCGCAGCCTTGATGAGTCCACTGAATCAGCCTCCGTCGATGGATTGCGGAGGGGATTCAACCAGTAGCGGCCGCGATCTGATGGCGAATCCGTGCCGCTCGGACCGTGTTCACCAGCAGCATCGCGATCGTCATCGGGCCGACGCCTCCGGGCACAGGCGTGATCGCCCCGGCGACATCGACAACCGCATCGAAGTCCACGTCCCCGACCAGGCCGTCGTCCGTGCGGTTGGTCCCGACGTCGATCACGGTGGCGCCGGGGCGGACCATGTCGGCCCCGATCAGCTTGGCCTGCCCCGCGGCGGCCACCAGGATCTCGGCGCGCCGGCACACCTCCCCGAGATCCCGCGTGCGGCTGTGGCAGATCGTCACGGTGGCGTTGGCGCCGAGCAGCAGCGAGAACACCGGCCGGCCGACCAGGTTCGACCGCCCGACGATCACCGCCTCCTTGCCGGCTGGATCCACTCCCACTGAGGCGAGGAGCTCCATGATGCCCTGCGGCGTGCAGGGCACCAGACCCGGCTCGCCACGAGCCAGCCGCCCCGCGCTGATCGGGGTGAGACCGTCGACATCCTTGCCGGGATCGAGTGCGTTGACGATCGCGTCGGCATCGATCTGGTCCGGCAGCGGCAGCTGAACGAGGATTCCGTCGACCTCCTCTGATTCGTTGAGCTCGCGAACCAGGTCGAGCAGCTCCTCCTGCGATATCGATCCGTCCGGCTCGTGGTGGAGCGAGCGAATTCCCACCTCCTCGCACGCCTCCCTCTTGCGGCGGACGTAGATAGCCGAGGCCGGATCGTCGCCGACGAGCACGGTGGCCAGTCCCGGGGGGCGTCCCAGCTCCGCCGACAGCTCGACGACCTCGCTGTGGACCCGCTCGCGCACCGAGGCGGCCACGGCCTTGCCGTCGATCACGGTTGCGGGCATCTCAGCTCGCCTTCCTGAGAGGGGCGTAGTCGGCCATCAGCTTGCGCTCGGCGCCATCGCCGGCGAAGCGGACGACGATCACGCCTCCCGGCTCGACGGCCGTGACCACGCCGTCGCCGAAGCTGGCGTGCACGATGTCGTCGCCGGTGACGAAGGACAGCGACGGATCGGCCTTGGGCGTCGGCCCGGTGCTCCCGCCCAACGACCAGCCGGTGATCGCCTGCTCCTGCGTCCCCTCGCGCTCCACCAGCTGCTCGGGGAGCTCCGAGAGGAATCGGGACGGGAAGCCGGTCTCCCGGCCGCCGAAGAGCCTGCGGCTGCGGGCATGGGTCATCCAGAGCCGCTTGCGCGCCCGGGTGATGCCGACGTAGGCGAGACGGCGCTCCTCTTCCTCGTTCCCCTCCTCCAGCGAGCGGGAGTGCGGGAAGACGCCCTCCTCGCAGCCGATGATGAAGACGGCGTCGTACTCGAGGCCCTTCGCGTTGTGGAGGGTCATCAGCGTCACCTTCGACTCGTCGCGGCTGATGTCGTCCTGGTCCGTGTAGAGGGAGATTGCCTGCAGGAACTCGTCGAGCGGGGCGATGTCCGATGGCCCCTCGACCGCGCGGTTGGCGTCGAACTCACCCGCGACCCCGACCAGCTCTTCGAGGTTCTCGATCCGACCCTCGGCCTCGATCGTCCGCTCAGCTCGGAGGGCATCCAGGTACCCGGAACGCTCCAGCAGGGCCCTGAGCAGGTCCGCGACGGGGCCGCTCTCGAACTCGGCGCCCAGCTCCTCGATCAGCTCGGTGAAGCGCCCGATCGACTTGATCGCGGCGGCGGACAGCCCCGGGACCGCCTCCGGTTCCTTCGCGACCTCCCAGATCGTGCGGCCGGTGGTATTCGCGTGTGCGAGCAGGCGGCCCTGGCTCGTGTTCCCGATCCCGCGCCGCGGGGAGTTGATGACCCGCGAGAAGCTCACCTCGTCGGCGGGGTTGACGAGCAGCTGCAGATACGCCACCGCGTCCTTGATCTCGGCGCGCTCGTAGAACTTGGTCCCGCCGATCACCTGGTAGGGCAGCTCGTAGCGGACCAGGATGTCCTCCAGCACCCGGCTGTGCGCGTTGGTCCGGTAGAAGACCGCGATCTCGTCGCGGGAGAGGCCCCCCTTGTCGATCAGCTCCTCGATCTCACCGGCGACGAAGCGGGCCTCGGCATGCTCGTCCTCCAGTTCCGCGACGTGGATCTTCTCCCCCTGGCCGAGGTCCGTCCAGAGGTGCTTCTCCAGCCCTCCGCTGTTGTGGGAGATGACGGCGTTCGCCGCCTCGAGGATCGTTTCGGTCGAGCGGTAGTTCTGCTCGAGCTTCACCACATGCGCGTCGGGGAAGTCCCTCTCGAACTCGAGGATGTTCCGGACGTCCGCTCCCCTGAAGCCGTAGATCGACTGCGAGTCGTCGCCGACCACTGAGAGGTTCCCGTCCTGGCCCGCGAGCAGCTGCAGCAGCCTGTACTGGGCCGGGTTGGTGTCCTGGTACTCATCCACCAGGATCCAGCGGAAGCGCTCCCGGTAGCGCCGGCGGACGTCCTCGAAGAGCTCGAGCACGTTCACCGTCCGCATCAGCAGGTCGTCGAAGTCCATCGAGTTCGCGTCGAGCATCCGGCGCTCATAGAGGCGATAGGCCTGCCCCACCAGGTCCTCGAACGGGCCAGCGAGAGGCTGCTCCTGGTAGGTCTCGGCATCGATCAGCTGGTTCTTCGCGTCCGAGATCCGGGCGCGGATGGCGCGCGGCGGATAGCGCTTGGTGTCGACCTCCAGCTCGTCCAGGCAGCGCTTCAGCATGCGCAGCGAGTCGGCCTCGTCGTAGATCGTGAACTTGCTCGTGTAGCCGAGGCGCTCCGCTTCGATACGCAGCAGGCGCGCGCAGGCGGCATGGAAGGTCATCACCCACATGCGGCGAGAGACGCCGCCGACCAGGGTGGAGACGCGCTCCCGCATCTCGTCGGCCGCCTTGTTGGTGAAGGTGATCGCGAGGATCTGGTTCGGATGGGCTCGGCCCGTGGCGAGCAGCCAGGCGATCCGGTGCGTCAGGGCGCGTGTCTTGCCGGAGCCCGCGCCGGCGAGGATCAGCAGTGGCCCCTCATCGAAGGTGACGGCCTCCCGCTGCGGGCCGTTGAGGCCCGCGAGCAGTCGCTCGACCTGATCCGCGCCGGCCTCGACGGGGGCGCCGGACGTCTCGTCCGGCGCCTGATCCGTCGCGACCTTCAGCTCTTCTCTACCTCGGCCCACCGGCCGAGAATAGCCACGGGAGCGGGCGGCTCAGCCCTGGAAGTACTTGGAGCACGGGCCGAAGAGCTGCTGCTCGGCCTGCCCACTGTTCCCGGTGAAGAACCCCTCGATCTGCTGGTCGCTCGCCGCCTGGAACTGCTGCACCACGCAGTTGACGGCCTGCGGGTTCGCGTTGGGCTCTGCCTCGAGCTGCTTCTTGAAGGAGGCCACCATGGCGTCCTTGTTGAAGTCGTCGAAGCCCTTGAAGTCGTCGAGCTTCCACTGACCACCTTCCTTGACGAGCGCGACGTCGAGCGTCTGCCCATCGAAGGTACTGCCGGTGGCATGTGCCTTCGCCGTCGCCGAGTCACCGTCCACCTCGACATCGGTCACGTCGATCTTGTCAGCGGCCGTGTCCGCGGCGTCCTTCTCGCAGCTCTGCACGGCCTGAGCGGCGCTCGCGTTCGGCTCACCGCTCGTCTGCAGGGTGAACTTCGCGGTCTGTGCGTCGGTGCAGGCTGCCGGGTCGCCACTGGTCGCGGCGCGCGTGATCACCGCACTGATCTGGTCCTCATCGGCGCTGTTGTCGCTCCCGCCACCTCAGGCCGAAAGGGCCAGTGCCACGAGGACCGCCATCGCCATCGAGGCAACGCCAAGCGTTCTCTTCTTCATTCCTTCTCCCAGGTGTCGAATGCCCCGTTCCCCCGAGCGGAGCCGTCTACCGAGTGGTCACCCTATTCGACGCCCCGGCGCCCGGGCGCTATTGGACGTTCGAGGACCCGAGGCAGGGAGCGATCAGGGCCAGGAGCTGGCTCGTATCGCCGCTGATCAGCGCAGTCTTGACCGGTTCCGGTCCCGCCTGGTTGAGCGCCTTGCTGACGCAGTCGAGCGCCTGCGGAGCCGCATGGTTGTCTCGCCCGAGGCGCTGGGTGAATGCCTTCTCGAATCCCGCCAGGTCGAACTTCGGGATGTCGTCGATGTGGTCCAGCTTCCACTGACCGCCCTCCTTGGCCAGAGAGACGGCGAGCGTCGAGCCGTCGAACCCCCCTCCATGGAAGGCGACGTCAGCCGTCGCGGTCGAGCCGTCCACCTCGATGTTCGTGACGTCGACCGAGTCTGGATCGTCGCGTGTATCCGGAGCGTCCTGCTGACACGCCTTGACCGCCGCCGGGCCGGGAATGAAGTGAATCTGCGCGAGAAAGCGCTGCGTCTCCAGCCTGGTGCAATCCGCGGGATCGGAGCTCGTCACCGAGGTGGAGATGGCGGCCGTGATCTGCCCGGCCTCGTCAGAGTCATCGCCCGAGCTCCCGCCGCAGGCCGCGAGGAGCGCGCCGGCGACGAGAGCGAGGACGAACGTCTCGAGAATCCGGCGGCTGGGCATCAGCCGCCGGCCGAGCTCGGGCCCTTCTTCGGCCGGAGCTCCGTGACGTCGGCCTCCCCGGCGGCGTCACCTGTGGCGTCGGCGAGGCGCTTCTCGAGCTCCGCGATCCGCTCGGACATCTCCTTCATCGCCTCCGCGATGGGGTCGGGCAGGTGGATCCAGTCGGTGTCCGGCCCCTCGACCGGGCGTCCCTCGACGCGCACCGGATGGCCCGGGTTGCCGACCACCGTCGTCTTCGGCGGCACGTCCTCGATCACCACCGTGTTGGCGCCGACCTTCGCGTTGTGCCCCACGGTCACCGGACCGAGGAGCTTGGCCCCGGAGCCGACCGTCACGTCATGGTCGAGGGTCGGGTGGCGCTTGCCCCTCGCGAAACCTGTACCGCCCAGAGTCACGCCCTGGTAGAGGGTCACTCGATCGCCGATCTCGGCGGTTTCGCCGATCACGACCCCGGAGCCGTGATCGATGAAGAAGTCCGAGCCGATGCTCGCCGCCGGGTGGATCTCGACGCCGGTGATCGCGCGGCTGGTGTATGCGATCGCTCTGGGGACCATCGGGACGTCCGACTCCCAGAGGGCATGCGCCAGCCTGTGAGCGAGCAGGGCCTGCACGCCGGCCCATCCGGTCAGGATCTCGACGGTCCCGATCCCTCGGGCGGCGGGGTCGCGCTCCCGCGCGGAGGAGACGTCGGCGGACACCTCCCGCAGGACGCGCTTCATCGTTCCCAGGCCGAGCACGGTCAGAAGCTTAGGGTGGCGAGGGCGGGTTTACGGGGCGAAGAACGGCAGCGACATATACCGCTCACCGGAGTCGGGCACGATCACCACGATGCGCTTGCCCGCCATCTCCTCGCGCGCGGCCAGATCGAGTGCCGCCCGCACGGCGGCGCCGGCGGAGATGCCGATCAGCAGGCCCTCGCGCTGAGCGGACGCCCGCGCGGTGTCGAGCGCGTCCTCGTCGCTGATTCCGGCGATCTCATCGATCACGTCGCGGTCGAGCACCTCCGGCACGAAGCCGGCGCCGATCCCCTGGATCTTGTGCGCGCCCGGAAGCCCGCCGGAGAGCACCGGCGACGACGCCGGCTCCACGCCGACGATCCGGATGTCGGGGCGGCGCTCCTTGAGCACCTGTCCGACCCCGGTGATCGTGCCGCCCGTCCCCACCCCTGCGACGAACGCGTCGACGTCGCCGTCGAGATCGCGCCAGATCTCCTCGGCGGTCGTGCGCCGGTGGATCTCCGGGTTCGCGGGATTGGAGAACTGCTGCGGGATGAAGCCGTCGTGTTCCTTGGCGAGCCTGTTCGCGAGCTCGACCGACTCGTTCATCCCACCCAGGGAAGGTGTCTCGTGAACCTCGGCCCCGTAGGTCCGCAGGAGCGCCGTGCGCTCCCGGCTCATGCCCTCGGGCAGGGTCAGGATCAGCCGGTAGTCACGGGCCGCGGCGACCAGCGCCAGGGCGATGCCCGTGTTCCCGCTGGTCGGCTCGACGATCACCGAGCGGCCGCGCTCGATCAGGCCATCGCGCTCGGCGGCGTCGATCATGGCGACGCCGATGCGGTCCTTGACCGAGCCACCGGGATTGAGGAATTCGAGCTTGGCGACCACCTCGCCGGGCAGGTCCGCGCCGAGACGCGGCAGCGCCACCAGGGGCGTGTTGCCGACGAGGGCGGAGCTCTCCGCTCCGACCCGCAACGTCGTGGTGCTCCCGTTCGACCCGGCCATCGGTAGAAACTAGCGTAAGCCGGTCAGGTATCGGGGGTTTGTTCTGCCGCAGCTCGCCAGATCACCAGTTCCCCTATGGCGCCCGGAGACGCTTACCGGGGGTACAGGCGAAGGAACGCCTCGGAGACGGGAAGGAACTGATGGGCTTAAAACACTGGTGGCCGATCCCGCCGCGGGAACCGCATCGCCCAGGCGCCCCTCGGAGACTTCTCGCCCGGCTTCGCGGAAGGCGTCAAGGAGCCCGGCGTGAGGCGGAGGTGGAGGCGGCCTACGAGCGAGTCAGGCGGCGCAGCCCCCGGCGCCAGCGCCTCGGAGACTGAGCGGCCACCGTGCCCGCCAGCCCCACGATTCGGAGCGCCCTGCCCGCGGCCGGACGCGCGCCCTGAGCGCGTTGCTTCCTGTAGTCGGCCAAATCCGAGACGAGTCGCTCAGTCCGGATCCCGCGACGAGCGACCCAGCGCTCGCGCCAGTCCAGGTTTCCGCGTTCCAGGGCTTCCCGATACACGGCCAGCATCGCCTGGGCCACCTTCGCCCTGTCGGCCGACAGCGAATCCCCGCCCTTGCGGTAGATCACCAGGACCTCGGGATTGCGGACGAGGCGATAGCCGCGCTCGAGTATCCGGATCCAAAGATCCCAGTCCTCGGCCCGGTGGGCGTAACCGGCGAACCCATCCACCTCGTCCACAACGCGGCGCGGGATGAGCGCACTGATGAAGATCTGGTTTCCCGCGAGCAGCCGCGCCAAGGTGAGCTGCTCGGGGAAGGAGAATTGCTCGCTGTAGGTACCGAGCGCCTCGCCGGTCTCATCGACGAAGCGCGCGTCACACGCCACGATCCCCACGTCGCCCGCGGCGTTGGAGCGGTCGAAGAGCGAAACCTGGGAGGCCAGGTACTCCGGGGACCAGCGGTCGTCTGCGTCCAGGATTGCAAGCAGCTCCCCCGAGGATTCCTCGATGGCGTGATTTCGGGCGCCACCCGGTCCGAGGTTGCGGGCGTTGCGCACCACGCGAATCCGCGGGTCGGAGCCTTCGGCAACGGACAACGTGCGGTCCGTTGAGCAGTCGTCGCAGACCACGACCTCCCAGTCCTCCCACGTCTGAGCCCGTACCGAAGCAAGCGTCTCGGGGAGGGTCTTTTCGGCGTTGAATGCCGCAACGATCACGCTGACCCGAGGCATGCCCTAGATGTGGTACATGCCGGTGCCGGCCTCCTCGGCCTCGCGCCGGGAGATGTCGGCGATCGTGGTGTCCCGGAAGGTCGCGCGCAGCGCCTCCACCCCCTCCTCCCAAATGCCGCCGGCCTCCTTGCCCTCCTGGCCGACCACCCCATCGAGCGCCTGGACGACCTCGAGGACGGTGATCTGGTCCGCGGGCCGAGCGAGCGTGTAGCCGCCCTTGGCGCCGCGATGGCTGATCAGGATCCCAGCGCGACGAAGAGTCGAGAAGAGCTGCTCCAGGAACTGAACAGGGATGCCCCGGCGCTCGGCCACCTGGCCGATCGGCATGGGACTGTCCGTGGCACGCGCAAGCTCCGCCAGCGCGACCACCGCGTAACGTGACTTCGAGGTGACCGAGATCACGACAACTCTTTTACCGGGCCGGGCGGCGCGGCGTTGAATCCACGCCACCGCACGCTCCTGCGGTTCCTGTTGCCGATCGCCCTGATGGTGGTGATCTTCTGGTTCTCAGCGCAGCCGGCGGGTGGCCACCACGCCTGGTGGGTGATCGTCGTTCGGAAGCTCGGCCACATCACCGGCTACGCCCTGCTCACCGCAGCATGGTGGTGGGCTCTCCGGGCCGTCGCCCCCCGCCCCCTGCTCTGGGCAGTCGGGATCTCGCTCCTCTACGCGTGCAGCGACGAGTTCCACCAGACCTTCGTGCGGGGACGGGAGGGCACACCGAGGGATGTCGCGATCGACGCCGTCGGCATGGCGATCGCCGCGCTGCTGATCAGCATGCGTCGGTCCGCCCCCACCGGCCGGGGGCGGACCGACGCAAGAGGCGAAGCCTCTAGATCCAGCCTTGCTCGGTCGCCATGAGGACCGCCTGCGCGCGGTCCAGGGCGCCGAGCTTGCCGTACACGTTGTGCAGGTGGCTGCGGACTGTGCTCGCCGAGAGATCGAGCTCGACGGCGATCTGCTTGTAGACCTTGCCCTCGGCGAGGCGCCGAAGGACGTCCAGCTCTCGCGTGGAGAGCGGACACGGGCCGGTGGCCCGGCGACGTGACCCCTTGCCCTGGGGAAGCTCGTAGAGGACCTGGCGCACCGCCAGCTCGTCCATGCCGCAGTTCCCTGCGGCTTCGACCAAATCCTGGGTGCTGACCGGGCAGTCCTCGATGTGCGCTGCGACCATGTCCGCCACGCGGATCACCGCAGCCATGCCCTCGGCCTCGTGGGTGTGGTGGCGCTCGATCGCCTCGGCCACCCGCGCGTGGACACCCCAGCGGCGGGTGAGGACTCCGCCGACCAGTGCGTGGTCGATGCCAAGCTCGCGGCGCTCCTCGGCGATGCGGTCATCGGGGGTGGCGCCCGCGGCGGTCGAATCGCTCGGCGTATCCCGGGTGCAGCCGCGCCAAGACCGGGCGGCCGATGTCGTGGAGGATCGCGGCCAGGGCGAGCTCGTCGCGGTCGCCGATGCCGCTCACCTCCGCGATCCGGTCGGCGGCGCGCTGGACCGTAAGGGCGTGCAGCCGGAAGCGGTCGGGCGCGAGGGCCAGGCGGCCATCGCCGTTGAAGATGTCGTAACAGGGCGCGGAGCGAAGGATCGCCTCGACCGCACCGGGGCCGAGCCGCTCGACGCCGTCCGTGACGCTGCGAATGCGCCCGGCGCCCTGAATCTGGCCGGCGGCGCGAACGATCGCGCAGGTGAGCCCGACGTCGGCCTCGACGACCGCGCCGACCTCGTGTGGGGGAGCACCTCGGTTGACCAGCTCGAGGGCCTGCTCGCGTCCCTCCTGCAATGCGGGCTGGCGCTCGGCCTCATCGAAGGCCGCCGCAAGCACGCGACCGCGCCCCTGTCCGCGCGTCCCGTTCTGTGCGTTCCGCGATGTAGCGGCTGCTGTCGCCATGCCCATCTAATCGGCAGGCGTGAATCGATTGTTTAGCTCAGGCGTTGATCTACCCAGAAGTTCGCGTGTCCCCATCCGTGGAAAGCCGCTGAACCGCCCGCTCGATGCGTTCCAGCGACCGCTCCCGGCCGAGCGCCGCCAGCGACTCGAAGATGCCCGGCGAGATGGAGGTGCCGGTGATCGCGACCCTGATCGGCTGGTAGAGCTTGCCGGGCTTCACGTCGCGCTCGGCGAGGATCCGGCCCAGGGACGCCTCCAGCTCCTCCGGCTCGAACACCTCGGTCCCCCGCAACGCCTCCAGTGCGTCGCTGAGAAGCGGCAGAGCACCGTCCTTCATCACCTTGCGCCAGGCCTGCTCGTCGATTTCGGGCTCGTCGAAGAGGAATCCGATCAGCGGCCAGACCTCGTCCAGCGTCTGCGCCTTCTCCTGGGCGATCTCACAGGCCGCCCTCAGTCGCTCGTCGGGCTCCCGGCCGAGGTGGCGGGCGACGGCGTCGGTGTAGGCGTCGAGGTCCATCTCGCGCATGAAGCGCCCGTTCAGCCAGCGGAGCTTCTGCTCGTCGAAGATCGCGCTCGCCCTGCCGACGTCGGCGATGTCGAAGCGCTCGATCAGCTCCGCCGTGCTCATGATCGTGGTGTCGTCCTGGGTGCCCCAGCCGAGCAACGCCAGGTAGTTGCGAACCGCCGCCGGCAGATAGCCGGATTCGCGGAGTTCCTGCACGCTGGCCGCACCGTGGCGCTTCGAGAGCTTCTTCCCGTCCGGGCCGTGGAGCAGCGGCAGGTGCGCGAAGCGGGGCGGCGTCACTCCGAGTGCCTCCATCACCAGCAGCTGCTTGGGCGTGTTCGAGAGGTGGTCGTCGCCCCTGATCACATGGGTGATCCCCATGTCCGCGTCATCGACCGCGACCGCGAAGTTGTAGAGGACCGAGCCATCGCCCCTCGCGATCACGAAGTCGTCTGACGCGACGTTCGGAAAGCGCACCTCGCCTCGAATCTCGTCGGCGACCGCCGTGTCCCCCTCGTCCGGGACCTTGAGGCGAACAGCCGCGCTCGCATCGTCCGTGGGCGTGCCCCGATAGCCGCGGTTGCCGTGCTCCTTCTTCCAGGCCGCGACATCCTCGGCCGTCGACGAGTCCCGGTACGCGACACCGGCTTCGACGAGCTTCTGGAGCGCCTCCGCATGCCGCTCCGCGCGCTCCGCCTGGCTGATCGGCCCCTCGTCCCAGTCGAGCTCGAGCCAGCCGAGGGCGTCGAGGATCTGTTCCACGTTCTCGGGCGTCGAGCGCTCGCGGTCGGTGTCCTCGATCCGCAGGACCATCTCGCCGCCCCGGCCGCGCGCGTAGAGCCAGTTGTACAGTGCCGTCCTCGCTCCACCGATGTGGAGGGCGCCCGTCGGTGACGGGGCGAAGCGAACTCGAACGGGATTTGACGGATCGGAGCTCATCGTGCTGATCGGCGCCCATGTTTCCACAGGGGGTGGCCTCTCCAACGCCATCGAGCGCGCCGAGGACCTCCGCTGCGAGGCGATACAGATCTTCAACCAGAGCCCGCGGATGTGGCGTCCCACCCGCTACTCCGACCAGGACTTCGCAGCCTTCCGGGAGTCCATGGAGGCGTCGAAGGTCGAGGTCGTCGCGATCCACGCGATCTACCTGATCAACCCGGCGACCAAGGATCGCGAGATGCACCGCAAGTCACTCGACTCCCTGAAGCACGCGCTCCGCGTCGGCGACGCGATCGGCGCCATGGGAGTGGTCGTCCACCCGGGGGCCCTCAAGGACGACACCCGTACGAACGCGCGGAAGCGGGCCGTGAAGCTGATCAAGGAGGCCCTGGCCGAGACGGACCGCTGCCCGATCCTCTACGAGAACACCGCAGGCTCACCCCAGCTTCTCGGTCGCGACTTCGATGAGACCGCGGAGCTGATCGAGAAGACCGGCGGGCCCAAGCGCCTCGGCCTTTGCATCGACTCGTGCCACCTGCACGCCACCGGCTACGACGTTCGCACGCCCGAGGGGATGAAGAACCTCGTCGACGAGATCGACTCCAAGATCGGCCTGAAGCAGCTCAAGCTCCTTCATGTGAACGATTCGCGCGATCCCCGGGGTTCGAACCGTGACCGGCACGCCCCGATACCGAACGGCGAGATCGGCCGAAAGGGAATGCGCGCCTTCCTCGGCGAGCCGCGCCTGCAGGGGCTCCCCGCGGTACTGGAGGGGCCGGGCATCGATGGCAAGGCGGTCGTCCGCAAGGACCTGCAGATCGTCAGGCGGCTGCACCGTGAGGCGATCGGGAAGCGGGGCTGATGCTCTTCAATCGCCGGGCGCTCGACGGGATCGAAGCCGGCGAGATCAACCTGGCCTTTCGTCGCTGGAAGCAGCCGACCGTGAAGGCAGGCGGCACACTGCACACCCGCGGCGGGGTCCTGGCGATCAAGGAGGTCGAGCCGACCAGCGAGCGGAAGATCACCTCCGGGGACGCCCGACGCGCGGGCTTCGACTCGCGGGCGGAGCTCCTTCGGAGCCTGCGCCCGGAGGGGCGCCTGTACCGGATCGAGTTTCGGCGGATCGGCGCTGACCCCAGGGTCGCCCTGCGGGAGAGCGCCGAGCTCTCACCGGGCGAGCGCGCCGAGCTCGACGATCGGCTGGAGCGGATGGATCTGCGCCGCGGCGAGCCCTGGACCCGCAGACTGCTCGAGCTGATCGCCGAGCGGCCCGAGACCCTCGCAGCCGACCTCGCGGCCTCCATCGGGATGGAGAAGGCTCCCTTCAAACGGGACGTCCGCAAGCTGAAGGAGCTCGGCCTGACCGAGAGCCTGCAGGTCGGCTACCGGCTCTCGCCTCGCGGTCGGTCCTACCTCTCCGGCGTCAGGGGAGCCAGGAGTAGAGGTAGTAGATCCGGTAGGGGTTCGCGCCGATCTCGCGCGCGTAGGTGATCACGGCATCGACGTAGAGGCCGGAGTCGTTGTATGCGCGCAGGGCGCGTGCATAGCTCTGCGGCGCGCCGTTCGCGCGAAGCAGCCTGGCCGCGGCGAGGATGGCGTCGTGCGGATCGTGGATGTCGCCCCCAGCGCCGTAGATCCGCCAGGTCGAAGGGATGAACTGCATCGGGCCCTTCGCGCCGGCGACGCTGTCGTTCTTCACCCGGCCGAACTTGGTCTCGACGAGGTGGATCGCGGCGAGGTAGTTCCAGCCGACCCCGTAGCGGCTCTGCGCCTGCCGGTAGAAGGAGAGAAGGTCCGAGAGCGGTGGGGGCGCACCGACCCTGAGCTCGGGGCTCGTGTCGCCCGCGCCGTCCGAGAGTCGCAGGAGGTCGCGCTGTGCCCTGGTCAGGCGGCGCACCTGCCCCGCGAGCGCCTTCGGCAGAAGAGGCATGACCTGAGCGGTGAGCTCCGGGTGGGCGGTGAGATAGCGCACGTCCGCCTGCACAGCCGCCGACTCATCGAGGACGGCCTGCGGCGGCATGGTCGAGGGCGGGTCTCCACCTGCCCGCCAATCGTCGATAGCCGCCCGCAGGGCGTCGTCTGTCTGGCCCAGCCGTTCGGCGATGGTCTCCGGCGTGGGTGCGGAGGACTCGGAGGACCTGGAGGACCCGCCACATCCAGCGAGCACCAGCGTGAGCCCGGCCAGCAGCACGCAGATTCCGCCCCTGACCACCCGGCCCATCATGGCTGGGTCAGGAGAGGGTGTTGCGGAGGTCGAACGCCCGGATCGACTCGGGCGTGTCGTCCGGCGCATCGAAGAAGCGGCGGTTCACGCACTCATGGCCCGGGCCGTCTCCCTCGTAGGCGCGCTCGACGGTGAACTGGCAATGGGGAAGCGGGGAGCCCGTCATCTTGATTCCGCCGAAACCCTCCCGGGCACGCTCGGCCAGCAGGAAGAGATCGAAGTCGATCTCTGCGCTGAACACCTTGTTCATGCAACCCATGAAGCGTCCGCCGGTGCGCACGTCCTCGTAGGTGTAGAGGAACTTGCAACCCATCTCGAGGCAGCCTGCGGGGTTCACGAGCTTGTCGCAGAACGTGCGGCACTGGCGGCACTCGCCCTGGCTGCTCCTCTGTGTCTGGGTCTGTCTCGGCACGGCGTTCAGTCTAGGCGCCGTCGAGGCGGGGATGGTCAACTTCGCGCCTAGCCGCCCCTTGCGAACCGGGCGTGCGATCTGATAGGGCGCGATGAGCCGACGTCGCGGAAACGATGCCCTCAGGCGGCGCGCGTCGCTGCGCCCAGGAGCGCGTCGAGCTCGGCCTCCAGCCCCGCGGAGCGCCGAACGCGGTATCCGCTGCCGAAGCGAAGCTCCCTCGGACCCTCGCGGGTTTTCATGACCAGCACGACCTCCGAGTCGCCCGGGAAGTGGCCGAGGATCACCTTGAGCTCTTCGATCAGGGTGGCGCCGAACGCGCCCGCATCGATGTCGATTCGCAGCGGCCCTGTGTTCCTGGCGGCCCTCGCCTTGGCGACCTCGTCCTCGGTGGGCTCGAAGAGCTCGACCTCCTGCGCGACGAGCTTGGTCTCCCCTCGCCCCTTGTGGTCGAGCCTGCCTCGGACCACCACGATGGCGTCGGCCGCCAGGAACTCCTGGGAGGCCTCATAGGCCTTGCCCATCACCAGCAGCTCGAGCTGGCCCTCGACGTCGTCGACGGTGGCGAACGCCATCTTCGAGCCGTTCTTGGAGGTGTGGCGCTTGAACTCGGTCACGATGCCTCCCACTGTGATCCAGGACCCGTCCTGCTTGTCGGCGAGGCTCGAGAGCGAGCAGTCCACCCGGGCGCGCAGCGCATCCTTCACCTCCGCGAGAGGGTGTGAGGAGAGGAAGGTGCCGAGGGTCTCCTTCTCCAGGCGAAGGAGCTCGTTCTGCTCGAACTCCTCCGCGCGGATCGGTGCGTGGTGCTGTCGCGAGGGGCCGGTCTCCTCCGCCGCACCGCCGAGGTCGAAGATCGAGGACTGGCCGAGGCGCGAGTCCTCCTGGGCCTTCTGCCCGAACGCCGTCGCGGCGGGCAGAGCTTCCAGCATCCCCTTGCGGGAGGCGCCCGTGGAGTCGAACGCCCCGCACTTGACCAGGCACTCGATCGCCCGCTTGTTCACCGTCCGGGAGTCGACCCGCTCGCAGAAATCCCACAGCGAGGTGAAGTCCCCGTCCTTCGAATGCGCATCGAGGATCGCCTGGACGGCGATGTGGCCGACGTTCTTCACCGCGTCGAGCCCGAAGCGAATGCTGTTGCCGGAGACGACGAAGCCGTGATCGGAGCTGTTCACGTCGGGCGGAAGGACCTCGATGTCCATCTCCGCGCAGCGATTGACGAAGAAGGGGACCTTGTCCTTCGTCGACATGACCGTCGAGATCAGGGCGGCCATGTACTCGGCGGGGTAGTTGGCGCGCAGCCAGGCGGTCCGGTAGGAGATCAGCGCGTAGCAGGCAGCGTGGGAGCGGTTGAATGAGTAGTCCGCCGCCGCCTCCATCAGCGACCACAGGTCCTTCGCGACCCGCGGATCCGTCTTCGAAGCCGTCATGCCCTCGAGGAACATCTCCTTCATCGTGGCCATCAGGTCCCTCTTCTTCTTGCCGACCGCCTTGCGAAGGTCATCCGCCTCGGAGGGGCTGAAGCCGGCCATCTGCTTGGCGATCTCCATGAGCTGCTCCTGGTAGATCACGCAGCCGTAGGTCGTCTCGGTGATCGGCCGCAGGCGCGGATCCGGGTAGCGGATCGATCCTGGGTCGCGCTTGCCCTTGGCGTAGTCGGGGATGAACCGCATGGCGCCCGGCCGGTAGAGCGCCCCGATGGCCACGAGGTCCTGGAACTCCGTCGGCCGGATGGTCTTGAGCGCGTCCCGCATTCCATCGGACTCGAACTGGAAGACACCGACCGAATCTCCCTTGGCGAGCATCGCGTATGTCTTCGGATCGTCGAGGGGGATGTCCTTGATGTCGATCCGCTCGCCGCGCGAGCGCTCGATGATGGCCGTAGCGTCCTCGATCACGTCGAGGTTCCGCAGGCCGAGGAAGTCCATCTTGAGCAGCCCGATCTCCTCGATCGGGCCCATCGAGTACTGCGTGACCGTCTTGTAGGCGCGCTCGGCCTTCCCATTTCCGTTGCCGTTGCCATTGCCGCCGCCGCGATCCTCGGCGAGCTGCAGGGGGACGATCTCCTGGAGCGGCCGATCCGCGATCACCACGGCAGCGGCATGGATCGAGTGGTTGCGGACGATGCCCTCGAGTCCCTGGGCCGTATCGATGATGCGCTGCGCGTCCGGGTCGGAGTCGTAGGTGCGCCTCAGCTCCTCGCCCGGCTTCAGGCACTCCTCGAAGCTCGGGCTGCGTCCCATGATCGGCTCGGGAATCTGCTTGGCGAGCCGGTCGCCCGCACCGTAGTCGTAGCCGAGCACCCGGGCCGCGTCGCGGGTCGCGGCGCGAGGGGCCATCTTGCCGAAGGTGATGATCTGCGCGACACACTCGCGCCCGTACTTGTCGGCGACGTAGCGGATCACGCGCTCGCGCCCGCGGACCGAGAAGTCGATGTCGATGTCAGGCATCGACTTGCGGCCGGGATTCAGGAACCGCTCGAAGAGGAGGCCGTTCGCGAGCGGGTCGAGATCAGTGATCTCGAGCGCGTAGGCCACGATCGAGCCGGCGGCCGAGCCGCGCCCCGGTCCGACCGCCACCCCGTTCCCCTTCGCGTAGTTGACGAAGTCCCAGACGATCAGGAAATACGACTGGAATCCCATCTCGTCGATCACGCCGAGCTCGAACTCGAGGCGCTCCATCGCGTCGGCGGGAATCGGGTCGCCGTAGCGCTTGCGCAGGCCTTCGATGGCGAGATCCCGGAGCATCTCCCCCGGCTCGACGCCGTCCGGCGTCGGGAAGCGCGGCAGCAGGAGCTGACCCAGCTTCATCTCCACATCGCAGCGCCCGGCGATCTCCAGGGTGGTCTCCACCGAGTCGGGCATGTCCGAGAAGGACTCCGCCATCTCCTCGGAGCTCTTCAAATAGAACTCATTGGTGTCGAAGCGCAGCTTGGGCTGCTCGATCGTCGACTTGGTCTGGACGCAGAGCAGCGCTGCGTGACTGTCGTAGTCCTCGCGGCGCAGGTAGTGGACGTCCGCGGTCGCCACCAGCGGCCGCCCGAGCTCGCGGGCGACCTTGACGATTCCCTCATTCGCCTTCTCCTGCTCCGCGATGCCGTTGCGCTGAACCTCGAAGTAGACCTGGTCGGGGCCGAAGGCGTTGACGAGGTCGTCGACGTGGGCACGGGCGTCGTCGGGGCGGCCCTCGACCAGCCGGCGGCAGAAGCGCGACTGCAGGCAGCCGGTCAGCGCGATGACGCCCTCCGAGTGAGCGGAGAGCAGCTCGAGGTCGACGTTCGCCTTGCCGCGTGAGAAGCCCTCGAGGAACCCGGCGGAGCTCAGCTTGACCAGGTTGCGGAACCCGGCGTCGTCGGAGGCGAGCAGGGTCAGGTGGTTGCGCTCGTACCGCGCGGCCTGCGGCGTGGTGACCCGGTCGTCGACGAAGTAGGCCTCGAGGCCGATGATCGGCTTGATCCCCGCGTCCTTGCACGCCTTGTAGTGCTCGACCGACCCGTTCATCACGCCATGGTCCGTGAGCCCGAGCGCCGGCATGTCCAGCTCGGCCGCGCGCGCCGCGAGCTTGTCGATCTTGCAGGCTCCGTCGAGCAGCGAGTACTCGCTGTGGACGTGCAGGTGGACGGCTCCATCGCTCACCCGTCGATCATGCCTCCGAGGGCGGACGTAGTGATGCGGAAACCGCATCGAAGACGCGCCATTCCCCGCACTCCCCGGAGGAAATCTCAGCGGTTGGTGATTTACCGTCCCGCGGGGGACGGGAAACTCACCAACGCCGGTGTGAACGGCCTTCTCGATACGTTCCCTGGAGTGATCTGGATCCTCAGGCACGGGGACGCGGAGGACGGCGCCGGCAAGCCGGACGCCGATCGCGAGCTGACCGAGAAGGGTGAGCGTCAGGCACGCATGGCGGGCAAGGCTCTGAGGACCCTCGGTGCGGATTTGGACGTTTGCCTCACCAGCCCCAAGGCCCGAGCGAAGAGTACGGCGGACCTCGCGTGCGAGGTGCTGGGTGTGACCGTCGAGATCGAGCAGCGCCTCGCCGGCGGGGACTTCGACCCCCTGGAGCTCGCCGCCGGCCGTGGCGAGGTCATGCTCGTCGGGCACGAGCCTGACTGCTCGCAGGCCGTCGCCCTGGTCACCGGGTCACGCGTGAAGATGAAGAAGGGCGGCCTCGCCGCCTTCGACGACCACCTCCTCCACGTATTGATGCGGCCCAAGGATCTTCGGGAGATCGCCGAATAGAGGATTAGAACTCGCCCGGCGTGAAAGGATGCGGCCGTGGGATTCGATCAGTACCACGAGCCGCCCGACGAGCTTCCCGCAGAGACCCGGACGTTCGCCCGTCTCTGCGCCTCGGTGACCGAGGAGGCTGAGGCGATCGGCTGGTACGAGCAGCGGCTCGCCGTCGAGCCCGATGCTGATGCCCGCGCGATCATGCGCGACGCCCAGGGCGAGGAGTTCAAGCACTTCGCGATGGACCTCGAGTTCCTGCTGCGCAAGACCCCGCTCTGGCGCGAGATCGCACAGGGGATCCTCTTCCAGGAGGGCGACATCGTCGAACACGGCGAGGAGTCCGAGGAGGAGGCCACCGAGGGAGAGGCGGCGAAGGGCGCGCCCCTGGCCGGCAGCGAGTCGCTCGGCATCGGCAGCCTGAGGGGCGGCGCGCGATGAGCCACCTGCTCCGCGAGCACGCCCCGATCACCGAGGAGGGCTGGCGCCTCCTGGACGACGAGGCTCGAGAGCGCCTCACCCCCGCGCTTGCGGCCCGCAAGCTGGTCGACTTCAACGGCCCCCACGGCTGGGAACACTCCGCCACGAATCTGGGCCGCACCGAGGCCCGCGACGATGCGCCGGGTGACGGAGTTGCCGGCAGGCAGCGTCGGGTCCTGGGGCTGGTGGAGCTGCGAGCCCGGTTCTCGGTCTCCCGCTCCGAGCTCGACGACGCTGACCGCGGCGCCGAGGACGTCGATCTCGACGCTCTCGACCAGGCTGCCCGGAGCATCGCGGGTGCCGAGAACTCGGTCGTCTTCCACGGTTGGAAGTCAGCCGACATCGCCGGCGTGATCGAGGCCTCGCCGAATGAGACCATCGCCCTCGGCGAGGACTGCGAGCGCTATCCGCGTCACATCGCAAAGGCGGTGGACGACCTCCGCGCCGCCGGCGTCGACGGCCCGTACGGGCTCGCGCTCAGCCCCGAGGCGCACACTCGCGTCCTCGAGACCGGCGAGCACGGCGGTTACCCGCTGATGCAGCATCTCGCGGAGATCCTCGGCGGGCCGATCGTCTGGGCCCCCGCCGTCCAGGAGGGCGCTGTCCTCAGCCTCCGCGGCGGCGACTTCCTCTTCGACGCCGGGCAGGACCTCTCGATCGGCTACCTGAGCCACGACGCCGACTCCGTCGAGCTCTACCTCGAAGAGAGCTTCAGCTTCCGGGCCGTGACGCCCGAGGCCGCGGTCGGCCTCACCCCCTGAGCGTTCTTCGGCTAGGCGCAGGACCAGGCGCTCGACCCGGAGTCACGCCAGATCTCTGCGGCGATGCGGTCCTGCTCGGCCTTGGGCGCGTTCTGCGGCTCGCCCTGGCCGCCGTAGGCCGCCCAGGTGGAGGGCAGGATCTGGTACGCGCCGCCGGCCCCGCTGGAGGAGTTGAGCGCGTGGTAGTTGCCGCCCGACTCGCACATGACGATGTAGGTCGGGATCGAATATGGGCCGCCGAGGTAGGCGGGGCTCCCGGAGCCCGATGAAGATGAGGACGAGGAGGAGGCCTGCTGGGCAGCCTGCTGCTGCTCGAGCTGGGCAACCTGGTCCTGGGCGTCCGAGAGCGATGCCTGGGTTCCGGAACGCGCCTGGGCGACAGCGGTCGCGTCCTGGTTCGCGGCCTGCTGGCTCGCGATGAAGCTCTGCTTGGTAACTGTGAGCTGCTGGGCCTCGGAGTCCGATTGCTGCTTCAGGTCAGCGACCCGGTGGGTGTGATCGGCCATCTGGTTCCGCAGCATCGCGACCTGGTTGGCGATCCGCATGTCGGCGTGATGGAGCGCCTGGAGATAGTCGGCGCGCGTGGAGAGGTCGTCGAAGCCGTTCGACTCGAGCAGAACCGTGACGTAGTCGGGGGCGTCGCTCTCGTAGATGCCGACGAGACGCTGGTCCAGCACCTTGACCGACGTGGCGTATCGCCCCCGCAGCGAGTCGAGCTGCCGCTCAGCGGCGTCGAGCTGCTTCGAGAGCTGCTCCGAGCGGGCCTCCGCGTCCTGGACCTGGGCGTTCAGCTCCATCGCGTGCGCTCCCGCCTGGTGTGCCTGGGTGGTGAGCGAGGCGATCTGGGCCGTCTGCGAACCGACCTTGTCCGAGAGCTGGCCGGCGTCTGAGCGCGCCGCGTCGATCTTGTCCTTGAGCGAGGGGTCCTTGGCACCGGCGAGGCTGATCCCCAGCGCGACGCTGACGGCGAACGCGATCGCGCCGCCCAGCGCGATTCGCCTACGCCTGAATGCCCGGCGAGGCCGGACGCGTGCGCTGCGGACGGATGTCGTCGCTGCTGCCATCTCCTTCGGTGCCTGCGGGGTTAGCTGACGGGCTCACGCGGTAAGGAGTCGCGTTACGCCGGAGCTGCTGCCGGCGATTCGCCCCAACAATTTGGGTTCCCCGCTCCCTCGAAATCGAGGGATTCGGCTCTCTCGAGCCAGGAACGGTAGCGAACGCTCTCATAGGCGCGTGGCGACCGTCGAGCACGGTTCGAACCGGCCCTCGTGGTGCAAGGAATCCTGCAGATCGTGCCTGGGTCAGGCGGCCAGGGCGGGTACCGCTTCCTCGCGATATGCCCGGCAGACCTCGCGCAGGATGCCGAGCATCTCCTCGGCCGCGGGCGAGCGTGCCTCGCTCTCGCGCGTGACGGCCCAGACGCGGCGGATCGGCTTCCGGCCGCGCACCGCACGCAGCTCGATGTCGGGATGACCACCGGCGAGCTCGGGCAGGATCGTCACGCCGAGCCCCCCAGCGACGAACCCCTTGATCACCTCGTACTCCTCGCTCTGGAAGCTGATCCTGGGCTCGAAGCCCGCGTCACGGCAGATCTGGAGCACCTGCTCGCGGCAGGAGCTCGGGAGCTCTCCGCAGAGCCAGTCCTCATCGGCGAGATCCTCGATCCGAACGGACTTGGCGGCTGCCAGCGGGTGACCGGGCGGCAGCGCCACCCGCATCGACTCCTCGTAGATCAGCTCCGCCTCAACGTCGCGGGCGAAGTCGAGCGGGAAGTCGGGATAGTCGAAGACGACCGCGAGGTCGAAGTCGCCCCGCTTCAGGGATGGGAAGGCGTCCTCCGGCTCATCCTCGGAGAACTGGAGCTCGACCTTGGGGAAGCGCCGGCGAAACAGAGCCAGCGCCTTCGTCATCAGGGTGGCGCTGGCGGTCGGGAAGCTGGCCAGGCGGAGACGGCCACCCTCCAGCCCTGCGATCTGCGCAAGCTCCCGCTCGGCTTCCTCGAGCCGGCACATCACGGCGTCGCCATGAGACATCAGCGCCTCGCCGGCGGTGGTGAGCTTCGGCCCCTCGCTCGTCCGCTCGAGCAGCGAGATCCCGACCTCGCGCTCGAGCACGGCGATCTGCTGGCTCACGGCGGATTGCGAGAGATGAAGCGACTCCGCGGCGGCGGAGAAGGACCCGCGAGTGACCACCTCCTGGAGCACCCTCAGACGTCTCACATCGAGCATAAGCCAAACTTATCACGCCGAGAAGGAATCCATGTTGCACTGATATCTCACGAGGAGGAACATCGGTCTCGTTCAAGGGTCGAGCAACCAACGAGAGGAGCTGAGATGGAGGCGCATGCGGGCAGGATCAGGATTCCGACGGTCAAGAGCGCGAAGCCACGCCGGCGAGCTCGCCTTGTGGGGCTCCTTCGCGAGCTCACGAGTGCCCGGCGCGAGCGGGCGATTCGGGCACACGAAGCGCGGGTGCGCTCCGTACCCGGTTCGGAGCACACCCACATGCTGAGGCCGCGCGGGTTCTAGCTCTGCTCTTCCTCGCCGCTACGGGAGGCGAGGTATGCGCCCACCCCGAGCACGGTCAAGGCCAGCCCGGTCCCGGCGGCGATTCGGATCTCCCGGCCGTAGGCCCTCCGCAGGAACGCGACGATGGCCCGGCCGATCAGCTCGTAGATCACTCTTTCTCCTTCCTGATTTGGTGTGCGAGCCGGCTCTGCAGCGTGAAGAGCTCGATGAAACCGGGGCTCGCGTGTTGGGAGAAGTCTCCCCCGGATTCGCCGAATGAAGCCAGTGATCGATCGTAGAGGGCGAACGGGGAGCTCCGCCGAATCGGGGTCACGGATCCGCGGTAGAGGCGGAGCGACACCTCGCCGGTCACGAACTCGTTGACGGAGTCCATGTACGCGTCGAGGTCGGCTCGCAGCGGCTCGAGCCAGAGACCGGCGTAGGTGAGATACGCCCAGTGATTCTCGAGGGCTCCCTTGAAGTTGTTCTGGTGGATCGTGCAGACGAGCTTCTCGAGCTCGCGGTGGGCGGCGAGCACGATCGCGGCCGCGGGCACCTCGTAGAGGTCGCGGACCTTGAGCCCCACCACCCGGTCCTCGATGTGGTCGACGATGCCGACGCCGTGGCGCTGCCCGATCTCGGCCGCCCGATCGAGCAGCTCCACCAGGCCGAGTTGATCGCCATCGATCGAGACCGGACGACCGCCCTCGAACCCGATCGTGACCTCCTGCGGCTCATCGGGCGCATCCTGCGGCCGCGTGACGAGCTGGAAGACGTCATCCGGCGGAGCGGCGTCGAGATCCTCGATCTCCCGGCCCTCGGAGGATCGCCCCCAGAGGTTGTCGTCGATCGAATACGGAGAGACCTCGGTGCCCCCCTTCACCGGGATTCCGTGTTCGCGTGCATACGCGATCTCCTCCTCCCTCCCCATCTGCCACTCCCGGACCGGAGCGATGATCCGCAGCTCCGGATCGAGCGTGGCGATGGTCGCCTCAATCCGCACCTGGTCGTTGCCCTTGCCTGTGCAGCCATGGGCGACCGTGTCGCAGCCGTGCTCGCGCGCCGCCTGGACCGCAAGCTTCCCGATCAAGGGCCGGCCCAGCGCGCTGAACAGCGGGTAGCCGCCGCCGTAGAGGGCGTTCGCCTTGATGGCCGGCAGGACGTAGTCGTGCGCGAATTCCTCGCGGGCGTCGACCAGAACCGTTTCGACGGCCCCAAGCTGCTCCGCCTTGCCGGTGACGACGTCCCAGTCCTCGCCCGGCTGCCCGAGGTTGACCGTAAGCGTGACGACCTCGGCGCCGTAGCGCTCCTGGATCCATTTCAGCATCACGCTGGTATCGAGGCCGCCCGAGTAGAGCAGCAGCACCCGCCCCACCTGCTCGGGGTCGGCCTGGTACGAGGCGACCCTCGGAGCCTCGGGGATGTTCCGGTCGGCGGACATTGAGCCGGGAAGTGTGGCGTGTTTGTTTATGCGCCGCTGCCAGAATCCCAGCAGTGCACCGACCGCTGAGAATCATCTCGATCATGCTGATCACGGCGGGCCTCGTCGTGCTCACGGACGCGGGGCTCACCCTGGTCTGGCAGGAGCCCTTCTCCGCCGCCTACGCCGCCATCAAGCAGGGTCAGGCCGCCGACCAGCTCAACCAGCTCGAGTCGCAGTACCCGACGCCTGCGGACCTCGAGGCGATCGCCAACGTTCGCGGCGATGCGGCGAAGGCGGGCATCCTCGCCGACCGCTTCAAGTCCCACCTGCAGGAGGGCCATGCGATCGGGCGGATCCGGATCGATCGCATCGGCCTCAACATCGTGGTGATTCAGGGCACGGACACAGCTTCCCTGGAGAAGGGACCTGGCCACTACAAGAACACCCCGATTCCGGGGCAACCCGGGACGGTCGCGATCGCCGGGCACCGAACCACCTACCTGGCGCCGTTTCGTCACATCAACGACATCCAGAACGGCGACGAGATCCGAATCGAGATGCCCTATGCCGCATTCACCTACACGGTCCAGCGCCACGAGATCGTCGACCCGAGCGACGTCGGGATCATCAGGCCGGTCGGGTACCCCCAGCTGGTGCTGACTGCGTGCCATCCGCCGTACAGCGCCGCTCAGCGCTACGCGATCTTCGCCAAGCTCACCCGCATCGACACCTTCGACATCACCGGCGAGAGCCGGTGGCCGGCCCCCTAGACGCTCAGGCGAGCTCCAGCGGTGCGGGCGAGGTGGCAGCACCCTCGGCGGTGCGGTAAGCCACGATGAAGCGCTCGTCCGGCCGGTTGATCGGCTCCGGGAAGAAGATGGCACTCGCAGTCTCCAGGACGATCAGGAGATCGAACATCAGGGAGCGCCGCTTCAGGTAGTAGAGGTCGTGACAGAGCTTCCAGGCGGTACCCAGGCTGCTTCCGCCATACCCGCAGCGCACCTGCGCCCAGCCGGTGATCCCTGGCTTGATCAGGTGGCGGCGGTCGTAGTAGGGGAACTGCGCCTCGAGCTTGTTCACGATCGAGGGTTGCTCGGGGCGCGGCCCGACCAGGCTCATCTTTCCGGTGAGAACCAGCCAGACCTGGGGCAGCTCGTCCACGTGCAGGCGCCGGAGAATCCGGCCGATCGGCGTGATCCGGTCGTCGTCGGTGCCCGTCCAGCGCGCTCCGTCCTTGTCGGCGTCCGGGCGCATCGTGCGCAGCTTCGGCACGCGGATCTCCTGGCCGCCCTCGCCGATCCTGTTCTGGAAGTGGAGGATCGGTCCACGGTCCCCGAGCTTGATCGCGATTGCAGCCAGCAGCACGAACGGCGCCGCGAGAACAGCGACCAAGGTGCTCAGGATGAGATCCATTGCCCTCTTCTGGATGCCGACCCCGCCGTTGTAGCTCGGGTGAAGCATGTACTGGAACCACGCCGAGGTGGTCGTGCCCAGCGGCACGTGGCCGAAGATGTCCTCGTAGAACTGACCCGACTCGATCAGCGAGACGGGCAGGTCCAGACATGCTTCAGCGACCTGCTCGAAGACATCCAGGCGCGACGGCGTCTTCTTGAACGAGTTCTCACCCTCGGCGGGAGCGAGCGGGCCGAGCACGAGCAGCTCGATCCCGTTGTCGAGCACGGTCTGGCGCAGCAGGACCAGCGCGCCCAGGCAGCGCACGCCGGCGGTCTCGGCACGGTCACAGGAGTGGACCGGGTCGATCGACCCGACCACCTTGTAGCCCTTGACGCCGACCGCCTCGAGCTCGGCCTCGAGGCCTGCGGCGAACTCGTGAGACCCGATCACCGCCACACGCACCTCCCGGTCATGGCGGAAGCGATGCGTGATCAGGGCACCGAGCGCGATCACGAGCCAGGCGCCGAGCACCGGCGCCACCATGTGCCCGACGGTCACGGAGCTCGGTGAGCCGTCGGAAATGCTGATCAGGACCGCCGCCGCCGCGCCGAGCGCCGGGGCGAGTATGTAGACGATCGCCGAGGCGAGCGGGATCAGGTGCAGCGGATACCGCGGGCGCCTCAGCAGGGTGACCGCCGCCAGCATGCAGAAGAACACCAGCAGGCCCTGCCACTCGGAATGCAGATGCAGATACGCGATCAGCCCGCCTGTGAAGGCAGGCGCAAAACGCAAGGTCAGAAACTCGACCTTGCGCTGAGCGCTCAACCCGTCGATGTACGGAAAACTCGTACGAGCCTGCGCGACCTCGCGCACCGTGTGGGAGGCAGCGGTCAATCTGTCCTTTGGGTTAGACCTGAGTCTTCGGAGCGGACAGCCTGCGAAGCGCGAACCCGGTCCCAATCAGAGCGCCGGCAACGACCACCAGAACGATCACATCCAGACCCGTGAAGGGAAGGGATCCGACGTTCGAGCTGAGCCCCGTGGGGCTGGACGCGTGCTGCGCTGCTGGGCCTTGGCGCTGGGCCCTGACCCTGAGAGCCATTTGTGCTCGTACCTTGGACCTGGGACTGCGGGACGTACTCGCTGTCCGAGGGATTCGACAGTGCATCCTGCGCCAAAGCCATTGCAGGTGCGGCCGCAAGTGAAGCTACAACCGCCAGCAGGGCGATACCCCCGAGTCGCTTGAGTGTGAACTTTCGCATTGTTCTCTTTCTATCGGCAGGGGGAGCACGGGACAGGAGGGCTGCTGCCTACCCCTGCAAGCGAGCCCCCGGGACGCTGACTCCCAGATTCCGCACGCATGTTACGGGACGCGAGTGGCAGGCGAATCCGCAATTTACCGCAATCCTGATCCGAGCTGCCTGCGCTGGACTAATGCCCGACGCCCAGTTTGGCCCCAAGTGCCTCGATTTCGGGGCCCGTTGGGTTCCTTGCACCCGCCTGTGCAAGCGCCGCGCGCGCAGCGGCCGGGTTTGAGCCTGCAAGCACCTTCGCCTTCTGCCAGTAGAGGATCCACTCCTCCGGGGTCCTCTGGATGGCGTCGTTGATCGCGCGGAGCGCCGTCGGCTCGTCGCCCGCCGCCTCGGCCACCGAGGCCTTGGCGGCAAGGGGCTGGCTGCTCCACGGGTTCAGGTCTGAGGCCCGGTCGAGGTCGCGGTAGGCGCCGGAGAGATCTGACGCCGAGGTGCGGAGCGCGTGGTTCGTGTATCTGGCGCTGAAGAAGAGGGGCACCATCGTCACCGCGACGAGGACGAGCGCGGCTCCCGCCGTACGCCTGCTCCACACCGGCACCTCGCCCACCACCTCGTCCGCCCTCTCCCGGAGGCCCGGGCCGGCCGCCACCCCGAGGGCGAACATCGCCGGAAGGGTGATTGCGGCGTAGTCGAAGAACCAGTCGACCGAGGAGTGCACGAGCCAATAGGCGCTCATCGCGAGGGCCCCCGCGGCCAGCGCCGCCGCCTCCTCCCCCGCCCGCCGCGCTCTCAAGACGGCCATGACGGCGGCGATGAGAAAGGTCGCGAACAGCAGCACGCCCGGGATCCCCAGCTCGGCCGCCATCTGGAGCTCGACGCTGTGGGTGTCGCGCGCCTCGAGCAGGCTGTGCCTGTGCAGCAGGTAGGAGAACCAGAAGCTGCCGGCGCCCTCGCCGGCAACAGGGTGATTCTTGAAGTCGTCGATCGCCACTCGCCAGAGGTCGCCGCGCTCGGTCCTCAGGTTGAGGCCGAACCTTGCCCCCTGTGGGCCGAGATCCGAGCTGCTCGCGTTGACTTGGCTCGCATGCTGGCTGATGAACTTGATCGGCCCTCCGGCGGATTTCGTGGCGCCCATGACGCCCACGACGAGGGCAATCGCCGCGATCGTCGCGACCACCCTGCCCACGACCGTGGTGGAACGCGGCGACAGGCGCTCGACCGGGTCGAGTCGCGCCATCGCCCAGCCCACCAGGGCCGCAATCGCGGCGGTCAGCGCGATCGCGGTAGCCGCGTGACGGAGAAACGGCAGTGTGGCGTTCGTGCTTCCGTGGCCGGCCCGATAGACGTCGAGCAGCCACGGGAGGGCGGCCGCAGCCGGGGTCGCCGCGATCGCGGTCCAGAACACGATGTTGAGCCGCCTCGGATGGACCGCCACCAGGACCGCCAGGGCGACCGGCACCGCAAACACCGATCCGCGGCTCTGGGCGAGGATGGCCAGCCCCAGGCACATCGTCGCCGACCCGGAGAGGAGCCCTCTGAGCAACGGCGGGATTTGGCGCGAGGCCGAGAAGACCACCATGGGCCAGACGGCCGCCAGGAAGAAGGCAGCCTCGGCGTTGCGATAGCCGATTGGATAGCGCAGCGTGGCGTCCCCCTCGACGAGGTCCTGGGGGCTGTTGCTCGTCCACAGTGCGATGACGGTGGCGATGCCAACCAAGGCGACGGAGACCACCACCGGCGAGAGGGCAAGCAGGGGACGATCACGCATCGAGACGGCGAGCCAGATCCCCAGGCCCAGGGCCACCGCGTAGACGAACGCGTGCTGCGCGTCGCTGATCGCCTCCGACGGCAGCGGCGACCAGAAGGCCGAGAGCAGCGTCCAGGCACTGAGCCCCGCCATCGCGCCGATCGCAACGAGCGCAGGCCCCCGCAGGCTGACCGTCCAGGGGCCGAACCAGGCCAGCAACGCCAGGAGCAGCAACAGGATCATCGAGCCAGGCAGGAAGACGACGTCGAAGAAGCCGCCCTGCTCCCAGCCCCACCAGCCGAGGACTGCCGTGGTGCCGAGCAGGATGAACAGGGCCGCCTGCGACAGGACGGGGTCCCCCGCATCTCGTCTCCCACCTGGGTGCGGTCATCCGCGCACCCTAATCACGCGCGAGGTGCTCTGCATCCGGTACAAACACGGAGTGCTGCCTCGTCCACCGGCCGTTCTCACCTACCACGCGCTGGGTTCCCAGCTCCCGCGTGACCAGGATCCCGCCAACCTGATCGTCGCGCCCGCCGCGTTTCGCTCGCAGATGCTCTCGCTGAAGCGCCGTGGATACGAGTTCCAACAGCTGGCGGACTTCGCGTCCGCTCTCAACGGCGGCCTCCCCCTACCGGGGTCTGCTCGATCACCTTCGACGACGGGACACTCGACAACCTGACGATCCTCGAGCCCATCCTGGCCGAGCTGGAGATACCGGTCACCGTCTTCGCCTGTCCCGGGCTGCTCGGAGAAGCGCATCATGCGATCGCTCCTGAGGCGAACATCAGGTTGATGGACGAGGACGAGCTGCGGCAGCTCGACCGCAGCCGCTGGGTGGAGATCGGCTCCCACACGAGCCATCACACGGAGATGGTCGATGCGGACGCGAGCACCGCGCTCCATTTGATGACGGAGTCGCGGGCGCAGCTCGAGGACCTGCTCGACCACCCGGTGCTCTCTTTCGCCTATCCGAACTGCACGTACTTCCCGAATGCCCCAACGCGGCGGCGCGTGCGGGCTACGAGGTCGCCGTGACCTGCGACGGCGCGGCGGTTGGAGCGCTACGAGCTCCGCAGCGTGAGCTCATCGACGGACTCGAGTCCCGGCTCACCTTCGAGCCAAGGCGCGGGGCACTCTGGCGGCGCGTGTACGACTCTCCCCCAGGCCGGCTTGGCCGCTGGGCGGTTCGATCCAGACGTCATCCGGCGACTGTGCAGTAGCTCACTCGCTCTAATCTCCAGGACCCTTGGAGTCCGGGGCGGCGACAGCGAGGATGAACGGCCTGGGTGCAGGGGTTCCGTACCCTCGGTCTTCTGCCGATCGTGATCGTCTTCGCGGCGGCGGTCGGCGATCGTGCTCTACCTGAATCCGCCGCCGTCGACCGCCCTCGTTCTGGCCGGCGGGCTCAGCACGACGGCCGTGATCGCTCTCGCAATCCTCCGCTACGAGCGGGCCGCGTTGCTGGGTTTTGCCCTGCTCGGGATCGTCTTCGTCGAGCCCGCACCCCCCGACTTCGTGCTCGTGATCGTCGATCGCCATCGCGGCCGTCACCGGCCGGATCGATCTCTCGCGCGTGCGCCCGATCATCGGACTGCTGCTGGCGGCGTTCGTCTCCCTGAACCTGATCTCGATGCTCGAGGTGATCAACACCTCGCGCGCCGCGCTCTTCATCTCCATCACGCTCTACTGTTGCCTCGCGGTCTGGTTGTGCAGTTTCGTCAACTCGCGAGCACCGCGCTCGACGGCTCGTGGTGATTGGATACGTCATCGCCGCCACCTCGTCCGCGATCATCGGCCTCGCGGTGTTGCGCTGCCGATCCCGTTCCGCGCGCAGATCTACAACACAGAGCGGGCCAAGGCGTTCTTCGCGGATCCAAACGTGTTCGGCCCGTTTCTCGTGCCCGCCGCGGCGATCATGCTTCAGGAGACGATCGAGCCGCGTCTGCTGCGGCTTGCGTTCTCCGCGTTCAAGCTGCATATTGTCGCGAATACTGCTGACGGGCGTCCTCTTTTCCTTCTCGCGTGGCGCCTGGATCAACGCCGTCGTCACGATCGCGATCGTCTTTGCCGTGACCGCGATCCGGCGTGGCGGCGCCCGGCGAGCGCGGGCCGTCTGGTCGTCCTGATCATGATCGCCGGAGGCCTGCTCCTCGCCGTCTTCAGCGCGGTCGGGTCTGTGCAAGTTCCTTGACGAGACGGGCAGCGGTCCAGCAATACGACACCGAGCGGTTCAGCGCCCAGAGAACCGGGATCCAGCTCGGCACCAGAAATCCGCTCGGCATCGGCCCTGGGCAGTTCGAGGTGGTCTCACCCTCTCGACACACAGCATCTACGTCCGTGATTCTGGCGGAGCAGGGCCTGATCGGCTTCATGGTGATCCTCGCCCTGTTGCTGGTGACGCTCCGCTAGCCACCCAAAACGCGCTCGCAGGCCGATCGACCTACGGGATCGGCTCGGCTGCCTTGCTGGGTTCCTGGGCCGGGATCTCGTCAACAGCCTCGTCATCGACACCGCCCACTGGCGGCATCTCTGGTGATTCGCTCCGCTGATCTGGCTCGGCTCGATGCCGTTACGCGACCGGGCGCCCGCCCGAGCCTCGCGCGAGGTGGCGCTGCCGCTACCGGAGCCCACGGGAGCGAACGGAGCTAACGGCGCGCGTAGTAGTGATACGACGAGGCCTCGACCTGGCCCCCGATGAGGACGAGCCCCATTCGGTGCACGCCGAGTCGCCCAAGCAGGTCGCGCGCGTCGATCACGTTGTCGGCGCCGAGCCGATCGAGCCGGCCGACGACGAGCACCTCATCGACGTGCTCGGCGAGCGCCTGAGTATCGGCAAGCCCGAGCAGGGGCGGGCTGTCGATCAAGACGTACTCGTAGTCGGCGGCGTGGATGTACTTGAAGAAGCTCGTCGCCGCCCTGCCCGAGAGAAGCTTTGAGGGATCGTCAGGCATCTCCCCGCTCGGAATGACATCGAGCGGATAGAGCGGTGCGCCCTTGCCGTCGGTCGGAGCGACGTTTCTGACCACGGCCGCGAGCGCCTCTCGCCTCCCACCACCCTTCTCGACGCTCCGGATCGCCTCCGTGAGCCCGGGCTTCAGTGGGGTGTCGAATGCCAGATGGAGGCTGGGCGCCCGGAGGTCCGCGGAGATGAGTAGGGTGCGGTGACCCGCCTGAGCCAACGCCCTACCCAACCGCGCCGTGACTGTGCTCTTCCCTTCCGCATGCAGTGCGCTGGTGATCAGGACCACCTCGTGGCGGTCCGCCGGGAGGGCCGCACGCACCGACGCCCGCAGGGTCTGGTAGGCCTCGTGCTCGGCCACTCCGTTTCGCCTGGCTGAGATCACACCGCGGCGGCGATCGGGAATCGTCGCCAGGATCGGCAGGCCGCCGGCGAGTCGGCTGAACTCGCGGCCGCTGCGCAGGCGTGGCCGGAGCTGGTCCCGCCCCAGGGCGACCAGGACGGCGATGAAGAAGAATCCGAATAGAGCCAGAATCGTGTTCCTGACCGGCTGTGGCGAGCTCGGGCTGGATGGGACGTCGGCGGGTTGGGCGATCTGGAGCTCCGATCCCGCGACCTGGATGTCAACCGCGATCTGGCTGAGGCGGTTCTGGATCGCCGTGATCTGGGCCGATGCGTCGGGGGTCCCGGAGGTCTGCAGCCGGTCGATCTGCGCCTGCAGGTCGACCTCGGCCCGCTGCAGGCGCTCCTTCTCCTGACCGGCCTGGACGCCCAGGAAAGCGGTGGCCACGGCGTTCGCGATACGAGCGGCCATTGCCGCATGGCCATCGGACCCGACCACGTTGATGATGTTCGCGTCCGGGTTGACCGAGGAGGAGACCTTGCTGCTCAGAGAGTCGCCGGTCTCGCCGGGAACGGACCTTGCCGCCACGTCGAGAACCTGGCTGCTGGTGAGCAGCGTGTTGAGAGTGGCCAGCTCTCGCTGGGTCGAAGTGGCGTCCTGCGAGCCGAGTGCGACCGTCCCGGGATCGAACGAGATCTTGGCCGTGGCGTCATAGGTGTTCGGCAGGATCAGCGAGAGGCCAACACCACAGCCGTGCCGACCGCGACGATCAGCGCAATCAGGCGCCTGTTGCGCCCGATCGCCGCCATGTAGCCGCCCACGTCGACGCTGGGCTCATCGCGCGAGCTGCCGCTGCTGCTGCGGCGTACCGGTTCGTCTGTTGGCCAGTTGTCGTTCATTCTCTGCTCCCGCGGTCCGTGACGATAGACCGCAGAGGTCGGGTCTTGCTGCACCGCCTCACCGGCGGACCCCCTCGTAGACCGCCAGCGTGCGCTGCACCATCTCCTGAACCGTAAAGCGTTCCAGGTGACGTTGGCGGGCGGCGGCTCCCATCTCGCGGAGCCGATCACCGTCGCCGAGCACGTCGGCGACGGCCGTTGCCAGGGCTTCGGAGTCGCGCGGCGGCACGAGCCGGCCGGTCACCCCGTCCTCGACCGCTTCGCCAGTGCCCCCGACGTCAGTCGCCACGGTGGGCAGTCCGACGGCCATCGCCTCGAGGACGGCGTACGGAAACGACTCGGACCATGACGGGCTGACGAACAGATCCGCGCCGCAAAGTGCCAGCTCGGCGGGCTCGATGTTTCCCAGCAGGTGCACCGACGCGCTCGATCCGCGAGTCCCGCATCTGGTCGGTCGATCCGCTGCCGCTCTCTGCCTTCGCCGGCGATCGCAAGTACCGCGTCTGGCCGCCGCTCGAGCACGCGGGCCAGGATTCCACCAGGGTGTCCACTCCCTTGCCGGGGCGAAGGCCGGAGACCGCAGACCACCACCGGACCGTCGCCGCGCAATGCTTCCATGGAGCCAGCGACCTCCCGGGGTGGGTTGGGCTCGGTGCCGTTGTGGACCACGGTGGTCCTCGGGGTCCCAACCGAAAGAGCGAGCCTGCGCTCCGCCTCACAGACACAGATGACCATCGTCGAGAGCCGGCTCGAGCAGCCTCTCGATCTGCTTGTAGCGCTTCCTCGCAGGCGGCGGGCAGCGAGCCCGCAAACGGATAGCCGTGCGGCGTATAGATCACGGGCACACGTGGATAGGCCGGCCGGCCGGCTCGGGCGTATACGGACCCCTTCGACCCGTGAGCGTGAACGAGGTCCGGACGCCAGCCCCGGACGATGCGCGCCAGACCCCTCAGGCTTGCTAGATCCGCACGGGGATCGATCGCCCGGGTCATCGACCAGGGGGATCACCTCGGCATCCAGGTCGCCGGCGCGATGTGCGAGTGGCCCGCAGACCGCAACGTCATGTCCGGCAGCCGCCACGCCGCGACTGAGGTCGGCGACGTGCCTGAACGCACCCCCCTCATCGGGACGAATCACCATCAGGATTCGCGCCATCCGCTGTCAGCTCGCCTTGTCGATGGCGCTGCGCAGGCCCTCCACGACCGCCCCCTGCTGCTCCTCCGTGAGCTCGGGAAACAGCGGGAGGGTGATTGTGGCCCTCGCATATCCCTCCGTTTCGGGCAACTCGAGGGCGGGGTCGCGGTAGAGGGAGAACCCGTGGACCGGCGGGTAGTGGATGCTCGTCTCGATGCCGGCGTCAGCGAGGGCCGAGCGCACCGCATCGCGATCCAGCCCGTCGTCGAGAACGACCGTGAAGAGATGGTGTGCGCTCTCGACGGAATCCGGGCCCCGCATCGGCACGAGCAGGCCGGGGACATCCGCGAGGAGCCGGCGGTAGTCATCCGGCAGGGCGGCCCTGCGGCCATTGGCCTCGTCGAGCCGAGCCGAGTCGCTCACTGGCGAGTGCCGCTCGAGGCTCGTCGATCCGGTAGTTGAACCCGAGCCCGACCACGTCGTAGCTCATCGCCTTGCCCTGGAAGCGCTCCCAGGTCGCGGAGGTCATTCCGTGCGAGCGCAGCAGGCGGGCCTGCTCCGCGACCTCATCGTCGTCCGTGACGACCATGCCCCCCTCCCCGACCGGGAGGTTCTTGTTCGAGAAGAAGCTGAATGCGCCCGCGAGGCCGAAGGCGCCGAGTCGTCTTCCCCCGACACCTCCGCCGAGGCCGTGCGCCGCATCCTCGAGGAGCGTCAGGCTGCGCTCACCGGCCAGGGTGACGAGATCCTCGATCTCCCCCGGGTGCCCGCCGTAGCTCATCGCCATGATCGCCTTGGTCCGCTCCCCGATCACGGCCTCCACGGCATCGGCCGAGAGCCAGGGTCGCTCCAGGCTCCGCACGTCGGCGAACACCGGCGTGGCACCCGTGTACCGGATCGCGTTGGCGGTCGCGACGAAGGTGAGGGAGGGAACGACCACCTCGTCTCCGGGGCCGATGCCCGCCGCCAGGCAGATCAGATGAAGGGCCGCGGTGCAGCTCGAGACTGCGACCGCGTGTCGGGTCCCGACGTACTCGGCGAACTGTCCCTCGAGCTCGGCCGTGCGCGGCCCCATCGTCAGCCACCCCGATCGATAGACCTCCTCGACCGCTGCAATCTCCGACTCGCCGATCTCGACGTTGACGAGCGGAACCCGCCAATCACTCATACCCGAAAAGCTCCGGGTGGCTCGTGACCTCCGCCGTCGCACGCTCGTGCTCGCTGACGGTCCCGATGTCGAACCAGACCCCCGGCCCGGTGTAGACCGCGACCTTCTCGCCCCTGCCGAGCAGCTCCTTGACCAGCTGCGGGAAGTCGAAGTAGGAGAGGGGGATCTCCGACAACACGCTTGGCGAATACGCGTAGACACCCATGCTCACGTCGAAAGGCAGGGTCGGCTTCTCGATGTAGTCGGTGACGAACCCGTCGCTGGACTCGATCACCCCGAGCTCGAGGTCGACCATCTGGCGGTGGGTCGCAATCGTCAGGGCGGCGCCCTGACCCTGGTGGAACCGCATCAGCTGGGCGTAGTCCAGGGTGGTGAGCACGTCGCCGTTCATCGCCACGAAGTTCTCATCGAGGTCGTCGATCTGGCGCAGCGCGCCCGCCGTGCCGAGCGGCTGGTCCTCCCACCAATAGCGCAGCTCAACGCCCTCCGGCAGCTCGATCCCGTCCAGGTAGACCTTGATCAATCCGCCGAGGTGGCCGACGATCAGGTCGACTCGCTTGAAGCCGTTCTTGGCGAGCTGGCGGATGATGATCTCGAGGATGGGCCGCTCGCCGACCGGGACGAGCGGCTTCGGGAGGATCGTCGTGTAGGGCCGCAGCCTGGTGCCCTTGCCGCCGGCGAGGATGACGGCCCTCACTCCGGTGCCTCCTGGTCCACCGGTGGCACGGCCGCGGCATCCAGGTCGCGATTCCCATGAAAGAGCGCCTGGGACTCGACGTCGCTGAACAGGCCCGCACGGAGGGCTCCGATCAACCGCTCGATCGCCTGCGGAACGCTGTGCTGTGGCCTGAAGGCGAGGGCCCCCTGGATCTTCGAGAACGAGACGCGGTAGTTGCGGGCGTCCTCCCCGCCCTCCGTCCAGGTGACGCGGCCCTCCCCGCCGAGGGCATCGAGGGCCGCCTCGACGATCATCCGCTTCGTGTAGTTGCCCTCCTCACCGCCGACGTTGAACACCTCGCCGCCGACGGTCTCCACGGGAGCTTCGAGAACGGTGGCGATCGCCGTCGAGATGTCCGCGACATGGCAGTAGGGCCGCCAGGTGTCCGCGTCGTAGACCTCGAGCTCCTTGCCGAGTGCGAGATCGCGCGCGAACTCGGAGACCGTCAGATCGAAGCGCATCCTCGGTGAGGTCCCGAAGGCGGTCGCAACCCGGAGCACCGTGGCTGCCTGATTCGCCGAGCCGGCGAGGAGGTTGCGCTCCATCTCCACCTTCGTCTCGGCGTACAGCGAGAGCGGGTGCAGCTCGTCCTCCTCGGTCGCCAGGTCATCGCCCTCGCGCAGGCCATAGTTGCTGCAGGTCGAGGCGAACACGAACCGCTCCACGCGTGCGGCCCGCGAAGCCTCGAGCAGGCTGAGCGCGCCGCCGACGTTGACCTCGCGCGCCAGCTCGGGGTTCCGCTTGCAGACCGGGTCCCCGACCAGGGCGGCGAGCAGGACGACGTCGGTGACCCCTTCGAGCGCGTCGGAGACCGCGGCCTGCGACCGGATGTCTCCCCTCATGAAGCTGAACCCGTCGTCCTCGAGCACACCTGAGAGGGCCTCGCCGTTCCCGTAGAGCAGCGCATCGAGGACGCGGACGCGGTAGCCCGCGTCGAGCAACCGGCGCACGAGGACGGAACCGACGTATCCCGCGCCTCCGGCGACGAGCACTTGCCTGTTCGAAGAGACACCCAAGACCCGCAATCTAAGCGGCCGGGCAAGACGACGCCGCCAGTAGTACGTGCGTTTAGGGCCCGATGGCGGCGCTGGCCCTCCGTTCGGCCATCCAGCCGGGCGTGCCTACCTCTGGGAGGACCCGGGGCGATGAAGGGAGCAAATGCTCCGTCGCTCACTCATCGCACTGCTCGTCCTCACCGCCTTCGCCGTAGTCTCGCCGGCGATGGCGAGCGCGTCTTCCATCGGCGAGTTGAACTTCATCCGCAACGCCACGGCGTCGTTCGACTCGACACTCACCGGGTCGACCTCGTCGCAGCGGCAGTGGATGAACCAGACCTACTCGCGGATGCGCGGCTATCCGCCGTTCTTCGACCAGGCACTCTCCTGGGCGCCGCCCGCCGACTTCTACCAGGACCTGTACGCGCTCTACCGGGACGGAAGCGCAGACCAGCTGGTCATGCAGCAGCATCCGGACTGGGTGTTGAGGGACGCGCAGGGGCACGGCCTCTTCATTCCCGCCGCCTGTGACGGCACCAGCTGCACCCAGTACGCCGCCGACATCGGGTCTCCCGGGTTCCGCGCCTGGTGGATCTCCAACGCCCAGAGCCAGATGGCCAAGGGCTACAAGGGCATCTTCGTCGACGACGTCAACATGGAGATGCGGGTGTCGAACGGGGCCGGCCAGGACGTCCGGCCGATCGACCCGCGAACCGGGGCCGCCGATGACCGACACCAACTGGCGCCGCTACATCGCCGAGTTCACGGAAGCAATCAGAGCCGGGTTGCCGAACGCCCAGATCACTCACAACGCGCAGTGGTGGGTCGACCAGTCCGATCCCTACGTCCAGCGGGAGATCGACTCCGCGAACGTGATCGAGCTCGAGCGCGGCTTCAACGACGGCGGGCCTGACTCAGGGTGGTGGCATGTTCGGGTACCAGACCTTCATGAACCACATCGAGTGGATCCACTCCCGCGGCAAGTCGGTTGATCTCGGAGCCCTACAACCTCGACTCCGCCAAGCGTGAATACGAGATGGCCTCCCTCTATCTCGTCAAGGCGCCAATGACGGGATCTCCTCGGACTACCAGGCGGACCCCCAGAACTGGTGGTCAGGCTGGCAGACCGACCTCGGAGCGCCCCAGGGCAACCGCTATCAGTGGAACGGGCTCTGGCGGCGGGACTTCGCCAAGGGCTTCGTTCTGACCAACGAGCCCGGGACCCAGTCCCGGACGGCGCAGCTCGGCGGCAGCTACACGCGGCTTTCCTCGGGAGGCCAGGTGAGCTCCGTGACCCTCGGCGCCGCGTCGGGCGCGGTCCTGATCGATTCTTCACCGCGCGGGTCTCCGCCCCCGACCACTACTCCTCCGAGCACCACCTCTCCGACGACGACCTCCCCCACCCCGTCAGCGACAGCGAGCTCCCGACCGTTGTCCCCGAACATTGATCTGGTGATCAAGCTAGAGAGGCGGAAGAACCTGATCACGGTTAGCGGACACGTGCTGAACGCCTCCGCCGAGCAGATCTCCGTGACCATCCAGCGTCTGCGCTCGGGACGGTGGGTCGTTGCCACAGTCAAGCAGGCTGCGATCGCCGCCAACGGAAGCTTCCAGACCGCCGCGCGGGGTTTGCCGCGAGGCCGCTACCGGGCCAGCGCCCGGTTCCTGGGAGGCGAGCAGGCCTCCGACACGGCACGGTCGTTCCGGGTCGGCTGAGCTCCCTAGCCGGCGGCGGACACCTCCAGATACTCCCTCTCGAGCTCGTCGATCATCCGCTCCAGGCTGAAGCGCGACTCGACGAGCTCGCGGCCCCCGTCCCGAGCTCGGCCGCCTGATCCGGGTCCGCGGCGAGGTCCCTGATCGCTTCCGCGAGCCGCCCGGATCCCCCGGGCGGGACCAGGAAGCCCGTCCACTCCGGTCTGGATCACCTCGGGCAGGCCACCGATGTCGGAGGCGATCACGGGCAGTGAGTGAGCCATCCCCTCGATCACTCCGATCGGGAGTGACTCGAACACATCGGAGGGCAGCAGGAGGGCATCGAGGGCCGCCATATGCGGATCGGAGCTGCCCGAGAACGGGAAGAGGCGGATCCGGTCCCCGACCTCTGCGTCGAAGATCCGCCGCTCCAATGCCGGCGCCTCCGGACCGTCCCCGACGATCGCCAGGCGGATATCCGTCTCGGTCCGATCGAGCATGCCCGCCACCTCGATCAGGTGGTGGAGGCCCTTCTCCCAGCGCAGAACCGATACCGAGCCGAACAGCTGGCCCTCTCCTCGCCAGGCCGGCAGATCGGGATCGGGAGTCAGGCAGGGCGGTCCAGCGCGATGCCGTTGGGGATCGTCCGGCGGCGGGCCGCCGGCGCGATGTGCAACCGGTCCGCGAAGCCCCGCTCGAAACCCGACACGCACACGAGGCGCGCGGTGATCAGCCCCAGGGCCCGCTCGGCGTTGATCACCGCGGCGCGTCTCAGCTTCGGATGCGCAAGGTCCTCGCGGTGCTCGTGCGAGATGAACGCGAAGCAGTGCGGCGTATAGAGGACGGGAAGCCGCGCCGGCGCCCCGGTCACCCTGAGCAGGACGCCCGCCTTGACGCCGTGTGCGTGGGCGGCATCGAACTTCCCCTCGGAGAGCGATGCGGCGCAGGGCGGCCCCGGCCCGGCGATCCGGCCCCGGCGCGACGATCGTCCCGACGAAGGGAAGGCGCTCGCACCGAATCCCCGCGCTCTCCAGCTGCGAGTAGATCTGGCTCTCCCGTGGCCCGGCCAAGGTCACCTCGTGCCCCCTCTCCACCAGGACTCAGCGACAGGGCTCTGACGTGCTCCGCCACACCCCCGTGTGGAGGCTCGAACGCCTGAAGGATCCGGGCCAAGGTCTGCTCAGGCCGTCCCGCCGGCAGGCTGTCTCGGACCACCCCTACGACCCTTGATGATCCCGGAGATGAGCTCGAGATCGCCCGGGAACACGGTGCGCTCGAAGGCGAGCAGCACGACGATGTAGAGCAGGGTCGCGACGATCGCGGAGGGGAGGAAGGGCAGGCCGGTGAGCAACACGAAGGCCGCGAGCACGGCCCCACCGATCACCGGACCGGCCAGCGCCCGCGTCAAAGAGAAACCGCCGACGGCAGCATGGACGTGCCAGACGCTGTAGCCGGCGAGCAGCGTTCCGGAGACGATCGCCGCAAACGCCGCGCCGTTCGCGCCGTGGGGCGGAATCAGGAGCACGTTCAGGACCAGATTGAGCACCAGAACCACACCGATTCCGCGCGCGAACACCTCCGGACGGTGGCGGGCGATCAGCACCGAGCTCGCGTAGGCGTTGATCGCGTAGAGCACGGTCATCATCCCCAGCAGGCGCAGCGGAACGACCGCCTCCGCGAATCCGGACCCGTAGATCAGGTTGATCAGGGAGGGCGCGAAGACCACGTAGCCCACCCCGATCGGCAGGAGGAAGGCGGTGAGGAGCTTCAGGCCGACGGAGGTCCCGCGAGCGAGAAGCTTCGTGTCGTGCTGGTCCTGGCGCGCCAGCCACGGGAGCATCGCGGCGCCGAACGCCCACGGCACGAACATCGTGGCATCGATCAGACGGTAGGCGGCTCCGTAGTGCGCCACCTGCGCCTGGTCTCCATGGGTGAAGAAGGAGATCAGCGTCGCGTCGAGGCGCAGTAGAACGGTGAACATCAGGCTCGCAACCCCGATCGGGGCGGAGATCTTGAGCACCTTCGTGAACTGGGAGCGGTCGGGACGGAACTCCGGGCGAACGACCTTTCGCATGTAGAACCAGGTGACGAGGTATCCGACGATCGATCCTGCGAGGAAGACAAGAGAGGCCGCGATCAGTCCTCCCCCCTCCAGGAGCACGGCGATCCCCACCACCGCCGTGACGGTCCTCTGTGCGACGAGGCCAACCGCGCCGACCTCCATCCGCTCGAATCCCTGGACCACAGCGTGCAGCGTCGCGCTCAGCATCTCGATCGCCACCCCGGCCCCGATCACGACCACCGCGATCCGCGTGGCCGAGTTGTACGGACCGATCAATGCGATCCCTGCCAGCAGGCCGATCAGGGCGCAGAGCATCGAGCCCTTCAGGACCATCACGGTGCTGAGCAGGGTGTGAACCGACTCCTGATCCTTCGCGATCTCGCGAGTCATCAGCGCATCCATCCCGAACCCCGCCGCGATCAGGACCACCGAGCTCAGCGAGAGGGCGAAGATGAAGCTGCCGAAGTCGTCGGCGCCGAGCTCGCGGGCCATGACGGCGTAGAAGGCAAGCGAGCCGATCTTGGCGACGATCTCGGCGGCGCCCCGCGCGATGGTGTTGCGGGCGACGGTTCGCGAGGAGGTGAACTCGCCTGGCCCGGACTCCTCAGCAGCCGGCTTCTGCGTCCCGATCAACGCTTCAGCGTCCAGAGGCCGGTGCGATCGAGGAAGTCCTTGATCGCGGACTCTCCGGGGAACCTCGGCCTCCCGCCATATACGAGCGGATAGAGCGTCTTGCGGGGAAAGCTCATGTCCGACTCCCGCCTAGCCGATCTGAGGTTCCCGAAGAGCTTCGGATGCCGGGCCCGCAGGGCCCTGTAGACCCTCGGGTGGCCGGAGCGAAGCTGGCCGCCCAGCCTGCCCCCGTGCACCCGCCGTTTGAAGGTCAGCGTCTTCGGGCCCATGTGGACCCCCTGGTAGCCGCGCCTCCGCCAGGGTCATCCAGAGGTCCCAGTCCTCGTACATCCGCTCGGCCGTCCAGCCGCCCACCTGCTCGAGCGTCTCCCGTCGGAGCATCGAGAGCCCTGGGTACTCGTTCGTGTATGCCAGCCGATACGGGTCGAGATGAGCGGGTACCGCCCTGATCAGCTCCTTGCCGCCGAACTCGAGGTAGTCCCCGAACGCCAGGGCCGCACCCGGCGTCGAGTCAAGCCTGTCCGCCATGGACCCGAGAGCGCCGGGGACTGGACATGTCGTCGGAGTCCAGCGGAAACACGTACGGCGCCGTGGTCGCGTTCACCCCGGTCATCCGGGCGCCGCTCAGTCCGCGGTTCTGCTCGTGCCGCAGCACGCGAACACCCTCGGCCTCGAGCGCGTCGATCTCGGCATGTGTGGCGGGGTCCGTCGACGCGTCGTCCACGACGACGAGCTCGATGGGTTCGTCCTCCTTCACCGATTCAACCGCCTGTCTGACGAACTCCCCGTCGTTGAAGCAGGGAATCACCACCGCGATCCGGGGCGCATCTCCGTCGCCGTTGCGAGCGGCCACGGAATCCTCGAATTGGAACACGGGCCGGGCCTCGTTCGCCGCCACCAGCTCCGCGTAGAGATCCTCGAGCTTCGAGGCCAGCTGATCGACGGTGAACGATTCCTCCACCCTTCGATGAGCGACCTCGCCGACCCTCCCCGCCAACACTGGGTCGAGCAGGTAGGGAGCGAGCGCATCCGCGTACCCGGTCGGACTGCCATCCGATACCAGCGTGCCGCCGTCCCCGACGATCTCCTGGATGCCGTCCTCCCGCGGAGCCACCACCGGCCGGGTGTGGTTCATGCCCTCGAGCAATGTCAGGGGTGTTCCCTCCGCGGCTCGTCCTGGGACCAGCGAGCGGCTGGCAAGCGCAACCACCCTGGACTCCCGGTAGACGGCATCGAGGTCGTCGACCCAGCCCCGCAGCCTCACCCGTTCCCCGAGCGAGAGCTTCTCGATCAGTCCCCTCAACCGGCTGGCATAGTGCGGCGACTTCGGATTCGGCGGCCCGACCACGTCCAGCTCGGCATGGATTCCCCGTCGGCGCAGCACGTCGATCGCCTGGATCAGCGTCGCGATTCCCTTTTTGGGGTCCACTCGGCCGACGCACACCACCCGGGGGGGCGTCTCGGATATGCCGTTGTCCGGCGCCAGGAGCGGGACGCCCGGGTAGATGACGGAGACGCGGTCACTCAGGTCTGCGGGAAAGTGTGCGGCGACCGCCTCGGAGACGCAGACGATCCGGTCGCAGCGAGGGCCGATCACCCTTGGCGCCCACCAATCGAAATCGTGACCGTGCTTCATCCAGATCAGCGGCACACCAAGGTCGGGCGCCAGGAACATGCCGAAAAGGGCGGCCTTCGTCCCATTCGCATGGATCACCGAGATGCCCCGGTCGCGCAGGCCGGCAGCAAGGTTTCGGGCGGCAACAGGAAAGGCCGGAACGGAACGCTTGCCCGGCAGGGAATGGATCTCCGCACGAACCCCCAAGGCCTCGATCTCGCCGGCCAGGGAACCGCGCTGCAGCAGCAGCACGGAGGTGTCGAACCGGTCGTCCATGGACTCGAGAATCCGGATCAGGACGTTTTCCGACCCGCCCTTGCCCGCGAAGGGCTGGATGAAGAGCACCCGCGGCTTCGCGGGCGAACCCCGGGCAGGTGCCTCTGGGGGACTGCTTGTGGTCTTCGCCCCCATCGCCCGGCGATCGTAGCCGAGGCAGCAGCGGTCCCATGATGGACCGCGACCGCCTCAGAGACCCCCGGTTCCGCCCGGTGTCGTCTTGGTGGTGGCGCCCGGCGCGGGCGTGCCACCGCTCTGGCTCGTGGTGGTCTGCTGCGTCGTCGTCTCGGACGTGGTGGTGGGCGATGTGGTCGCCGTCGTGGTCGACTCGATCGGGACGGTCGTGCCTGAGTTGTCTTCGTTGTTGTCCCCGATCACGATGATCAGGCCGACGGCGAGCCCGATCACCAGCGCGACGAGGATTCCGATCGTCCAGCGGGCCCGGGTGGTCATGCGGGCGATCCTAGCCGAGGAAGTGTTGCCGAACCGTGGCGATCCTAGTCAAGGGTTCGACGGAGAATGCCGAGTGCTTCGTCCACCTCGGGCTCGCCGATCGTCAGTGGCGGCAGGAATCGCAGCGTGTCCGCCCCGATCGGGTTGACGATCAGTCCTTCGGCCAATGCCCTCGATGCCGCCTCCCTTGCCTCGACGCCGTCCAGGCGCGCCCCGAGCATCAGCCCTCTGCCGCGAACCTCGCCGACCCGATCGATCTCCTGGAGGCCGGCTCGCAGCCTGGCGCCCAGGTCCCGCACCTGGCGCAGGAGCCCAGGGTCATCGATCACATCGAATGCGGCGAGCGATGCGGCTGAGATCAGCGGTCCGCCGGCGAACGTCGAGCCGTGATCCCCACGCTCGAGCACCTCGGCCTCCTCGGCGCTCGTCACGCAGGCGCCGACCGGCAGCCCTCCCCCCAGCGCCTTGGCGGTCGCCATCACGTCGGGCCTCACCGGCAGCTGCTCGTATGCCCAGAGCGAGCCGGTGCGGCCCATACCGGTCTGGATCTCGTCGAAGACCAGCAGGGCGCCTGTCGCATCGCAGGCGTCCCGCGCGGCCACGATCACCTCGTCGGGGATGACATGCACGCCCGTCTCGCCCTGGATCGGCTCGAGCATCACGGCGGCCGTCCGCTCCCCGACCGCGGCCCGGAGCGCCTCCGGATCGTCCCGCGGCACCGCGCGGAAGCCGGGCAGGTACGGGGCGAAGCACTCATTCGCCGACAGCCCCGGCGTCGCGGAAAGCGATCCCATCGTGCGGCCATGGAAGGCGCCCTCCAGGACCACGATCTCCGGCTCCGCGATGCCCCGGCCGTGCGCATGCTTGCGGGCGAGCTTGATGGCGCATTCGTTTGCCTCCGTACCCGAGTTGCACAGGAAGGCGCGGCCGCCGAGACTCGACTCGCAGAGTCGCTGGGCCAGCCGCACACCGCCCTCGGTCAGATAGAGGTTCGAGGTGTGGGTGAGGACACCGACCTGCTCCCGCACGGCCTCGACCACGGCCGGATGGCAGTGGCCCACCGAGCAGACCGAGATGCCGGCGAGGAAATCCAGGTACTCCTTCCCGTCCGAATCCCAGACGCGCGCGCCCTCCCCGCGGACGAGCTCCACGGGCGCCCTCGGATAGGTCTGCATCACCCAGCGGGACTCCAGCTCCTGAAGCTCCGCGAGCTTCATGCCGTGATCTTGGTGCCGATGCCCGCGTCGGTGAACAGCTCGAGCAACAGGGTGTGCGGGCGGCGGCCGTCGACGATGTGCGTCGCCTCCACCCCGCCGTCGATCGCGTCGACACAGGCCTGGAGCTTCGGGCGCATCCCGCCCTCGATCAGATCGAGCGCCGACCTGACCTCGTCTGCGGTGGCCTGTGAAATGCGGGACTCGGGGTCCTCCGGATCGCGCAGCCAGCCGTCGACGTCCGTCATGAAGATCGCCTTGTGGGCCGGCATGGCGGCGGCCACCTTCCCGGCCGCCTCGTCGGCGTTGACGTTGTAGGAAGCACCCTCGCGGTCCGTGCCCACCGATGCGATCACCGGGATGTAGTCCTCCGCGATGTGGTCGATCACGTCGACGTTGACGTTGGTGATCTCGCCGACGAAGCCGACGTCGGCGGATTGCCCCACCGGCCGAACCTCGAAGAGGGACCCGTCCTCGCCCCCGAGCCCGACTGCCGGTTGGCCATGCCGGTTGAGCCGGGTCAGGATGTCCGAGTTGATCTTGCCGAGCAGGACCATCTTCGCGACCTCCACCGTCTCGGCGTCGGATACGCGCAGACCCTCCACGAACTTGACCTCCATGCCCATGCGCTCCATGTAGTGGGTGATCTCCGGCCCCCCGCCATGAACGATCACGGGATTGAGGCCGACGTACTTCAGGAGGACGACGTCCCGCGCGAAGGCCTCGCGGAGCTCCTCGTCCCGCATCGCCGCGCCGCCGTACTTGATCACGATCGTGCGCCCGTGGAACTCCCTGATGTAGGGGAGCGCCTCGAGGAGAGTCTCGATCGAGCTGCTCATGTCGTGTACTCCGCGTTGATGCGGATGTAGTCATGGGTCAGGTCGCTGAAGTAGACGTGCGCGTCGGCCTTGCCGCGGCCCAGGTTGATCGAGAGCTCCGCCTCCGGCAGGTCCGCCGCCAGATCCCCGGCCTGGATCCGGTCAGGCCCGAGTTCCTCCAGCTCCTCGCCCGCCAGCGCCATGCCGGCGGCCTGTGCGATCCGGCCCCAATTCGAGTCGCGGCCGAAGAGGGCCGTCTTCACCAACGGCGAGTTGGCGATGGCTCGCGCCACCCGTTCGGCCTCCTCGGCGCTCTTCGCTCCGGTGACCTGCACGCGCCCGACGCGGGTCGCGCCCTCCCCGTCCGCAACGATCTCCAGCGCGAGCTGCAGCAGCACCGCCTCGAGCAGTCCCTGCGGCAGCACGGCGCCGGAGGCACCCGTCGCCTGGAGTAGCACCGTGTCGTTGGTGCTCATCTGCCCGTCGACCGTGATCCGCTCCATCGAATCGGCGAGGGCCGAGCGCAGGACCCGGTCTGGCTCCTGCACCACGGCGTTCGTCTGCACGAAGCAGAGCATGGTCGCGAAGCCCGGCTCGATCATCCCGGCGCCCTTGGCCTGCGCCGAGACGGTCACCTCGCCCGCTCGAATCGAACAGCTCTTCTGACCCTTGTCCGTGGTCATGATCGCCCGGGCGAAGTCATCGCCGCTGGTCGGAGACAGTCTCTGGACGGCCTCCAGGACGCCGGCCCTGACGGCCTGGACGTCGAGGGGCACCCCGATGGTGCCCGTCTCCGCGACGGCCACGGACGCGGGGTCGACGCCAAGCGCCTCGGCCGCCGCGTCTCGCATGGCCAGCGCGTCTCGGTAGCCCTGATCGCCGGTGGCCGCATTGGCGTTGCCCGAGTTGACGGCGACCGCTCGCAGCGCGCCGGCGTCGCACTCCTGCCGGCAGACGCGGACGGGCGCGGCGGCGGCGGCGTTCCGGGTCAGGGCCAGGGCCGAGGACACCTCGTCGGCGTCGCAGGCCAGCACCCCGACGTCGGTGGCGCCGCCTCCCTTCAGGCCGCAGGCGACCCCCGCCGCCCGAAACCCGGGCGCGAGCTCGGCCGAATCGAGTTGCTCGAACTCGGGCGGCGGGGTCACCCAGCGCGAGCGAAAGAACGTCCGCGTTGCCGAGCTCATGAGATTCCCTCTGCCTCGGGGAGCCCGAGCATCAGGTTGAGGTTCTGGATCGCCTGCGATGCGGCGCCCTTCCAGAGGTTGTCGATCGAGGCGAAGGCGAGGGTCCGCCCAGAGGCCTCGTTGAGCGCCAGATGGATGCGGCAGACGTTGGTTCCGCGCACGCCGCTCACCCCCGGCGGCTCGGAGGTGACCTCGACGAAGGGTTCGTCTCCGTAGCGCTGCTCGTACAGGGAGAGCGTCCGGGCCGGGTCGACCGGCTCGGTCGTCCTGACGTAGCAGCTGACCAGCTCCCCCTGGTCGAACGGCATCAGGTGCGGGACGAAGGTCAGTCCGGCGAACCCGCCCGACGACCCGTTCCCGCCGGCCAGCTCCGCGAGCTCCTGTGCGATCTCCGGCGTGTGCCGATGGCCGGCGACCCTGTACGGCTTCGCGTCGTCGGTCTCCTTGATGACCGCCATCTCCTCCTCGGCCGCCCGTCCCGCGCCGGAGACACCGGACTTGGCATCGATCACGACGTCCTCGATCAGGCCCTCGGCGGCGAGCGGCGCCAGCGCCAGGATGCTGGCGGTCGGGTAGCACCCGGGATTGGCGACCAGACCCGCGCCGGCGATCTGCTCGCGGTGCAACTCGGTGAGCCCGTAGACCGCCTCGCCCAGCAGCTGCGGCGCCCCGTGCTCTCCGTACCACCGCCCGTATGTGTCGAGATCTTGGAGGCGGAAGTCGGCGGAGAGATCGACGACCTTCGTGCCCTGTTCGCGGAGCGCCGAGACGACCGGCGCCGCGGCGCCGTGTGGATACGCGACGATCGCGGCGTCAACTCCGGCTCCGTCCTCCGCCGCGGGCTCCTCGAGGACCAGGTCGACGCCGTACTGCGGGTAGAGCTCCCTCAGCCTCTTGCCAGCGTCGGTCCGCGCGGTGACGCGGGCGAGCTCCAGGCTCGGATGCGTTCGAACGAGCTCCGCGGCAAGCGCCCCCGCGTAGCCGGAGGCTCCCGCCACCAGGACGCTATTCACGGAGGGACCCCCCAAGCTTCTCGACCGCGGCCTCGATGGCCGCTCTGCGCTCCCCGACCTCATCGTCGGTCAGCGTCCGATCGGCGGCCCGGAAGGTGAGCCGCAGCGCGAGGCTCTTGCGCCCCTCTCCGATCTGATCGCCGCGGTACAGATCGAAGACCCGAGCGGACCGCAGCAACTCGCCCCCGCCCTCGAGCACGGCTGAGCGAACCTCGGCGGCCGGAACAGATTCGTCGACGACGACCGCCACGTCCTGGTTGACGGCGGGATAGGTGATCACGTCCTCGTAGGACTCCTCGCCCACCGGCGACGCGGCGACCAGCGGAGCCAGGTCGACCTCGAATCCCGCGGCGGACTCCAGGTCCCATCCGCGGCAGACAAGCGGGTGGAGCTCGCCGACCCAGCCGGAGTCCTCGCCCTCGACCAGAACGCGCCCGCTGCGACCCGGGTGAAGGAAGGGCTCCTCTCCGGGAACGATCTCGATCGCGGCGCCAAGCTGCCGGCCGAGCGCCTCCAGAACGGCTTTGACCGAATAGAAGTCCGCCTCCACCGCCTCGCTGCGCCAGGAGCCAGGCCGGAGCGGCCCCACCGCGATCGCCGCGACCCGCCAGGGCTCGTAGGCCGGCGCCGGGCGGTTGCCGACGAACTTCCCGGCGAGCACGCCGTCATGGGAAGAGCCGCCCTCACGCAGATAGGCCCTGCCGGACTCGAACAGTGCGATCCGCTCGGCGCCGTGCGCTCGGTTGTAGCTCGCGGCATCGAGCAGAGAGCCGATCACCGTCGTTCGCTCTACGGAGTGTTCCGCGGAGAGCGGATTCGAGACTCGAATCGGCGCGGCGCGGATGTCGCCTTCCGGGATCCGGAGGCGGCCGGGCAATCCCGGGTCCGTGAGGCTGAGGTCCACCACCGCGTCGAAGCCCAGATCCCGCATCGCGTCCTCGGCCCTGCGCCGCAGGCGCTGGTCGCGGTCCAGCCGTCCCGCCTGTCCGCCCCCCGACGGCAGGGTCGCCGGAAGGTTCTTGGCGTAGCCGTGGATGCGGCCGACCTCTTCGATCAGGTCGACCTCGCGCGTCACGTCGTAGTGGCGATGGAACGGCACGGTGGCCTCCAGGTCATCGCCGTCACGGTCCACCTCGAAGTCCAGGCGCTCCAGGTATTCGGCACACAGCTCAGGCGAGATCTCCATGCCGAGCAGCCGCGCAACTCGCTCATGGCGCAGGGGCAGCCGATGAGCCTCAGGAATCTCGGCCGCCTCGTCGATCTCTCCGGGCACGAGGTTCGCGCCGCAGAGCTCGACCATCAGCTGCGAGGCGATCCGCTGACCGCGGAGCGCGAGCTCGGGGTGGAGCTGCTTCTCGAAGCGGTTGGATGCGTCAGTGCGCAGGCCGAGCTTGCGCGAGGTGCGGAGGATGTTGACGCCGTTCCAGGTCGCGACCTCGAGCAGCACCCGGGTAGTCGCCTCCGAGACCTCGGATACCTGGCCGCCCATGATTCCCGCGATGCCGGAGGGACCGTTCCGGTCGCAGACGAGCACCGCGTCCTCATCGAGGGTCCGCTCGACGTCGTCGAGCGTGGTCATCTTCTCTCCCGGCTTCGCGGTGCGAACCGTCAGGGCACCCTCTGGGACCTTGTCGAGGTCGAATGCGTGCAGCGGCTGCGCCGTCATCAGCATCACGTAGTTGGTGATGTCCACGACGTTGTTGATCGGCCGCATGCCGGCTCCGATCAGGCGCGCCTTGAGCCACAGCGGCGACGGCCCGATCTGGACGTCGGTGAAGACACGCGCGGTGAACCTGGGACAGAGCTCCGGTACCTCGACCGAGACCGAGGCGTAATCGGTCACGGTGCCCTCGCCGATCGCCTCCGCATCCTCGTCCCAGGGCGGCGGCGCCAGCGCCTCGCCGGTGATCGCGTGCACCTCCCGGGCCACGCCGTAGATGCCGAAGCAGTCGACCCGGTTGGAGGTCGGCTCCAGCTCGATCACCGGTTCGAACACCGGGATCACCTCGCCCAGCGGCGTCCCGGGCGACCATCCGTTGTCAAGCACCGCGATGCCGTCCGCGTCATCGCCGATCTCGAGCTCTGCCTCGGAAAGGATCATCCCGTTCGACTCGACGCCGCGGAGCTTGGCCTTGCCGAGCTTCGTGCCGTCGGGCATCACGGCGCCGGGCAGGGCGACCGGGACGGTCTGGCCCTCCGCCACGTTCGGGGCGCCGCAGACGATCGTCCGCTCGCCGTCCCCTGCATCGACCTGGCAGACGCTCAGCCGCTCGGCATCCGGGTGCTTCTCGACGGAGAGCACCCTGCCGACGACGAAACCCTCGGGATCGGGGGCGCCTGCGTGCGTGATCCTCTCAACCTCGATCGAGTGCATCGCGAGCTCGTCCGCCAGCTCCACGACCGTCAGCTTCGGGTCGCAGTAGGAGCGGATCCAGGAGTCGGGCGCCCTCACCGGAACTGCTCCAGGACGCGGACATCGTTCTCGAAGAACTTCCGCAGGTCGGGGACTCCGTACTTGAGCATCGCGATCCGCTCGATCCCCATGCCGAAGGCGAAGCCCTGGATCTTCTCCGGGTCGTAGCCCGACTCGCGCACGAAGCCGTAGACGTTCGGATCGACCATTCCGGCGCCGAGGATCTCGATCCACCCGATCCCCTTGCAGAGCGGATCCCGCGAGCCGTCGGGCAGCTTTCCGCTGCCGCCGCACCGGAAGCAGGAGACGTCCACCTCGACGCTCGGCTCGGTGAATGGGAAGAATCCGGGCCGGAAGCGAGTCTCTCGCTCGGGCCCGAAGATCGCGCGAGCGAACTCGTCGAGCGTCCCCTTCAGGTCGGCCAGCGTGATGTCCGGGCCGACGGCGAGGCCCTCGACCTGATGGAAGATCGGGCTGTGGGTGGCGTCGAACGGGTCCGAGCGGTAGCAGCGCCCCGGGACCACGATGAAGATGGGCGGCGGCTGGGACTCCATCGCACGCACCTGCATAGGTGAGGTGTGCGTGCGCAGTACCACGTCCTCGGGGCCGGGCGGCAGCTCATCGCCGTTCGAGGGGATGCGCAGGTCAGTCCTCAGGGTCGAGGGATCGACGTAGAAGGTGTCCTGCGCCATCCGCGCCGGGTGACCGGGCGGGTGGTTGAGGGCCGTGAAGTTGTAGTAGTCGAACTCGACCTCCGGCCCCTCCATCACCCGGTAGCCAAGGCCGACGAAGATGTCCTCGATCTGCCGCTGGGTGCGGATGAGCGGGTTCTGTGCGCCCACCGGCAACTGCGGGGCTCCCGGAAGCGTGACGTCGATCGCGTCCTCCGCCAAGCGGGTTCCCAGCTCGCTTGCGTCAAGCTCTGCGCTCCTCGACTCGAGCAGCGACTCGAGCTCTCGGCGCGTTTCATTCCCCGACTTGCCGACCGGCCCGCGCTGATCAGCCGGCAGATCCGAGATTCCCCGCAGGATCTGGGTCAGCTCCGCCTTCCGCCCCAGGTATCGGACCCTGAGCTCCTCGAGCTCCGCGGTCGTCGAGGCGGCGCCGATCGCGTCGGCCGCCTCCTTCCGGATCTCCTGGATGCGCTCAACCATGGTCGGACCCGGACGCTATCCGCTGCAGGGCGATGGCAGCCGCCGCCGCGACGTTCAGTGACTCGGCGCTCTCACGTACCGGAATGGTCACCCGCACATCGCACTGCTCGATCACCTCGGCCGGCAACCCCTTTCGTTCGGCGCCAAGGCAGAGCGTCAGCGCCCCCTCGAGGGCCCCCAGCCCCTCGCCACCGTGCGCCACCAGCGCGGCCCGCGGCTTCGGGGTCACCTCGACTCCGCCGCGCACCAGCGGCTCGGCGAAGACGGCCCCCATGCTCGCCCGGACGGCATGCGCCCCATACGGATCGGCGCAGTCGGGACCCAGGACCACCGATCCGCCGACCAGCGCGTTCGCGGTGCGAACCACCGTCCCGACGTTCCCCGGGTCCGAGATCCCGTGCAGATAGACGCATGGCGCCGTCGCCTGATCCGCCCAGATCTCGCGCCACACCCCGATCGCCCGGGTGCCCGAGCCGAGCCTCGAGACCTGGTCAAGCAGCGCGGGCTCCACCTCGGTGCCGCCGAGCGCCTCGCCCGCGGCCGTCAGCAGCTCGACGGGCTCGGTCCCGGCGTCGCGCGCCGCAGCAAGCAGGTCCTCGCCCTCGGTGATGAAGAGCCCCTCGCGCTCGCGCGTCCGGCGCCGGCCGAGCCGGCGGATCAGCTTGAGCTTCTCGTTCTGTGGACTGGTGATCATCTGTGCGGGTGTTGGATTTGAGGCCTGAAACGAAAAAGGGCGGCTCCGCCTCGCGGACCGCCCGGGGAATCTTGCTCTGGCTGCCGTGCGCTAGGCGGCGGCAGCCTCCCGGGCGAGTTCCACAAATCGGCGAAAGCCATCGGGGTCGTTGACGGCGATGTCGGCGAGCATCTTGCGGTTCACGTCGACCTCGGCCCTCTTCAGGCCGTTCATCAGCTGTGAGTAGCTCATGCCCTCCTGACGAGCCGCGGCATTGATCCGGGTGATCCAAAGCCGCCGGAAGTCCCGCTTCCGGGTGCGCCGGTCGCGGTAGGCGTACGCCTCCGAGCGCATCACCTGCTCGTTCGCGAACCGGTAGCTCGAGTGCTTGCGGCCGAAGTAGCCCTTGGCCCGGCCGAGGACCTTCTTCTTGCGCTTCTTGCGCGCGACGGCGTTGGTGGCGCGCGGCATCAGCGACCGCCCTTCACGAGCAGCTTGTTGACCCGCTTCCGATCGGCTTCGGAGATCTCCGAGGGCCGCTCGAAACGCCGCTTGCGGCCGGGCGACTTCTTCTCGAGGATGTGGCTCGAGTACGCACGCCTGCCGCGGAGCTTGCCCTTGGCGGTCTTGCGGAAGCGCTTCTTGGCGCCCGAATGGGTCTTCATCTTGGGCATCGGAGCCTACCATTGAAGCAGACACCAGGCGGCCAGCCAGGGTGCCCGGAGCCATGCCTCGGGTCAGCGTGATCATCCCCGCGTTCAACAACGCCGCGACCCTGGGCGCGACCGTGCGCTCCGTGCAGGCGCAGACCTATGCCGACTGGGAGGTGATCGTCAGTAACGACGCCTGAACGTATCAACACAGCTCGCTGACCTCGGAGCAACGGACGGATGAGTCCCGTGAGCCGGACGCCGTCGAGCCCTAACGGCCGTCGAGCACGCACAGCGCGATCTCGTTCCCTCGCCAGTAGTGGTCCTTCGGGACTTCCTTCAGCCTGCTCGATCGGCCGCTTAGCCCGCGACAGACCTCACCCAGCGCCGGCGTCAGGCTGCTGTCATCGCAGTAGAGGGCAAGGCGGGGCGACCGTCCGCATCGAACGGCGGTCTCGAATTCAAATCTCTCGTGTTCATATGAGTGAAGACTGTCGTTGATGAACAGGTCGACTCCGTTCTCCTCGAGAACCGGTCCCAGCGTTTCGCGGACGTCCCCTATGAACAGCGACTGGCGCTCGGGCTCGGCCTTCCAGTCGACTAGCCAGCCCGCATCGGGCTCGATGTCGAAGGCCAGGAGCATTCCGGGGTCCCCCTCGGCCTCATTCCGCTCGAGTGCCCGTAGGAGCACGGCACTGCCCAGCCCGTCCTTCACCCCGGACTCGACGATCACCCTGGGGCGCAGCAGCCTGACCACGCAGTAGAGGGCACGCCGTTTGCCGAGCATCGGCTCCTGATTCGCCGATGAGCGTTGCCGGAGGCGTCGGCGAAGATCATCAGTCAACTCGGTGTCGGAACGGAGCTCGCCGAGGAGCGCGGTCACCGCGTCCGGATCCGTGCCCAACGCTGCTGCCACGAAATTCGCTATCTCCGGCTCGTTCGCCAACTCGTAGGTGAAGTTCGTGAGCTCCCGACTGTGTCGCAGGTAGTGCACGGCGCCCGCCGGGTTTTGCCGGGCCAACGCTCTGTCGCCCCAGAGGACCCGCAACCGGTACGCGAAGCGTCCCGGGCCGAAGCGCTGGGAGGCGCTGCGCAGGGATTCCTTGCCCCCCACGCCGTCAGCCGGTGGCTGCTTGGTTCTCCTGCCCGGCGCCTCGCGCCGGGGCGAGCAGCATCGTCATGTTGCGGCCCTCCTGCAGAGGGGGCTGCTCCATGACGCCGATCTCGGAGACGTCCTCCAGGAGCCGGTCGAGCAGCATGCGGCCCCTCTCCGGGTGGCTCTGCTCACGGCCGCGGAACATGATCGTGACCTTGACCTTGTCCTGGTGCTTCAGGAAGCGCTCGACGTGGCCGCGCTTGGTCTCGTAATCGTGCTGGGCGATCTTGGGGCGCAGCTTGATCTCGCGGACGTTGGTCTGCTGCTGGTGCTTGCGAGCCGCCTTCGCCTTCTGCTCCTGCTCGTACTTGTACTTCGAGTAGTCGAGGATCCGGCAGACCGGCGGCTTGGAGGTCGGCGAAACCTCGACCAGGTCGAGATCCCTCTCGCGAGCACGCTCGAGGGCCTCCGGGGTCGGGATGATTCCGACCTGCTCGCCGTTCTCGTCGATCAGGCGAACCTCGGGCACGCGGATCCGCTCGTTGATGCGAGTGGAGTCGCGCTCGGGGGGACGGCGGTCGAAGCGGGAGACCGCCACTAGTGCGGCGTCCCGTGGTCAGTGCCCGCGGCTGGCGAGCGAAAACCGAGACAGTCGCGGACGCAGGGAGGCCGAATGCCGGTCTGCATTCGGCCGGCCGAGGACAAAGGCTGGCGAAGGTTTGCAGCCGTCCAGACGCGGGTGATGATCGCGGGACGCCGCACTTAACTGCGCATGAGGTAGAGCTTCAAGAAGGAGATGGGCGAGATTGGATCGATGGGGCGGGCACGGAGCGCTTAGGCGCGCGGGGTCGTGTGGGTGCCCTGCATTAGTGGCCAGTATAGACAGCCCCCCGCCCGCCACGAGGCGCCCGCTAACTGGACGCAATTAGCCGCTCTCCACGCGCTGAGTGCTCAGCCCTTTGCCAGCAGCAGCCTGTCGATCTTACCGTTGGTGTTGCGCGGCAGCTCGTCGTGCACCTCTACCTGCTGGGGGACCATGTAGTCCTCAAGGTGCTCGGCGCAATGCCGCTTCAGCGCCGTCGGGTCGAGCTCGAAGCCTTCGTGCGCGGCGACGTGAGCATGCACCGCCTCGCCCAGCAGCCGGTCCGGAACTCCGACGACTGCCACCTCCTTGACGCCCGAGACACCGTAGAGGACCTCCTCGATCTCACGCGGTGGCACCTTTTCGCCGCGCGACTTGATGATGTCGTCGCGACGGCCGACGAAGTAGATGAAACCGTCGTCGTCGCGTCGAAAGAGGTCGTTTGTCGCCATGACCTGTCCAGCCGGCTCCGACGCCGCCCTCAGCCGCTTATTGGTGGCGTCGGGGTCCTGCCAGTAGCCCTGCATCACGTGCTCGCCGCGCACAATCAGTTCGCCGACCTCGCCGGAATCGAGGACGCGTCCCTCATCGTCCTCGATCCAGCATTCAGTCCCGGGGATCGCGACGCCGCTGGAGGCGGGCCGCTCGTCGACCTGATCCGGCGGCAGGTAGGAAACCCGCACGCACTCCGTCTGCCCGTACATCAGATAGAGGTCGGCGCCTGGAAAGGTACGCCGGACCTCGCCGACCGTCGTCGTCGGAAGGCCGGCTCCGGCATTGGTGAGGAAGCGCAGGTCCGGCAACTTGCGCTCGGCGAGCCCGCGCAGCGTCAAGAGCACCTGAAAGACCGTGGGAACTCCCGGCATGCCGGTTATGCGGTGGTGCTCGAGCAATTGAACAATGCGGCCCGGCAGCGCCACGCCGGCCTCGAGGACAAGGGTCGCGCCGCTGCGTGCGCAGACCATCAGCTGCGAAAGCCCGTAGCCGAAGGACAGCGGCAGCACGCAGAGGATGCGGTCGGCATCGCTGACTTTCAGGTACTCGGCGATCGAGCCGGTGACGAAGTCAAGGTTGTGCTGAGTCAACATCACGCCCTTGGGGCCGCCGGTCGAGCCGGACGTATGCATGAGCGCCGCCAGGTCGCCGTCGCCCGGCTCCTCGGGTTGAGCCGGTCCGTCGGCACTGAGCTCCTCGACATCGGGGTAGACCGGGATCCCGCCACTCGCTGCCCCGGCCGCACGCGCGATCTCCGCACGCGCCTCGTCGCAGACGACCAGCGCGCCGCCGGCACGTCCCAGCACCTGTACGAGCCGCTCGCGCTTGACGGAGGGATGCATGGGCATGATCGCCGCGCCGGCGCGCAGCGTCCCCGCGAGGGCGACGACAGCGTTGATGTCGTTGGGGAGCACGATCGCGACACGATCGCCCACCCCGACGCCGCGTTCTACGAGACCCGCGGCAAAACGCTCGACGAGGTTGTCCAACTCGGCGTAGGAGACCGAGCGATCGCCGCTCACCAGCGCGACATTGTCCGGATCGCGCTCTGCTGCGCGTCGCAGGTCGGCGGCTATCGGGGGAATGCTCAAGCCGATTGCTTGACGCCCACGAAATGGGCGATCGCGGCGATAGAGCCGAAGTTCTCCTCGGTGATCTCGACGTCGCTGACCTCTAGTCCGTAGCGCGACTGAACCTCTTCGACGAGCTCGACGAAACCGAGTGAGTCGATGACACCGAGGGCCAGGAAGTCGTCCTCGTCGGAGAGCTCGACGCCGGGATGCATGTAGAGGAAGTTGTCCTCGACGTAGGACCGCATCTCGGCGCGCACGTCGTTGTCCTTGGTCATGCGACCTGCTCCTCTGTGCGGTCGAGTCTCACGCGTGGCTCATCGGTCTCGGGCTCGTAGGACTTGAGCTCGCCGCTGAAGAACTCACGATGCCACAACTGGGTGGATAGCACCCCTACCAGCGCCATCCCCTCGCGAAACCCGGTGGCCCGCCCGGCTCGGCAGCGACGCACGAGGCCCGCGACGCGTCCGGCGTCCCAGATCCCCGTCTCCTCGAGGGCGTCGGCTGAGAGGCTCTCCTCGACCCAGCCGGCGCATCCGGCGGCGAAGAACGGCGCCACTTCCGGAGCCCGGTATGGCTGCTTGGAGCGGTTCACGACCTCCGCGGGCAGCAGGTCGGCGGCGAGCTCGCGCAGGGCGACCTTCTCGGTGAGCCCGGCCAGCTTACGCTCGGCCGGTAGCCGCGCCGCGTGCTCGAAAACACGGTGATCGAGAAACGGAAACCGCCCCTCGACGCCGTGCGCCATCGCAACCCTGTCGCCCTGCGCGCCGAGCAGGTATGGCTCCAACAGCGTCGAGATCTCCAGCCATGAGGCGCGCTGCAGGCTCGACCAGTTGCCGAAGCTGGCGGGGAGTCCCTCGCGAAGACGTGCGAGCGAGGCGCCGTCGCCCAGCTGAGCGGCGACCTCGCGGCTGTAGAACGCCTTCACCGCCTCCGTCGCCATCGCGCGCGTCATGTGCGAGGAAAGTGGGTCGTCGGCATCGCCCGTCTCGAGCAGGAAGCGGTCCCAGGCGGGCCCACGGCGCGCCTCGGCGGGCAGGTACGGATAGAGGTCCTCGAGCATCTCGCGAGCTCCCTCGGGGTCCCGTTCGTACACCTCGCGCACGACGACCTCCTTGAAGAGGTCATAGCCCCAGAACAGCTCGTCCGCTCCCTCGCCGGTGGCGACGACGACGATGTCATTGGCGCGAACCTCGTTGGAGAGAAGGAACAGCGGCACCGGCGCGGTGCGGATCAGCGGCGTCTCCGTGTGGCGGATCACGTCGCGAAAGGCGTCGGCGATATCTGCCGGACCGATCTCGACGACGTGGTGGTCGGTGCCGAGCGCGCGGGCCACCTCCTCCTGATGACCACGTTCGTCGTAATCAGGGTCCTGGAAGGCGACCGAGAAGGTGCGCAGCTGATGCTCGGCCTCTCGCTGGGCCAGAGCGACGATCAGGCTCGAATCAAGGCCGCCCGAGAGATAGGCGCCAACCGGGACATCGGCCCGCAGGCGGAGGCGGACGCTGTCCCGCAGCAGCTCCTCCAGAGATCCCTCCGGTCCGTCGTCTTGATCGAAGGAGGGCGTCCACCATGTGCGTTCCTCAACGATGCGACCAGCCTCCCAGACAACGAAGCCGCCCGGACGGACCTGCCGTATCCCGCGAAAGACGGTCTGCGGCGGGCGCGGCCCCCAGAGCGTGAAGACGTCATCGAGTCCAGCAAGATCCGGTTCCGGGCGAACCTCCTCCGAAGCGAAGATCGCCTTGGCCTCGGAGCCGAAGACGAGTGTCCCGTCGTCCAGCAGCGAGTAGTGGAGAGGGCGCACGCCGAACCGGTCGCGGATCAGCGTCAGCCGGCGCGGGCCAGGCTGCCACCAGGCGATTGCGAACTGGCCGTTGAAGCGGTCGAGCGCGCCAGTGCCCTCGCGCTCCAGCAGTCGCAGCACGACCTCGGTGTCTGTGGTCGTCGCGAAGGTCTCGCCACGGGCCTCCAGGTCGCGTCGAAGCTCGTAGTGGTTGTAGACCTCGCCGTTGTAGACGACCATCGCGCCGCCGCTCTCCTCTATCGGCTGCCAGCCACCGGGCAAATCGAAGATCGAGAGCCGCGTGTTGACCAGCCCGCAGCCGGCATCGAGCGCATATCCGTAGCCGTCAGGGCCGCGGTGGCGCAGCGCCCGCGACATCCGCAGCAGCGCCTGCTCGTCGGGGGGCGGCCCACGCCGAGGGCGAACGATGCCGGCGATGCCGCACACCCCCTAGCCCTCGGGCTCCACGATTACCGGGGGCGCCTGCAGGTAAACGGTGGCGACCCGGCGCCGTTCGATCTCCTTGTAGGCGGCTTCGACCAGCTGCGGTTCGAGCCCAACCCGCGGGGCCAGCTCACCTGGCTCGATGCCTTGTGCGTGGCCCCACATGAGCAGATCCATCTGCTCGTAGGGGAAGCCGAAGTAGAACTCCTCCTGGCTCTGGGCGAGGCTGAAGGTGTCGGTGGTCGGCGACTGTGAGGTGATCGCCTCGGGGAGCCCGAGTGCAAGAGCCATCTCGTAGACCTGGCCTTTGTAGATCTTGGCGATCGGCTTTACGTCAGCGAGGCCGTCGCCGCCCTTGACGAAGAACCCCTGGTCGTACTCGAGCAGATTCGGCGTCCCAATCACCGCGTAGCCGAGACGGTCGGCCCAGGTGTACTCCAGGAGCTTCCTGACCCGCTGTTTCATGTTCGTGGCCGCGAGCAGCTCCTGATAAGGGCCCGGTGGGATCCGCCGGCGATCCTGCGTACCGTCAGGGCGTTGGATGACGAGGGAGAAAAAGACGATCCCGCCACGCGGCTCGGAGCGCACGAGCTTGTGCTTCCAGTCGGGCTCGTAGTCGGGAAAGACCTCGCGGATTGCCTCGTCGCGGCGGTCGTAGCAACCGAGCACATGCAGGGCGTCGCTGATCGGCTCCTCGACGGTTGGGGCGTCGAGCGCCTCGGCGAGCATCAGGCCGAGGTCACTGGAGCGATGGCCGACGTCGCGCTCGGGGAGTCGCAGCAGCAGCACGTTCTCGCGGCCGAGTCCACGGACCGAGAGCGCTGCGGTGACGCTCGAGTCGATCCCACCCGAGACAGCCACCACGGCGCCGCGGCGACCGAGTCCACGCACGGCGTCGGCCGTGCCCGCAGCGAGCTTCTCGATCATCTGCTCGGGGTCGAAGGGGATGCCGTCTCTGCTCGTCGTCATAGATTGAGGATCTTCCCGCTAGTGTCGCGGCCACATGGCCGAGATACGCCCCCTCCTGCGGTCAGACCTACCTGCGGTCGCGGAGCTGCTGACCGCAAATCTTCCCCCATGGACTGACGATGTGTTGGGCTCACTGGCGGCTACTTTTGTCGACGGTCCCTGGGCTGACGAGTCCCTTCCCTCCCTGATCGCCGCCCAGGACGGCAAGGTGGTCGGCTTCATAGGCGCTCAGGTGCGGCGCTTTCGCCTGGCCGACCGTAGCCTTACCGGAGTGTGCGCGTCGGATCTCACGGTCGATCCTGCGAGCCGCGGAGGCGCTACTGGGGCACTCCTGTTTCGCCGCCTGCTCCTTGCCGGTCAGGACTTTACGTATACCGACACCGCCAGCGACGAGGCTGTGCGCATGTGCCGCGTGTTCGGGGGCGACCTCGACCACGCCCGCTGCTGCGACTGGATGGTCACGCTGCGCCCGGCGCGCTGGCTGAGCAGGCTCGCCACCGCCACGGCTCGCCGGCAGCGCCTCCATAAGGATGTCCCGGTGAGGGCGCTCGCCCTCAAGCCGCCGCGGCGCGCCGGCAAACCGGAATCGCCGCCCGGCATAGCCGGCGTGGACGCAGACGCGGCGGGAATCGTCGCCGCGTTGGCGAAAATCAAGAACGGGCCGCGCCTTCGTGTCGACTATGAGGAGGCTCCACTCGGCTACCTGCTCCGCGAGGTCGAACAGCACTTCGGCGGACTCACAGCCCGGGTCGTGCACCGCGAAGGCGAACCGATCGGCTGGTACGCCCTCGTGCCCGTCTCGCCCGTCGTAGTTCGCGTCCTTCACCTCTTCGCCGGCGAGCAGGACACCCCGGACGTGCTCGGCGAGCTCCTCGTCGGCGCCCGCGCAAGCGGGGCGGCCGTCGTCTGCGGACGGGTCGAACCGCACTTGACGGATACGCTCGTGGCACGGCGGACGCTGGTCGGCTTCGCGCGGCGTCCCTGGGTCCACACGCGCGAGCCTGAAATTCGGGCGCTCCTGGGTTCCAGCGACTCGGCCGTCACCCAGCTCGACTCCGAGTGGTTTGTCAACTGAGCGCGAGCCACGCGGGCATGCGTTGAGCCGTGACATAGGCCTCACCCTCTCTCGGACTCACCTTGGAGCCGACTGATCAGCTCACTGAGCGCCACCGCCCCGATATCGCCTTCCTCGTGAGAGCGAACTGACAACGTGTCGGCCTCCTGCTCCCTGTCGCCGAGCACGACCATGTAGGGCGCCTTGGAGAGCTCCGCGTCGCGGATCTTCTTCCCGACCGACTCCGTGCGATCGTCGACCCGGGGCCGAAGGCCGGCGGCGCGGAGCTCCGCCGCCACCTCCCTGGCACGCCCATTGTGCCGGTCGGCGACCGGCAGGACGACCGCCTGCACGGGCGCCAGCCAGAGCGGAAAGCGCCCGCCATAATGCTCGATCAGGATCCCGGCGAAGCGTTCCATCGAGCCGAGCAGCGCGCGGTGGATCATCACCGGCCGGTGATCGGCGTTGTCGGCGCCGGTGTACGCGAGATCGAAGCGCTCCGGCATCTGGAAGTCGAGCTGGCAGGTCCCGCATTGCCAGGAACGGCCGAGCGCGTCGGTGATGTGGAAGTCGATCTTCGGCCCGTAGAAGGTGCCCTCGCCCGGGCTGACGTCGTACTCGCGGCCCTGCCGCTCGAGGGCCTCGCGGAGCGCCCCCTCCGCCCTCTCCCACTGCTCGTCAGTACCGATCGACTTGTCCGGGCGGGTGGAGAGCTCCACCCTGGCTTCATCGAAGCCGAAGCGCTCGTAGAGCTCGTCGATGCCGGCGCAGATCGAGTCGACCTCATCGGTGACCTGGTCGAGCGTGCAGTAGACGTGGGCATCGTCCTGGGTGAACGCGCGGACGCGAAGCAGACCGTGGAGAACGCCCTCGCGTTCCCAGCGTGAGACGAGGCCGAACTCGGCGAGCCGCAGCGGCAGCTCGCGATAGGAGTGATGGCCGGAGGCGTAGACGAGGCAGGCGCCGGGGCAGTTCATCGGCTTGAGCGCGTATTCGCGTTCGTGCTCGGCGTTCTCCCTCTCCGAAGGCGCGGTGAAGAACATGTTCTCCTTGTAGTTGTCCCAGTGGCCCGAGCGGTGCCAGAGCTCGACGTCGAGCACCTGCGGGGTCTTGATCTCCTCGTAGCCGCGGGCGTCGAGCTGCTTGCGGACCTCCGCCTCGATCAGCCGCAGCAACACGGTGCCCTGCGGGAGCCAGAACGGCATCCCGGGCGCCTCGGGTCGGAACTGGAAGAGGTTGAGCTCCGGACCGATCCGGCGGTGGTCGCGCTCGCGGGCCTGCTCGAGCCGCTCGAGATATTGCTCGAGCTCCTTGCGGTCGAGGAAGGCCGTCCCGTACACACGGGTCAGCATCTGGCGGGTCTCGTCCCCACGCCAGTAGGCGCCGGCCAGGGAGGTCAGCTTGAAGGCGCCGATGCGACCCGTCGAGGGACCGTGCGGCCCGCGGCAGAGATCCTCGAACTCCCCGTTTCGGTAGAGCGACACTGCCTCCGCGCCCTCGTCGCGGATCAGATCCTCGATCAGCTCGACCTTGTAGTCCTGTCCCTCCTCGCGAAAGTGCTCGATGGCCTCCTTCGCGGGCAGCTCGCGACGCTGGAAGGGCTCGTCGGCCTTGATGTGCTCCTTCATCCGCTCCTCGATCCGGGCCAGATCCTCCTCGCCGGGGCGCTCGTCCGGAAACTCGATGTCGTAGTAGAAGCCGTTCTCGATCGGAGGCCCGATCGAGATCTTGGCCTTGGGCCAGAGGTCGAGCACCGACTCCGCCAGGACGTGGGCTGCGTCGTGGCGAATCAGCTCGAGGGCCTCGGGGCTCTTGTCCGTGACGATCTCGATCCGCTCCCCATCCTCGAGAGGGGCCGAGAGGTCGCGAAGCTCGCCATCGATCTTGAGCGCGAGCGCAGCCTTGGCGAGCCCGGCGCCGATCGCGGCAGCGGCGTCGGCGCCCGTGGCCCCGGAATCGAGCTCGAGCTCGGAGTCGTCTGGCAGCTTGACCTTGATCACGCGGCTAAATCTAGCCGTGGTCGTTCCCACCCAGCTTGCAGGGGACGCGCAACTCGAGCGCCGTACTGGGACAGCTACTCCTGAGTGGGCACAGCTGGGCTCGAACCAGCGACCTCCGCCTTGTCGAGGCGGCGCTCTCCCAACTGAGCTATGCGCCCTGGGACGGGAAAGTTAGCGCGTGGTGTGCCGGCTACGCGACAGGCGCGGTCGGAGCCTGAACGGTGGCGGGCGCCTCCGGGAGGAGACCCTTGGCGCGCATCGTGATCTTGAAGGTCTCGAGGGTGTCGTACTTCGGCTGCCAGCCGGCTGTCGACTTGAGCTTCTCTGTGGAGACGACCCACGGATAGCGGATGAAGTCGAGGTTCCCGGCGGGCGCCTCGGTGCGCGGCACGCGCAGCTTCCACATTGCGCCATTGACGCGCTTCATCGTCTTCAGCGAGATGTTCCGCGTCTTCTTGCCGACCAGCTCGGCCGCCCTGCCCCAGGTGAGCAGCCCGTCGCCGGCCAGATTGAACGCGCCGGCGTGCTTGCCGTCGAGCAGCGCGATCAGCGCCGAGACGACGTCGTCCTCGTGGACCAGCTGGAATTCCTCATCGACACCGTCCAGGATCGGGACGAAGGGGTTGTTGCCGAAGGCGCGCACGATGTAGTTGTCGACGCTCGGACCGAAGACGATCGAGGGCCGGACGATGGTCATCACGGCGTCGGGGTTCTGCAGCGCCCAGAGCTGCGCGATGCGATCGGAGTCGGCCTTGTGCTTCGCGTAGGAGAAGTCGGGGGCACCCCGCACCGGCCAGTCCTCGGCGATCGGCTTGGGGTTGTCCGGGAAGGCGCCGTAGGCGGTCGCAGACGAGGTCATGACCACCTGCTTGATTCCCGCATCGGAGGCGGCCTGCAGCACGGCCTGGGTCCCGTTGACGTCGATGTCGTACATCTTGTCCTCGTCCCTGATCGGGTTGAGGACGAAGGCGAAGTGCATGAGGGCGTCGATCTCGTGGCGCTCGAGCAGGTCCTTCATCTGCCCGCGGTCCCTGATGTCGGCCTTGACGAACTCGTGCTTCGGCCAGCTGCGAGGCGGCGGGCGAAGGTCGACGTCGACGATCTTCTCGGTCTCCTCGCGAGCGGAGAGCTCGTCCGTGAGCCGGCCGCCGATGTACCCGGAACCGCCAGTGATCAGGTAGCGCACGGGGCGCATCCTATCCTGGCCGGGTGGCCAATGTCTACAAGCAGTTGCTCACGGATGCCGTAGTCGTGGGAAATCCGCAGTTTTCGCAAAATTGCCCGCAATCCAAGCGCGAACTGCAACCTCTCGGTGGAAGTCGTGTTAGTTTCTCCTGACAGGCTTAAGTCAAGGCAGCGGACCGCCGACATTGAGCCATAAGACTTGAAGGACCGACGGGCCGGCTGAAGCTCAGATTCGCCGGCGGCACGTCCTTTCGGATACAAAGGGCCCCTCACGGGGCCCTTTTCCGTGCTCAGGCCGGGTCTCGCTCGACGCTCAGGGTGAGGCCATGCACGGCCGTCACCCTCACCCGGGCACCCACCTCGACCCTCGCCCCGCACTCAGCGCGCCAGATCTCGCCGCGCAAGCGCACCCGGCCCCGCGGATCGCAGGCTTCGATCACCTGCGCTGAGGACCCGATCAGAGCCTCCTTCCCCGTGGCTATCCGGTAGCGCCTCAGGAAGCGGATCCAGAACCCGACCTCGGCGACCTCGATCGCCGCGGCCAGGGCCACCAGCGCGAGTCCCCATCCGGGCGGCAGGACGAGGAGCGCCAGGACGATCGCGCCGACCAGAAGCATGGCTCGATGCTACGAGCCGTGAGATCTACGCACTCCGTGCGTAATCCGAGGCAACCCACCTCAGTGCTCACCACAGAGGGGGCCGCACCCCTGCATCCCGATGAAAAACCCATGGAAAACCCCACAATTCCCATCTACGCACGGCTTGCCGGAGCCTGGGTCATCCTGACCTTTGTGATCCTCCTCCTGCTGACCGTCAACTCACTCGGCTAGCCCTCGATTCTCGGGCGAGAAGCCCATCGCAACGCGCAACGTGCGGCGGCCCCACGGCGAGTGCCGCAGGGCCGCCAGCTCACGTCCGTACGGATGCGACGGTCAGCCGGCGACCGTGCAGTCGTGCGCCTTCTCGAGCTGATGGAGATAGCCGTTGACCTTCTTGGCGCTCGCACTTGGGTGCTTCTGGCTCCAGGTCACGAAGTGGTTGCGGCACTTGGTGTCCGACCACTTGCTTCCGCTGGCGGGCGCTGCGGCGCTGGTGATGGCGAGCATCATCGCCGCGACGGCGGCAACGATCGCGATGCGTACCAGCCCGGATCTTGCTGACATGAACAGCCTCCTGCGTCGGGTGTTGCCCCCCGTCCTCCCCGGGCGCGCGACGCTATTCGGGCCAGTCGAGCGCGTCAATCCACAGTTTTCGAGCGGACGGGAAGAGGCGCCTACCGGAATCGAACCGGTGTAAACGGCTTTGCAGGCCGCTGCGTAGCCACTCCGCCAAGGCGCCGGAAGGGAAGCAAGCCTAGCGGCGGTCTCCCACTCAGTCCCGCCCACAGACTTCGAATCCATAGGCTCGGGCCGCCCTCCGAGCGTTTGCGGTGGCCTCGCCGATTCGCTTTTGGAGCGCACGAATCCGAGCGGTGTCGAGATCGTCGTAGGCCTTCGCCCACTCGCCGAGCAGATTGACCTTGGCGCGGAGCTGGCCCAGGATCGACCCCACGGTGCCTGCGTCTGCGGGCGGCGGTTTCCGGCTCTGCAGCTCCTGGGCTTCAGCCGTCAGGTTGTCCGCCTGCTGGCGCAGCAGGGCGGCGACCTGGTGGGCCTTCTCCTTCGAGTCGATACTGCCCAGGTCGACCGTCTGGCTCTCCAGATCCTTCGTTCGGGATTCGTGGTTCCTGCAGATCGCATCTGCCAGGGAGACGAAGTCCGCCTTGGTCTGGACCTGCGTCGTGGACTCGGTGGAGCCTCCGCCGCAGCCGGCCATGGCGATCGCGACGAGTAAGGAGAGCGGCACGACGACTCGCACGCACTCACGCTATCTGGTGAATATCCCCGGACCGGAGACGCCCCGCCGGGCGTCCTTGCCGGCGCCGGGGCGAATGAGTCGAGGCAAGCGGCTGATGGGATTCGAACCCACGACCTTCTGCATGGCAAGCAGACGCTCTAGCCAACTGAGCTACAGCCGCAGCGACGGGCAAGTATAGGCGCGGCCGACGGTTTAACCCTGGTCCAGCGCTTCGTTGAGAAGCTCGTCGGCGCGGGCGTTGTCGTCGCGCTTGACGTGCCTGATGGACCAGCTGGGCAACGCGCGCAGCGCGTCCTTCGCCTTGGTGTTGAGCGGCCGCAGGTGGTCCTGCTTGACCTTCCAGTTGCCCTTCACCTGCTCGACGATCAGCTTCGAGTCCCCCACGAACTCGACCTCCTCGGCGCCGAGCTCGTTGGCCAGCTCGATCCCGAGCAGTAGGGCCCGGTACTCGGCCACGTTGTTGGTCGCCTCACCGATCGTCTCGCCGCGCTCGGTCAGGACCTCGCCGGAGGGATCGGTGGCGACGGCGGCGATCGCCGCCGGGCCTGGGTTTCCCCTCGAGCCGCCGTCGACGTTGATCACCACCTTCACGGGCGCGCACCGTAGCAGCGGCCCTGGCGGCCTCCCCTCCCGCTCAGCGAGTCTCCGAGCGCGCCTGGGCGTAGCCGGTGATCGGCTTGGCGACCGCCCTGAAGGTGCCGCCGGTGTTGATCCGGAGGCTCGCCGTGCACTTGCTGCCGTCGACGAACCGGGTTTTGACCGTGCGGAAGCGCCGGCCACGGCGCCGCTCGAAGGTGACCTGCTGCCAGGTGACCTCAGGGCAGGGCCTGAGCCGCGCGGTCAGCCGCCTGCCGCGCCGCACACGACGCACCCCCAGCGTCACTCGCCGCTTCAGCGCGGCGACCGTCTGCGCGGGCCCGAAGGACTGCCAGGTCCCCGTGAGTGGCTGCTGCTCCACCCCCGGCTTCGAGTAGTCGCAGACACCCTGGGAGAAGATCTGGTGAAGCCGCGTGAGCTGCGCCGGCGATGCTCCGGCGTAGTCCCCGTCATTGACCGGGCGCAACTGGCACTTGGCTACGAAAGAGTCGACCGGCATTCCGGAGACCAGCCGCGGCAGGCTGTGCGGCGCATAGGTCGTCTGGCATGGGCCGGTGCCGCCGATCACCGCAGGCTCGTCGATCCGGTTCCCACCGATCCAGCAGGCATCGACGGCGTCGGCGGGCTTGTCGGCGATCACCTTCTGGGCCTGGCTCCGGGACGAGCCGTCGGTCTGCAGGGCATCGAGCCACTGTCCCATCTCGTCCAGGGCGGCGTCCCGCATCGGCTGGACATTGGCGCTGCCTCTGGCGCGGAACATCACCTGGTTGGCGTGTGTGCCGTTGGTTCGATCGAGGCGGGCGCGCATGATGTAGCTGTTGATGTACTGGTGGACGTCGGCGTCGTCATCGACGTAGTCACGCGTGTCGATGATCGGCACGTCCGGGATACCTCCCGCTCCCTGATCTATGCGGCCGGTGCGGTACGCGATCGCCAGCGCATCCGAGTTGGCCACTGAGCGCTGTGCGACCGCGGTCCCGTCGTCGTTGAAGCCCCCGACATCCTGGTTCAGATCGAGGAACTCTTCGAGGGTGATGTCACCGTGTTGAAGCGCCGCCAGCCCGTACTGGACGCCAAGGTTGTCGAAGGTCCGCCGCGCCTTGCCCGTGGCGGAGTCCGTCCCATAGACATTGATCATCGAGTCCCAAAGCGAGCAGCGAATACCGGTGGGATTCGTGACGGGGTTGAAGATCAGGGAGGGTCCGACGATGTTCGCCTGGCAGCCCTCGCTCGCATCGACGACGTCGGCACCGTTGCTCAGGTTGTCGCAGCTGCCCGTGTTGGCGAGCCCGCTGATCGCCTCCTCCTGGGCGTCGGTGAGGCCGGAGCCCGGCGACGTCGCGAAGTAGTTCGTCAGGAGCCGGCAGTCCGGATTCGTGGGCTGGGAGTTGTCGGGAAAGCTCTGCGTCGGGATCAGCCCCTGCAGCAGGCCGGGATAGTTCTGGCCGGTCATCTGCGTCTGGATCGATCCTCCGGATGGCCCCTCCCCGATCGTCCAGACCGGTGCGCGGCCGAGCGCCTCGATCACCCGCTCCTTCACCATCGACGCGGTCTCGGCGGAGAGCACGTCGTTGCAGGCGGTCTGGAAGATGTTGAGGCTCGAGCTAGCGACCGCATATCCTTCGGAGAGCTCACGGTCGTCGAGGACCTGGCTGTTGTTGATGTCGCCCTGGTTGTACCCCGCGGCGCAGCCGCCGCCGAACTTGAAGACGAGGCGCTCGTTCCAGCCGTTGCCGAGCGCTCCACCCGCCGAGAGCACCGCCCAGCGGTAGATCGAGCGGTTGATGACGCCCGACTCGATGCGCACGACGTAGTCCACCGTCTGACCGGTTCGCGTGGTCGTCTGTGCCATGTCTCCCGGGTGGGAACTCGGGTCGGCGAGTGGCTTGAAGACCCCTCCCGTCGTCCGGTACTGATAGGCGACCGCCATCGGGGCTGAGCAATCGGAGTCGGAGGGGGCGCCGAGGCCGTTGTTGGCCGTCCGGCATACGAAGGGCTCCTGATGCGGACCGGAGATGATCGGGCCGTTGATCGGGCTGTTGAAGAGGTTGATCGTCACCGGGCCTCTTTGACCCTTCGCCTTGACGAGCGCGGAGATCCGATTCGAGCCGTTGCGCATCCCCGAGACCACCCCGAGCAGCCGCCGCGGGTTCTGGGCGTCGGGGCTGAATGCCGCCGTCACATCGACCCCGTTCCGGCGCACCCTCACCTTTGCGACCGGGTCGGGCTTCGGCACCTCCACCGAGATCAGCGCGTTCCCGCCGCTCACCATGTCCGGTCGCGAGGACTGCACGGCGAGCGCCACCGGCTGCGCCTTCGCCTTGTGCTTGTGCTTCCGCTTCGCCCCGGCGATTCCGGGCGCCACCGCGGCGATGGCGAGCGCCACCGCCAGAGTCAGGAGTCCCTTCCCCATATCGCACGCTGAAACCCGATGGAAATGCGCG
>CAVTPZ010000037.1:0-248373 GCA_963736685.1 uncultured Solirubrobacterales bacterium
CCGATCACAACGGGCACGGTGTGCTTGAACGCCTCCGTGAACGGGTGGCTCGAGAGCTGCGTGAAGAACACGGTGCCCACCAGCGCCACACCGAGCGCCCCGCCGAGCTGCTGCGCCGTGCTGAACATCCCGCCGGCGCCGCCGGCGACCTCGTGTGGGACGGCGGCCAGCACCACGTTGACGAGCGGGATGATCATCAGCGAGAGCCCCGCGCCGGCGACGACCAGACCCGGGACCACCGGCCATGGATCGGAGCCGGTGCCGACGTGGCTCGCTCCGAGCAGACCCCGAGGACCCCGGCCGCCATCAGGAGGCCGCCGAGACCAGGACCCGCCTGCCGTGGCGCTGCGCCGCGGGAACGGCCATCGGAGCGAGCAGGAAGCTCCCGATGCTGAACGCCAGCAGGGTGAGCCCCGCGCCCAGGGGCGAGAAGCCCATCCCGCCCTGAATCCAGACCACGAACACCACCGAGAAGCCCTGAAGCCCCGCGGAGAACGCCGCCTGGACGAACAGCCCCGCGGAGAAGGCCGGGACCCTTAGGAGGCGCGTTCGCAGCAGCGGCGCACGCCGGGACGCGGCCGCCGCTCGTTACGCCACGCCCAGGAAGACGAGCGTGCCGATTCCACCGGTGAGGAGCGCCCCGTCCACGCCGGCCAGCCGAGGTCGCGACCCTCCAGCAGCGGGTACGCGATCGCCACGATCGCCGCGAGAGCAGCCCGGCGCCGAGCAGATCCGGACGGCCCGCGTCAGGGTCGCTGGTCTCGGGGACCACGCGGGTCGCCGCCAACAGGGACACGAGCGCAACCGGGACGTTGACGAAGAACACGGTCCTCCAGCCCCAGCCGAACAGATCCGCGTCGGTCAGCACGCCGCCGAGCAAGAGCCCGATCGCCGAGGCGAAGCCGAGCACCGCCCCGTAGACGCCGAACACCTTCCCGCGCTCCTCGAGGTCGAAGATCGTCCGGAAGGTGCCGAGCAGCTGCGGGATCATCGCGGCCGCCGCCACGCCCTGCACGACGCGAGCGGCGATCAGCTGGTCGGGTGTCTGCGACAGCCCGGCCGCCAGGCTCGCGATCCCGAAGGTCGCGATTCCGGCGATGAAGATGCGCTTGCGGCCGAGCAGGTCACCGAAGCTCCCCAGACGATCAGGGTAGCCGCGAAGGCGAGCATGTACGCCGAGATCACCCATTCGAGCTGGGTGCCCCTGGCGCCGAGGTCGGTCCGGATCGTCGGCAGGGCGACGTTGACGATCGTCAGATCGATCAGATCCATCGTCGCCGCGCCGATCATCACCGCCGCGGCCAGCCACCCCGGGTATAGCTTGATCCGCGTCTCTACTGTGGCCATCGCCTCCACCTAGCCTCCTTTTTTCGAACGTCTATCGTTAACGAACGACTGTTCTAGCAAATCGCGAACAGATCTTGCAACGTCGTTCGGGACTAGTACGGTGTTCGAGATGAGCGGAGAAGAAGACCAGGGGAGATCCCGCCCCCGCCCTGGCAGCGCGTGCCGGAACGGGCAAGCGCCGCCGGCGCGATCCCCTCACCCAGGAGGCGATCGTCGAGACCGCCATCAAGGTCCTCGACGCCGAGGGGCTCGCCGGCTTCAGCATGCGCCGGGTCGCCGATGACTCGATACCGGCGCGGCCTCCCTCTACTGGCACGTCGGCTCGAAGGACGGCCTGCTCGACCTCATCATGGAGGAGATCATCGGCGAGCACGGGAGGTCCCCGATCCCGACCCGAGGACTGGCGGGAGCAGCTCAAGGAGGTCGGCCGGACATGCGCCGGACGATCCTGCGCCACCGCGACATCGTTCGGATCTCGGTCGGCCGGATCCCGATGGGGCCCAATGCCCTCCGACTGTCGGAGGAGCGTGCTGGCGATCCTCCGCGCCGGCGGGGTCCCCGACGAGCTCGCGGTCGCAGAGCTACCTCCTTCTGATCTCGCGGTCAACGGCTTCACGATGGACGAGGCGGGCTACGCCGAAAGGCGCCGGAGGGCGCCCCGGACGACGGAGGAGGCGGGCAGATGGTCAGCGGCTACTCGCCTCGCTGCCGCCGAGCAGTTCGCCAACCTCAAGGAGGTCGGGGACCATTTCGCGATCACCGACCAGGACGCCCGCTTCGAGCTGTTGCTCGACCTGTTCGTGGACGGGCTCGCCGCGCGAGCCGCGTCAGCCTCCTAGGCCGCCGGTCGCGGTCGGTAAGGTCAGTAGGTTCGCCATGAGTACGCCTGCGACCCCAAAGTCACCCCTGGAGCCCTTCTCCAAGCCGGTCACGAAGTGGTTCGAAGCCTCATTTGAGGCCGCCACGCCCGCCCAGGCGGCCGGCTGGCCCGCCATCGCCTCGGGCAAGCACACCCTGATCTGCGCCCCCACCGGCTCGGGCAAGACCCTCGCCTCGTTCCTCTGGGGAATCGACCGCTTGGCCCGCGAGCCCGAGCGGCTCGGCTCGGGCGTCCGAATCGTCTACGTCTCGCCCCTCAAGGCCCTCTCCTACGACATCGAGCGCAACCTGAGGGCGCCGCTGCAGGGAATCGGCGCACCTGTCTCGGTGGGGCTGCGCACCGGCGACACGCCGCAGACCGAGCGCCGGAGGATGCGCCGCGAGCCGCCGGACATCCTGATCACGACCCCCGAGTCGCTGTATCTGATGATCAGCTCGGGGGCGCGCGAGATCCTCGGCGGGGTCGAGGCCGTGATCGTGGACGAGATCCACGCGGTGGCCCCATCAAAGCGTGGATCGCACCTGGCGCTGACGCTGGAGCGGCTCGACCACCTCGGCGAGCAGCCCGTGCAGAGGATCGGCCTCTCCGCGACCCAGCGGCCGCTGGAGCGGATCGGTGACTTCCTCGTCGGGTCCGGCCGGGAGTGCGAGATCGTCGACGCCTCGGAGCCCAAGCAGCTCGACCTCGAGATCGTCGTGCCGGTCGAGGACATGGTCGAGCCCAGTCCGCTCTCCAACAAGCGGCGCGACGGAGCCGACACCGGCAAGACTCCGCATCCCGATCTGAAGCACTCCCCGGAGCGGATCGACCCTGGCCCGATCGAGGCCTCGCTCGACCCCGCCACCAACACCCGCTCGATCTGGCCCGCGATCTATCCCGAGCTGCTGCGCCTGGTGCGGGAGCACAGCTCGACCATCGTCTTCGTCAACAACCGCCGCGCCGCCGAGCGCATCGCCAAGCGCCTCAACGAGATGCACAACGACGAGCTCGAGGAGGAGCTGCCGGCGACCGAACACGCCGGCAACTCGAAGAATGGGGACAAGGGACCCGCGGAGATCGCCCGGGCCCACCATGGTTCCCTCTCCCACGAGGAGCGGGCCGTGGTCGAGGAGCTGCTCAAGTCCGGTCAGCTGCCCTGTCTGGTCGCCACCTCCTCGCTGGAGCTCGGCATCGACATGGGGGCGGTCGACCTGGTCATCCAGGTCGAGTCGCCGAAGTCCGTCACCCGCGGTCTGCAGCGGGTCGGCCGGGCCGGCCACACGCTCGGTGAGGTCTCGAAGGGGCGGATCTTCCCCAAGTTCCGCGCCGACCTGCTCGAGTGCGCGGTGGTCGCCCGCCGGATGCGGACCGGCGAGATCGAGGAGACGGTCATCCCCCAGAACCCTCTCGACGTGCTGGCTCAGCACCTCGTTTCGATGGCCGCGCTGGACGAGTGGGAGATCGACGAGGTCGAGAAGCTGGTCCGCTCCGCGCAGCCTTTCGCCGAGCTCTCCCGGGAGCAGCTCGAGAACGTGCTCGACATGCTCGACGGCCGCTACCCGTCGGAGCGCTTCGCCGAGCTCCGCCCGCGGATCGTCTGGGACCGGACCAAGGGCACGATGCGCGGCCGGCCAGGCGCACGCCAGCTCGCCGTCGCCAACGCCGGCACGATCCCGGACCGCGGCCTCTACGGCGTCCACCTGCCCGACGGCCGCCGGGTCGGCGAGCTCGACGAGGAGATGGTCTACGAGGCCCGCCCCGGCCAGACCTTCCTGCTCGGCGCCAGCACCTGGCGGATCGAGGAGATCACCCGCGACCGGGTGATCGTCACCCCCGCTCCGGGCACCCCCGGCGCGGTGCCCTTCTGGCGCGGCGACGGGATCGGGCGCCCTGCGGAGCTCGGCCGGGCGATCGGCGCGTTCTCGCGGGAGGCCGTGAACGCGGACCCGAAGAAGCTGGCCAAGGAGAACGATCTCGACAAGCTCGCCGCGCAGAACCTCGTCAACTACCTGACCGAGCAGCAGGCGGCCACGCGGGTCGTCCCCTCCGACGAGGCGATCGTGATCGAGCGCTTCCGCGACGAGATCGGCGACTGGCGGCTCTGCGTCCTCTCGCCGTTCGGCGGCCGGGTCCACGCGGCGTGGGGCCTGGCGCTCTCGGCAAAGATCCGGGACGAGCGGGACCTCGAGGCCGACGCGATCTGGTCTGACGACGGAATCGTCATCCACCTCCCCGACGCGGACGAGCCGCCGCCGGGCGATCTGGTGATGATCGAGCCCGACGAGCTCGAGGACCTGGTGATCCGCGAGCTCTCCGGGTCAGCCCTGTTCGGGGCGCGCTTCCGCGAGAACGCGTCCCGCTCGCTGCTCATCCCGCGCGCCTGGCCCGGCAAGCGCACCCCTCTCTGGCAGCAGCGGCTCAAGTCCCAGAGCCTGCTCGAGGTCGCCCGTGACTTCCCCCGCTTCCCGGTGATTCTCGAGACCTACCGCGAGGTGATGCGCGACGTCCTCGACCTGCCGGCGCTCAAGGAGCTGCTGCGCGACCTCCACTCGCGCAAGATCACCATGGTCGAGGTCGAGACTCCGACGGCATCGCCATTCGCCTCCTCGCTGCTCTTCGACTACGTCGCCACCTACATGTACGAGGGGGACACGCCCAACGCGGAACGCCGCGCGGCGGCACTCGCGCTCGACCGCGACCTGCTGGCGGAGCTGCTCGGCCAGGAGGAGCTGCGCGAGCTGATCGACCCGGAGGCCCTCGAGGAGGTCGCCCGAGCAGCTCCAGCATCTGACCGAGGCCGGCCTGGCCAAGGACCGCGACGGCCTGCAGACCATCCTTCGACGGCTCGGCGACCTCACGGCCGAGGAGTGCGAGCAGCGGACCGAGCAGGGCTATTCGGCCGCCTCGATGCTCGAGAAGCTGGTCAAGGAGCGCCGTGCCGCCGTGGTCAGGGTCGCGGGCGAGGAGCGCTACATCGCCGCCGAGGACGCCGGCCTCTATCGCGATGCCCTCGGGGTGCCTCCGCCCGCTGGCCTCCCCGAGAGCTTCCTGGAGCCGGTCGAAGACGCGCTCGTCTCGCTGGTCAGGCGCTACGCCGCGTCCCATGTGCCGTTCCCGACGAGGCAGCTGGCGGACCGCTACGGCGTCGATCCGAGCTCAGCCCTGAAGGAGCTGGAGCGATCCGGCGACCTGGTTCGCGGCGAGCTGCTGCCCGGGCGGGACTTCGAGAGAGTGGTGTGAGTCCGACGTCCTGCGCCGGCTGCGCCGCGCCAGCCTCGCCCGCCTGCGCAAGGAGGTGGAGGCGACCGACCAGCGAGAGCTGGCCCGCTTCCTGCCGAGCTGGCAGAACGTCGATGCACACGGTCGCTCCGGCGCGGGACCGGATCGCCTGCGCGAGGCACTCATCTCGCTGCAGGGCGTGGCGCTCACGCCTAAGACCTGGGAACGGGACGTCCTGCCGCGCCGACTCGGCTCCTACAGCCCCACCTGGCTCGACGAGCTCTGCACCAGCGGCGAGCTCGTCTGGGTCGGCGCCGGCTCGCTCGGCCGCAACGACGGGAAGGTCGCTCTCTACTTCCGCGAGGATGTTCGCCTCGCCGGCCCGCCTCCGGGCAACGCCAAGCTCGACCGTGCCGAGGGGGAGACACACGACGCGATCCGCGAGCGCCTCGCCCAGGGTCCCTGCTTCTGGCTCGACCTGCTCGAGCTGGAGGGCTCGGCCGAGGAGCTCCACGAGGCGCTCTGGGATCTGGCCTGGTCGGGTGAGGTGACCAACGACGCCTTCGCTCCGCTCAGAGCACCGCGCCTGCGATCCGCCCAGCGCTCCGAGCGCGGCGGGCGCCGGTTCGCCCGGCGCCGCGCGGCGGCGGCCGGCACGGTGATCGGCCGCTGGTCGCTGAGCGCCCCGCTCTTCGAGGGTGCGCCCTCGGCCGGCCCTCGGAGCCGCGCGCTGGCCGAGCTGCTGCTGGAGCGCCACGGCATCGTCACCCGCGAGACGGCCATCGCCGAGAGCATTCCCGGCGGATTCGCCTCGATCTACGGCGAGCTTCAGAACCTCGAGCTGCTCGGGACCGCCCGACGCGGCTACTTCGTGGAGGGCCTCGGCGGTGCCCAGTTCGCCCTGCCGGGCGCGGTCGAGCGACTGCGAAGCATGCCGCGAACCGAGGGCGAGCTCCAGGTGCTCGCCGCGACGGACCCGGCGAATCCCTACGGCGCGACGCTCTCCTGGCCCAAGCTCGAGGGCCAGCGCCGCCCCGCCCGCACGGCGGGCGCCTACGTGCTGATCCGCGACGGAGAGCCGCTCCTCTACGTCGAGCGCGGCGGCAAGGGAATCCTGCGCCTGCAGAAGCTCGAGCGACGCCGAACTGATCGAGGGACTCGGCGTGCTCGCCGAGGCGGCTCAGGGCGGTCAGATCGAGAAGCTGGCGATCGAGCGCCTCGACGGCGAGCCGGTGATCGGCTCCGGGATGGAGGCGGCCCTGATCGAGGCCGGGTTCCGCCGGCAGCCGCGCAAGCTGGTCGCGTAATGGCCGAGGGGGACACGATCCTCCGGATCGCCCGCAGGATGCGTGCGCCGCTGGAGGGCGCCGAGGTCTCGGTGCGCACCCCCGGTCCAGCGCCGCCCCGACGGGCTGGCGGCAGCGGAGCTGGACGGGCGCAGGCTCGAGCGGATCGAAACCCGCGGCAAGCACCTGCTGTTCCACTTCGACGGCGAGCTCGCGCTCCACAGCCATCTCGGGATGCGGGGGAGCTGGCAGCTCTACACCAGGGGCGAGCGATGGCGGCGGCCGGCTCGTGACGCCTGGATCGCCCTGACGGGGGGCGGCGCGGAGGCGGTCAACTTCGGCGGGTCGAGGATGCGGATCGTCCGCGAGTCGCAGCTGCTGCACGATCCCAAGCTGGCGCGCCTTGGCCCGGACGTGCTGGCGGACGACTTCGACCCGGGCGTCGCGGCCGCGCGTATCCGCTCGCCCGGGCCGGACCTCGGAGGTCGGCGACGCGCTGCTGGGCCAGAGGCTGGTCGCGGGGATCGGCAACATCTTCAGGTCGGAAGGATGCTTCGACGCGGGGCTCGACCCGCGGACTCCGGTGGGGGAGCTTGACGACGATCAGCTCGTCGGCGATCCTCGAGGCCACCCGCGAGCTGATGCTGGAGGCAGTCCGAACCGGGCGCCAGCCGAACCGGGTCTACCGCCGCGCCGGAATGCCATGCCCTCGCTGTGGGACCGCCATCCTCTCCCAGTCCCTGGGAGAGAACGCCCGGACGACCTACTGGTGTCCCAGCTGCCAGCCGTCCGCTCCGGCCTGAGCGCGGCGAGCAGGGCTCGTCGCCTGACGCCCTTCAGAGCTTTGCGTGAAAGTCGTACCAAGGTCCGTGCTCGACGAACGCCATTCCTGGACGACCTCGTCGGCCGATTGCCAGCTCCCGTGGGTGGACTCGCCGAAGCGGCCCGAAGCGCCGACCGGGAAGCGAGCCAGTCCCACCCTCTGCAGGACACGAGGAGAGTGACGCGTCTGATCGACGAGCTTGAAACGCCGATAGCCCAGCTCGCTCAGGCGATCGACGTAGTCCGCCGTGTGGGATTCGATCGAGACGTACGCCGGCAGGTCGCCGGGCGAAAGGGAGTCCAGGCAGAGCCCGTCGGCGCCCTCGATGTCGATCTTCAGGTAGAAGGGCACGCCGTGCCTCTCGAGCAGCGACCTGAACGTGACGCACTCGACCTCAACGGCGGTGCAGGGCGTCCCCTCACGGCAACCAACCTCGCGGTCGAAGGAGCTGTGCTCGTCGTTCGCGTCGTTCACCCAGAAGGTCGCCGTCCCTCCGCGTGAGCCGATTCCAGCGTTCACGACCGCAACCGGATCAGCCGCGAACCGTCGCGAAAGCGATTCGGCCAGCCGCGGATTGGCCTCAACGGCGACGACCCGGTAGCCGGAGCGCAGATAGTGCGCAGTGTCCTCCCCGCGATGCGCCCCAACGTCGTAGATCAGGTCAGCCTCCATCGCGGTGAGAAAGGTACCGGCGGGGCATGTGCTTGTTCGCCCAGCCCGCTGAGCAGGGATAATCCCCGCGGGATGGAGAACGGAGCAAGACAAGGCATCGTCGAGCTTCTCGGCCGCGTGCCGCTCTTCTCGGAGCTCTCGCCCGATGAGCTGGATCAGGTGGCCCAGGTCGCGATTCCGCGCAGCTTCCCCGCCGACACCCGCGTCTTTCACGAGGGCGACCCGGGTGACGCCTGCTACATCGTCAACCAGGGCAGCTGCAGGGTGATCCGCCAGCATTCCGACGGAAGGGTGATCACGCTGGCGACGCTCGGCCCGGGGGCGATCTTCGGAGAGCTCGCGATGCTCGACGGCGAGCGCCGCTCCGCCAGCGTGGAGGCGGCCGAGCAAACGGAGCTGCTCGCGCTGCCGGCGATCGACATGCGCACCCTGATCCGCCAGCACCCCGAGATGGCGGAGAAGCTGATCGTCGCGCTCACCCGCCGCCTGCGGGAGGCGAACGAGCGCATCGCCCGCCAGTCCTTCCAGACCGTGCCGAGCCGGGTCGCGGGCGTGCTCACCCAGCTGCTCGCGGAGGAGGCCGTCACCCCCCTGGTCAGGGACGGCGTCACGATCCGGCTCCGCCAGTCGGACCTCGCCCAGATGGCGGGCACGTCGCGCGAGAGCGTCAGCCGCTTCCTCGCCACACTCGAACGGGCGGGGGTGGTCCAGGTGGGAAGGGGGCGGGTGACCGTGGTTGAGCCGGAGCGCCTCGACGCCTACATCTTCTAGGGGCGACCAGGCGCTGCTACCGCGAGCGATGGCGAAGCCGTCTACACAGACCAACGACTCCGCATGGTGGAGCGCCAGCTGCGCCACCGCGGCATCAGCGACGAGCGCGTGCTCGTCGCCATGGCTGCCGTGCCCCGCGAGCACTTCGTCCCGGAGCAGGTCCGGGAGAGCGCCTACAACGACTCGGCGCTCCCCATCGGCCACGAGCAGACCATCTCCCAGCCCTGGGTGGTGGCGGCGATCTGCCAGGCGCTGAGCCTCGACGGCGACGAGGTGGTACTCGAGATCGGAACCGGGTCCGGATATTCGGCGGCCGTGCTGGCGAGGCTGGCACGGCGCGTGATCAGCGTCGAGCGGGTGCCGGAGCTCGGCGAGGCCGCGCGGCTCAGGCTCGCGGAGCTCGGGGTCGACAACGCCGAGGTGGTCGTCGGGGATGGCAGCAGGGGTCACCCCGACGAGGCGCCCTACGAGGGCATCGCCGTCCACGCCGCCACCCCGGAGGCTCCCCACAGCCTGATCGCGGAGCTCGCGCCCGAGGGACGGCTGGTCGTCCCGATCGCAACCAGCTCCGCCGACCTGCTGGTCGCCTTCATCCGCGAGAACGGTGAGCTGCGCCAGGAGACGATCGGCCCGTGCAGATTCGTCCCCCTGATCGGCGTCGAGGGCTTCAACCCACCCGGAATTGATGACGGGTAGGCTCGCCGGGTGAACTCCGCCCTCTACGTCCTCAACTTCTACTCGCCCGTCTTCGTCGACCAGCTGCGCAGCGGCAGGAAGACGGCGACGATCCGGCTGGGCGACAAGTCCCGCAAGTACAAGCGGGGCCAGGTCGTCTGGATCACGATCGGCTACCGCCATCAGGCGCGGGAGAAGATCTTCGCCGCCGTGATCGACGACGTCGAGGTGAAGAAGGTCTCCGAGCTCTCGCCCCGCGACATCGAGCACGACAACCCGGAGTTTCGGCGGCCCGAGGAGACGGTGGACTTCCTGGAGAAGATCTACACGCGCCCCGTCGGCGAGGACGACACGGTGACCGTGATCCGTTTCTCGCAGATCGTCGAAAGACCGTCGACGCAATTTGGCAACGGAGAAACGCCATCCCGCAACTGACGCCGCTCGCGCGGGTGGCGCCGCGGGCCAATGGGTGAATACCGCTTCCTCACAACCTGGCTGGTCGAGGCCCCTTGTCGCCCCGACCTGATGGCGAAGCCGGATACAAGGGATGGTGGAGCGCGCGCGTCGCGAGATCAGCGACGAGCGCGTGCTGCGGCGATGGCGCGCGTGCGCGAGAGCGATTGGTGCCCGAGGAGGTCCGCGACAGCGCCTACAACGACTCGGCCCTCCCGTCGGCCACGAGCAGACCATCTCGCAGCTCTGGGTGGTGGCGGCGATCTGCCAGGCGCTGGGTCTGCGGGGAGACGAGATGGTGCTCGAGATCGGGACCGGGTCGGATACTCGGCGGCGTACTGGCGAGGCTCGCCCGGCGCGTGATCAGCGTCGAGCGGGTGCCGAGCTCGGCGAGTCCGCGCGGCGCAGCTCGGGGAGCTCGGGGTGGACGACGCCGAGGTGGTCATCGCGGATGGCAGCAGGGGCATCCCGAGGAGGCGCCGTACGAGGAGATCGCGGTCCATGCCGCGACGCCGGAGGCCCCGCACAGCCTGATCGGCGGAGCTCGCGCAGGAGGGCCGGCTGGTGGTCCGATCGCGACCAGCTCCGCGGACCTGCTGGTGGCCTTCATCCGCGAGGACGGTGAGCTGCGCCAGGAGACGATCGGCCCGTGCCGATTCGTGCCCCTGATCGGAGTCGAGGGCTTCAACCCACCTGGAACTGATGATGGGTAGGCCGCCGGGTGAACTCCGCCTGTACGTCCTCAACTTCTATTCGCCGATCTTCGTCGACCAGCTGCGCAGCGGCCGGAAGACGGCGACGATCCGGCTGGGCGACAAGTCGCGCAAGTACAAGCGCGGGCAGGTCGTCTGGATCACGATCGGCTATCGGCACCAGGCGCGGGAGAAGATCTTCGCCGCGGTCATCGACGACGTGGAGGTGAAGAAGGTCGCGGAGCTCTCGCCCCGTGACATCGAGCACGACAACCCGGAGTTCCGCCGGCGCGAGGAGACGGTGGACTTCCTGGAGAAGATCTACACGCGCCGGTGGGCGAGGACGACACCGTCACGGTGATCCGTTTCTCTCAGATCGTCGAAAGGCCAAGCACGCAGTTCGGCAACGGCGAGACGCCGTCCCGAAACTGATTCGAGCGTGGTTGAATACCGCTTCCTGACGACCTGGCTGCTGGAGGCGCCAGCGAGCGCGTCTGGGACGCGATCTACGAATCCGAGCGCTGGCCGGAGTGGTGGCACGGCGTCCTCGAGGCCGACAAGCTCGAGGAGGGAGACGATGACGGGGTCGGGCAATACGGGCGCTATGTCTGGAAGTCGAAGCTGCCGTACAAGCTCGAGTTCTTCGTGCGGACCACCAGGGTCGAGAAGCCCTATCTGCTGGAGGGCAACGCCGAGGGCGAGCTCGCCGGCGTCGGCCGCTGGCGCCTGTTCGAGCGGGACGGGGTGACGGCCGCTCTGTACGAATGGAACGTGCGCACGACCAGCGTCCTGGATGAACCTGCTGGCGCCGCTGGCGCGGCCGGTCTTCGCGGTCAATCACGACTACGTGATGCGGAACGGCGGCCATGGGCTCGCCAAGCTGCTCGGCGCCCCGCTGCTGGCCATTGACTAGCCGGTAACGGGCCGAGACCGGTCTCTGGCTACAATCGGGACGCTGGCTGGCACTCTCCTACTGAGAGTGCCAAAACCAATTCCCGCTAGGAGGAATGCCGATGAAGCTGAAGCCGCTAGGCGACCGCCTGATCGTTCAGGCAGTCGAGGAGGAAGAGACGACCGCAAGCGGGATCGTCCTTCCCGACACAGCGAAGGAGAAGCCGCAGAAGGGCAAGGTGCTCGCTGTCGGCGACGGAGAGGTCAAGGAGGACGGCTCACGCCGCCCCCTCGACGTGAGTGAGGGCGACGAGGTCCTCTACTCCAAGTACGGAGGCACCGAAATCACTGTCGACGGCGACGAGCTGCTCGTCCTGCGCGAGTCCGATGTGCTCGCGAAGGTCGGCTAGTCCCAGGACTTAGAAGGAGGAAGCACACATATGGCTCACAAGGAGCTTTTGTACGACGAGGATGCACGTGGCGCCCTGCAGGACGGGGTCGATGCCGTGGCCAATGCGGTCAAGGTGACACTCGGTCCGAAGGGTCGTTACGTCGTCCTCGACAAGAAGTTCGGAGCGCCCACCATCACCAACGACGGCGTCACCATCGCCCGCGAGATCGAGGTCGAGGACGTCTTCCAGAATCAGGGCGCACAGCTGGTCCGTGAGGTGGCGACCGCCACCAATGACGTGGCCGGCGACGGCACCACCACGGCGACGCTGCTCGCTCAGACGATCGTCCGTCACGGCCTCAAGAACGTTGCGGCGGGAGCGAATCCGCTCGGGCTGCGCAGCGGCATCGAGAAGGCCGTCAACGAAGTCGTCGAGGACCTCCGCGAGAAGCAGTCGAAGGACATCGCGGGCAAGGAGCAGATCGCCCGAGTCGCGGCCATCTCCGCCGCCGACGACGAGATCGGCAACATCATCGCCGACGCCATCGACAAGGTCGGCAAGGACGGCGTGGTGAACGTCGAAGAGGGCCAGACCTTCGGGATGGAGCTCGAGTTCACCGAGGGCATGCAGTTCGACAAGGGCTACATCTCGCCCTACATGGTCACCGACCAGGACCGCATGGAGGCCGTGCTCGATGACGCCTACATCCTGATCGCCAACCAGAAGATCGGCTCGGTGCGCGACATCCTGCCGGTCCTGGAGCAGGTCATGCAGGGCGGCAAGTCGCTGCTGATCATCGCCGAGGACGTCGAGGGCGAGACCCTCGCGACCCTGGTGGTGAACAAGCTCCGCGGCACCTTCACCGGCGTGGCCGTCAAGGCGCCGGGCTTCGGTGACCGCCGCAAGCGGATGCTGGAGGACATCGGCATCCTCACCGGCGGCGAGGTGATCACCGAGGAGATGGGCCTGAAGCTGGAGAACACCCAGCTCGACCAGCTCGGCAAGGCGCGTCGCGTCGTGGTGGGCAAGGACAACACCACGATCATCGACGGTGCCGGCGAAGCCGAGCAGATCAAGGGCCGCATCAAGCAGATCAAGTCCGAGGTCGAGAACGACCGACTCCGACTTCGACCGCGAGAAGCTGCAGGAGCGGCTGGCCAAGCTGGCCGGCGGCGTCGCGGTCGTCAAGGTCGGTGCGGCCACCGAGACCGAGATGAAGGAGAAGAAGCACCGCGTCGAGGACGCCCTGCAGGCGACTCGTGCGGCGCTCGAGGAGGGCATCGTCCCGGGCGGCGGCGTCGCGCTGCTGAACGCCCAGGACGCGATCAAGCTCGACTCCTACAAGGACGACGACGAGCGGACTGGCGCTTCGATCATCCAGCGCTCGCTCGAGGCACCGATCCGGCAGATCGCCGAGAACTCGGGCTTCGAGGCCTCGGTCGTGGTCGAGAAGGTCCGCGGCCTGAAGGCCGGGCGAGGGCCTGAACGCGTCCGATGGCGAGTACGGCGACCTGATCGCCGCCGGCGTCATCGACCCGACGATGGTCACGCGCTCGGCGCTTCAGAACGCCGCGTCGATCGCGAAGAACATCCTCACCACCGAGGCCATCGTGGCCGAGCCGCCCGAGAAGGACGGCGCCGGCGCGATGCCCGGTGGAGGCATGCCCGACATGGGCGGGATGATGTAGGGACTACGCTTGCCGTAACAGGCGAGTGTGTTCGAGCTTCGAGAGGCCCGGCTCACGCCGGGCACCACACCCCTTGATCTGATGGCGAAGCCGTCCAACTTCTCCGACCAGCGACACCGAATGGTGGAGCGCCAGCTGCGCCGTCGCGACATCACCGACGAGCGCGTGCTCGCCGCGATGGCCGGCGTGCCGCGCGAGCGATTCGTGCCCGAGGAGGTCCGCCACAGTGCGTACAACGACTCGGCCCTCCCCATCGGCCACGAGCAGACCATCTCCCAGCCCTGGGTGGTGGCGGCGATCTGCCAGGCGCTCCGTCTGCGAGGCGATGAGGTTGTGCTCGAGATCGGGACCGGGTCCGGATACTCCGCGGCGGTGCTCGCGAGGCTCGCCCGGCGCGTGATCAGCGTCGAGCGGGTGCCTGAGCTCGGCGAGGCCGCGCGGCGAAGGCTCGGGGAGCTTGGGGTGGAAAACGCCGAGGTGATCGTCGCGGACGGCAGCAAGGGCCATCCCGAGGAGGCACCGTACGAGGGCATCGCCATCCACGCGGCCACCCCCGAGGCCCCGCACAGCCTGATCGCCGAGCTCGCGCCGGAGGGCCGGCTCGTTGTCCCGATCGCAACCGGCTCGGCCGACCTGCTGATCGCCTTCATTCGCGAGGACGGTGAGCTGCGCCAGGAGACGATCGGCCCGTGCCGTTTCGTCCCCCTGATCGGGGTGGAGGGCTTCAACCCGCCCGGAATTGATGATGGGTAGGCTCGCCGGGTGAACTCCGCGCTCTACGTTCTCAACTTCTACTCGCCGATCTTCGTGGACCAGCTGCGCAGCGGCCGGAAGACGGCGACGATCCGGCTGGGCGACAAGTCGCGCAAGTACAAGCGCGGGCAGGTCGTCTGGATCACGATCGGCTACCGGCATCAGGCGCGGGAGAAGATCTTCGCCGCCGTCATCGACGACGTGGAGGTGAAGAAGGTCTCGGAGCTCTCGCCCCGTGACATCGAGCACGACAACCCGGAGTTCCGGCGGCCCGAGGAGACGGTGGACTTCCTCGAGAAGATCTACACACGCCCGGTCGGCGAGGACGACACCGTCACCGTGATCCGCTTCTCCCAGATCGTCGAAAGGCCAAGCACTCAGTTCGGCAATGGCGAGACGCCGTCCCGAAACTGATTCCGCGTGGCTGAATACCGCTTCCTGACAACCTGGCTGCTCGAGGCGCCGATCGAGCGCGTCTGGGATGCCGTCTACGAGTCCGAGCGCTGGCCCGAGTGGTGGCACGGCGTCCTCGAGGCCGAGAAGCTCGAGGGGGGCGACGATGACGGGGTCGGGCAATACGGGCGATACGTCTGGAAGTCCAAGCTTCCCTACAGGCTGGAGTTCTTCGTCCGGACCACGAAGGTCGAGAAGCCCCAACTCCTGGAGGGCAACGCCGAGGGCGAGCTCGCCGGCGTGGGCCGCTGGCGCCTGTTCGAGCGGGATGGAGTGACCGCCGCCCTGTATGAATGGAACGTCCGCACCACCCGGTCCTGGATGAACCTGCTGGCACCGGTCGCGCGGCCTATCTTCGCGGTCAACCACGACTACGTGATGCGCAACGGCGGCCATGGGCTCGCCAAGCGGCTCGGTGCCCGGCTGCTGGCCATTGACTAGTCGGTAACGGGCCGAGACCGGGCTCTGGCTACAATCGTGATGCTGGCTGGCACTCTCGTACTGAGAGTGCCAAAACCAATTCCCTAGGAGAAATGCCGATGAAGCTGAAGCCGCTAGGCGACCGCCTGATCGTTCAGGCAGTCGAGGAGGAAGAGACGACCGCAAGCGGGATCGTCCTTCCCGATACAGCGAAGGAGAAGCCGCAGAAGGGCAAGGTGCTCGCTGTCGGCGACGGAGAGGTCAAGGAGGACGGCTCACGCCGCCCCCTCGACGTGAGTGAGGGCGATGAGGTCCTCTACTCCAAGTACGGAGGCACCGAAATCACTGTCGACGGCGACGAACTGCTCGTCCTCCGCGAGTCAGATGTGCTCGCGAAGGTCGGCTAGTCCCAGGACTTAGAAGGAGGAAGCACAAATATGGCTCACAAGGAGCTTTTGTACGACGAGGATGCGCGTGGCGCTCTGCAGGACGGGGTCGACGCCGTGGCCAATGCGGTCAAGGTGACGCTCGGTCCGAAGGGTCGTTACGTCGTTCTCGACAAGAAGTTCGGAGCGCCCACCATCACCAATGACGGCGTCACCATCGCTCGCGAGATCGAGGTCGAGGACGTCTTCCAGAACCAGGGTGCGCAGCTGGTGCGTGAGGTGGCCACCGCCACCAATGACGTCGCCGGCGACGGCACCACCACGGCGACCCTGCTCGCCCAGACGATCGTGCGTCACGGCCTCAAGAACGTTGCGGCCGGTGCGAATCCGCTTGGGCTGCGCAGCGGCATCGAGAAGGCCGTCAACCAAGTGGTCGACGACCTCCGCGAGAAGCAGTCGAAGGACGTCGGTGGCAAGGAGCAGATCGCGCGCGTCGCGGCCATCTCCGCAGCCGACGACGAGATCGGCAACATCATCGCCGACGCCATCGACAAGGTCGGCAAGGACGGCGTGGTGAACGTCGAGGAGGGCCAGACCTTCGGCATGGAGCTGGAGTTCACCGAGGGCATGCAGTTCGACAAGGGCTACATCTCGCCCTACATGGTCACGGACCAGGACCGCATGGAGGCCGTGCTCGATGACGCCTACATCCTGATCGCCAACCAGAAGATCGGCTCGGTGCGCGACATCCTGCCGGTCCTGGAGCAGGTGATGCAGGGTGGCAAGTCGCTGCTGATCATCGCCGAGGACGTCGAGGGCGAGACCCTCGCCACCCTCGTGGTGAACAAGCTCCGCGGCACCTTCACCGGCGTCGCAGTCAAGGCGCCGGGCTTCGGTGACCGCCGCAAGCGGATGCTCGAGGACATCGGCATCCTCACCGGCGGCGAGGTGATCACCGAGGAAATGGGCCTGAAGCTGGAGAACACCCAGCTCGATCAGCTCGGCAAGGCGCGTCGCGTCGTGGTCGGCAAGGACAACACCACGATCATCGACGGCGCCGGCGACACCGAGCAGATCAAGGGCCGCATCAAGCAGATCAAGTCCGAGGTCGAGAACACCGACTCCGACTTCGACCGCGAGAAGCTGCAGGAGCGGCTGGCCAAGCTGGCCGGCGGCGTCGCGGTCGTCAAGGTCGGAGCAGCGACCGAGACCGAGATGAAGGAGAAGAAGCATCGCGTCGAGGACGCCCTGCAGGCGACTCGCGCGGCGCTCGAGGAGGGCATCGTCCCGGGTGGAGGCGTAGCGCTGCTGAACGCCCAGGACGCGATCAAGCTCGACTCCTACAAGGACGACGACGAGCGGACTGGCGCTTCGATCATCCAGCGCTCGCTCGAGGCCCCGATCCGGCAGATCGCCGAGAACTCGGGTTTCGAGGCCTCCGTCGTGGTCGAGAAGGTCCGCGGCCTGAAGGCCGGCGAGGGCCTGAACGCATCCGATGGCGAGTACGGCGACCTGATCGCCGCCGGCGTCATCGACCCGACGATGGTCACGCGCTCGGCGCTTCAGAACGCCGCGTCGATCGCGAAGAACATCCTCACCACCGAGGCCATCGTGGCCGAGCCGCCCGAGAAGGACGGCGCCGGCGCGATGCCCGGTGGAGGCATGCCCGACATGGGCGGGATGATGTAGGGACTACGCTTGCCGTAACAGGCGAGTGTGTTCGAGCATTCCAGAGGCCCGGCTCACGCCGGGCCTCTGGATTTTCTCAGCCCTGAGTGCCCAGCACGGTGCGCATCGGCCTCGGCTCGATCCCGAGCCGCTCCGCGTCCGCCGTGCCGCGCTCGCTCGTCATCGGCACCTCCATCAGCTCCGCCTCCTCCCAGGTGGCGAAGACCGAGGGGCCAGCCAGCAGTTCGAGCGCCCGGAGTCCGCTGCGAACGAACGGGATCGGCACATGGACCAGGGGGCGATTCCGCCCAGTCGCCTCCACCACGCACTCGACGATGTCGTCATAGGAAAGAACCTCGGGCCCGGCGAGCTCGTAGCGGCCGCCCTCATCGCCCGACGACCCGCCGTTCAGCGAGGCGGCGACACAGCGGGCCACGTCGCGTGCCCAGATCGGCTGGTAGCGCGCGTGACCCGATCCGGACACCGGGACCGCCGGCAGCAGCGCCAGACGCTGGAGCAATGTAATCCAGGGATCCCCGGGCCGGTAGACGATCGACGGCGCGAACACCGTGGTGTCGAGCGGTGACTCTCTCACCGCGCGCTCCGCGATCGCCTTGGAACGGAAGAACCGGGTCCGCTGGAACGTGGTGGCGCCCATCGCCGAAAAGAAGACGAACCGCTTCACCCCGGCGCGCTCGGCGAGCCTCAGCAGGCGAACCGTCGCCAACCCGTTGACCTCCTCGATCGTGGCCCCCGGCTGATCGCGGATCGTCGCCGCCAGGTGGACGACGGTCTCGACGCCGCGCATCGCATGCCGGATCGAGAGCGGATCGCGGAGGTCGCCGAGGGTGATCTGGACGTCGACCCGGTGCTCCCCGAGCTTCCTCGGGTCGCGAACGAGCACCCGCACCGGGTGGTCCGCGTCGAGCAGCTCCGGCAGGAGCTCTCCGCCGACGACGCCGGTTGCTCCCGTGAGCAGGATCACGTCGCCACCTTAGCCGCGCGCAGGCACGCGTCGGGCCGTGACCTTGCCTAGAATGTCGCGTCCCGCATGTCGCGTCCCGCGGCGCCCCGATGGGCGCCGCAATCGCAATCGAGACTTGGGAAAGGAATAGACGCCTTGGCATACGTCATCGCAGAGCCCTGCATCGGGCAGAAGGACAACTCCTGCGTAGAGGTCTGCCCCGTCGACTGCATCCATCCGACGCCGGACGAGCCCGACTACGACAACGTCGAGCAGCTCTACATCGACCCGGACGAGTGCATCGACTGCGACGCCTGCGTCGAGGCCTGCCCCGTCGACGCGTGCTTCGCCGAGGACCAGCTCCCGGACGAGTGGTCCAAGTACACGCAGATCAACCTCGACTACTACAAGAGCAAGGCCTGATTTCTCTCAGCTGCGCCCGGGGCCCGAAAACCGGTACCCATTTCTAGGACATCCGGCTAGAACGACCCGAATAATGGGGTATTCGATCGCCCGCGTCGATTTTGCGGGTGATGAGGAAATCAGCCCGCACCGGACTTCTCGCCGCGATCACCGCCCTGGCGCTCGCGCTCGCAATCCCCGCCGTGGCAAGCGCGTCCGACCCCTATGCGGACCTCCTCGCGCCCGAATCGGTTTGCCCGGGACAGTCGGATGCCTCGCTTCCGGCCGCCGCCCAGGAGCAGACCATGGTGTGCCTGCACCGCTACGCCCGAAGTCAGGAGCACCTCTCGGGCCTTCGCATCTCGAAGCAGCTCCGCGGGTCCGCGGCCCGCAAGGCGCATGACATCAGGCGTTGCCGTCAGTTCAGCCACTACGCCTGTGGGCGCAACGCCTTCTACTGGGAGCAGCGGACCGGATTCTTCCGGGGCACCTACGGCGCCGGAGAGAACCTGGCGCTCACCTACGGGGAGGACGCCACTCCCCGCGGGACCATGGATCTCTGGCTGAACTCGCCCGAGCATCGCAGCAACCTGCTCAACCCGCGCTACCGGAACGTCGGCATGGCGCTGGTCACCGGTCAGTTCGCCGGCAACAGCGGCGCGCACATCTGGGTCGCCCAGTTCGGGTACCACCACTAGCTCGCCGCCGCATAGGCCTCCGTGCTCGGCGCGTGGGTCGGCTCGCGCCCCTCTCGCAGGATGGGCACAGCCACCAAGCAGAGATAGACGAGCAGCAGGGCGTTCCTCGCCGCGAGCGGCCAGACGAAGCCGCCGGACAGCGAATCCACCCCGTCGTAGTTCTGAAGCACGACCTGGGTGAGCACGATCGTGGTCAGCAGGACGAGATTCTCCTTCCCCAGCCCGTACGCGCACGCTGACAGCGGCAGGATCCAGAGCAGGAACTGAGGCGACAGGACCGGCGCGAAGACGACGAAGACCGTGAGGAGCGCCGTGACCAGCGCGAGGTTCGAGGCCCTGGAGCGCCAGCCGGCCGAGACGAGCCACAGATAGGCGGCCGCTCCCACGACGACCGAGATCCAACGCGCGGCGGTCGCGCCGGAGGAGCTGATCTCGAATCCGCCATGCCCCACCACCGAAGTGATCCCGGACGACCCGAGAACGTGAGCGACCTCAAACGGGGTGGCCGCCAGGCTCTCGACCTGAAGGGCTCGCTGCGTGTGGTAGGTGATCGCCGATCCGAACTCGTCGCCCATGATGAGGACGGCCGCGGCGCAGAGCAGCAGGGGGATCGCGCCCGCGAGCAGGACCCTCCGTAGGTTCCGCTCGCCGCGCAGCAGGGCCGGATAGAGGAAGAGGGGGAACGCCTTGATCGCAACCCCGATGGACAGCAACCCCGACCAGGTCGCCGAACGGCCGCGGTCCCGGGCGAGCACCGCCGCCAGCACGAAGATCGCGGGCACCAGATCGAACCTGGAGAGCGCGAGTGGCCCGGTGTCGATCAGCGAGCTCTCGAGGACGACGCCCGAGAGGATCACCACGCCCACCGTGTAGATCCCGAGCGCCGAGAGGACCTGCTTCGTGTCCCCCGGCAGCGCCAGGGCGATCAGGACGACCATGGCCAGGTCGAAGGCCAGCATCTCCCACATGAAGCCGTCGACGAAGTCCTGGGTGCTGTCGCCGAGGTAGATCGGGGCGATCAGGACGGGGATCGAGAGAGGCGGGTACTCGATGTCCTGGTCCCGGTAGGGAAGGTCGCCGCCCTTGATGGCCTGCGCCTGCGGGGCGAAGTCGTTGACCAGGACCGAGGACCAGTCCCCGATCGTCGGGACGAAGGCCGCGAGATGAAGGGCGCAGATGAGAGCCGCGGCGGTCGCCCGCCAGCGGAGCGGCATTCGCCCTACTGGACCATCGGCAGCTCGGTGCCGCTGATCCCGCCGCCGTTCGGCGCGGCTGCGGGTGCTGCCTCCGCGCCCTGGAGCAGGGGAAGCTCGACGGGAGTCATCGCCACGATGCCGCGAGCAGCCTCGCGAATCATCTGGGAGGCGGGGGCATCCGGGTCATCGATGACCAGGGGCTTGCCCTCATCGGCGTGCTCCCGGAGCTCGCTCGAGAGGGGGACCTTGGCGAGCAGCGGGACGTCGAGCTCCTCCGCGAGCAGCTCGCCGCCACCCTCCCCGAAGATCGCAACCCGCTCACCATCTGGGCCCGTGAAGGCGGACATGTTCTCGATCACGCCGAGCACCTCGAGGTCGACCTTCGCGGCCATCTCGGCCGCGCGGCGGGCGACGCTCTGCGCGGCTGGCTGGGGCGTGGTGACGATCGCGATCTTGGCCTGCGGGAGCAGCTGGGCGAGCGTCATGGAGACGTCCCCGGTGCCGGGCGGCAGGTCGAGGAGCAGGTAGTCCAGCTCTTCCCAAGCCACGTCCTCGAGGAACTGCTGGATCGCCTTGTGGAGCATGGGGCCGCGCCAGACGACCGCCGCATTCTCCTCGACGAAGAAGCCGATCGACATGACGGTCGGGCCGGAGGGGGACACCGGGGGGATGATCTTGCGCTCCGGCGAAACATCGGGCTTCTGGTTGATGCCCAGCATCCGCGGGATCGAATATCCGTAGACGTCGCAGTCGAGCGCACCCGCCTTGTGCCCCTCGGAGTGGAGCGCAGCGGCGAGGTTGGCCGTCATCGTCGACTTGCCGACTCCGCCCTTACCCGAGGCGATGCAGATCACGTTCTTCACCTGGGCCAGCGCACCCTCGGGGAGCTTCGGACGCCCGAGCTTCTGCTGCAGGTCGGACTTCTCACCGTCGGAGAGCACGTCGAAGCCGACGCCGACGGAATTGACGCCTTCCAGCTCCGAGACGTGCTGCACCACCGCGTTCTGGAAATGCGAGCGGATCGGGCAACCCGGGGTGGTCAGCGAGACGACGACATCGACCTTGCCGTCGTCGTGGATGTCGATGGATCGCACCATCCCGAGCTCGACGATGGAACGCCGCAGCTCCGGGTCGATGACCTGGGTCAGCTTCTCGGTGATCTGGTCTTTGGTCGGCACGGTCGCCCATTGTAGGCGGGACCAGCCCGCGGCCCGGCCCGGAACGTGAAAACCGGGCCACTGGGGCCCGGTTTTCGAGGGAGGAGAGGTTGCTGCTTCCCGCCGGCGAGGATTTATCAGTGCCGGCAGGCTTCTCCGGGCGCGCCACCTCTCGAGGGCGGCCCGGGCTAAGCGACTAGATGCGCTCGCGCACCTTCTTCACCGTCGGCTCCACGCGGTCCCGGTAGATGGGCTCCACGCGCTCCTTGACGACGGGCTCGACGCGCTCGCGATACACGGGCTCGACCCGCTCCTTGACGACGGGCTGTACCCGGTCGCGGTAGACGGGCTCGACGCGCTCGCGCGCCTTCCGGGCCTGGCCGACCAGCTGGTCGGTGACCTGGCGCCGGACGTCGCCGCCCTTGGTCTCGGCCTTCTGGAGCTCCGAACGCAGCTCCGAACCGAAACGGTCGCGGAGCGACTCGAGCTCGGTGGTCCGGGTCTTCGGATCACGGAGGGTCTGGACGCGCTTCTGCAGCGTCTCGATCTCCTGCGATCGGGTCTCCGAGTTGGTCCAGGTCTCGGCGGTGGTGCGAACGACCTCGGCGACCGTGGGAACGGCGCCAACGGCGACGTCGACGGCCTGGAGGGCCTGCTCGGACGGCTTACGGCCGTCGGTCGTCACTTCGGTCGTCTTCTCTGAGGTCTTCTGTGTCTTGCTGGCCATCTCGAGTCTCAGTCCCTTCAGCTTGCTTTCGGCGGTCTTGTTAGTTCTAAGGATGTTCGGAGCTTAGCACCGAACACACGTTTTGGCGAACACATGTTTGTAACCCTCCCGAGAGGCCGAGTTACACCGTTTGACCGGAAGGGAGCTCAGCGAAACAAGTCCAGGAACCGGCGCTCGCGGGCCACGCCCACGCGCTCGACCCAATCGGCCGGGCTATCCAGCTCGTCCGGCCTGGGCAGGGCGTCCGGTTCGCTCCAGGCGCGGTTGAGCGTGCGAATGCCGTGCGCGCGGACGACCTCGTCGGCGAACGCCTTGCCACGCCGGTACTGCGCGAGCTTCATGTCGAGGCCGAGCACCTTGGAGACGATCGAGTCGAGCAGGCCGCGCCGCTCCCGATCCCGGTCGAGGGCACGACGAAGGTCCGAGTAGCGGGGGTCGAGCTGGTCGCCGACGGCGTCCATGACGTGCTCCGCGTAGCCCTCCACCAGGGTCATCGTCGAAGTCAGCCTCTCGACCAGCCGGCGCTGCGGCTCGGGCCACAGCAGGGTGGCCAGCTCCCCGTTGGTCGCCGAGCGAACCAGCTCACGGGGGTTCGTCCTGGCCAGCTTTCCCAGCAGCTCCCCGGGCTTCACCTCGATCGCCGCCTTCTCGAAGAGCTCCTCGGCGATCCCGCCGATGTGTTCGCGGAGCCAGGGCACCGCGGAGAAATGAACCGCGTGAGTGGTCTCATGAAGAGCGATCCAGCGCAGGAAGAGGTCGCGGTCGGCGTCGAGCCGGGCGCGAGCGGCGGATAGGTTCGGCCCCACGAAGAGCAGCCTGGGCGCCCGAGCCGGTCCGATCAGCGCGACGTCGTACTGGCCGATCACCCGCTGGGAGAGATAGCCGACCGCCAGCCCGATCTCGGCGCCGGTCGCGGCGCCGACGATCGTTCGCTGGAGGCCGCTGCCCTTCCCGTTCGAGTCCTTCATGCGGTCCTCCATATGGCCCTCGACGCGCACCGAAAGGTGGCGGAAGGTCTCCAGGTTCACCTCGGCCCATTCCGCCCGGTCGACCAGCTCGGCCGGGGGGACCTCTCCCTTCGGCTTGAGGCCCGTGTAGCGGCGAACCAGCACGGCGGCGCGATCGGACTCCAGGCGAAGCTCCTCCTCGCTTCCGTCCCAGCGCGGGCCGCTGCCGGAGAGCGCGCGGGCGACGCGCTCGGCCATGTTCCAGTCGACGAGCCCCTCAGGCATAGACCGCCTCCTGCGCCTCGCGGAGAACGACCAGGTCGTTGTCGGTTCGCGCAGCGGCGAGGTCGTAGCGAGCGTCCAGGTCGAGTGGGGTCTCCTCGAGGTCCTCTCCCCCGAAGTCCACGGTCGCACCGGCGGCCCTCGCGATCAGCTGCCCCGCGGCGGCATCGACGGAGCGGCAGGGGCGGGTGGTGATCATGCCGTCGAAGCGCCCGCAGGCCACGTAGCACAGGTCGACCGCGATCGATCCCGGAGACCGGAGCCGGTAGGCGCGGTCCCGCAGGACCTCGGCGGCCTTCACGACGCGCTCGGGCTTCGAGGCCTCGAGTGCGACCAGCTCCAACCCGTCCCCGGGCGGCGCCTGGATCGACTCGCCGTCAAGCCGTGCGCCGTCCGCGGTGGCGATGAACTCCTCGCCCGCGCCGAACTCGTAGACGTAGCCGAAGGTCACGTCACCCATCGCCTCGCCCTCGGCCACAGCGATGCTGACGCTGTGCAGCGGAATCGTCCGGCGGGCGTTGAGGGATCCGTCGATCGGATCGATCACCACCTGCAGGGGCGAGGCGGCGTTCCCGAAGGCCACGGAGCCCCGCTCCTCCGAGACGGCCGTGAACTCATAGCCGTCGCGGTGCAGGGCGTCGAGCTCATCGAAGATGGCGTCCTCACAGAGCCGGTCGATGACGAGGGTGTTGTCACCGCCCTCGCCCACTCCGTCGTACTGGGTGCGCGCCTCGATCCCCCGGTGCTCGGCGAAGACCCGCTTGTGCACCTCGACGGCCCGGCGGCAGGCGGCAATCCACTGATCAGCGCTCGGACCGGCCACGCGGGCCAGGTTAGCGAGGGTTTCCGCGCGCCCAGCGGGAAGCCGGGCGGGACCGGCGGATGCGTGGGTTAGCCTGAAATCGATGGCCGAAGAGCACGATCGAGGGGAACCGGTCCCGACCGAGCAGCAGGAGGCCGTGGTCGCCCACGCGCAGGGCGCCCTGCTCGTCCTGGGTTCCGCCGGCTCCGGGCGCACGGAGGCCCTGGCCCGGCGGCTGAGCCGCCTGACCAGCAAAGGGCGCCGACCCCTCGTGCTCACACGCTCGGCCGCGGCGGCCGACCGCATCCGGGTCCGAGCCGAGGAGGAGATCGAGACCGCCTACGAGGAGCTCATCGTGCACACGCATTCGGTCGCGGCCGCCCGGATCCTGCGCGAGCACGCCACCGAGGCCGAGATCGATCCGTTCTTCGAGTCCCTGAGCCCCGCCGAGCGGCTGGCCATGCTGCTCGACCAGATCGACGAGCTGCCCTTGCGCAGACACGAGATCCGCGGAAACCCGGCGGGCCTGCTTGCCCGCGTCGTCGATCGCATCGACGCGCTCAAGTCCGCCGGGGTGACCGCCGAGAGGTTCCGGCGCTGGTCCGAGGAGCAGGCCGGCGGCTCAGTCGCCGAACGGGATTCGACGGCCAGGGAGCGCGAGTTCGCGGAGCTCTACGAGATGCACGACTCGCTGTTGCGAGCCGCCGGGGCGATGGACGAGGTGGACGCGGTCATCGAGCTGACCCGGCTGCTCGGTGAGCGGCCTGCCCTCGCGGAGGCGGTCTCGGAGCGCTTTCCGGATCTGCTGGTGGACGAGGCGGAGGACGCGTGCCCGGCTGAGCGCTCGCTGATTGAGGCCCTCGCCCGGGGGGCGGAGACGACCGTGATCTCGTGCGACGACGAGCAGGGCAGAGCGCCGTGCCGGGCGGCATCGACCTGGGCGCGCGATGCCTTCTCGCCCGCCGAGCTCACCCTCGAGCCCAGCTGGCGCTATGGAGGAGACCTGCTCGACGCCGCTCACGCTGTGGTCGCCCTCGCCGAGCGCGGTGCCGAGGTGGCCAGGCGCGCTGCCGGCCCGTCGACGCGAGTGCGCTTCTGGCGCGGGACCAATGAGCGGGCCGAGGCCCAGGCGGTGGCCCGCGACATCGAGGCCGCCCTCGCGGCCGGCGAGGTGAAGATGGAGGATGTCTGCGTGGCGGTGCCACGGGGAGGCGGTAGGGCGCGGGCGATCGCCGCGGCGCTCGAGGAGAGGCGCGTCCCCTACCGGATCACGGGACCCGGCGCCTTCTTCCAGCGGTCCGAGGTGCGCGACGTGATCGCCTGGCTGCGGCTGCTCGCAGATCCGACGGACGCGGCTGCGGCCGTCCGAGCCCTGAGCCGGCCGCCCGTCGAGCTGCGGTCGGTCGACCTTGCACGTTGCACCACGATCGCCCGCCGCCGCAAGCTCGACATGGTCTCGGCGCTGGAGGCCTCCCTGGAGAGCCCGCAGATCCCGCCGGAGGCACGGGATCGGATCCGGGAGTTCCTCCAGCTCCACCGCGCCGCAGCTCGCGCCATGGGCGAGATGCGGGCGGACGTCTTCGTTCGGCGCCTGATCGAGCGGATCGGCTTCCGACGTCACCGCCTCTTCGCCGCTCACCCCGAGGCGGCCGAGCGGCTCCGCAACCTGTCGCGGCTGGGTGAGCTGGCGGCGGCGTGGACGCGCCGCGAGCCGACGGGCTCCAACCGCGACTTCGTCCGCTACCTGGTCGCGGTCTCGGAGGCCGGCGTCCCGCCGGTGGACGAGCCCAGCGAGCCGACGGCCGACGCCGTCCGAGTCATGTCCCTGGAGCGCACCAAGGGCCTGGAGTTCTCGCGCGTCTACGTGGTGGGGCTGCAGGCCGGCGCCGTCCCGGGCACGGTTCCTGCCGGTCCCCCGGTCGTGCCCACCGGGGTAGGCGCCGGAGGACCATCCCACGAGGACGAGCAGCGGCATCTGCTCTACGTCGCGATGACGCGGGCGCGGGACGAGCTCGTCCTCTCGAGGCCGGCGGCCACGGAGGCTGGCGACGCTCGCCCTTCGCCGTTCTACGAGGACGCGCGGGCGGTGCTGGACGCGGCCGAGCAGGAGCATGGCGAGGAGCTCTTCGGCCCCGCCGAGGGGCTGCAGGCCACCTATCGGATGATTCAGGACGAGGTCCTGGAGGAGGCCTGGCGGGCCGGGGGCAAGCTCAGGGAGCCTCGGCTGGACACCTACGTGGACGTCACCCGGGCGGTCGCGCGCTTCCTGGAGCTGGTCAAGCTGGCGGGGCTGATCCAGGGATCGAGCGAGGAGCCCGCCGCGGATGCCCTCGCCGCGATCAACGACCTGCTCGACCATGCGATCTCACCGGAGCAGCGAACAGCACTCCACGAGTCCGGGCTCGACGCCTACCTCCTCGACGAGGAGGGCGCGGCCAAGCGCCGCCGCGAGCTGATCGAGCAGCGCGACGAGCCTTCGCTGGAGGCCTTCCTCCCCCGGCGGGGCGAGGGGCTCGCGCTCTCCGCCACCGACATCACCCTCTACCGCACGTGTCCGCTCAAGTACAAGTTCGCCCGCGTCTTCGGCATCCCCCAGGAGACCACGATCAATCAGCGCTTCGGGATCGTCATCCACCAGGTCCTGGAGCGGTTCCACGGCCACCAGACGGCCACTGAGGGGGAGGCCGAGGCAGGGACGCTGGAGCACCTGATGGCCCTGTTCGCCGCCGCCTGGCGCCGCTCCGGCTTCGGTGAGTCGGACGACGAGCTGCAGTTCCGCGAGAAGGCGATCGATGCCCTGCACCGCTACCACGCCCGGGAGGTGGCGAGCGGCTCACACCCCCGCTGGGTCGAGAGGAAGTTCGACTTCCGGATCGGGCCTCATCATCTGCGCGGCAGGGTCGATCGCGTGGACCAGCTGCCGGGCGGCGGCTACGAGCTGATCGACTACAAGACCGGAGATCCGAAGCCCGTCCGCGAGCTCGAGTCCGACGTGCAGCTCGCGATCTACCGCCTGGCCGCGCGGGAGGCCTGGCGCCTGGAGGGCGCGGCCGGCAGCTACTGGTACGTGCTGGCGGACGAGAAGGTGGCCGTGGGCGGCTCGTCCGACGACCTCGAGCGGGTCGAGGGGGTGGTGCTCGAGGTCGGCGAGGGAATCCTCGGGCAGGACTTCGAGCCGCGGCCCTCGCCGGAGATCTGCTCCTGGTGCGATTTCAGACTGATCTGCCCGGCCTCCGAAGCGTGACGAACCTCACACGTACATTTGTACAACTTTGTGGTACATTTGTACACATCATGTTGGCTTGGATCTATCTATCAGCGGCAATCGCCACCGAGGTGGTCGGCACCGTCTTCCTGCGCTACACCGACGGCTTCAGCAAGCCGGCTCCGTCGATCCTGGTGATCGTCCTGTACGTGCTCTCGCTCTGGCTCACGGCGCTGGCCCTGAAGGGCCTGGAGATCAGCCTGGCCTACGCGGTCTGGGCGGGCGTCGGCACCGCGGCGATCGCGATCATCGGCATGGCGGCCATGGGCGAGTCGGTCAACGCCCTGAAGCTGGCGAGCATCATGCTGGTCATCGGCGGGGTCGTGGGGCTCAATCTCTCCGGCGCCAACTAGCCTGAGATGAACATGGCTACGGCGGAACAGGCGACCCGTGGGCGGCGTGAGCAGATTCTGGACGCCACCCTCCGCGTGATCGGCCGGGAGGGACGCCAGGCGGTCACCCATCGCGCCGTTGCGGAGGAGGCGGGAGTTCCCCTGGGCTCCACCACCTATTACTTCGACTCGCGCGACGATCTGCTCGGTCAGGCGCTCGAGCACGTGGCCGCCCAGGAGATCGAGCGCTACGCGCGGCTGGGCGAGGAGCTCCGCTCAGTCGGCTCCGGAAAGGAGCTCGCCGACCGGTTGATCTCCGAGATGGTCGCGGCGGCCGAGGATCGCGTCGCCTACATCGCCGAGTACGAGCTCTGGCTCGAGGCGGGGCGCCGTCCCGACCTCCGCGAGGCCGCCCAGAGCTGGTGCAACGCCGAGCAGCGCGCCGTCGCGGGAGCCCTGGAATCGCTGGGGAGCAGCGACCCGCGCGCCGACGCGAGCCTGGTGGTCGCCGCCCTGGACGGATTGGGTGAGAGGGTGCTGGCCCGCGAGGAGGATCCCGCAGCAGCCGCCAAGGAGCTGCGACCGGAGCTTCGCCGGCTGATCGAGCGGCTGGTCGCCTAGGCCCGGGTGGCCCCTAGGCTTCCGGGCTGCCGCCCTGCTGGCGCAGGTAGCGCTCGAAGTCCCGGGCGAGGGACTCGCCCGAGGGCACGTCCTCCTCGATTTCGAGGCGGTCCACCTGCTCGGCCTCCAGGCGCTGGACCAACTCCTCGATCTCGGGATTCGCGGCGACGGCGCGGCTGACCTGGCTCTCGTACGAGTCGGATTCCTCCTCGAGACCTGAGGCCTCCACCGCCACGCCCACCAGGCCCTCGAGCCTGCGCAGCAATGCAAGAGCAGCCTTCGGGTTGGGCACCGCCGCGACATAGTGGGGAACCGCCGCCCAGAGGCTGGCCGACGGAATCCCGCGCCGGCGGCAGGAATCGTGAAGCACGCCGACCACCCCGGTCGGCCCCTCGTAGTTGGATCGCGCCAGATCGAGGCTCTCCACCAGCTCCTCGTCCGAGGCGAGTCCCGTGATCGGCACGGGCAGAGTGTGCGCCACGTCGGCGATCAGGGCGCCGAGCGTGACCACCATCTCCACGCCCAGCATCTCGGCGGCATCGGCGATCCCGTCGGAGAACGTCCGCCAGCGAAGATTCGGCTCCGTGCCGGCGAGCAGGACCAGATCGCGCTCGGCGCCGGCGGGAGTGGCCGCGAGCAGCACGTTCCCGGGCCACTCGATCTCCCGGCTCTGGCCCTCGGTGAGGCGGATCGTCGGCCGGTTGGCCTGGAAGTCGAAGAATTCCTCGGGATCGACCTGGGCGATCACCTCCGCGTCCAGGGACTCGGCGGCGGTCGTCAGTGCAGTCGTAGCCGAGCCCGCCGCATCGTTCCAACCAGCGAAAGCACAAACGAGAACCGGGGATCGAAGCTGCGGAGGCTCGGCCTCCCAGGCGAGCGCGTCCATCGACCGAGACTAGCGACTCGGAGGGCGCGGGCACGCCGATTCGTGCCTCTGGTGTCCGGTTGAGCTTGGAGACTCAGAACGATGGAGGCCGCAATCCAAGCCCCGCAGATCGCCGAGCTTCGCCCCGGGCAGCGCTTCCGCGGCGTCTACGCCTGTGCCCGCAAGGACCGGCTCTCGGCCCGCAACGGCTCGATCTACCTCTCGCTGGAATTGCGGGATCGCACCGGATCGATTCCGGCTCGCGTCTTCCGGGAGGTCGATCGTCTCGCCGGCCGCTTCGAGCGCGGGAACGCGATCCAGGTCTCCGGCAAGGTGGAGCGCTTCCGTGGTGAGCTGGTCGCCGAGGTTGAGGACATCCAGCCGATGGCGGATGGGGAGCTCGATCCCACCGATTTCCTGCCCGCCGCGTACCGGGACGCCCAGGAGCTGGAGGGGTTCCTCGAGCATCTGACCCGCGAGGTCCATGACGAGCCACTCCGGCGGGTGGTCGAGCGGGTGCTCTTCACCGAGCCGGTCGCCGCGGAGTTTCGCCGCGCCCCCTGCACGCGGGCGGGCCATCACGCCTACGTCGGCGGCCTGATGGAGCACACCGTGGCGGTCGGCACGCTCGTCGGCGAGGTCTGCCAGCTTCATCCGAGGCTCGACTCGGACATGTTGATGGCGGCGACGCTGCTGCATGACGTTGGCAAGACCCGCGAGTTCAGCTACGGAGCCGAGTTCGGGACCACCGACGAGGGACGCCTGATCGGCCACCTGGCGCTGGGAGCGGAGATCGTCGGAGGCGCGGCGGGAGAGCTGCCGCCCGAGCGCAGGGCAGGGCTGCTCCACTGCGTCCTCTTGCATCACGGCCCTGAGGGGAATCGCTCGGGCGGTCGCGGCTTTGGAACCCCCGAAGCGCTGGCCCTCTACCGGCTGAACGCGCTCGACGCCGGCGTCAAGGACGCGCTCGAGCACGGGCTGCGCTGACCCGGCTCAGTCGGTCTCTTCCGCGGTTCGGAGCGCCCTGAACACCAGCTGCGCCGCGATCGCCAGGGCGAGCGCGGCGAAGGTCAGCTCGAGCGCGCGCTCGGGGATCGTGTTCGAGCCGACCACCCCGATCGCCACGCCGATCGGGGAGAGCGCGCCGATCACCAGCCCATCCCGCACCCGGACGTTCCCGTACCCGAGCTGGCGCCAGACGGCCACCAGGGCGACCGGCACGATCGCCAAGAGCGAGGTCGCCTCCGCCCGGACCTGTGTCTCGCCCATGAAGATCGCCAGAGCCGGAACGAACAGGATCCCTCCGCCGACACCGAGCAGCCCTCCGACCAAACCGCCGGCGAAACCCAGGATCGCGGCCGCTATCGCGCTCACGCGATGATCAGCTTTGCGGCGATGATCACGAGGAGGCCCGCGAACAGGAACGAGATCGACCGTTCGGGAATGCGCTGCTGGAGCGCGGTGCCGGCGACCGCCCCGCCGATTGCGGGCAAACCGACCAGGGCGGCGTTCGGCGGGTCCACGTTGCCGTAGAACGCCTGGAGGGTGACGGCCACGGCGGCGATCACGACGATCGCCATCATGCTCGTGCCCGTGGCCTCCCGGGCGCCGTAGCCGAGCCAGACGATCAGCAACGGGACGATCACGCTGCCTCCTCCCACCCCCAGCAGGCCGCTGAACGCACCGCCGACCGTGCCGATCGCCGCCAGCTTCAGGGTTCGTGAGGCGAGCATGGCGGGCGATACTACGGCGATGCCAGACGCGGAGGCACAGGACGGCGCGCTCGAGCGCCTGCTCGCACCCCTCGCCGGCGACCCCAGCCGCTCGGCGATCCTGACCGATGTGGACGGCACGATCGCCCCAATCGTGCTCAAGCCCGAAGATGCGGCGGTGCCCGAGCCGACGCGCGATCTGCTGCGCTCGCTGGCGGAGCGGTACGCCCTGGTCGGCTGCCTGAGCGGTCGCCGGGCCGTGGACGCCCGCCGCATCGTCGGGTTGGATCAGCTGGCCTACTCGGGCAATCACGGCTTTGAGCTGCTGCTCCCCGGCGAGGACGAGGTGCGTCCGGACCCCTCGCTTGACGGGCACGAGGGCGACGCCCCGGCTTTTCTCGAGGGGCTCGACCGCTCCGAGCTGGAGCGAGTCGGCATCCGGACCGAGGACAAGGGGGCGATCGTCGGGCTGCACTGGCGGGGCGCGGAGAACGAGGGCGCCGCCGAGTCCCTCGCCCACGAGATCGCCAGTGAGGCCGAGTGGCAGGGCCTGGTCCCCCACCACGGTCGCAAGGTGCTCGAGATCCGCCCGAACCTACCGATCAACAAGGGCATCGCCGTCGCCGCCCTGCTCGCATACCGACCCGTCGAGAACGCCCTCTACGGGGGCGACGATCGAACCGACGTCGATGCCTTCACCGGCCTGCGCACCCTGCGTGAGGATGGAGAGCTGAAGGCGATTGCGTGCGTCGCCGTCGCCTCGGAGGAGTCGCCACCGGAGGTGGCCCGAGAGGCCGACCTGACCGTCGAAGGGCCCGCGGGGTTCGTCCACGTTCTCGAGGCACTCCTCTAGATGGCCTTCTGCGACCTGCTGCGGACGACGGTCCTGCTGGCCGCCGGCGCCGCCACCGCCCTCGCCGCCATCACCGTGGTCTCCGTGAGTGCCTCCGGGGACACGCTGACGCTCTACGTTGCCGCCGCCTGGTGGGTCATAGCCCTGGTCGGCGGAATCATCCTCGGAAGCCCGTCCCGCGCTGCCGAGGCGATGCGTCCGGCGCTCACCGAGGCGCGGATGGCAACGGCGCTCCCCAACCTGGGCAACCCGACCCGGGCGGCGCTCGCCCGGCTCTGGCCCCTCGCGGCCTTTGCGGGGATCGCGGGCGGCCTCGGGCTGGTCTTCCCGGGAGTGGCGGCGATCGGCACGGGCTTCGCAATCGGCGCGGCGCTGGCCCTTCGCTCGAGGGAGGGCGCGGTGGCGGCGATCGAGGAGCGGGACGGCGTTCGCTTCTACGTGCAGCCCGGCTCGGCGCTGCAGCCGGTCAAGCTGGTGCGAACGCCCGGCCTGCGGCGCGACAGGCCCCCGCCAGGGAGCCCGCCGCCGCCGCCACCCGCGGCCGCCTAAGCGGCCGCGGGAACCTCAGCCTGAGTCGCCTCGGCGTTGGACATCTCGACGTGCGCCTTGCTGTCGCGGGTCCGGATCAGCACCAGGGTCGCGACGAAGCCGAGCGCCGCGATCACCGCGCCGCCGAAGAACGCGCTCTGGAATCCCTCGGTGAGCCCGTTCGCGACTGTCGAGTGGCCGGTCGCCATCACGTCGTTCGTGCGCGTGGTGGCGATCGTGGACAGGACCGCCAGGCCGAGTGCCCCACCGATCTGCTGCGAGGTGTTGATCAGGCCGCTGGCGAGGCCCTGCTCGCGCTGCTCGACGCCGGATACAGCCGCGATCGTCGAGGTCACGAACCCGAACCCGAGGCCGATCGCCGCGAGCAGCGACGCACCCAGGATGTCGGTCAGGAAACTGCCTCCGACCGACACCTGGCTGAACCAGAGGAGCCCGGCGGAGACCGAGAGCATCCCGGCCGCGAGGATCGGCTTGAAGCCGAAGCGGGTGACCAACTGCCCGCCGACACCAGCCGCGAGGATGATCGTGACCGCCAGAGGCAGGTACGAGAGACCTGCGTGGATCGGGCTGTAGCCCAGCACCTGCTGCATGTACAGCGAGATGAAATAGAACATCGAGAACAACGAGGCACCGAGCAGGATGCCCACCACGTTCGCCCCGGTCAGGGTCCTGAGCCGGAAGATCCGGAACGGGACCAGCGGAGCCTTCGAACGCTGCTCGATGAAGACGAAGGCCACGATTAGTCCCACCGCGAGAGCGAGCAGGCTGACGATCTTGGTCGAGCCCCAGCCCGAGTTGCTCGCGTCGAGCAGGGCGTAGGCGAGAACCGAGAGGCCGGCGGTGATGGTGACGGCTCCGGCAGCGTCGAAGTGGCGCGTCTCGGACTCCGAGCGGCTCTCGGGAATCAGGCCCGGCGTGAAGGCCAGCGCGATCAGGGCGACCGGCACGTTCACCCATAGGACCCACTCCCAGCCCAGGCTGTCCGTGAGGATGCCGCCCAGCAGGACACCGGCGGCGCCGGCCGATCCAGCCACCGCGCCCCATGCCCCGAGCGCCTTGTTGCGCTCCGCGCCATCCCTGAACAGGCCGGTCACGATCGAGAGGGCCGCGGGAGAGACGATTGCGGCGCCCAATCCCTGAGCTGCGCGGGCTGCGATCAACTGGCCCTGCGTCGCAGCGAATCCGGCCGCCAGTGATGCGATACCGACGACGGCCAGGCCGGTCATGAAGACGCGCCGCCTGCCGAGCAGGTCAGCTGCGCGGCCGCCGAGCAGCAGGAAGCCGCCGAAGGCGATCACGTAGGCATTGACCACCCAGGGGAGGTTCTCCTCCGAGAAGTCGAGTCCCTTGCCGATGCTCGGCAGGGCCACGTTGACGATGGACGCATCGAGGACCACGATGAACTGCGCGACGCAGAGCAGAATCAGCGCGGTCCAACGCTTCTCTAGGTATTCCTCCGCTGTGGTCATCCCCCTGACTCCTTTCGTTCTGCATCCGGCTCCTTGCTGACCGGTCTGTCTTTACGACGAACGGCGACAGCAGGATTGGACAAGTGGGCTATTCTCATATCTGGAACCTGAGTTCCGGTTTCGTTTAGGACTATACGGAATTCAGATTCCGTTTGCGTGCAGGTGGTCACACAGAGCGAAATTCGCCCCCACGCAGAGCTAGCCTCGATCCGATGGAAGCCACCACCAAGACAGAGCCCGATCCGATCCCCGCGCTGCGGGCCGACGCCCGGCGCAATCGCGAGGCCATCAAGGAGGCCGCCCGCGACGGCTTCGCCGAGCACGGCTTTGATTGCCAGATGGAGGACATCGCAAGGACCGCCGGGGTCGGCGTCGGCACCGTCTATCGCCACTTCCCGAACAAGGAGGCTCTCCTCGACGCTCTCGTCGCGGACCGCTTCGAGCGGCTCGCGGAGGAGACCGCGAAGGCGCTCGAGAAGGAGGACCCGTGGCAGGCATTCTGCGAGCTGATGCGCTGGTCGGCGGAGTACCAGGCCGATGACCGCGGGCTATCCGAGGTGCTCGGCGCCCGACCTTTGGTCGGGGAGGCGGCCGCGGCGAAGTCGGGACTCGTCGAGCTCAGCGGCAAGCTGATGAGAAAGGCGCAGCGCGCTGGTCAGATGCGCAAGGACCTTCTCGTCGAGGACATCCCGACGATGATCTGCGGCCTCAGCGCGGTCACGGGCTCGGCCGAGGGCAGCATGCCGGCGATGAACTGGGAGCGCTTCCTCGAGGTGATGCTCGATGGCATGCGCGCGCCGGGCAGCGCCAAGCTGCCCGCGCCCAGGGCTCGCCTCAACCAGCCCCGCTAGGAGCGCTTCGCTCGTTTCCGCAGTGGCGCGAAGGAGCGCCAGGCTCTTGTGTTCGCAATCTGCCGCGCGCTCAGCCAGCCGCGGCGCGCCGTGGCGACGGAGTACTTCATGTTCGACAGAGTGTCCGTGCCGTGGGCGTCGGTGTTGCAGACGATCCATGCCCCGGCCTCGGCCGCCAGCTTCGCGTGGCCCTCGTTCAGGTCGCGGCGGTTCGGATTGCCGTTGATCTCGAGCATCGTTCCGGTGCGCGCCGCCGCCTCGGCAACGCGCTCAATGTCGATCCCGTAGGGCTCCCGGCGGAGCAGCAGCCGGCCGGTGAGGTGCCCGATGCAGTCGACCAGCGGATGCTCCATGGCGGCGATCACACGCTCGGTCATTGCGCTCGCGGAGATGTTGAACGAGGTGTGAACGCTGCAGATCACCCAGTCCAGCTCGGCGAGGAGCTCGTCGGGATAGTCGGGCTCTCCCTTCGTGCCGATGTTGACCTCTGACCCTGCGAGCAGGCGGAATCCCCGCGGAGCCTTCTCGTTCCAGGCCCGGATCTCCTCGATCCGCTTCGCCAGTTGCCGCGGGGTGACGTCGTTGCCGAAGCCGTGCGTCGCGGAGTGGTCGGTGACCGCCAGATAGGCGTAGCCGCGCCGGCGGGCGGCCTCCGCCATCTCCTCCAGGGAGTTACGGCCGTCGGAGAGGGTCGTGTGGCAGTGCAGGTCGCCGCGAATGTCGTCGATCGTCACCAGATCCGGCAGCTCGCCCGTATCGCCCGCCTCGATCTCACCCCTCCCCTCCCGGAGCTCGGGCTCGATGTAGGGCAGTCCGAGCAGCTCGTAGACGCCCGCCTCCTCGGTGAATTTGTGCACCTTCTTCCCGTCAACCACTGCGACGCCGTACTCGCTGACCGAGAGACCGCGGGCCTGGGCCCGCTCCCGCAGCTGCACGTTGTGCGCGGCCGATCCCGTGAAGTGCTGGAGCAGGTCGCCGAACTCCTTCTCGGCGCCGATCCGCAGGTCCACCTTCAGTCCCGCGTGGGTGAGCACGCTTGCGGCCGCGTCGCCGCCGCGCCGGACCTCCGCCGAGAGGCCGTGGGCCGCCAGGGCGTCCGCCAGCTCGGCGGGCCTGTCCGTGGTCGCGATCAGGTCGAGGTCCTTGCAGGTCTCGGCCCAGCGCCGGGCCGACCCGGCGATCTCGATCCTCTTTGCCACCCCCAGGTCGAGCAGGTCGCTGCGGATCTCCTCGGCGATCGGGAGGACGTGGGAGAGCAGCAGGCGCTCGCCGATCCCGTCCTCGGTGACACCTTCGAGCGAGGCGAGGATGTTCTCCTCGGTCTTCGGCCCCAGGCCGCGGATCGTCGCGATCCTGCCCTGCTCGGCGGCCTCCTTCAGCTGGCTGAGGTTCTCGACCCCGACCTCGTCGTAGATCCGGCGGGCCGTCTTCGCGCCGAGGCCGGGCACCCGCGTCACCTCCACCAGCGTGGCGGGAAACTTCTGCTTGAGCTTGTCGGCCGACGGGATGCTCCCCGTCTCGATCAGGGTCTCGATCTTCTGAGCCAGCGTCTTGCCCACGTTTGGAAGCTCGGTGAGTCGGCGATCCTCCGCCAGCTGCTCGATCGACACCGGGCTCTGGGCGATGGTCCGCGCCGCCTCGCTGTAGGCGAGCACCCGGAAGCGGTCGGCGCCGTCCAGCTCGTAGAGGATCCCCAGCTCGCGAAGGGCCGCGGCGATCTCGGCGTTGCGCATCTCTCAAAACTAGTGGGGACGGCTATCTTGCCGCCGTGCCCGCCGCTCCTCCCCGGACGCCGGATGTCTGGGTCATCCTGCCGACCTACAACGAGGCCGAGAATCTCGAGCGGATCGTCGCGGCTGTGCTCGAGCAGCTGCCGCCGTCACGACGCATCCTGATCGTCGACGACAACTCCCCCGACGGGACCGGCGAGATTGCCGACCGGCTGGCCGAGGACGAGTCGGTCGTGGTGCTCCATCGGCAGCGCAAGGAAGGACTCGGTCCCGCCTACCTAGCCGGATTCCGGGTGGCACTTGACGGCGGCGCCCAGCGGATCGTCGAGATGGACGCTGACTTCTCGCACGATCCGAGCTACCTCCCCGCGCTGATCGGGGCGACCGAGCGCGCCGATCTCGCGATCGGAAGCCGTTACGTGCCGGGCGGCGGAATCACGGACTGGGGCCCGATGCGGCGCTTCATCAGCCGCGGCGGGAGCGCCTACGCGCGTGTGGCGCTGGGGCTGCCGGTCAAGGACCTGACCGGCGGCTTCAAGTGCTTTCGCCGAATCGTGCTCGAGACGATCGACCTCGACACGATCGAGGCGAGGGGGTACGCGTTCCAGGTCGAGACGACCTACCGCGCGATCAAGGCGGGATTCCGCGTGGTCGAAGTCCCGATCGTCTTCAGGGACCGCACCGACGGAACCTCGAAGATGAGCAAGGCCATCGTCGCGGAGGCGATGTGGCGCGTTCCCGCCATGCGCTTGAGGCGCTGGTAGGCGCTTCACTTTGTATAGTAACCCTGGACGCTCTGGCTAGACTGAACAGCAGAACGCCAAGACCACGACCTAGGAGATCACCGTGCCGGGCAAGCTCAACGATGTGACCGACGCCACCTTCCAGTCCGACGTGCTCGACGCCGACGGGCCCGTGCTCGTCGACTTCTGGGCGCCCTGGTGCGGGCCGTGCCGCGTGGTCCATCCGGTGCTCGAGGAGATCGACTCCGAGCGCGACGATCTCACCATCGTCAGCCTGAACACGGACGAGAACCCGCAGACCGCGGCCAAGTACGAGGTCCTTTCGATCCCGACGATGATCGTCTTCAAGGACGGCGACGTCGCGACTCGCCTGGTCGGCGCCCGCCCGAAGGCCCGGCTCGAGTCCGAGCTCGAACCGGTTCTCGCCTAGCTCAGCTTCTTCTCGAAGCCGTCGAAGAGGATCTTGAGGCCGCGCTCGAAGCGACGGTCGCTCGCCCGGTCGCCTGAGAAGGTCTCGGTGAGGCGCTCCATGGCCTCCCGCACATCACCGCGCATGAGCTTGCTGACGTTCGAGTACTCGCCCGTCGCGAGCTGGGCTTCGAAGAACGCAACCGCCGAGTCGGTCATGTCGGGATCGCCCTCGGCCTCGTACATCTCCTGAAGGATCTCCCGCAGGGTGAACCCGAAGACGTAGTCGTCCACGAGGAGCACCAGTTCAACACGCTCTCGTGGCGGAACCCTCAGCTCGCTGACCGCCGCCAGTGACTGCTCGAAATGCTTCAGGAGCTTCAAGAACCACCCCTGGATCTTCGAGGCGATGGGCGAGCCCGTGCAATCCGGGCCGAGCAGGCTGGTTAGGCGAACCGCCACGCCTGCCAGGATGCGGGCGTTGGCCGGTCACCGTCAGCGGGTCGAGTCCGGGTCGCCCTTCGAGGCGACCGTGGGCTTCTCGCGGGCGGTGCGCAGTGGAGATCGCGTGCTGGTGTCGGGGACCGCACCGATCTGGCCCGATGGCTCCTGCGATTCGGATCCCGAGGTTCAGGCGGGACGCTGCCTCGAAATCATCCTCGAGGCCCTCGCGGAAGCGGAAACCGGCGCCGAGAATGTCATCCGAACCAGGATGTTCATCACCGACGCGGCCCATTCCGCGGCGGTCGGCCGCGCGCACGCCGCCGTCTTCCGCGAGATCCGGCCGGCGGCCACGATGGTCGTGGTGGCCGGACTGCTCGATCCGCGCTGGAAGGTCGAGATCGAGGCGGAGGCGATCCTCGGCTAGCCGATCTGCCGAGGTCGAAAACCGGCGAGTTGGTGAGTTATCGCCCCCCGTCGGCCGAAAACTCACCAACCGCGCCGTCATCGGAGCGGTCGCACCGTGTCGGACGTGACTTCGGTGAGTGATTCGGCCGTCACGTCGGCCAATTCGAGCGCCTCTGGCTCCGGCGGGAACTCGCGGTTCGGCACCGCGATCACCGCCATCCCCGCGGCATGGGCCGAGCGGATCCCGTTCGTCGAATCCTCGATCGCGACGCACGCGGTCGGATCCACCTCCAGGCGCCGCGCGGCCTCCAGGTAGACATCGGGCGCCGGCTTCCCCGCCCCAACCTCCTCCGAGGACACGGTCGCCTGAAAGTCATCCGCGATCCCGGCCAGATCGAGAACCAGGTCGATGACGTGCCGATTCGACGAGGACGCCAGGCCGAGCGGCCACTCGGCGGCGAGCGCCTTCACGGCCTCCACGGCGCCTGGCAGCAGCGGCAGCTTCTCCCGGTAGGTGTCCGCGACGCCGTCCGCGACCTCGCGCGAGATCCGCTCCGGATCCATGTCGACTCCGAGCCGGTCGTGGACGTAGCGCGACCACTCGACCGAGCTCATTCCCATCATGTCCCGCTGGGCGCCGTCTTGCCAGCGGCCGCCGTTCTCCTCGACGAACCGCATGCGCACCTCGTCCCAGACCCCCTCCGAGTCGACCAGTACGCCGTCGAGGTCGAATATGACCGCGTCGGCCACTCAGGCCCTGCTCACGGCGATCCGCAGCTCCCTGCCCTCGATGGTGGCCTTCTCACCGGCACCGTCGGCGCTGTAGTCGACCGAGTCCGCCAGGGTCTCGCCCGCGATGTAGGCCTCGTGCTCCCGAGCGGCGGCCAGCAGCTCCTCGTCGCCGCCGAGCGCGAGAGCGATCCGGTCCGAGACCTCGAGGCCGGCCTGCTTGCGCGCCTCCTGGACAGCGCGGACGACCTCGCGGGCCAGCCCTTCCCGAAGCAGCTCGTCGTCGAGCTCGAGCTCCAGGGCGACGGCGTGGCCCGCCTCGGCCTCCACCTGGTAGCCCTCGAGCTGTTCCATGACGAGGTTCACGTCATCGGCCGAGAGGGTGCGGTCCTTGCCGTCGATGCTGATGCCGACCTCCTCGCCCATCTCGAGCGCCTGCGACACGGCCGCTGCGTCGAGCGCCTCCACAGCGGCGGCGACCTGTGGCATCTCCTTGCCGAAGCGGGGCCCGAGCGAGCGATAGTTGGGCCGCACGCGGTAGGAGACGAGCTCGGCCTCCGTTCGCACGAAGTCGACCTCCTTGACGTTGAGCTCCGAGGCGACCACCTCCGTGAGGCGCTCGATCGAAGCCCGCTCGGTCTCCGAGGCGACCACCACCGCCTTGCGGAGGGGCTGGCGCAGCTTGACCTTGGCCTGGGCGCGGGCCGCCCGTCCCAGCTCCACCGTGCGGCGAACCGCGTCCATCCCGGCCTCGAGCTGGGTGTCGATCCGGCTCTCGTCGACCTGCGGGTAGTCGCAGAGGTGAACCGAGTCCCGGTCCCCCTCGAAATCCTCGCCGGTTCCCACCGCGAGGTTCGTGTAGATCTCGTCGGCGAGAAAGGGGGTGAACGGCGCCAGCAGCGTGACCAGCGTGAGCAGGCAATGCCGCAGGGTGGCGAAGGCCGCCTCGTCCCCGTCCCAGAAGCGCCGGCGGCTGAGGCGCACATACCAATTGGAGAGCTCTTCGCTGTAGTCCGAGATCGCGCGGGCCGCGTGCGTGCAGTCGAAGCTCTCCATGTGCTCGCGGACCTCCGCGATCGTGTGGTGCAGGCGTGAGAGCGCCCAGCGATCGAGCTCCCCGGCGGAGCCCTCCCGGGGCCTTCCGGAGCTCCAGGCCTCCGACAGGCCGGCCGGTTCGAGACCCTCGGCGTTCGCGTAAAGCACCCAGAACGAGTACGTATTCCAGAGCGTCAGCAGGAAATGGCGGACCGCATCCCCAACGGTGTCGAGGGAGAAGCGGTAGCCCTCCCAGGGCTCCTTGGAGGCAAAGTAGTACCAGCGGAACGCGTCCGCGCCGTGGCGGTCGATGACGTCCCAGGGAGCGACGACGTTGCGACGGCTCTTGGACATCTTCTGGCCCTCGGGGTCGAGGATCAGGCCGAGGCAGACCACGTTCCGGTAGCTCGAGGTGTCGAAGAGCAGCACCGACTCTGCGAGCAGCGTGTAGAACCAGCCGCGGGTCTGGTCGATCGCCTCGCAGATGAAGTCGGCGGGGAAGCGCTCCTTGAAGATCTCCTCGTTCTCGAACGGGTAGTGGTACTGGGCCCAGGGCATCGAGCCCGAGTCGAACCAGGTGTCGATCACCGACGCGACGCGGCGCATCGTGCCCTGGCAGCCATCCCGCTCGCACGGATAGGAGGCCTTGTCGATGTAGGGACGGTGCAGGTCGTCCGGGATCTCGGCGCCCTTTTCCCGCAGCTCCGCGATGGAGCCGGCGCAGAAGCGCTGATCGCAGTCCTCGCCGTCGCATTCCCAGATCGGCAGCGGGGTTCCCCAATAGCGATCGCGCGAGAGGGCCCAGTCGACGTTGCCCTCGAGCCACTTGCCGAAGCGCCCGTGCTTGATGTGATCGGGGTGCCAGCCGATCTCCTCGTTGGCGGCGAGCATCCGGTCGCGCACCTCCGTCGTCTTCACGTACCAGCTCGCCTTGGCGTAGTAGAGGAGCGGCGTGTCGCAGCGCCAGCAGTGCGGATAGGAGTGCAGGTAGGCCTCGGAGCGGAGCAGCTTGCCCTTCTCCCGGAGCGCCTCGACGATCGCAGGGTCGGCGTCCTTGACGAACTGGCCCTGGAAGTCGCTGATCCGCTCATCGAAGCGGCCCCGCAGGTCGACGGGATTCTGGAGCTTGATCCCGTACTCCTCGCCGAGCTTGAAATCGTCCTCGCCGAAGGCGATCGCGGTGTGGACCAGCCCGGTGCCCTCGTCCGTCGTGACGAAGCCCGCGAGCAGGATGGTGTGGCCGCGCGGGCCGTAGTCGGTGATGTAGTCGAAGGGCGGCTCGTAGGCGGCACCCGCGAGCGCCTCGCCAGGGAAGCTCGAGAGCACCTCGGCCTCCTCCCCCAGGACGTGCTCCAGGCGCTCCCGGGCCACGACGAAGACCTCGTCTCCCAACCGGGCGCGTACGTACTCGATCTCAGCACCCGCCGCCACGGCGGCGTTCGTGATCAGGGTCCACGGCGTGGTCGTCCAGACCAGCAGCTGGTCCCCCTGCTCGAGCGGGGATACCGGGGCAACGACAGGCAGCTTCACGTAGACGGCGGGGTCCTCGACGTCCTGGTAGCCGAGAGCGACCTCGTGGGAGGAGAGCGCCGTGCCGTCGCGCGGGCAGTAGGGAACGACCTTGTAGTCCTCGTAGAGCCGCCCGTCGTCCCACATCCGCCGCAGCGCCCACCAGACCGACTCGATGTAGTCGTTGGTCATCGTCACGTAGGGGTCGTCGAGGTCGAGCCAGAAGCCGATCCGCTCGGTCATGCGGTTCCAGTCCTCGACGTAGCGGAAGACCGACTCGCGGCAACGAGCGTTGAACTCGGCGATCCCGAATTCCTCGATCTCCTCCTTCGAGGTGATCCCCAGCTCCCGCTCGACCTCCAGCTCGACCGGGAGGCCATGGCAGTCCCAGCCCGCCTTGCGGGGAACCTGGTGCCCGGTCATGGTCTTGAAGCGCGGGTAGATGTCCTTGAAGACCCTGGCCAGGACGTGATGCGACCCGGGTCGGCCGTTGGCCGTGGGCGGGCCTTCGTAGAAGCTCCAGAGCGGGCTCCCCTCGCGGTTCGTGAAGGAGCGCTCGAAGACGTCGCGCTCGCGCCAGCGCTCGAGGATGCGCTCCTCGAGCTCGGGGAATGACTGCTTTGGGTCCACTGATCGGAATCCAGCCACGTCTGCCGGATTCTCGCAGTCAGTCGGAGGGCAGCGTCACCGAGCCGTCCGCGCCGATGGTCCACCGCGGGTTGTGGGCGACCTCCCACGGATACCCGTCCGGATCGATGAAGACCGCCGAGTACCCGCCCCAGAAGGTCTCGCCCGGCTCGCGGCCGATCGTCGCGCCCGCCTCGCGCGCCTCCTCGATCACCTCGTCGACCTCCTGGGGCGAGCGGGTGTTGTACGCAAGGGTGATCCCGCCCCAGCCGCTGCCGGCCTCCACGGCGCTGTCCTCCGCGAGCTGATCGCGGCCCCAGAGCGCGACGATCATCCCGCCCGCCTGGAAGAAGACGACGTCGTCGTCAGGGGCGGCGCCGGACTTCCAGCCGAGCGCCTCATAGAAGCGGCGTGCCCGGCCGAGGTCCGAGACTCCGAGGGTGACCAGGCTGAGGCGCTGCTCCATGCCGCCTTCTTAGCAGGACTTGCGCTTGTCCCTGCTGTGCCCGGGACAGCTGTCGCGTCCTCCACCACCGATCAGCCGGTCTCGAGCCTTGCCGCCGTTGAGGATGTCCTTGCCGGCGTCTCCGTAGAGGCGGTCCCTGCCGCCGCCGCCTTTCAGCGTGTCCTTGCCGGGCCCGCCGCACAGGACGTCGCCGGCCCCGAGTCCGGAGATCTTGTCCCTGCCGCCCAGGCCGGCGATCACGTCGGCGAATGGCCCGCCGGTGATCCTGTCGTTCCCGGGAGTTCCGTAGATGGTCGCCAGCTGGCCGTGGCAGTCCGGGGGCTCGGCCTCTACATCGACCGCCGTGATCAGTGCCGGGTCGGCGAAGACCTGGCTGCTGGCGCCCGTTCTCGGGTCGATGCGCAGGACGGCGTCCGGGCTGCCGACGTCAGCGGCGTAGACGAATCCGTCGACGCCGCGTGTCAGGCCGTAGATGTGCCTGCCTGGATCGAGCGTCGCGAGGGTCGTCACGGCGCCGGTTGCGGGATTGACCCGGTCGAGCGTGTCGGGATTGGTGCCATCGTCGGTGACCAGGAGCGACCCGTCGGTGTCCACCTCGACGTCGACCGGATGCGACAGCCCATCGGCGAACACGCTCGGCGTTCCGCCGGGGGGCAGGCGAAGCAGGTTGCCCGCCGTGTTCTGTGCTGCGTAGATCGTGCCGTCCGTGCCGACGGCCACGCCGTAGAGGGATGCGCCCAGGGGAGATTCCGGCGCCAGGAACTGCTTCGCGCCGTCCCTGGGATCGACTCGCGTCAAGCCGGAGTTCGCCGCGCCGGTGTAGTCGGCGACCACAAGCGATCCGGAGGGCTCGCGAGCGATGCCGTAGGCGAAATCGATGTTCGCGATCGTGCTGACCGCGCCGCTGCGATCCACCCTGAGCACGCCCGCATGGTCCTCGTTGGTGGCGTAGAGGTCGCCGTTCGGGCCGAAGTTGAGGAAGCTCACTCCCTCCGCGGTCGTGGCGAAGTTGGAGAAGCCGGGAACGGCCGGATTCAATCGCAGGATCGTGCTGGTGGTCGGCGACGCGTCGTTGCTGGTCACGTACAGATCCCCGGCCGCTGCATGAGCCAGGGATGGTGAGAGCAAGCCGATCGCCATCCCTCCGATGGCAAGCACTGCCCGGGTCAACGGACGCATCTCGAGCCTCCTGCCCCGATGGCCCGGACCACCAAGAAGCGTTGTCGTTAAGCGGCGCGGTCCAGCTTACGACAGAGGTCTGCGAGCTGCCGCTTCTCGGTCTCGTCGAGAACCCCGAACGCCTCGCGGACCCGCTCGGCGTGAGCGGGGAAGGCGTGCGTGACGAGGTTGTAGCCGGCATCCGTCAAACCAACCGCGACGGCTCGGCGATCGCTCTCCAGACGGGTGCGGTTGACGAAGCCGCGGTTCTCGAGCGTGTCGAGGACCTCGGTCGCGGTGGCTTTCGAGGCGCCCAACCGTCGGCGCATCGTGCGCAGCTCCAGACGGCCCCCCGCGCTGGTGAGCAGCACCAGCATCGTGAAGCCGGTCGCCGAAACGCCGATCCGCTCGAGGTCCGCCGCAAGGCGGCGGGTCAGGTTCGCCTGCGCCCGCACCAGCGCCTCCAGAGCTCGATGCGCGAGCGGATCGATGGGGCGAAGTGGCGTCGCCTCGTCGGTCACTGTCGTCAAGGTATGGGCCGCAGCGGACGTAGGATCGGGGGAATGCGGAAGCGACTTTCGATCATCCTGCTCCTCTCCACTGCCCTCCTGGCGGTCACGGGCTGCGGCGCGAAGAAGGACGACCTCGCTCCGGCGGCCTGCCTGGTCACGAACCGCGGATACCTGAGGGCTCTCGACAGTGCCCCCGGCCCCGTGCGCCTCGCCGGGACCACGCCGATCTCGGATTGCCTCGTGGCCGAACAGGACGCGGGGCAGCTGGCCAACATCGGCCAGGAGATGATCGTCGCCGCAACCAAGCTGAACGCCGCCGCTCGCGCGGGCTCTCTGCCCGCCGCGGTACAGCTCGGTTACCTGATCGGCGCGGTCGCCAAGGGCGCCGACGCGATCCACACCGACCTGGCCCGGCGGCTCAACGCCGCCGCCAGATTCAGTCAGACGGGCGGCACGCTGCCCGCGAGCTTCGAGCGCGCGTTCGGGCGCGGCTACGCCGCAGGCCACACCACTGGCTAGGTAGCCTGAGTGGTGATGGAAGCCAAGACCGCGGATCAGCTCTGGGGGGGCGAGACCACGAAGGCCGTTGAGAATTTTCAGATCTCGGGTCAGCCCGTACCGGCGCCGGTGATCCACTGGCTGGGCAGGTTGAAGGCCGCCGCCGCCCGCGCGAATGCCGAGCTCGGCCAGCTCGACTCCGACCTCGCCGAGCGGATCGCCAAGGCGGGAGACGAGGTCGCCGGCGGCGAGCATGACGAGCAGTTCCCGATCGATGTCTTCCAGACCGGCTCCGGAACCTCCTCGAACATGAACGCCAACGAGGTGATCGCCGAGCTCGCGGGCGACGAGGCCCACCCCAACGACCACGTCAACATGGGTCAGTCCTCGAACGACGTCTTCCCCTCCGCCGTCCACCTGGCGGCGCTGGGCGAGGTCCACTCCGATCTGCTGCCGGCGCTGGACGAGCTCCGCGCGGCTCTGGAGCGCAAGGGCGAGGAGTTCACCGACCTGGTCAAGACGGGCCGCACCCATCTGATGGACGCCGTCCCCGTCACGCTCGGGCAGGAGTTCGCCGGCTACGCAACGCAGATCCGGCTGGGTGCGGAACGCGTTCGCTCGACCCTCGGCCGTGTCGGGCAGATCCCGCTCGGCGGCACCGCAACGGGAACGGGCCTCAACACCCATCCGGAGTTCGCAGCCAAGGTCCGTGAGCAGCTCAGCGCGGACACGGGCCTGGACATCTCGGAGCCCGCCGATCCGTTCGAGGCGCAGGCGAACCGCGATTCGCTGGTCGAGCTCTCGGGAGCACTCAAGACGGTGGCGGTTTCGATGATCAAGATCGCCAACGATCTGGCGCTGATGGGCTCCGGCCCACGGGCCGGACTCGCCGAGCTCCGGCTACCCGAGCTCCAGAAGGGCTCTTCGATCATGCCCGGCAAGGTCAACCCGGTGATCCCCGAGGTCGTGATCCAGGTGGCCGACCAGGTGATCGGGAACGATGCCGCGATCACGATGGGCGGCAGCCAGGGCCAGTTCGAGCTCAATGTCCGGGTTCCGCTGATCGCACGGAACCTGCTCGACTCGATCAAGCTGCTCGCCGCCGCCGCCCGCCACCTCGACGAGAAGTGCGTCAAGGGGATCGAGCCAAACGAGGAGATGCTGGAGCGCCACCGCGAGTCGAACCTGATCGTCGCGACGGCCCTCAACCCGCACATCGGCTACGACAAGGCGGGCGAGATCGTCAAGGAGGCGGCTGCGTCCAATCGCTCGATTCGCGAGGTCGCGAAGGAGATGGGCGTTTCCGAGGAGATCCTCGACGAAGCGCTCGACCATCGCAAGATGGCTCACCCGCACGACTGAGTCGGGCGGAGCGATCGCACATCCCGCGGCCCGCCCGCGGCGTAAGGTCGGGTGTGGTGGAGAAGCACGACGCGGTCATAGTCGGAGCGCGAAGCTCCGGGTCCACGCTGGCGACAGCGCTCGCCCAAAGCGACTGGGACGTCGTGATGGTCGATCGGGACACCTTTCCGAGCACGACCGTCTCGACCCACCTTCTCTATCCCAACACACTGGCCCGCCTCGAGCGGCTAGGAGTGCTCGACACGCTTCAGTCCGAGCACGAGCTCGCCTTCGCCTCGCACCGGCTCGTCGCCCTGGGGCACGAGGTCGCCGGGAGGTACACACCGATCGAGGGGTTCGACCTCGGCCTCGCGCCACGCCGGGTGGCGCTCGACAAGGCCGGGGTGGACACGGCTCTCGCCGCCGGCGTCGAGGGAGTCTTCGGCACCCGGGTGGTGGACCTGCTCGGTGACGACACTGAAGACGATCCCGTCCGCGGCGTCCGGCTGGCCGACGGACGCGAGATCGAGGCCACATGGGTGTTCGGCGCCGACGGCCGCGGATCGGTGGTGGCCGGCAAGCTCGGCCTTGAGAAGGAGCGCACCCAGCACGGCGAGCTCGCCTTCTCGTACTCCTACTGGAGCGGGATCCCGGTGGGTGAGCCGGTCTCGACGCTCCAGATCAACCTCGACGAGATGCTCTACCACGGGCCGGTGGAGGACGGGCTCTATCTCGTGATCGCCAACGGCGTCCCGGACCTCGCGCAGGGCACCAAGGCCGAGCGGGAGCGCAAGTACATGGAGACGATCCGGCGGTTCCCGGAGACCCTCGATCCGACGCTGCTGGACGGCGCCGAGATGGTCACCGAGGTGACCGTGGCTCCGGAGACCCTGATGCGCGGCTTCTACCGGCGGCCGACCGGGCCGGGTTGGGCCCTGGTGGGCGACGCCAGCTATTTCAAGCACCCGGGGACCGCGCAGGGGATAGGGGACGCGGTGGAGGCGGCGCTGTACGTGGCCGACACCCTCTCGGCAGGTGGCGACCTGGACGGATACGAGGAGTGGCGAGACGCCAAGTCAGCCGAGCACTACGACTGGTCCTTCGCATGGGGGCGTTTCCCCAACCCGGAGAGCGCCGAGCCCCTCTTCCGGGGCTGGGCCTCCGATCCGGACGCGGGACAGGACCTGCGGGACTGCCTGGCCCGGACGGTCGAGCCATCCCAGCTGATGAGCGCCGAGCGCCTCGAGCGCTGGTTCGCTCCGGCCTAGCGCCGCTTCTTCTTCTTGCACTTCTTCTTGGCCGCGGCGGCGCGGTGGCGCTTCTTCTTCTTGCACTTCTTCTTCGAAACCGCTGGCTTCTGCGCCGGCGGTGATGCGGCAGGTGGGCCGGGTTGGAGCGAGGTCAGGACCGTGACCGAGTTCGAGTCGTAGTTCGCCACGGCCGCGTCGGCCATGGCGTCGGCATCGAACGCGCCTGTCGCAACCGCGTCAGGGGAGGTCCCCACCGCCGGTGAGGTGTCAGCGGTGACATCGCCGTTTCCGTCGGAGAGGATCACTGTCGCGGTCCCCGCGGTGCGGTTGGCCGTGATCCCGTCCTGGTCGCCATCTCCGTCAAGATCGCCCATGGCGATCGCGACTGGGTCTGCTCCGGTCATCTCGACGCCCCCGAAGTCGAAGAAGGTGCCGTCGGTCCTTCCGTACGCCGGCCAGACCTGATCCGGACCCTGGTTCGCAGTCAGCATGTCGGGCTCCGCGGCGTTCGCGGGGACCGGACTGCCGGGGTTCAGGCTGCCGACCACGATCCCGCTCGGATCCGATCCGGGGATCCCCATTGACGTGTAGAGGGTGCCCTCACCGGTGAACTCTCCGGTCCCATCTCCGAGCAGCTCGAGGACCTGATCGCTGGCCTGACTGGCGACGAGTGCATCCAGGTTGGCGTCGGGCGTCATCGTGGTGCCGCCCAGCTGGATGACCGCGATCGCGACCGGATTGATCGCCTTCAGCGACGCCGTGGCGCCGACGTCCGTCGGCGTTGGATCCGCCGCGAAGCCGCCCATTCCGTCGCCGAGGTGGACCGACACGGTGCTGGAGCCCTGATTCGCGGAGACGAGGTCGGCCTTGCTGTCATTGTTGAAGTCGCCCGTCGCGATCGCGCGAGGATCGCTGTTGGTCCCGGTCGAGACGGCGCCGGCGTCGCTGAACGCCCCCGTTCCGTCGCCGAGACGGATCGCGATGTTGTCATTCCCGACGCTGGCGACGGCGAGGTCCGTGAAGGCGTCGCCGTTGAAGTTTCCGGTGACGACCGAGCTCGGCGCATCCCCGACCGAGACGGGAGTGCCCGTCGTGAACTGGCCGAACCCGTTGCCCAGCAGGATCGAGACGCTGTCCGAGCCCTCATTCGCCACAGCGAGATCCTGGGCGCCACCGTTGAAGTTGCCGACGGCCAACGAGGTCGGATGGGTGCCGACGGGCACGTCGCTCCTGAAGAAGCTGACCGCTCCCGCGCTGCCCGGGGCGAGGAGGAGCGCTCCAATCGCCAGCAACAGAGAGCTGATCCCTCTCCCCGATGTCAGTCCCCCTGACATCCCTATTCAGGTTACGCGCCGCGGGCGCGCCGGGATTGGCTTTGGACGAATCAGCCCTGGAAGGTGACCAGGCGCTCCTCGGTGAGCTCGCGCACCGCGTAGTGCGGGCCCTCTCTCGTGTTGCCCGAGTCCTTGACGCCGCCGTAGGGCATCTGGTCCGTCCGGAAGGTCGGCACCTCGTTGATCAGAACTCCGCCGAACTGGAGCCTCTGCCCGGCCTTGATCGCGTTGCCGACGTCGCGCGTGAACACTCCGGCCTGCAGGCCGTAGCGCGAATCGTTCGCCATCTCCAGGCCGTCGTCGAATCTCTTGAACGTGTGGATGGTGGCGACCGGCCCGAAGATCTCGTCCTTCCATGTGTGACACCCACGGGGGTCGTCCTCGATCACCGTCGGAGCGATGCACCGATCCTCGTCGACGAGCTCGCCGCCGGTCAGGATCTCCCCGCCCTTCGCCGCCGCCTCGTCGATCCACTCCTTGACCCGGTCCTTGTCGCCGGGGGAGATCACGGGGCCGACGTCGGTCTTCTCGTCCATCGGATCCCCGACGACCAGCGACTCGACGTTCTTGACGAAGCGCTCGGTGAATTCCTCGGCGATCGACTCGTGGAGCAGGATGCGCTGAACCGAGATGCAGCTCTGACCGGCGTGGGAGTAGGCGTGAATCTGAGCCTTGTCGGCCGCCGTCTCCCAGTCGCCGTCCTCGTTGACGATCAGTGGGGCATTCGAGCCGAGCTCGAGGTTGACCTTCTTGTGAGGGACCGCGGAGCGAATACCCCATCCGACTTCGGCGGAGCCGGTGAAGGTGATCGCATGGGTCCGCTGGCTTTCGACGATTGCGTTGCCCACATCCGAGCCCGAGCCGCAGACGACCTGCAGCCAGTTCTCCGGCAGGCCCGCGTCATAGAAGACCTCGGCCAGCTTGATCGCGGAGATCGGCGTCTGGCCGGCGGGCTTCAGGACCACGGCGTTGCCCGCGGCGATCGCGGGCCCGAGCTTGTGGGCGACGAGATTGAGCGGGAAGTTGAACGGGCTGATCGCGCCGACCACGCCATAGGGCACGCGCATCACGATGCCGAGCTTGCCCTCGCCGGCCGCGCCGGCGTCCATCGGAACCATGTGGCCGGTGAGGCTGCGCGCCTCGACGGCCGCGAACTCGAGCGTGCCGACGCAGCGCTGGGCCTCCACCCGGGCTGTCTTGACCGGCTTGCCGGCCTCTGCGGCGATCGTCATCGTGAGATCGTCCTCGCGCTCGGCGACGAGCTCCGCGGCCCGGTCGAGGACCGCCGCCCGCTCGTGGGCGGGGAACTCCCCGGCCAGGAACGCCTCCGCCGCCTCATCGGTCGCCCGATCGACGAGGGCGGCGTCGCCCTTGGGGACCCGGCCGATCACGGTGCCGTCGTACGGAGCCTTCACCTCCGACCACACGCCGGTGTCGATCCACCCGCCGTCGACGTAGAGCTTGTGGTCCGTGGCCTGAATCGTGTCGGTCGCCATCCTCGTCTCCTCCGTCTCTTCTCAGTCGTCTACCCACAGGCTAACCCGACCAGTCTCCCGGCCCCAGGGACGTGGTGGCCAGGGCCGCAATCCCCCCTGCTCCATCGTGGAGACCGCAACTTCCCGCCGCGTTACCCGTTATTCAGGGGGCAATGATCCGGGGGACCCGACTCCTGCTGATCGCGCTCGCCTGCGTCCTCGCCGTCCCGGCCGCCGCCTCGGCCAAGACCTGGGTCGTCAAGGGCGCCGGGTTCGGGCACGGCGTGGGCATGAGCCAGTACGGGGCCTACGGCTATGCCAAGCATGGCTTCAAGTACGACCAGATCCTGACCCACTACTACACGGGCACGACGATCGGCACGACGGTGGAGCGGCCGGTCCGGGTGCTGCTGCGCGACTCGGTGGGCAGCGTCGCCTTCCACGGGGCCAACTCCGCCTGCGGCACCGGCATCAAGCCGGCCAAGACATACGTCGCGAAGCGGAAGGGCGGCGGCGTGGTGCTGCGCTCGAAGAAGGGGACCGTGGTCGCGCGGTGCGGCGCGGTGATGAGCGCCACCGGCGCCCCGACCGTCATCGTGGCCGGCAAGGGCACCTACCGGGGCTCGCTCGAGGTGAGGGGATCCTCCAGCGGACTCGACGCGATCAACGTGCTGGACGTCGAGGACTACGTGCGCGGAGTGGTCTCGCGGGAGTCGCCGTCGTCCTGGCCGATCGAGGCGCTCAAGGCCCAGGCGGTGGCCGCCCGGTCCTACGTTCTGTCGAGCGCCGGCCACGGCACCTTCGATGTCTTCGACGACACCCGCAGCCAGGCCTACGGCGGCGTCGCCGCGGAGACGGCGAAGACGGACCAGGCGGTCAGCGGCACCCACCTGCAGGTCGTCCTCTACAGGGGGACGATCGCCCAGACGTTCTTCTTCTCGACCTCGGGCGGGCACACGGAGAACAACGAGTTCTCGTCGCTGGGCTTCGGACAGCCGCCGGTCCCCTACCTGCGTGGGGTCGACGATCCCTACGAGGCGACGGCGGGCTCGCCCTACGAGCACTGGAAGCGGAAGTACTCGATCGGCCGGATCAGCGGAGCGCTCAGCGGAATCGGGCTGCGCGGCAAGCTGCGAAACATCGTCGTCACCCAACGAGGCGCATCGCCGCGGATCGTGCACGCGAACCTGATCGGCAGCGGCGGCACCACGACCGTCAACGGCCCGCAGCTGGCGAGCGCTCTCGGCCTGCCCGACACCTGGGCATTCTTCAAGAAGAAGTGACACTGACGATCGCAGGCACTGAGGTTCCCCGGATCGGCCTCGGGACCAATCGGCTCACCTCAACGCCGGAGAACCACGCTTTCCTGCGCGAGGCGGTCGATGCCGGCCTCGGGCTGATCGACACCGCCCACGTCTACACCGGGGGCGACAGCGAGCGCGCGATCGGAGAGGCCCTCTCGCCCCAGCCGGATGGGCTCGTCGTCGCCACCAAGGGCGGTTACGCGGGGAGCGGCGGCCGCGAGGCGCTGCGCGCGCAGATCGAGCAGAGCCTGGCGAGCCTCAAGGCCGAGGCGATCGACCTCTACTACCTCCACCGCATCGACCCCGAGACTCCGCTCGCCGAGAGCCTCGGCGCGATCTCCGAGTACCGCGAGGCGGGGAAGATCAGGGAGATCGGCGTCTCGGCCGTCACCATCGAGGAGATCGAGGCGGCCAGGGAGGTGGTGCCCATCGCGGCGGTCCAGAACCACTTCAACGTCGGAGAGCGCGGACACGACGACGTCGTCGACTACTGCGAGGACAACGACATCGTCTTCGTCCCCTACTACCCGGTGAAGGGCGACGCGCCGCCCGCCCTCGCCCAGATCGCCCGGAGGCATGACGCCTCTCCCGAGCAGATCGCACTCGCCTGGCTGCTGCATCGCTCGCCGGTCGTGCTTCCGATCCCGGGCACGCTCTCGATCGAGCATCTGCGAGAGAACCTCCGCGCACTCGACATCGAGCTCGCCGACGACGAGTACGACGCCCTCTCGTAGATCGCCGGCCTAGCCGTCCGCGTACGGCTGCAGCGGGATGCCGTGGTCGGTGTCCCTGGTGCCGAACTCGTAGGCAGCGGCTCCCCTGACGGTGAGTCGCTGGGCGGCAACACCGTCGAGCTCGACGTCGAGCTCGAGGTCGGAGATCGAGCAGTTGAGCGTGTTGTGCTCGGGGCCGACCGGATCGGCGTAGATCCAGGCGACGAAGTCCTTGGCAGCGGCGTGGACATTGCCGGTGAGCTGGATGCCCTTGCCCCTGAGCTCGAAGCGGGCGCCCGTCGGCGACTCCTCCACGACTGTGCTCGGGACGTGGCCGAAACCGCCGAGCCGGTGCGGCTTCCCGTCGAGCATCAGCATTGCGTTCCCGACCCAGGGGGTGATCCGCCCGCCGACCTTGATCCGCCCGACCGCCATGTCGAAGTAGTCCTCCGCCGATCTTCCCTCGAAGCCCGACCCCTGGATCCAGACCCAGCGCTCGGCGTGCTCGGCGCCCCAGTTGTGGCCGATCATGCCCCGCCAGTCGGTCACGTCGACCCGCTCGCCGCCGACCTCGAGCTCGCCGTTGAAGACCGCGTCGGGATAGGGGCTCAGGAACTTCGTCTTCGGGAGCTTCGAGCGATAGAGGAAATCGCGCGGCAGGTGATGGAAGGGCTCGTGGCTGTCGGCGAAGCGCAGGTCCCACTTCGCCTCGAGCACGTCGGTGGCGACTCGCCCAACCGCTCGGCCGTCCGTGAGGGACGCGTCCGCCACGCGGATGTAGGTGTCGGGGGCGGCGCTCAGCTGATCGGCGGCGAACTGGCGTTTCGTCGCCCGCGGGCCTGCGGCGGAGGAATCGAAGAGGACGAACCAGATCGCACAGGTCGCATCCTCGCCCGGCCGCTTGTGGACCGTGTGGCGGATCCAGGCGGCCCGCCCGCCACCCGGCTGGACGAGCTTCAGGTAGAAGCTCTCGTAGTGGCCGGCCTTCGCGGGGATTCCCGGAAAGCGCGCTTCGGTCCTCACGGTAGGGACGCTATAGGCCCGTGGCGGCGAGCTGGTCCGCGGTCACGGCCGCGTTCTTGACGTTCGGGCGCCTAGGTCTTGATGTGGATGACGTCGCCGTCGGCGACGACGTAGTCCCGGCCCTCGGTGCGGAGCGTGCCGCGCTCGCGGGCGGCCGCGTAGCCGCCGGCGTCGAGCAGCTCGTCCCAGGCGATCACCTCGGCGCGGACGAAGGCCTTCTGGATGTCGCCGTGCACGCGGCCGGCGGCGTCCCAGGCCGAGCCGCCGCGGCGGAGGGTGTGCGCCTGCGCGGGCTTGTCGGTATCCGCGGTGAAGAAGCTCTCCAGTTGGAGCAGGTCGAACGCTGCGCGAATCAGCCGCTCGAGCCCCGAGCGCTCGATGCCGAGCTCGCCCCGCATCTCTTCGGCCTCCTCCTCGTCGAGCTCCCTCAGGTCTGCCTCGATGCGGGCCGAGATCACGACCACCTTTGCATCCATCGTCTCGGCGTGGGCGAGCAGCTCCGGTGGCGCCTCCGTCTCACCCTCGTCCACGTTGACCACGTAGAGGACGGGCTTCCCGGTGAGCGGCGAGAGGCTCCGCATCGCGTCGGGCGCCGCCTCGGGAACCAGGACCTCGCGGGCGGGGCGGCCCCCCTGGAGTGCTTCCACGACCCGCTCGAGCCACTCGCGATCGGCGACAGCCGCCTTGTCCCCGCCGCGGGCCTGCTTCGTGACCCGCTCGAGGCGGCGCTCGGCGCTCTCCAGGTCGGCGGCGAGCAGCTCGGTTTCGATCAGCTCGGCGTCGGCGACCGGGTCGACCCGCCCCTCGGGGTGAGCCACTGCGCTCGATCCGTGGGCCCGAATCACGTGGCAGATCGCATCCGTCTCGCGGATCGAGGCCAGGAACTGGTTGCCGAGCCCCTCCCCCTGTGACGCGCCCTTGACCAGGCCGGCGATGTCGTGGAAGTAGATGGTCTCGTGGACAGTCTCCGAAGCGCCGAGCATCTGCGCGATTCGGTCCAGCCGTTCGTCCGGAACGCCCACCACGGCGACGTTCGGCTCGACCGTCGTGAACGGGTAGTCGCCGGTCTCGGCGCCGGCCGCGGTGAGGGCGTTGAAAAGGGTCGACTTGCCCGCGTTGGGCATGCCGACGATCCCGATCTTCATCAGAGGGGGACGATCAGGCCGAGGGCAGTGCCCAGGATGGCGCCGGCGATGACGTCGGAGGGGTAGTGCATGCCGAGATACGGGCGGCAGAGGGCGATCGCGCCGGCGAGGATGAAGAGGAATGCCGCCTCGGGCGCGATGCGCGTCATCGCCGTCGCGCAGGCGAACGAGGAGGTGGCGTGGGCCGACGGGAAGCTCAGCGAGCTGGGCGCGCCGCCGAGCGGCGGGAGGCCCTCGAGAACCGGCCGCGGGCGCCGGACGATGAGCTTGATCGCGAAGTTGAGCCCGATCGCGACCGGGCCGAGGAAGCCCGCTACGACCCAGTCCTCGCCGTTGTCGGGATCGACGAAGGCCATCACGATCCCGATCGCGAACCAGACCGCGCCGTACTCGCCGATTTTGCCCAGCGCCTTCCCCACCGCCTCCGCGGGCGGGCTGTGGGAGCGGGTGCGCATCGCATAGAGGATCCGGCTGTCGAGGCGCTGGAGCACCGGCGCAGAATACGGTTGTGCGATGGCCTCGGACGCCGAGGGAGCTGCTTCGCGTCGCGCTCGGCCTCGCCGCCTTCACGGGGTTCTACTTCTCGATCGCGATCTTCACCGACTCGACCTACCGCGAGGAGTTCCTCGACGAGCTCACCTCGGAGATGCGGAAGAGCTTCGAGGAACGCGCCGCGTATCTGAAGCTGCGCGAGAATCCGGCAAGTGGCTGAGACGGCGAACAGGGTGATGGTGCCCGGCTACCGGCACGTGCCGGGACACCACTGCGGCTCCACCGCCCTGCGGAACCTGCTCGCCTTTCATGGAGTCCAGATCTCCGAGGAGATGGCGTTCGGCCTCGGGGCCGGCGCCTGCTTCTACTACGTGGTCCTGGACGAGACTTCGCCGAGCCGTTTCACCAATGGGCGCGCGGCCCGCCTCGAGGAGAACTTCCTCGAGCTGACGGAGGTGCCGCTGCGCCTGCGCACGGATGCGGACCCGGACACCTCGTGGCAAATGGCGAAAGAAGACGTCGACGATGGCCACCCGGCGCTGCTGCTCACCGACCTCTACTACCTCGATCACTACGGCCGCTCGGCTCACTTCCCCGGCCACGCCGTGGTGCTGGCCGGCTACGACGACGAGCTCGCCTGGCTCTCCGACACCTCCTTCGAGGATCTGCAGACCACTTCGCTCGAGAGCCTGAAGGAGGCTCGCCACTCCCAGCAGCCGATCTTCCCGCTCGAGGGCCACGTGATCGACCTTCCCGCTGGCATCGAGCTCAGCCGTGAGCACCTGCTCGCCCACGCGCCGAAGGCGATCGAGCGGGCGGCCAGCCAGATGCTGGAGCCGCCGCTTGGGGACTTCGAGGGACTGCCGGCGCTGCGGCGCTTCGCGGCCGAGGTGGGCGACTGGCCCGAGGCCGCCGAGGACTGGCAGTGGTGCGCCCGCTTCCTCTACCAGGTGATCGAACGCCGCGGGACCGGCGGAGGCAACTTCCGGAAGATGTACTCGCGGTTCCTGGAGGAGGCCGGTTATGAGGAGTCTGCGCTGGCTCGCGAGGCGTCGGACGACTGGAGCGGCCTCGCGATCGCAGCGCGCGCGGCCAGCGAGCCCGGCGAGGCAGATCCCGGCCACTGGCGCGAGCTCTCCGACGGGGCGGCGAAGGTGCTCGACGCAGAGGAGCGGCTCTGGGCCGCCCTCGCCAAGCGCGGCTGAGCTAGCCGCCGAAGCCGATCTTCTGCGGCGTGGTGGCGCTGCGGATGAAGACGACCTGGCGGAGGTCGATCGACACCATCCCCTCCTCCGCATCGAGGTCGAGCCAGCCGTCCGCCTTCTCCAGCGCCTTGCGCAGGTCCCTGAGCTTGCCGTCGTCGATCTTCACCTCGACGACCTGTCCTCCCGAGAACCCGATCGAAACTCGCTCTGCAGATGTCATCAATGCTCCTTGGCCGGTTCGACGATCTCTGTCAGCACCCCGCCCGTCGAGCGCGGATGCAAAAACGCAACGCGAGAGTTGCGGATTCCCACTCTAGCCTCTGAGTCGATCAGCTCGACTCCCGCCTCGCTGAGCGCTCCGAGCACCTCGTCGATGTCGTCGACGGCGTAGGCGACGTGGTGCAGTCCCGGCCCGCGCTTCTCCAGGTACTTGCCGACCGGCGTCTCGGGGCCGAGCGGCCGCAGCAGCTCGACGTGCCCGTCGCCGACGTCGAGCAGCGCCGCCTCGACGCCCTGGGACTCCACGGTCTCGCGGTGGGCCAGCGGCATGCCGAGCGTCTTCTCATAGAGAGCGAGCGCTCCCTCGAGATCGTCGGTGGCGACGCCGATGTGATCGATCCGGCCGAGCACGGGCGGCGGAGTCTACGTAGCCAAAGCCGGTCCCGGACGCGCAGCGGAGGAGTCGGCTTCTGATTCCTGTTCCACACGGAGGATCTCGCGCAGCGCCGCGACGCTGACCTCGAGCTGCTCAGGGGTCGGCTCCTTGGTCGCGATCAGGCGCTGAATCTCATGACCGGGCCGATGAAAGGCTCGTGCGGCCGCGCTTCCAGGGTTGCGCTCGCTCCAGGCGAACATCTCAGCGGCCACTGACGCGCTGCCCACGCCAACCGCCGCGCGTGCGACGGGTCCTGGGTTCTCGAGGGCTCGCTCGAGCAGCAGCTGCCCGGCCGCCGAGAGCACCAGCATCGGCACGACCAGGTTGGAGCCGCAGCGCTCGTGTTCCTTGGTGGCGGATGCCGGGTCATCGGAGCCGGCCTCATAGGCCCCGATCGCCTTGTGCTCCGCGCCGTGGTAGGCCGCGAGATTCCGGTCGCTGAGGGCGACCATCGCGGGGGCGAGTCCGAGGGCGGCCTGCACGAGCTCGCCGGTCGCGCTGGCCTTGCGCCGGCGCAGGGCCCGGCTGGCGCTGGAGGCGATGAACATCGCGGCGATCACCCGGACGTCCTCGAAGGGCAGCCGCGCCGCGCGCAGCTTGAGCCGCACGGTAGGGATCAGCAGGAAGGCTTCGGCGAGCCGCAGCGGGCCGCGGAGCAGCGGCACTCGGACCGCGAGGTCAGGGGCGAGCGCAGGCTTCGGGCCGGAGGCGACCTGGATCTGTCCATTCTGGTCGCGCGCGGCGGCGGCCCAGGAGGTCGGCCCGTGAATCAGCAGTCCGTTGCGCAGCGCCATCCCCCCAAGGCGCAGGACGTAGCGCTCCTTCTCAGGTGAGGCGGCAGCCTGATTGCCGTTGGTCTCGCTCACCCGAGCATCCTCTGGGGCAGCTCGTAGAAGAAGCGCGAGGAGAGCTCGATGTCTGAAACCGGCACGCGCTCGTCCGCGCCGTGGATCAGCGGAGCCGAGCCGAGCAGGTCGATCTCCCGATGCGGGCAGAAGCCGTAGACCACCGCATCCGGGAAGGCCGTGCGGAAGGGGTTGCTGTCGCTGAAGCCGGGCATCACGGTCGGCGCGATCTCGGCGCCCGGATCGGCGTCGGCGAGCCAGCCGCGGATCGCGTCGGCGAGCGGCGAATCCATCGGGGAGCTGTTGCCCACCACGGCCTCGCTGAACTCGACCTCGTAGTCGCCCTCGCCGATCAGGGCGGAAAGCTGGGCCAAGGCGTCGTCCCTGCCCTGGCCGGGCGGCACACGGCAATCGATCAGGGCCTCGGCCTCCGAGGGGATCACGTTGGCCTTCTTGCCGGCCGCCGCCCAGGTCGGAGTGAGGGTGACTCCGAGCATCGGCTCGACCAGGTAGTCGGCGAGCAGCGGCTCCTCCGCTCGCAGGCGCTCGAGCCCCGCACGAACGCCCTCCTCCCCGGGGAAGGCTTCCCCGAAGAGCGCCTGGAGCAGGGCCTCCCCGACTTCGGTGGGCTCGGGTGGCGGCTGCTCGGAGAGCGCGGCGAGGTATCCCGCCAGCTTGAGCAGAGCGTTCTCGCCGATCCGCGGAAGGCTGGCGTGGCCCGCCTCGCCATGGGTGCGGAGCTTCATCCGGAAGATCCCCTTCTCCCCGACGCTGAGCGTGTAGAGGCGCCTACCGGCGAACTCGAGGAGCTGCCCCCCGCCCTCGTTGACGACGAAGTCGCTGCGGACGGCGTCGGGCTGCTCCTGGCAGAGCCACTGAGCCCCGAGTCCGCCGCCGACCTCCTCGTCGGCGGTGATCACGAGCTTCAGCTCGCCCGAACGTGGGCGCCAGCCGCTGCCGCCGAGGGCGACGGCCGCGGCCACCTCGGCGGCGACCTGTCCCTTCATGTCGAGCGCGCCTCTTCCGCGCACCCAGCCGTCCTCCACGTCTCCGGCCCAGGGGTCAAAGCTCCACTCGTCAGGATCGGCGCGAACGGTGTCGACGTGCCCGAGGAAGGTCAGCGTCGGCCCATCGCCGCCGCCGCGCAGCCGGGCGACCAGGTTGGGACGGCCGGGCTCGGCAGAGAGCTGCTCACATTCGAAGCCGGCCTCGGTCAGCGTCGCCTGCAGCAGATCCTGGATCGGGCCCTCGTTGCCGGGCGGGTTGACCGTGTTCGTCTGGATCAACCGGCCGAGCAGCTCGACCGCCCGCGGGCCGAGGCCCTGGGGGACGGCTGCCGTTGCGGTGCTCTCCTCCATCGATCGGAGCCTAGGGCAACGGACCTCCGGCCAAGGCGATCGCCACGCCGACGCCGCCGGAGGCGATCAGCGTCTCGACGACTCCGCGCCGAGCCACCAGGAGACTGACCGCGGCCGCGGCGAGCACCGCGATCTGCCAGGTCTCTTCGATCCCGCCGGCCAAGGTCACGGCGGAGCCGAGGATCGCGCCGATCGCCGCAGGCCCGGCGCCGTCCAGGAAGGCGCGAGCCCGATCGTTGCCGCGCAGCCGCTCGAACCGGCCGCCGCCGAGCAGGATGAAGGAGAAGCTCGGGGTGAACGCGACCACCGCGGCGAGCAGGGCTCCACCGACGCCGTGGGCGGCGTAGCCGACTGCAGCCACGGTCGCGACCACTGGCCCGGGCGTGATTTGTCCGAGCGCAACCGCGTTCAGGAACTGCGCGTCCGACATCCAGTGATAGACGTGGACCGCGTCCTGCTGCATCAGCGGGATGATCACGAAACCGCCGCCGAACGAGAGAGCGCCGACCTTGAAGGCGGTCCAGGCAAGAGCGCCGATCCCCCCGACCGAGGCGGTCGCGATCGGCAGGGGCCACCAGATGCCGATCGTCTCGGCCGGACGGCGCCGCCGGATCATCTCCAGCACCCCGCACGCGACCAGCACCAGGACGAGATACGGCCCGATCGCGATCGCGGCGGCGACCCCGGCGAGCAGGTAGAAGAGCCAGCGGACCCGGTGCCCATGGCCCTCCATCGCATGGTGGTAGCTCGGCCCCACCAGCTCGCCGCCGGCCCGCACGGCGACCGCGGCCACCGCCGCCCCCGCTCCGGCGCCGGCGCCCCGGACCCATTCGGGCGGCGAGGAGGAGAGGAAGAGCACCGAGAGAGCGATCACCATGACGACCGCCGGAACGACGAACCCGAGCCCGCCGACCACAGCGCCCATCGGGCCGCCGACCCGATAGGCGCAGAAGATCGAGAGCTGGGTCGAGGACGGCCCCGGGAGCAGCGAGCAGGCGGCGTTGGCGTCCTCGAAGGCGCGGGCATCCATCCAGCCGTACTTGCGGACCACCAGCTCTCGCAGAAGCGTGACGTGCGCCGGAGGGCCCCCGAATCCGATCAATCCGATCCGCAGCCACTCCCGTGCGATCGTCCCGAGCGGGGCCGTGGCGCGGTTCATACTGCGGCAGCATGTCAAGCGCCAACGCGGAGTTCGTCGAGCGGATGCTGGCGGCCTACCTGGCCGGGGATGAGGAGACCTACGAACTGCAGGATCCGGTGGACTTCGGAGAGACCATCGTCGTCATCCCCGTACGGATCATCGGGCGCGGAGCCGGCAGCGGCCTCGAGGTCGACTCAACCTTGGGCTGGCTATGGGAGGTCAGCGAGGGCAAGATGATCTGTTTCCACGCCTATCCGGAGATGAACGACGCGATGGAAGCGGCGAAGCGGCTGTCGGGGTCGGGGTGAACGACCAGCTCTTCGAGACCGGGGACGAGACCCCCCGGACCGGGGTGCCGGCCGCGGATGCTCCGCTCGCCGTCCGCATGCGCCCGCGCGATCTCGACGAGCTCGCCGGACAGACGCACCTGCTCGAGCCGGGATCGGCGCTGCGCATCGCGATCGAGTCCGGCGAGCCTCACAGCGCGATCTTCTACGGGCCGCCGGGCAGCGGCAAGACCACCGTTGCGCGGATCATCGCCGCGCGAGCGAAGGGCGCCTTCGAGGAGCTGTCCGCGGTCAATGCCGGGCGCCCGGAGGTCCGCGAGGTCATCGCCCGAGCGCGGGAGCGCCGCGCCGCGGGCCGCCCGACGATCTTCTTCCTCGACGAGATCCATCGCTTCAACAAGGCTCAGCAGGATGCGCTGCTGCCCGCCGTCGAGGAGGGGCTGATCACGCTGATCGGGGCGACCACCGAGAATCCCTACTTCGAGGTCAATTCGGCGCTGCTCTCCCGGTCGCAGATCTACGAGTTCCGGCCCCTCACCCCAATCGAGATCGAGGAGCTCGTCCTCCGCGCGCTCGGAGACGAGCGCGGCATTCAGGACCCGCCCGGGATCTCCCCGGAGGCCCTCGAGATGCTGACGACGCGGGCGGGCGGCGATGGCCGCGTGGCCCTCGCTGCGCTCGAGCGGGCGGCGGATGCCACCCGCCTCGCCGACGAGAACGAGATCGGCGTCGCTGCGGTCGAGGACGCGCTGCAGCGCAAGGCACTCCTCTACGACCGCGCAGGCGACAAGCACTACGACTACGTCTCCGCCTGGATCAAGGCGACGCGCGGCTCCGACGTCGACGCCTCGATCTACTACCTCGCGGTCATGCTCGAGGGAGGCGAGGACCCGCGCTTCATCGCGCGGCGGATGGTGATCTTCGCCTCCGAGGACATCGGCAATGCCGACCCCCAGGCGCTCGTGCTCGCGACCGCCGCCAGCCAAGCGGTGGATCGCGTCGGGCTCCCCGAGTGCGCGCTCAACCTCGCGCAGGCCTCCGCCTACCTCGCCCTGGCGCCGAAGTCGAACGCCTCGACCCGGGCGATCTCGAAGGCGACCGCCCATGTCCGCGAGCACGGCGCCGCGGAGCCACCGCCCCCCCTCCAGGACGCCCACTACCCCGGCGCCAAGGAGCTCGGCCGCGGCAAGGGCTACCGCTACCCGCACGATGAGCCCGGAGGCGTCACCGATCAGCCGCTCGCGCCGGAGCCGGTTCGTGGCGAGCGCTTCTACGAGCCCACCGACCGGGGCGCGGAGGCCGAGCTCCGCGAGCGGCTGGAGCGCCTGCGGGAACAACTCGGCAAGTAGACGGCACCGGCCCGCGTTAGCGCCGCGTTAAGGCGATTCGCGAGGTCTTCCAGGCGCAACTTTCCACGGCGGTCGCTGTTTTGGGCCATGTCTGACGCTCTGGCAGTTACGTGTTCGGCGGCACTAGGAGTCGCCGCCGAAGAGCCGGAGCCGGCGCGTAAAGAGCCGGGGAGTGGACAACGAAGGCCGGGAGCTCGGGGATTGCTCCCGGCCTTCACTTCTTCAGACACCGGGAGGGGAGGTACTGGGAGGAGCGGCCTCGGCGGGAGGCCGCTGCCTGGAAACGTTGCCCCGAATGGCTCGCGCGTAGAATCGCCTCGGACGAGCGCAAGCGACGAGAGGACGCAGCGATGGAGGCCAGCCGCACCCGCAAGACGAGCACGAGCCGGAAATCCGGCGCCAACGGCAGGACCGGCAACGGCGCCTCGCCCTCCAAGGCCAAGAGACCCAAGTCCTCCAAGTCGTCCGGCAAGCGCGCGAAGGCGGCGCTCGAATCCTTCAATCCCGCCACCGGAGAGCCGGTCGGCTCGGTCGAGACCATCACGGCGGCGAAGGTGCAGGCCGTCGTCGACGACGTCGCCGAGGTGCAGCCCTTCTGGGCGGCTCTCTCGCTCGAGGACCGCGCCCGCTACATGCGTCGCGCGATCGACGTGCTGGTCGCCGAGCTCGACCAGATCGCGGAGCTGCTCACCAGCGAGCAGGGCAAGCCCCGGGTGGAGAGCTACACGATGGAGCTGCTCCCCACGATCGACTCGCTGAAGTGGATCGCCGACAACGGCCCGCAGATCCTCTCCGACGAGAAGCTCTCGATGCCCGTCCTCCTGAAGTCGAAGAGCGCGAAGTTCACCTACGAGCCGATCGGAGTGGTCGGGGTGATCGCGCCGTGGAACTACCCCTGGTCGATCCCGTTCGGCGAGGTGGCTATCGCCCTCATGTGCGGCAACGGCGTCGTGTTGAAGCCGGCCAGCCTCACCCCGCTGATCGGCGAGCGAATCCGGCAGACCTTCGAGAAGGCGGGCCTCCCCGAGGGCCTGATCCGCACGGTTCACGGTGGAGGCCGGATCGGCGACGCCCTCGTCAAGTCCACCGCGGGCAAGATCTTCTTCACCGGCTCGGTCGAGGTAGGGCGCAAGGTCGGGGTCGAGTGCGCGAAGCGGATGAAGGGGTCGGTCCTGGAGCTGGGCGGCAAGGACCCGCAGATCGTCTGCGCCGACGCCGATCTCGCCAACGCGGTCTCCGGCGCCGTCTGGGGCGGTTTCGCGAACGCCGGGCAGACCTGCTCCGGGATCGAGCGCGTCTACGTGGTCGACGAGGTGGCGGACCGCTTCCTGGATGGCGTCGTGCGCGAGACCGAGCGGCTCACCGTGGGCGATCCGCGCGAATGGACCACCGAGATCGGGCCGATGGTCTCCGACGATCAGGCGGCGATCGTCACCGAGCTGGTCGACGATGCCGTGAAGAGCGGGGCCAAGAAGCTCACCGGCGGCCCAATCGAGGTCAACGGGATGAAGGGCAGCTTCATCGCCCCCGTCGTGCTCACCGACGTCACACACGACATGCGGATCATGAACGAGGAGATCTTCGGCCCGGTGCTCCCGGTCATGAAGGTCAGCTCCGAGGAGGAGGCGCTGCGCCTCGCCAACGACTCGCAGTTCGGCCTCGGCGCGTCGGTCTGGACCAGGGACCGCGCCAAGGGCGAGCGGATCGCTCACCAGATCCAGTCCGGCATGGTCTGGGTGAACGACCACTCGTTCTCACACGGGGCCTGTCAGTGCGCCTGGGGCGGGGTCAAGGACTCCGGCCTCGGCCGATCCCACTCCAAGTTCGGCTTCTACGAGTGCGTGAACATCAAGCAGCTCGCCTGGGAGCCGGGCTGGACCCGGGACATGTGGTGGCAGCCCTACGACCGCAAGCTTGGGGACGCGATTCGCTACTCGACCAAGCTGCTCTACAGCCGCAACGGCGACCGGCTGACCGCGCTGAGGGAGGGCTTCCGGCCGCTTGTGGAGGTCACCCGCCGAACGATGCGAAAGGGCCAGTAGGCCCTCAGGGCATCCCGGCTCAGGCCGCAGGATTGAAAAGCCTGAGTTGCGGTAACGCGTAGGGCGTGACGGGAAGCGCGCAAATGCGCAGAGGGGTCGCGCTCATGGCGGCGCTGGTTCTGGCGGCTGCAGCGGCGGCGTATCTGGCGGTCGAGTTGGTCGGCGGTGCCACCGAGTCGAGTGCGAAGACAAAGAAGCAAAAGGTCCGGAACCCCGGGCGTCTGCTCGTGGCCACGCAGGGCCACACGCTCTCCAACGTCGACGACCGGCAGCGGATGACGGTCTCCTGTCCCGGGAGCAAGGAGCCCTACGGCGGCGGCTTCCTCACCGACCCTCCGCCCGGCCAGGATGGCCAGGGCGTCTATCCGAACTCCTATGAGCGCCTCGGAGCGCAGAGCGGCTACCACATCACCGCCGCGCTGATCAATCCGACCAAGGCCGGGGTCGTACCCCGGAACCTGACACTCCAGGTCGTTTGCGGCAAGAAGATCGGCCCGATCAGCGACCCGCACACGGTCGGGAGCCTCGATGCGGGTTCCGGTCCCAAGACGCTGGTGGCCAAGTGCCCGAAGAAGCAGAGCCTGATCGGCGGCGGTTACCAGCGGTCGAACGGAGTCACCGATGCCGGCGTGATGACAACCGAATCCCACCGGACTTCCGCTCGCACCTGGCAGGTCGTGGCCAACGACCCGGGGGGCTTCCCCGGCGAGGCGGTGGCGATCGGGTACTGCGTCCGCTCCAAGAAGCCGGTCGTCACCGAGGTCGCCGGTTCGGTGACCATCCCCTCCCGGGAGTCCGCAACGGCGAGGACCGCGCCCTGCCCCGCCGGGCGGCAGCTGGTCTTCTCCGGCTTCAGCGCGCCGCCATCGGGCGAGATCCGCTTCCTCGGCGAGGGCTTCAACCCGGACGGCAGCACCTCGGCGACCGGCTACAACAGCGGCGCGCCGGCGACGCTCACGGCCTACAGCTACTGCCTCCGGGTCTAGACATTTCTGGTCGGGACTTGACCGGGACTATCGGCCTGCCGATGGGTTAGGGCTGATGATGGTCGCGACCACCACACGGGCGAGCCGGCGCCGGCTCGCCACCGCGTTCACGCTCTTCCTCGCCTGCGGTGCGCTGCTCGCGCTGGCCGCCGCTCCGGGCGCGGAGGCGAAGTCCGTGACGTACAAGCACAAGTCGTTCAGCCTCGACGGGGCGAATGCCAAGCGGCGCCTCACCGTCCGCTGTCCCGGCCATCTCGTCCCACTGGGCGGCGGGATGAGCGGCTTCCCGTCGCCCGGGTCCGACGGCGAGGGGGTCTACCCGCACTCCTACGAGAGGCTCGGGGTCCAGCACGGCTACCACAGCACGGTGGTGCTGTTCGATCCCTCCCCGCAGTCGACCACCGCGCGCACGGTGACGCTCCAGGTCGCCTGTGCCCGCAAGCAGAAGCACGTCACGCCCCCGCATACCACCGTCTATGTCAATCCGGGGCAGACGAAGACCGCCGTGGCCACCTGTCCCGGCAACAGGCGGCTGTTCGGCGGCGGCTTCCAGCGCACGGACTTCACGGCGCGTGGAGGCGACTACATCAACGAGTCCCGGGCGATCTCCGACAAGTCATGGAGCGTCACCGGCAGCGCGTTCGGCAGCTTCGGCGGCCAGCTCACCGCGATCGCCTATTGCTGGCACAGCCGCAAGCCGCTGCTCACGGAGGTCTCCGCCTCCGCAAGCGCGAGCGGCGGCCGGCTCGCGACCGCCGAGACCCCCTCCTGCCCGGTCGGCCACATCGTCTTCGGCGGCTTCAGCACCACGCCGTCGGGAGACGCTCTGTTCACAAACGGGTTCTTCACCGGCTCGGGAGGGTGGTCGGCGTCGGCGATCGGCCAGTTCGGCCCCAGCGCAACGATCACGGCGTACGGGTACTGCCTGAAGGTCTAGATTCGCTCGAATGGAGCGGACCCTGGCCGTGGAAGACGGCCCCGCGACGAGCGTCGACCAGCCGGCTGTGGAATTGCGCGGCCTGCGCCGCGATTTCGGCGACCGGACGGCCCTCGCCGGCGTCAGCGCCAGGCTCGAGCCCGGCGAGAGCCTCGCGGTGCTGGGCCGCAACGGGTCGGGAAAGTCCACGCTGCTGCGGATCCTGGCCGGGCTGCTGCGCCCGAGCGGCGGGAAGGTCACCGTCCTCGGCTTCCCGCTCCCCAAGGAGACCCACCGGATCCGGGGCCGCGTCGGCTATCTGGGCCACGCCCCGTTGCTGTACCGAGATCTGAGCCCGCGCGAGAACCTCGCCCTGGTGGCCGCCCTGCATGGCCTCGATCCGGAGGACGCGGGGCAGCGGACCGAGACGCTGCTCGAGGCGGTCGGCATGTCCGCCCGTGGCGACGACCGGGTGGCTGAGCTGTCAGCGGGGATGAAGCAGAGGGTGGATATCTGCCGAGCGGTCCTGCACGAGCCCGCGCTTCTCCTCCTCGACGAGCCGGATGCTCATCTGGACACAGACGCCCGGCGGCTGGTGGAGCCGCTGATCGGTCCCGGCACCGGTGCCGGCCGGGTCGTCGTGAGCCACGACCGGGAGGCCGCGACCGCGGGCGCCGACCTGGTGCTGGAGCTCGGATGAGCCCGTTCGGGGCGCTGCTCCGCAAGGACCTGCGAGTTGAGCTGCGCACGCTGCGCTCGATCCCGGCGATGGCGCTGTTCGCGATCAGCGCCTTCGTCATCTTCCGGTTCGGCCTCGACCGGACGACGCTGGACGGTGACCTTGCTGCCGGAGTGCTGGTGCCCACCCTCCTCTTCGCAGCACTGCTCGCGATCAACCGCCTGTTCGTCGCCGAGCGAGAGGAGGGCGGCTTCGACCTGATCCGCCTGGCTCCGATCGACAGGACCGTCCTGTTCGCTGCGAAGGCGAGCGCCCTGGTGATCTACCTGGTGATCCTCGAGCTGATCGCCGTGCCGATCTTCGCCCTCTTCTTTCTCGACTCGCTTTCCGGGCTGCTCCCGTTCGCGCTGGTCCTGCTGTTGACGAACGTCGGCCTGGCGGCGACGGGGACGCTGATCTCCACGATCGCGACGATGTCCAGCGCGCGCGATCTTCTCGCCCCCCTCATCCTCCTACCCCTGCTGATCCCCCTCGTGATCGCGACCGCGGGCGCCGGTGAGCATCTTCTGGCCTCCGGGGGGCCCGACTATGGGCGCTTCGGGACATGGCTGGCGTTGCTCGGCCTCTACGATCTGATCTTCCTCTTGGTGGGTTACGCGACCTTCGACTTCCTGCTCGAGGACTAGCCAGGGACGACCGAATGGCCAAAGCGCTCAGATCGATAACGCTTCGCCGCCTCGCGATCGCGACCGTCCTGGTGATGGGCGCCGGATACGGGCTCGCGTTCCTCTACGCCCCCGAGGACGCCGACCAGGGCTTCATCCAGAAGATCTTCTACCTGCACGTGCCGCTGGCGATCGTCGCCCTCGTCGGCTTCATCGTCGCCGGGCTGCTGGCGATCCAGCACCTGCGCACGGGCGATCCCAAGTGGGATGCGCGCTCGTACGTCTCGATCCATCTCTCGGTGATCTTCGGCGCCGCGGTGCTGCTCACCGGCGCGATCTGGGCGAAGGGCTCCTGGGGCGTCTGGTGGGAGTGGCGCGAGCCGACCCTGGTCAGCTTCCTGATCGTCTTCCTCCTCTACGCCACCTACTACCCCCTGCGCTACGCGATCGAGGATCGAGACCGACAGGCTCGCTATGCCTCGGTCTTCGCGATCACGGCCGGGGCCTTCGTCCCGCTCAACTTCGCAGCGGTCCGCGCCGCCCAGCCTCTGGTCCATCCGAGGACCTTCTCCGACGCGGGTGGCCTTCCCGGATCGATGCTGCTCGCCTTTCTCGTCTGCCTGGCGGGCATGGCCCTCCTCTGGGTCACCCTGGTTCGCTTCGAGCTGGCCTCCAAGCGCGCATCGGGAGACGTGAAGCGGATCCGCAGGGCCCTGGGCGGAGGGGACGGACCGCCCCAGCCCGCCCGGTCGATCGCTCCCGTCGCGACCTCCACCATGAGCTCGATGCGCGCGGAGGACGGCCGTTGATCCCGCTGGCGATCGAGAACTCCGATCGGTACGTCGGCGGTGCCTATCTCGTCTTCCTCCTCCTCCTGCTGATCTACGTGGCGATCATGGCCGCAAAGCTCCAGCGCATCCAGCGGGACCTCGGCTCGCTCGCCGAGCTCGCCGAGCGACCCTCGCGCGAGGTGGCCGAGCGCGACGTCGGGCAGATCCGGGATCGCGAGCAGGAGATCCAGGCCGTCCGGCAGGGAGACCGCGGATGAGCGGCCTGCTCGCCCTGGGTGTCTCCCACCGGACCGCGCCGCTGGCGCTGCGCGAACAGCTCGCCCTCACCGAGGGTCGCGCCGCCGGCGTCCTCAACGCGCTGGTCTCGGAGGAGCCCATCAGCGAGGCGGTCACGCTCTCCACCTGCAACCGAACCGAGATCTATCTGGTGGCCACCGACTCCGTCGAGGCCGAGGCTGCCGGGCTTGGGGTCCTCGCGCGGGAGGCCGGGATCCGGCCGACCGAGCTGCTCGGGCCGCTCTACTCGCTCCGCGGCGCGGAGGCGGCGCGCCACCTCTATCGCGTCACCGCCGGCCTCGACTCGATGATCGTCGGGGAGGCCGAGATCCAGGGCCAGGTGAAGCGTGCCTACGAGCTCGCTCTGGTCGAGGGCGCACCCGGGCCGATCCTCAACCGGATGTTCCGCGGCGCGCTCGCGGCCGGCAAGCGGGCTCGCACCGAGACGGCCGTCGGCGAGAAGGGCGTCTCCATCCCATCGGTCGCCGTCGAATTGGCCCAGCGGAACCTCGGCGACCTCTCGGAGCGGCGCGTCCTGCTGATCGGAGCCGGTGAGACCTCCGAGATCACCGCCCGGGCCCTCGCCGCCCGCGGCTCGGACGCCGTCTTCATCGCCAACCGCGGCTACAACCGCGCGATCTCGCTGGCGGAGCGTTTCGGGGGCAAGGCGGTCCGCATCGACGACCTGCCGGCGCAGCTCGCGGGAGCCGACATCGTCGTGTCGGCGACCAACTCGCCGCACCATCTGATCGAGCGCTCAGAGCTCGCGGTGATCATGGGCGAACGCGACGCCCGGCCCCTGCTGCTGATCGACCTCGCGGTACCCCGCGACATCGATCCCGAGATCCGGGAGATCGAGGGCGTCAGCCTCTACGACGTCGACGAGGTGCAGGCGATCGTCGAGCAGAACGCCTCCGGCCGTGAGGCCGAGGCCCGCCACGCGAGCGGGATCCTCGACTCCGAGCTCGCTCGCTTCGAGCAGTGGCTGGGCGCTCAAGAGGTGATGCCGACAGTTGCCGCTCTGCGCGAGCGCGCCGACGCCATCGTCTCCCAGGTCCTCTCGGAGAACGCCACCCGCTGGGAGAGCCTCTCCGCCACCGACCGCGAGCGGATCGAGCAGATGGCCCGCGCGATCGCCAATCGCCTCCTGCACGAGCCGACGGTGAGAATCAAGGGAATGGCCGACCGCGAGGACGCGTACCTGCAGGTCAGCGTCCTCCGCGAGCTCTTCGGGCTCGACGTCGGCACCGAGCCGGGCACCGAGGGGGCTGACGTCGCATCCCTCGACGAGCGCCGCCGCCGCAGCGAACGCAGCTGAGGCGGCGATGACGGAGTCACCGCTTCGGCTCGGCACACGGGGCAGTGCGCTGGCCCTCGTTCAGGCGAAGGCAGTCGCCAAACTGCTGGGCGGTGCCGAGATCGTCCCGATCAAGACCGCCGATGGTGATGTCGGGGACAAGGCTCGCTTCGTCAAGGCCATCGAGCAGGCGCAGCTGGACGGGGAGGTCGACCTGGCGGTGCACTCGGCCAAGGACCTTCCCTCCGAGCTGCCTGACGGGCTGGTGATCGCCGGAGTCCCCGCCCGCGAGGACGCGCGGGACGCGTACGTGGGCAGCGTGAGCTCCCTCGGCCAGGTGCCGGAGGGATCGCGGATCGGCACATCCAGCCTGCGCCGCCGCGCGCAGATCCTTGCCCTGCGCCCCGACCTCGAGGTGATCGAGGTCCGCGGCAACGTCGACACGCGGTTGGCCAAGCTCGAGGCGGGCGACTACGACGGACTGGTGCTGGCGGCCGCCGGGCTGCGCCGGCTGGGCCGAGCCGAGCAGATCTCGTTCTGCCTCGCGCTCGACGAGTTCGTCCCCTCCCCGGGCCAGGGTGCGCTGGCGATCGAGGCGCCCCATGCCGAGGACCGCCCGGTGACCGCCGCCGAGTCCATCACCGACCGGGGAGCCCTCGGGACGCTGAGCGCGGAACGAGCGCTGGTGGCCGCCCTCGACGCAAGCTGCAATACGCCGCTCGGCGCTCACGCGACTCTGGAGAACGGCGGGCGGATGCGCCTGCGAGCCTTCTGCGGGCTGCCCGACGGCAGCGAGTGGATCAGGGACGAGCTCGAGATGGACGCCTCCGAGCCCGAGGCGCTCGGCACTGCGCTGGCGAATCGGATCTCGTCCTCGGGCGCGAAGGACATCCTGGCCCGGGCTGAGGAGATGGCGGTCGGCCCATGAGCGCGGCGCCTGGCATCGTCTACCTCGTCGGCGCCGGACCCGGCGATCTCGGGCTGATGACGACCCGCTCGCTCGATCTGATCGTGGCTGCCGACGTGATCGTCCACGACCGCCTCATTCCGCGCGAGGCGCTCGCGCCAGCCCGCCCGGACGCCGAGCTGATCTACGTCGGCAAGGAACCGGGCTCGGCGAGCGTCCCGCAGGAGGGCATCGCCGACCTGCTGGTGGATAGGGCGAGGCAGGGCAAGCTCGTCGTCCGGCTGAAGGGCGGCGACCCGTTCGTCTTCGGCCGCGGCGGCGAGGAGGCGGAGGCGCTCGCCGATGCCGAGATCCCCTTTGAGGTCGTTCCCGGGATCACGGCCGGGGTCGCCGCTCCCGCCTACGCCGGGATCCCGGTCACCCATCGCGATGACGCGTCGGCGGTGGCCTTCGTCACCGGCCATGAGGATCCGGACAAGGAGGACTCGGCGCTCGACTATGAGGCGCTGGCGCGCTTCCCCGGGACCCTCGTCTTCTACATGGGCGTCAAGGCACTGCCCCGGATCGCGGAGGCCCTGATCGCCGCCGGCCGCGACGGCTCGGAGCCGGCTGCGGTGGTGGAGCGGGGCACGCTGCCCGGCCAGCGCACGGTGACCTCGACGCTCCAGGGGATCGCCTCGGCCGCGGAGGAGGCGGGTATCCGCCCGCCCTCGGTGACGGTGGTCGGCCCGGTCGCCGCTCGCCGCGAGCGAATCGCCTGGCTCGAGCGTCGCCCGCTGCACGGCAAGAAGGTGGTGGTCACCCGGGCCCGCGCCCAGGCGAGCGGACTTGCGCGCCAACTCGATGCCCTCGGAGCGGAGCCCATCGAGCTGCCTGCGATCAGGATCGAGCCTCGGATCGACTCCAAGGAGGTCCGGGAGGCGATCGAGAGCCTTCACACCTATGCACTCGTCTGCATCACCAGCCCGAACGGCGCGCATCTGCTCTTCGAGGCGATGGCGGAGCAGGGCCGCGACTCCCGCGCGCTCGCCAACGCCAGTGTCGCGGCGATCGGCGCCGGGACCGAGGCCGCGCTCGCGGCGGGGGGAATCCTCGCCGACATCGTGCCGGAGCGGTTCGTGGCAGAGGAACTGGTCGAGGAGCTCAACAAGCTCGAGCTTCAGGGCAAGCCGGTGCTGATCGCGCGGGCCGCCGAGGCGAGGGAGCTGCTGCCGGAGGCCCTGCGCAAGCGCGGCGCGGTGGTCGACGAGGTGGCGCTCTACGAGACGGTGTCCGAGACCCCAGATCCGGAGGAGCTCGAGCGCGCCCGCGAGGCCGACTTCGTCACCTTCACGTCCTCGTCGACGGTCCGAAACTTCTTGGCCGCGATCGAGAACGGCATCCCTGAGGGCGCCAGGATCATCTCGATCGGGCCGATCACGAGCGAGGCGGTCCGCGAGGCGGGGCTGACCGTGGACGTGGAGGCACCCAGACACGACATCGACGGGCTCGTTGAGGCTCTGCTGGACGCGGTGGCGGCAGGCTCAGGAGGTGGCGAGACATAGGATTCGGCCGTGGCTACGCCCCGGCCGATCACCTTCCTGTCGGATTACGGGTACGAGGACGAGTTCGCCGGCGTCTGCCGGGCGGTGATCTCTCAGATCGCCCCGGGTGCGCCACTGATCGACCTGACGCACGGGATCGCGCGGCAGAACATCCGCCAGGGGGCGATCACCCTGGCGAACGCCATTCCCTCATGCCCGCCGGGCGTCCACCTCGCGGTGGTCGATCCCGGGGTGGGCTCCGAGCGGCGGGCGGTTGCCGTCGCCGCCGCCGAGGGCCGCATCCTGGTCGGCCCGGACAACGGACTGCTCTCCCGCGCGCTCGACCGGCTGGGCGGGGCCCTCGACGCGGTCGAACTCTCCCGCTCGCCCTTCCGGCTGGAGCCCGTCTCCGCCACCTTCCACGGGCGGGATCTGTTCGCGCCGGTGGCCGCGCACCTCTCGCTCGGCGCTCGCCTCGACGAGGCCGGCGAGGGAATCGACCCGGCCTCGCTGACCGCCCTCGACCTGCCTGTCCCGAAGATCTCGGAGAACGAGGTCGTCGCACACGCCATCCACCAGGACAGCTACGGCAACGTCACCCTCGACCTCGACGCCGCGATGCTCGCCGACGGACCGATCCGGCCCGGTGACACGCTCGATTTGCGTGCTCCGGACGGTCGCTTCCAGGGCACCTGGGCGCGCACCTTCGCCGACGTGGGGCCGTCCGACATCCTGCTCTTCGAGGACTCCTCGGGAACGCTCGCGCTGGCCGTAAGCGGTGGGAGCGCGGCCGGGCTGATGAACCTGGAGCCCGACGGCGAGGTCAGGCTGCGCCCGCTGAGGTGACCCGTGGAGCTCGGGCGCCCCCACCTCCACCATCGGCGGGTCGACTCCACCAACGAGCGGGCAAAGCAGCTCGCGATGACTGGCGCGACCGGTGGCCTGGTCGTCACCGCCGGCGTGCAATCGGCCGGCCGGGGCCGGCGCGGCAATGCCTGGTTCGCCCCCGCGGGATCCTGCCTGCTCTACTCGGCGCTGGTCCGTCCCTTCGCCGCGGACCGCTCGCCGCTCCTGCCGCTGGCGGTGCCGATTGCGGTCTGCGAGACGGCCGAGGCCGTCGCCCCGGTCCGCTGTCAGGTGAAGTGGCCGAACGATGTCTGGATAGACGAGCGCAAGGTCTCCGGCGTGCTCGTCGAGGCGCGGCCGGACGAGGGCTGGGCCGTCGTGGGGGTCGGTCTCAACGTCGCCATCACGGAGGATCAGTTCCCGCCCGAGCTGCGCGACCGAGCGATCTCGCTGTTGCCCACTGAAGCCGAGGGTGGGCTGCCGCCCGGTGGAGCACCGGGCGTGAGGCGATCCCTCGAGGCGCTGAACGAAGCGCTCGGCCGATGGCTCGACGCGTCAGACGACGAGGTCCTGAGCGCCTACCGGACACGCGACGCGCTCTGCGGCCGGCGAATCTCCTGGGAGGGCGGCGCGGGAGTGGCCGAGGAGATCGACGAGCGCGGGCACCTCGTGGTCCTGAAGCCCGACGGAGAGCGGGTGTCGCTCGGAGCGGGCGAGGTCCACCTCGTCATGGAGAGCTAGCCGGGCTCGGAGCGGCGGATCGCGGCCGTCGCGGTGGCGGTGGCGACCAGCTCGGAGAAACTGGACGTGCAGATCGGTGGTCGGCGCCCATTCGCCGTCACCGAGCGTTGCCATTACGGCCGGCCCCAGGGTGTCGTCGAGCATCGCCGCCAGGAAGCCCCCCTGGACGGTCCCGGCCGGATTCAGGAACTGCTCGGTCGCCGTGAAGGCGACCTCGATCGTCCCCTCGTCCGGATCGGCCTCGACCAATCTCCAGCCGAGCAACTCGGCCGCGGGCGGGGGATCCGCCCGGCCCTCCATCACGTCCCAGAACGCCCCCCGGCGAGTCAACGCCCTACGTCTCGTCGGCGGCTTCGGCGACCTCGAGCTCCTCAACATCGTGCTCGTCGGTCTGGTCGTCCAACTGTTCGCCGTTGGTCTCGGCCATGGCCCCGTTCTTCTTCGCGGCGCCGCCCCCGTTCTTCGAGCCACCCTTGCGCTTGCGCCGGCGGCGCTTGCCGCCGGCCTTCGGGAAGTTTCGGAGCAGCTCGCGAGCGACCGCCGAGGGCTTGCGAGCGGCGCGCATGCGAGCTCCGCGCAGCACCTCCTCGCCCTCTGGCGTGTGGGCGACGCCGGCGGCGAGCAGCGCGGCTGCGAGGCGGCGGTCCTGATTGCGAGCCGCGTGGACCAGGCGGCGGGCGTTGCGGCCGTGGGCGCGGCCGGATGAGTTGACCAGCAGGCCAAGCAGGCGCTTGGTCTCGGGCCAGCGCTGCACCGCGTACTCCTCGTGCAGGTCGCGCGTGTACTCCGCGAGCCTCCAGACCCAGGCCTGGGCCTGGTCACGCCGTCCGATCCGGCGCTCGGCGAGTGCCTCGAGCATCACCTTGGTGCCGGCGCGCCGATCGTCCCGCGGCCAGGTTCCGATCGTTTCGATCGCGTCATCGAAGGCATCGGCGTCGCGCAGTGCGGCGATCTCCACCAGCGCCTTGATCCGCAGCTGCTGGTTGCGGTTCCGCTGCACACAGGTGAGCAGGAAGCGGCGGCGAAGCTCCTTGGTCTCATCGTTCTGGAGCATCGCCTTGGCGCGCCGCCAGCCCGACGGGTTGACCCGCGCGCCGGCGAGCGCGGCCCAGACGTGCTGCTCGGAGTGGTTCAGGTTCTCCACCGCGATCCGCCAGAGCTCTCGCTCCAGGACGCGGAGGCGGCGCTCCGACTTGTCGGAGACCGGCACGACGCGCTTCTCGACCCGCACCCGCCGCCCGCGGCCGCGTCGGACGGGGCCGACGACGATGGCGCCGCCGCGGTAGACGTCGCGGTCGAGCAGGCTGTGCAGCGTCACGATCGTCTCGTCGTGGGTGGTGGCCGGGTGGACGAGGTCGATCACCAGGCCCGCCTCCTTGCCCGGGTTGCGGCGCGTGACTCGCCCGACCCGCTGCTGGTACACGCGGCGCGACGCGGTGGGCGCCAGGTGCATGCAGATCGTCGCGCGCGGGGAGTTCCATCCCTCGGCGAGGAGCATCGCGTTGCAGAGCACATCGACCTCACCTCGCTCGAAGCCGGCCAGGATCTCGGCGAGCTCGCGCTTCGGGGTCTCGCCCGAGACGGCGCGAGCATTGATGCCCGCGTCCTGGAAGGCCTTGGCGACGTTCTTCGCGTGCTTCACCCCGGCGGTGTAGACGACGCCGGGAACGCGTCGGAATCGCGAGCGATAGAGGTCGGCGATTGCGACGTTGAACGGTGCCTGGTCGAGGAGCTTGGCGAGCTCCTCCTGGTCGAAGTCCTGGTCCACCTCGCCCTTGCGCAGGGGCACCTTGGCGATCGTCCGGACGCCGGGACCGGGCGGGATCCGCACGCAGCGCAGAGGCGCGATCACGCCGCGGCGGGCGGCCTGCGCGAGGTCGAAGCGGGAGGTCTGGGTGGGGAAGAGGTCGGCGACGTGGCGAGCGATCAGCGCGCCGGTCGCGGTCATGCCGATGAAGACGGGGCCGACCCAGGCGCGAATGCAGCCGCTGGTCTTCTCGCCCAGGGCGGTGTGGGCCTCGTCGCAGATGACGATCGAGTACGCGTCCGAGATCCGGCCCGCGTTGCGGACGAACCACTGATAGGTCTCGACGGTGACCGGGCCGTAGGGGTGGTCCGCGCCGTCGAGCAAGGGCGGCGAGAGGCGGGCGGCGTAGCCGCGGTCGGAGATCTCGCCGATGAACTGGTCGACCAGGTTCCGGCGGTGGGTGAGGATCAGGATGCCGCCCGTCCGGGAGGCCTCGATGAAGCCGACGGCGGCGACCGTCTTGCCCGATCCGGTGGCGTGCTCGAACCAGAAGCGCCGGTTGGCGCCCGGATCCTCCGGGGCCTCCTCGACGAAATCCTCGTCCTCCTGCTCGACCCAGTCCTCGGCCTCCTCCTCCTCGGTGGCCTCCTCCTCTTCCTCTGACTCCTCGAGGGCCTCCTCAGCGGTATCGGCACCTGCGCCGTTCTCCGAGGGCTCCACTTCCTTGACGGCGGCGGGAGGAGGGTCGCCGTTCCCGTTGCCGGTCCAGGGGTGGCCGTTGAGCCGCTCCTGGATGTCGGCGATCATCGCCGCGAGAGTTCCGGAGAGCGCGTCCACCTGATGGGGATCGAGCTCGGCGCCGTCGGCGAGATGAGGCTGTTCCTCCGAGAGCAGGCGCTCGAGCCCGAGCAGCAGCGAGAAGTCGCGGCGCCACTCGATCGACGGCGCCTCGCGCCCCTCGTCGATCTCCACGAGGGCAGCGTCCAGGGCGCGCCGGCGGGGCGTGCCGGCTGTCAGATCCTTGGGCTTCTCGCCCTCGAGCAGGAACGGCTCGCGCGCGAACTCTCGTGCACGTTCGATGTCGGCGCTCGTAGGCGCCTTTGCCGCTTTGGCGGCCGGCTTGGTCGTGTCAGCCAATCTGAGGCTCTCTTGATCCGCCGCTCCCCGCCAATCGAAAGGATGGGCGAGGCGCATGTGGCCTGATCACGGAAGACACCCGAGATACGGCTGTCCGCTCCGGGTTCTCCCTGGGTCCAGGAACTTGATGGACCGATAGGAATTAAAGCACTCTTCATCGACAACCCGTATGTCCCGACAGTGAACTCGCCCCGATCCACCCACAGAACCGCCCGCGCGGGCCTCGCCGCGGCGCTCCTGGCAGGCGTCGTCCTGGCGGGCTGCGCCGGCGGTGGCGGCGGCAATCCCGACTCCAATCTCTCGCTCCAGCAGGCGACCCAGCCGCTCACGGGCGCGCCTCCGCAGCTCGCCGCGATCCGCAGCCAGGCCAATCAGCTGCTGGACGGGGGCAAGGACGCCTTCGACCAGCGCATCCAGTCGCTGCACGGCACGCCGATCGTGGTCAACGACTGGGCCTCGTGGTGCGGTCCGTGCCGCTTCGAGTTTCCCTTCCTTCAATCGCAGGCGTCCAAGCACGCCAAGGATGTCGCCTTCCTCGGCGTGGACTCCGACGACTCGAGCGGCTCGGCCAAGACGTTCCTCGGCGAGCTGCCGCTGCCCTATCCCTCCTACAGCGACCCGGACAAATCGATCCGCGAAGGGCTCCACGGCATCGGTTATCCGGCCACGGTCTTCTATGACCGCAACGGAAACGTCGTCTTCACACACCAGGGGCAGTACCGCGACGAGGCCGCTCTCGCGGCCGATATCCAGAGATACGCGCTGAACAGCGGATAATGGAGCTATGACCGAGCTCGCCATCGCACTGCTGGTCGTGGCCGTTCTTCTGTTCATTGCCGAAGCGCACGCTCCGACGACGGTGCTCGGCCTGCTCGGGGTTGGCGCGCTGGTCGGCGCCGGATTCGCGTGGCGGGACGCAGGTCACGATCTGCCCGTCGCGGCGATTGTGATCGCCGGCGTGATCCTGGCCGGCTTCATCGTCTTCGCATCCCGCAAGGCGCTCGCCGCGCATCGAGACCAACCGGTGAAGACCGGCTACGAGGAGCTTGTGGGCGACCTGGGCGAGGTGCGGGAGCCGCTCGATCCGGAGGGCCAGGTCTTCATCGAGGGCGCACTCTGGCGCGCTCGCGTCGCGGACCACAAGAGCAGGATCGGCCCAGGCAATAGAGTGCGAGTGAAGTCGGTGGACGGCCTGACGCTGGAGGTCGAACCCGCCCCCGACCACTACCCGGCCAGCGCCGAGAAAGGGACCTGACACATGGCGGTAGCAATCGGCGTCGTCGTTGTAGTCGTCTTCTTCATCCTGATCTTCCTCGGCTCCGCGGTCCGTGTCCTTCGGGAGTACGAGCGCGGCGTGATCTTCCGCCTGGGCCGGCTGATCGCGCAGAAGGGGCCCGGCCTGATCATCCTGATCCCCGTGATCGACCGGATGGTCCGGGTCGACCTGCGCACCGTCACCCTCAACATCCCGCCCCAGGAGGTGATCACGCGCGACAACGTGCCCGCGCGCGTCAACGCGGTCGCGTACTTCCGGGTGATCGACCCCAACAAGGCGATCGTCGAGGTCGAGAACTTCCTGCTAGCCACCTCCCAGATCGCCCAGACCACGCTTCGGTCGGTGCTGGGCAAGGCCGACCTCGACCAGCTGCTCGCCGAGCGCGAACGACTCAACGAGGACCTGCAGAAGATCATCGACGAGCAGACCGAGCCCTGGGGGGTGAAGGTCAGCACCGTCGAGATCAAGGACGTCGAGATTCCGGAGCAGATGCAGAGGGCGATGGCCCGGCAGGCCGAGGCCGAGAGGGAACGGCGCGCCAAGATCATCAACTCCGAGGGCGAGTACCAGGCTGCGGAGAAGCTCGCCCAGGCTGCCGACATCATCTCCAAGAACCCGGCGACCCTGCAGCTGCGCTATCTGCAGACCCTCCTCGAGATGGGCGTCAACCAGAACACGACCATCGTCTTCCCGCTGCCGATCGACCTGATCGAGGCCTTCACCGCGATGGCCAAGGCCAACGCCGGCAAGTGAGCGCCACCGAACACCGCTCCGTTCAGACACGCGTTTGAGCGCAGACTGCCGGTTGTCGGTCACGGTTCGCACAGCCCGCGACTCCGCGGAGGTCAGGGCGGCGAGGGATCTGCGGATCCGCGTCTTCTGCGACGAGCAGGGCGTCGACCCCGAACTGGAGGTGGATGGGCTCGACGATGAAGCGACTCAGGTCGTTGCGGTGGACGAGTCCGGCGTGATCGCAACGTGCCGATTGCGATATCCGCAGCCGGACGTCTGCAAGCTCGAGCGGATGGTCGTCGACGCTCGTGTGCGCAAGCTGGGGCTGGGCGGCCGGCTGCTGGACTGGGCCGAGGAAGAAGGTCGCATCGCCGGCGCCAGAACGATGGTCCTCAATTCTCAGTTGCGCGCCCAGGACTTCTACGGCTCGCACGGCTACGAGCCCGAGGGAGAGACCTTCATGGACGCCGACATCGAGCACATCCGGATGACCAAGCCGCTCTGATGGCCGATCAGAAGCCAACCCCCGAGATCCGGCTCGATCAGCTCACCGGCCTGCGGACGATCCTCTCGCCGGCGCGGGCGGACCGGCCCTTCGACTTCAGCGCAGCGCCGCCGGAGGAGAACTCAGAAGCCCGCGAGAAGTGTCCGTTCGACGAGGGCCGCGAGGACCGCACGCCTCCCGAGGTCTGGGCGGACCGCCCGGGCGGTGGCCCGCCGGACAGCCCCGATTGGAGGGTCCGCGCCGTTCCCAACCTCTATCCGGCGCTGGCCCAGACCGACGAAGGAGGCGAGGTTGAGGATGAGGGCGTGACGCCGGCCGGCGACCCGCTGCGCGCCGCCTCCCGAGGACGGGAACCCGATCTCTTCAAGGCGACCCTCGCCACCGGGTTCCACGAGGTGATCGTCAACTCGCCGCTGCACCACACCTCCCTCGCCCAACTGGACGACGCGGAGCTCTCGGCCGCCGTGGCCGGCTGGCGGGAGCGAATGCGCGACCACGCCGAGCGTGCCGCGTATGTCCAGCTGATCGTCAACGAGGGCAGCGAGGCCGGGGCCTCGCTGGAGCACAGCCATGCCCAGCTCTACGCTCTCGGCTTCGTACCGGCCCAGGTCGCGCGCGAGCGCGAGCGCTTCATCTCCTACAACCAGCACACGATGGGCGGGGACCTGCTCGCCGAGATCGCCTCCGACGAGGTCCGCCGCCGCGAGCGCCTGGTGGCGATCGACGACGACGCGCTGCTGATCTGTCCCTGGGCGTCCCGATCGCCCTTCGAGCTGCGGATCGTCCCGCGGCATCCCGCGCCCAGCTTCGAGCAGGACGGCGAGGTCGGTGTCGGCATGCTCCGCACCGCGCTGCGGGCACTGGCCGCCCGATTCGGCCGAGTTCCCCAGTTCAACGCCTGGACGATCACTGCGCCCCGAGGGGCCGAGGAGTTCCACTGGCACCTGGACCTCGCTCCCCGGATCGGGATCCGCGCCGCGTTTGAGATGTCGACCGGGGTCGAGCTCAACGTCTTCCCTCCCGAGCGGGCGGCGTCGGAGCTTCGAGAGGCCCTGGGGTAGGGTCCCCCGGCCAATGCCACCGGTCCGCCGACCCATTCCGCGCTTCATCGCCGACGCCAGCTCCGAGGGGCTGCCGTACGGCCGCTGGGGAGCGCGGCTCCGCGAGGAGTTCGCCAAGGCCTGCGAGCCGCACATCGCCGAGGCGGGCGGGCCTCCGGGCGAGGTGATCTGGTTCCCCGAGCGCGCCTGGGGCGGGCGCATCTACGTCCCGGGCGTCGCGCCCGTGGAGGGAGCCGAGGAGCCGAGCGAGTACTTCGGCGTCGTCTCGTTCGTCCGCCCGGCCGAGGGCGGTGAGGCGAGCGACTTCGAGGCGACGGCCGACTTCACCGACGTGACCGCTGACCAGCACCCCGACTGGATGATCGACCTGAACGAGGAGGTGATCGGCGCCTGGCGCGGCGAGGGGAGCCGGCAGGGCGATGTCACTCTCGTCTGGGGAACCCCTCTGGTGCGCGGGGCCAACGCGGCGACCGCAGAGCTCCAGGCCGAGGTGATCGATCAGACCCCGGTCACCGACGAGCGGTTCACCCTCGTCGCGGTCGATGCCGTCAAGGGCTTTCCGGACGAGCTCTTTCTCGAGGTGAAGATCTGGAGCGAGCAGGGCCAGGAGCTCGCCGCCGAGAGCCTCTACGACGAACCGGAGTAGCGCTAGTGACGGGCGACGAAGCGCCGGATCCAGCGCACCGCGGGGGAGCGGTATGGGTAGTAGAGATCCGAGGCATGCCCGCGGTTGGGGACGATGCCGAGTTGCGATGACGGGTACTGGCGCGCAACCTTGCGCGCCTCGCTGACCGTGGTGATGTCGTCGAACTCGCCGGAGAGCACCAGGACGGGAAGCCCGGCGGGCTGCGTCGAGCCCTGCGGCACGGGCGGCTGCATCGCCGGCGTCGGGGCCGGCCAGGAGAGGCATCCGGTGAAGCCGGTGGACGGCAGGGTCATCCACTGGGCCACCGTGAGTGGGGCGAACAACCGCCGGCGGGGAAACGCGGCGGTCGCCTGATCGAGCTGGGCCGTGCGCTGGGCGAATCCGGCGGCGCGATCCCACGCGACCGGATAGTCATTGCACTCGACCGCGGTGCCCATTCCGGTGGAGAAGTAGTGGAAGTCGCCGTCGCCGGGTCGCCCCTCCCGGGCGATGTGATCGAGGCGCTCTGGCTCGCCCGCCAGGTACTCGGTGACCGCCCGGTTCAGAGCCAGGTAGGAGTTCGGCGACCAGGTCCCGGCCTCGAGCAGGTAGGCGAGTGTGCCGTTGAGCGGGCCACCCGTGCGCTGGATCCGGGTGAGCGCATGCCGGAACCGCTGTTCGCCGTTCCACGAGCATCGCAGTGCCTTGGTGCCGCAGAGAGACGCCGCCCTTGCCCGGCAGGATGTGCTTCGGACGCAGCTTTGCGTCAGCGCATGCATCGCCGCCGTGTAGATCGTCCGCCAGAACGGGTCGTCGGCCGGGTAGGCCGAGGAGAGGACCATCGAGCGCAGGCTCGCTGGGTAGCGAACCGAGTACGCCTGCGCGAGCAGCGTTCCGTAGGAGTCCCCGTAGAGCGTGATCGGCCCGAGGCCGAGCGCCGTCCGGACCGCCTCGATGTCGGCCGCGGATTCGGCCGAGGTGAACCCCTGATACCGAGCTCCGAGCTGGTTCGCGCAGGAGGCGGTCGCGACGACCTCCGGCACCATGCCCCTCTGGAGCTGCGGGCAGTTCACCGCCTGCGAGTGCCCGGTGCCCCGCTGGTCGATCAAGACCAGGTCGCGGCGGCGCAGCAGCGGCCCGAAGACCGCCCGGTAAGACTTCGCCGAGTCGTAGTTGGTGCTCGCGTAGCCCGGGCCGCCCTCCACCGCCACGATCGTCCCGGCCGGCGGCTTTCCCCCCTGCTCCCGCGAGAGGAAGGCGAAGAAGATCGACTGGCCTCCCAGACTGGGGTCCGCCCGCACAGCCGGGACGGTGATCCGGCCGCAGCGAAACCGGGGGCCGGCGTTCAGGTCGCAGGGGCTGAGGGTGGGCGCGTCGCTCGCAGCGACCGTGTCGGCGCTCCCATCGCTCGCGAGGGCCGACCTGCAGGCGCCCAGGACGAGCGCCCCGAGCATCGCCACAAGCGACAGAGCGAATCGCGGTCGAGACACGGCACGAGCCTAGACCTACATGGCCATGATCGCCTCGGACGACTCGGCATCCGGGGTGCGCTCTCCCCCGTCACCGCCCTTGAGAAGCCCGAGGCCGATCACCGGGAAGAGCAGCACGGAGAGCAGTCCGGCGCCGACCAGGGCGGCTCCCTCCGCGGCGTCGACCAGGCGGAGGTTCTCCCCGATCGCCACCGCCGCGACGATGAACGGCAGCGATGTCGCCTGCATGAGGCCGGCGATCAGCGTGTGGCGGGCGTCCAGCACTCGCCGGTAGAGCAGGGCGGGCAGGCCGCGGGCGGCCACCAGGGCCGCGAGGAAGATCGGGACCATGAGCACGTTCGATGCACTCGAGGTGAGCGCGCCGAGGTCGTACTTGACCCCGCTCGCCACGAAGAAGACGGGGATGAAGATCCCGAAGCCGATCGCCTCCAGCTTCCGGCGGAACTCCGGATGCGTCATGGCCTGATCCTTGTCCAGAAGGGAGAGGATCGCCCCTGCCATGAAGGCGCCGAGAATCGACTCCAGGCCGAGCGAGTCCGCGATCGCCGCGAAGCCGACCAGCAGGACGACGGCGCCGCGCACGCGGATCTGAGCGGTCGTGTCCTGCAGCCGGACCAGGTCCTGGCGGAGCAGGCTCGAGCGCTCCGCCGTCTTCACCGCGATGAAGACGACCACGGCGAGCAGCACGAGGCTTCCGATCAGCAGCAGGGTCGAACCGACCCCGCCCTCTCCCGAGAAGAAGATCGAGAGCAGGATGACCGCGCCGAAGTCGGCGATCGTCCCCGCCGCGACGATCAACTGCCCGAAGGTCGAGGAGATCTCCCCCGCGTCCTTCAGCACCGGGATCAGGACGCCGAGCGACGTCGCGCAGAGGATGATCGCGATCAGCAGCGGGGTCTCGACCAGGCCGGCGGCCTTCAGCCCGAACGCGAGGACGAGCGCGATCCCGAAGGAGATGGCGAACCCCATCAGCGTCAGCCGCAGGACCTGACCCCGCAGCTTGCCGAAATCGATCTCGAGGCCGGCAAGGAAGAGCAGGAACGCCAGGCCAAGCAGCGCAATGACCGAGACCGCGTCGTCGATCTCCACGATGCCGAGTACCGATGGGCCGATCACGATCCCGGCGATGATCTCCAGCACCACCGATGGGAGCTTCACGCTCGGGAAGAAGCCGAGCAGCAGCGGCGCGACGAACGCCACCGCGACGACGATCAGCAGGTTGTCGAAGGCAGGCACCGGCGCACCGTCCCATCGGGGACGGACGGCGTTACAGGAGGTCTAGGCTTCGCCCGGGGAGCAAGACCAGAGGAGGAAGCGATGGGAGCCCAGGATTTGAGGAACGCACTGCAGAACGCTGACGAGGTCGATCTGACCGTCACCGGCCGCAAATCTGGCCGGCAGAGCACGCGCCCGGTCTGGTTCGTGCTCGAGGGAGACAAGATCCTGCTGGTCCCAGTCACCGGCACCGACAGTGCCTGGTACCGGAACATCGAGAAGACTCCGGCGGTGGGACTCCAAACCGACGGCGCCGAGTACAGTGCCGACGCCAAGCCAACCGACGATCCGACCGCGGTCGATCACGCCGCGGACGCGTTCCGAGAGAAGTACGGGACGGACCGCGTGAAGGACTACTACCCGAAGCTGAACGCGGCGGTTGAGGTTCCGCTGACCTGACGCGGTGCTTCAATGCCGCCGAGCCCCGATAGCTCAGCTGGATAGAGCGACTCCCTCCTAAGGAGTAGGCCCCAGGTTCGAATCCTGGTCGGGGCGCTTCACCACGATGCGGGGGGTGATAGACCTAGCGCGTGGTTTCCACCGTCGCAGTGGGCACGGATGGCTCGGAGACGGCCGGCGAAGCCGTGAGGCAGGCGGCGGAGTTCGCCCGACGCTTCGACGCGAAGCTGGTGCTGCTGAGCGCATTCAAGGATGGGCCACCTCCATCCGATGCGGGCGAGGCCGCGTGGGCCTACAGCCCCGCGGCACAGCTGCGGGAGATCCTCTCCCGCACCGAAGCCGAGATCAACAAGCAGGGGATCGAATGCCGGACCGTGGTCGAGGAGGGCGATGCCGCAGAGGTGCTCGTTCGGCTGGCCGACGACTGCGGCGCCGACCTGCTGGTGATCGGCAACAAGGGGATGCAGCGGAGGGTTCTGGGCAGCGTGCCGAAGTCCGTCGCCCACAACGCGGACTGCTCCGTCCTCGTTGTGAAGACGACCTGAGGGACGAGCAGCTCCGTCCGTGTCCCCGACCATCTCCGTGCCCGGGCGCTTCAACGGTCCCCTGACGAGCGGTCACGGCGGCTACAGCTCCGGAGTCATCGCCGCCTCGGTGGAAGGGCCGGCGGAGGTCACCCTGAGGAGCCCGGTCCCGCTCGACACACCGCTCGCCCTCAGCCATGACGGCGACGGCTCCGTTCGCGTTCTGAATGGCGAGACGCTGATCGCCGAGGCACATCCGGCCGGAGAGCTCGATCTCGACGTACCGGCTCCCGTGAGCGTCCCTGAGGCGCAGCTGGCCACGAGGCGCTATCGCGGATCGCCCGACGGGCTCTTCGGCCGCTGCTTCGTCTGCGGGAGCGACCGGGAGGACGCTCTCGGTGTGTTTGCGGGGAAAGTCGATGGCCGTCCCCTCGTCGCCTCCCCGTGGACGCCCCCTGACTGGACCGCCGATGCCCGCGGACAGGTGCTTCCGGAGTTCATCTGGTCGGTGCTCGACTGCCCCACCTACTTCGCCGTCTACACCGACGGCGAGTTGCCGATGAGCTTCCTCGGTCGCATGGCGACGCGAATCGATGCCCCGGTCACGGCCGGTGAGGAGGATGTCGTGATCGCCTGGCCGATCGAGGTCGATGGCCGCAAGCGCCACGCCGGCGCCGCCGTGCTTTCCGGCGAAGGCGTCCCGCTGGCAGTCGCCCGCGCGCTCATGATCGAGCCACGGGAAGGATCGGGATGATCGAGCTCACCGGCGCCGGGCTCACGGTCGCCGACGTGGTTGCCGTCGCTCGGGAGGACGCCGAGGTCAAGCTCGCCGATGAGGCCCGGGCCGCGATGGCCGAGAGCGCCGAGATCGTTGAGCGGCTGGCCTCGTCTGCGGAGCCCGTCTATGGCGTCTCCACCGGGTTCGGCTCTCTCGCGACGACGCCGATCCCGGCCGAGCGCCGCGACGAGCTGCAGCGGGCCCTGATCCGATCCCATGCCGCCGGGATGGGCGAGCCGGTCGAGCGGGAGGTCGTGCGGGCGATGATGCTGCTCCGGGCCCGATCGCTCGCCATGGGGTACTCGGGGACGAGTCCGGAGATCGCCGAGGCCATCCTGGCTGTCCTGAACGCCGGCATCACTCCCGTCGTCCCCGAGCATGGCTCGCTCGGCGCCAGCGGCGACCTGGCCCCTCTGGCGCATTGCGCACTGGTCCTGATCGGCGAGGGTGAGGTCCTGGACGACGGTGGAGGCCGCGGTCCCGGCGCCGAGGCGCTCGCCGAGGCGGGGATCGAGCCGCTGACGCTGCACGCAAAGGAGGGGCTGGCGCTGATCAACGGCACCGACGGCATCCTCGGCATGCTGGTGCTCGCCGCAGAGGACCTGCGCTCGCTGCTGCGCGTCGCTGACCTGACGGCCGCCATGTCGGTGGAAGCGCTGCTCGGCACCGATCGCGCTTTCGCCGAGGACCTGATCGCCCTGCGCCCACAACCGGGGCAGGCGGTGAGCGCCGCGAACCTGCGCCAACTGCTGGCCGGCTCACCGATCGTCGCTTCTCATCGCGAGCACGATCCGCGCGTCCAGGACGCCTATTCGCTTCGCTGCGCCCCGCAGGTCAACGGAGCGGCGCGCGACGCGCTCGGCTACGCCGATGGCGTCGCGGCGGAGGAGCTGCGGTCCGCGATCGACAACCCGATGGTGCTCCCCGACGGGCGCGTGGAGTCCTGCGGCAACTTTCACGGCGCGCCTCTCGCCCTGGCCTGCGATCTGCTCGCGATGGCGATCGCGGACACCGGCGCGATCGCCGAGCGGCGGACGGACCGGCTGCTCGACTCCTCCCGCTCGGAGGGCCTCCCGGCGTTCCTCGCCGAGGACCCCGGAGTCGATTCGGGGCTGATGATCGCTCAGTACACGCAGGCCGCGATGGTCGCGGAGAATCGCCGGCTCGCGGCCCCGGCCGGCGTCGACTCCCTGCCGACCAGCGCGATGCAGGAGGACCACGTCTCGATGGGCTGGGGAGCGGCGCGCAAGCTGCGCGCCGGGATCGACAACCTGCGACGGATCCTCGCGGTCGAGGCGGCGTGCGCGGCGCGCGGGCTCGAGCTCCGGGCGCCGCTCGCTCCGGCGGCCGGCACCGCGGCAGCTGTCGCGGCGATCCGCTCCGCCGGTGTTCCCGGATCCGGCCCCGACCGCCACCTCTCCCCCGAGCTGGATGCGGTCGAGCGTTCGATCGGCACCGGTGGGCTCCTGAGCGCGGTCGAGGGCGAGATCGGGGAGCTCAGGTGAGCGGTCCGCGCGAGGTGCGGGCCCCGCGGGGGAAGGAGATCTCCTGTCGAGGCTGGCAGCAGGAGGCGGCCATGCGGATGCTGATGAACAACCTCGATCCCGAGGTCGCCGAGAACCCCGACGAGCTGGTCGTCTATGGGGGCACGGGACGCGCGGCTCGCTCCTGGGAAGCCTTCGACGCGATCGTCTCCTCGCTGCGCGGCCTGGCTGACGACGAGACCCTGCTGGTCCAGTCGGGCAAGCCCGTCGGGGTCTTCCGCACCCACGAGTGGTCACCGCGTGTCCTGATCGCCAATTCCAACCTGGTCGGCGACTGGGACAACTGGGACGAGTTCCGCCGGCTCGAGGCCGAGGGCCTGACGATGTACGGCCAGATGACCGCGGGATCCTGGATCTACATCGGGACCCAGGGGATCGTGCAGGGGACCTACGAGTGCTTCGCGGAGATCGCCCGGCGGCGCTTCGGCGGATCGCTGGCGGGAACGATCTCCCTGACCGCGGGGCTCGGCGGCATGGGCGGGGCACAGCCGCTTGCGATCACGATGAACGGCGGCGTGGCGCTCTGCCTCGAGGTCGATCCTGCCCATCTGGGGCGGCGGATCGAGACCCGCTACCTCGACGAGGAGGCCAGCGACCTCGAGGACGCGATCGCCCGCTGCCAGGCGGCCAAGCGCGAGGGGCGCGCCCTCAGCGTGGGGCTGGTGGCCAACGCGGCCGACTCGCTCCCCGAGCTTCAGAGGATGGGATTCGAGGCGGACATCGTCACCGACCAGACGAGCGCACACGACCCGCTCAACGGCTACGTCCCCAACCTGATGTCGCTGGAGGAGGCGTTGAGGCTGCGGGAGGAGAACCCCGACGAATATGTGCGGCGCTCCCGCGCCGCGATCGCCGCCCACTGCGCCGCGATGGTCGGCTTCCTCGACGCCGGGGCCGAGGTCTTCGACTACGGCAACAGCCTGCGCGCCGAGGCTGAGCTGGGCGGGTTCGAGCGGGCCTTCGCGTACCCGGGGTTCGTTCCCGCCTACATCCGCCCGTTGTTCTGCGAGGGCAAGGGCCCGTTCCGCTGGGTCGCCCTGTCCGGCGATCCGGCGGACATAGCCGCCACCGACCGGGCGGTCCTCGAGGAGATCCCGGACGACGAGCCCCTGCGGCGCTGGATCGAGCTCGCCGGGGAGAGGATCGCCTACCAGGGCCTGCCGGCGCGCATCTGCTGGGCCGGGTACGGCGAGAGGGCTCGGCTCGGCGTGCGCTTCAACGAGCTGGTGCGCTCCGGCGAGGTCTCGGCCCCGATCGTGATCGGCCGGGATCACCTCGACTCCGGCTCGGTTGCCTCCCCCTACCGCGAGACCGAGTCGATGGCCGACGGCTCCGATCCGATCGCCGACTGGCCGCTGCTGAACGCGCTGGTCAACACCGCGTCGGGAGCCTCCTGGGTGAGCATCCACGACGGCGGCGGCGTGGGGATCGGGCGCTCCCTGCACGCCGGGATGGTTTGCGTCGCGGACGGCACGGATCTCGCTGCGGAGAAGCTCGGGCGAGTGCTGACCAGCGACCCCGGGACCGGCGTGATGCGACACGCGGATGCCGGGTACGAGAGGGCGATAGACGTCGCCGCCGAGCGCGGCGTGCGATTGCCGATGCGGGAGCCAGAGTGAGCGTTCGCGAGGTCGTGGAGATCGGCGATCCGGTGCTGCGGGAGCGCGCCAGAGAGGTGAGTCCCGAGGAACTCGCCTCCCCCGCGATCCAGGAGTTGATCGACGACCTGATCGAGACCAAGCGCACGACGCACGGTGCCGGGATCGCCGCCAATCAGGTCGGCGAGCCCGTGCGCGTGGCGATCGTCGAGGTTGAGGAGGGGAACCCCCGCTATCCGTACAAACCGCCCGAGCCGCTCACCGTGATGGTCAACCCGACGATCGAGCCGCTGGGAGACGAGACGGTCGAGATCAACGAGGGCTGCCTCTCTGTGCCCGATCTGCGCGGGAACCTCCAGCGCAGCCTCGAGGTCCGGGTCCGCTACCTCGACCGCGAGGGCGGCGAGCACGAGGAGGTCAAGCGGGGACTGACGGCCGGCAGCTACCAGCATGAGGTCGACCACCTCAACGGCACGCTCTTCGTGGATCGCGCCGATCCTCTGACGTTCGCGACCTGGGCTCAGTTCGACCGCCACCAACGTGACGAGTTCCTCCGCCGCGTCGAGCGGCTCACCGAAGAGAGCTCGTGAGCGCGGAGCGGGCAGGCCCCCTCTGGTGCGAGCTCGCCTGGCTGGGCGGCGAGCGGGCCGAGGCGGGCGTCGTGCTCGAGGTGGATGACGATCGCATCGCGTCAGTCACCGCGGGAGTGGACATCCCTCCCCCCGGGGCGAGCGAATTCCCGGGCCTGACCATCCCGGGAATGGCCAACGCCCACTCACACGCCTTCCAACGCGCCCTGCGCGGGCGCACTCAGGCCGGTCGCGGGGACTTCTGGACCTGGCGATCGGGGATGTACGAGATCGCCGACCGAGTCGATCCGGACAACTATCTCGCCCTGGCCCGGGCGACGTTCGGGGAGATGGCGCTGGCGGGCATCACCACGGTGGGCGAGTTCCACTACCTGCACCACGGCCCCGGCGGCGCCCGCTATGAGGATCCGAACGCGCTGGGGCTTGCGGTGATCGCAGCCGCTCGCGAGGCCGGGATTCGCATCACGCTGCTCGACACCTGCTATCTCCACGGCGGGATCAGCCGGGAGGCGGAGGGCGTCCAGCTTCGGTTCTCGGATGGCAGCGCCGAGGAATGGGCGAGGCGGGTCGATGAGCTCCAGCCCGCTGACGGGGCGCGGGTGGGCGCTGCGATCCACAGCGTCCGCGCAGTCGACCCGGAGGCCGCTGATCAGGTCGCGGCGTTCGCAGCCGAGCGATCATGGCCTCTTCACGCCCACGTCTCCGAGCAGCCGGCCGAAAACGAGGACTGCCTCTCCTCGTATGGCGCGACCCCCACCGGGATACTCGCCGAGGCGGGCGCTCTCTCGGCGCGCTTCACAGCTGTCCATGCCACGCACCTCGCCGATGGCGACCTCGAACTGCTGGGGAGCGATGGATGCGGCGTCTGTCTCTGTCCGACCACCGAGCGCGACCTCGCCGATGGCGTTGGGCCGGCCCGTCGATTGGCCGAGGCGGGGGCGCGGCTTTCCCTCGGCACCGACTCAAATGCGCTGATCGACCTGTTCGAGGAAGCTCGGGCGGTGGAGCTCGACGAGCGGCTCGTGACCGGGATCCGGGGAGGCCATTCCGCGGATGAGCTGCTCCAAGCCGCCACCGCGGAGGGATGCGCTGCCCTCGGCTGGCCCGAGGCCGGCAGGATCGAGCCCGAGGCTCTTGCGGACCTGGTCACCGTCGCGCTCGACGGGGTGCGCCTCGCCGGGACGTCCGTCGAACAGGCGCTCGAGTCGGTGGTGTTCGCCGCGACCGCGGCCGACGTACGCGACGTGATCGTCGGAGGGCGATTCGTGGTGCGAGACGGCGCCCACGTCGGCCTCGACGTTGCATCCGAGCTCACCGAGGCGATCTCCAGACTGTCTGCATGAGCTCGCTCGGGATCGAGAACATCGGCGTGCTGGTCACCAACGACCCCACGCTCGGGGAGGGACCGCTCGGCGTTGTGCGAGGGGCGACCCTGGTGTTCGAGGGAGATCGCGTGGCAGCCGTGGAACGCAATGGCGCTTCCACCGACAGCGGCATCGACGCAGGCGGCCGCTGCGTGATCCCAGGCTTCGTCGACAGCCATACCCATCTGGTCTTCGCCGGAGATCGGGCGGAGGAGTTCGCCGCTCGGCTCGACGGGAAGCCATATGAGGCGAGCGGCATCAGGGTCACCACCGAGGCGACTCGAGCCGCGAGCGCGGACGAGCTGCGGGAGCTGGCGAGGCGGCGCCGGGCCGAGGCGCTGCGGGCCGGAATCACCCATCTCGAGATCAAGTCCGGCTATGGGCTGGACGTCGCCACCGAGCTAAGGCTGTGCGAGTTGGCCGGCGAGCTGACCGACGACGTCACCTTCCTCGGCGCCCACGCAGTGCCGGAGGAATACGACGGCCGGACCGATGACTACGTCGATCTGGTCTGCGGCGAGATGTTGGAGGCATGTGCGCCCCTGGCGCGCTGGATCGACGTGTTCTGCGAGCGCGGCGCCTTCGATGCGGACCAGTCGCGTGCGGTGCTCGAGGCTGGCCGGTCAGCGGCGCTCGGCCTGCGCGTTCACGGCAACCAACTCGGTCCCGGGCCCGGGATCGGGCTGGCGGTCGAGATGGGCGCCGCGTCGGTCGATCACTGCACCTACTTCGACGACGCCGACGTGGAGGCGCTCGCGGCGAGCAAAACGGTCGCCACCTTCCTCCCCGCGACGGACTTCTCGACCCGGCAGCCGTATCCCGATGCGCGCAGGATGATCGACGCCGGCGTGGAGGTCGCGATCGCCACCAACACGAATCCCGGATCGAGCAACACGACCTCGATGAGCTTCTGCATCGCGCTCGCCGTCCGCGACCTGGGGATGACAGTCGACGAGGCGCTGGGCGCCGCCACGGTCGGGGGCGCCCGCGCACTGAACCGCGATGACGTCGGCCGCCTGACGCCAGGGGCGAGAGCCGATGCTGTGCTCCTCGAAGCCCCGTCCTACATCGACTTCGTCTACCGCCCCGGGGTGCCGCTCGTCGCCGCCGGCTTCGTTGGCGGGCGGCAGGCCTCCGCGGACTAGCTCAAGGTTCGCCCTGCAACTCCGCTGCCGGGGCTGGTCAAGCAGGCCCGGGGTTGCTTCCATTCCTGGTGAGGTAGTTCGGTGGCAAACAGCGGCAAGCGTCTGCCCTACATGCCCGGCCTGGATGGCCTGCGGGCCATCGCCGTGCTCGCCGTCTTCATCTACCACTTCCATAACGGCGGGGGCTGGCTTCCCGGCGGATTCCTGGGCGTCGACGTCTTCTTCGTCATCAGCGGCTACCTGATCACCTCGCTGCTGCTCAGCGAGTTCCGCAAGGAGGGTCGGGTGGACCTGGTGGCCTTCTGGCTGCGGCGGGCGCGGCGGCTGCTACCCGCTGTCGGGGTGCTGATCGCGGTCGTGATGGTCGCCGGCGCCTTCTTCGACCTCGGGCAGATCTCGACGCTCCGAGGCCAGGCGCTGGCCTCAATGGCCTATGTGACCAACTGGGACCTGATCCTGAGCCACCAGTCCTATTTCGAGCAGTTCGCTCGGCCCTCGCTGTTCCGCCACCTCTGGTCCCTGGCTGTCGAGGAGCAGTTCTACCTGCTCTGGCCGATCGCCTTCGCGTTCTTCATGACGCGCTTCGGTCACCGGCGAGTCGTGATCGGCGTGATCGCGGGAGCGATCGCCTCGAGCCTGCTGATGGCGATCCTCTTCGACCCGGTGAACCCGAACCGCGTCTTCTACGGGACGGACACTAGGGCAACCCCGCTGCTGATCGGCGTCGCGCTCGCCTTCTTCTGGCATCCCGAAAAGCTCAGGGCGAAGACCGGGAACCTAGCCCCCACCGCTCTCGACGCGCTGGGGGTGATCGGGCTGTCGATGATCCTGGTCACCTTCCTGACGGTCCACGACTACGACGTCTCCCTCTACCACGGAGGCTTCCTGCTGCTCTCGATCTGGACGGCGATGCTGATCGCCGCTCTCGCCCATCCGGCCGCATCGATCGGGCGCACACTCGGCAACCCCGGGATGCGCTGGCTCGGGGTCCGCAGCTACAGCTTCTACCTCTGGCACTGGCCGGTCCTGGAGCTGACCAGGCCCGGGATCGATGTGCCATTGCACGGCCCCGTCCTGTTCGCACTCCAGCTCGGCGCGACCCTGGCCCTCGCCGACCTCTCCTACCGCTTCGTCGAACAGCCCTTCCGCCGCTCGACGAGCTGGCAGCGGCCGGACTGGACCCGCATCGGCCGGCTCGGGATCGCGGTCGGCGTCACCGCGGTGGTGATCGTGGTCGGCTGGAGCGGCATCGTCCCCGAGGGCCGGCCGGGACAGCTGCACGTTGCGTCGGCCGAGATCACGCCGAAGAAGTCGAAGTACATTCCGCCTCCGGTCTCCCTGACCCGAGCCGTCTCCGAAGCGTCGGGTGGGCGCGTCCCCGTCAAGGCCGGAACGACCGCCAGGAGCCGCCGGGCCAAGGCCCTGCCCGTGCTGGCTCTGGGCGATTCGGTCATGGTCGACGCCAGTGGGGAGCTCGGGAGCCTGCTCGGACCCCGGCTCACGCTGAACGCCCGCGTCGGCCGCCAGGCCGGCGGGATCATCGACCTGCTCCACCGATACTCGGGCCACGGCGGGCTCCCGGACTACGTCGTCCTGCAACTCGGCAACAACGGGCCCGTCTACAGCGACGACCTCGAGAGTCTTCATGACGCCCTGAAGGGGGTCCCGCACGTCTTCCTGGTGAACGTCGAGGTGCCGCGCAGCTGGCAGGGAGAGGTCAACTCGGTGCTCGCACAGGCGGCCGATGACTGGGGCCAGGCACGGCTGATCGACTGGCACTCGGTCGCCGATTCGCACGGCGGGATCACCACCGACGGCATCCACCTGACCGAGAAGGGGATCGAGCTCTACTCGCGGCTGGTCGCCTCCTCGGTGCGGACCGCCGCCAGCAGAAACCGCTAGGGGCGCGCCACCCGAGCCGCATGAGGCTAGACGGCGGGCGCCTGTTTCAAAGCCGCAGAAATCGCACAATGCAGGCGCCCGCCCGGGAGGGAAAAACGAGGGGCCCGGGCTCTCGCCCGGGCCCCGTTGCCCCTTCAGGCACGTGCGCGGAGAGGTGCGCTAGTGCCAGTACTTCTCGTGGTGGTGATGCCGCACGAGGACCTCGTAGGTCGAGTTGTCGCCGTGCTGCTGGGTGTAGAACCAGTGCCAGTGCCCGTTGCGCAGATCCGGCACTTCCGCTCCCAGGATCCCGTTGACGCCTGGATCACCGTTGGAGACGATCGCCCCCGTGATCTCGTTGTCGCCCTCGTTGACCCCGAACCCGGTCGGCGTCGCACTGCCGTCCAGCGTCGCCGAGGCGTCACGACCCTCCGCGAGCCAGCGCACCGGCTGGTTCGAGGGGTTCGAGTAGTCCCTGGTGACGTCGAGCGTGTAGCCCGAGTCCAGCGCGTTCAGCTGGCTGTGCAGCCCGTCACCCATGTCCTGGACGAACGTGACCAGGTTCTTCGAGAGGAAGGTGACGTTGTCGAACGAGCTGTGGATGCCGTCCGGCTTGTAGAACAGGGACAGAGTGCCGGTGTTGGCGCTCGGACTGCTCTGGCTCAGCTTCATCGCCGAACCCCAGCCGCCGGCGGTGCTGTTCTCCGGGCTGTTCGCGTTCGTGTCGCCGGTCTCGTCGAAGAAGAACTGCTTGAAATCGGAGCCCGGCCGGAAATCGCCGTTCTCCGGTCGCTTGAACGGAGTCCCGACGTTGCCCGGGTGGGTCGGCAACGGCGTCTTCGCGAGGGTGTTCGCGTTGAACGGCGCGTTGCCGTCGACGCCCGTGTCGTGAATCGTCACCCACCGGGTCTGGAACGTGTTCCCGTAGGTGTGAAGCGCGACCTGGTCGGGGTTGTTGAGTGCCGCCTCGCTGTCGAACGTGATCGGCTGGTGCGAGGAGTTCAGGACCTGCAGGACCTGCAGCTTCCCCTGCGCGAGGTCCCCCTTGTGATTGGGGACGTAGCGGTAGATGAAGCTGTTCGGCCTCTTCGCGACCGTGCACTGAGGGACGGTCGGGGTCGGAGACGGACCGCTCGGAGGGCCATTGGTGCAAGTGGCGAATCCGGCCGGCGGCTTGTTCGCGCCGCTGATGTCCTCGGCGATCCAGAGGTTTCCGTGGTCATCGTTCTGGATGCCCTCGTAACCGCCGCGGCCGAGTGCACCTGAGACGTCATCGACGGTTGACGGGTAGCCGGGGGTCCCAGCGTACGTCGGGGCGCTCGTGTTCTCAGTGGTGTAGAGGAGACGATGCGCCCACGGGTCCCAGGTCGATCCATCGATCGTCGCGATCGCGTTGCCGGCCGAGTCCTGTGTGGCCAGCAGAGTGACGCGGTGAGCCGCGTCGGCGTCCAGGTTGATCCGGGTGATGTACCCGCACGCGAGCGACCCGACCGGGTGCGAGCAGTTCGCCTGCGTGCCCACTTCGTGCCCCTGGAAGAGGAAATGCGTGCCGTAGTTGTAGTTCGGATCAGCACCGGGCAGGCTGTGCTTGAACGTCAGGTAGGTGTTCTTGTCGGGCTCGGTCTTGTGCGCCTCGGTCGAGATGGTGGGAGGCGACACGGTGGTGTTGATCGCTGGGACCATCACCGGATCGCCGGCCGAGTTGAGGCTGTCATTGTCGTAGCCGTAGTACGAGGTGAGCGCCGAGGGGTTCTCGAGCTTGTTCGAGCCCTGGGCGACGACGAACTGCTTGAGCTCGGGCGACAGCTTGCTCGCCGGCGCGTAGCCGTTCGACTTCGTGTTGGGGGTCGGAACGTTGGTGAGAGTGAGACTGGGGGCGGCGGAACCGGCGGCGGCGAAGACCACTCCCGCCGCGATCGCTCCTCCGGCGATCAACGTGATCGCCTGTTTCCTTCTGATCACGAGCTTCTCCTTTGTTCGACTCGCGCGCCGGCGCTCCGAGGCCGGCGCGGCAGGGAGCGGCGACACTAAGAAGCCGCGCATCGCGCCCGGTTAAGGAGGTGGTCCCCCCGCGTATCAATTTTGTGAATGGGAAGGGTGGTTCAGGAGCGCTCGGCGGCGCGCAGGAGCGCCTCGAGGCGCTCGTTGTAGGGCGCACCGGTGGAGGGGACGGTATGTCCCCGCCCGGGGATCACCTCGCGCTCGGCGGAGAGCGACCCGGCGAGCGAGTCGCAGACGGCCTCGAAGGCGGGCGAGTGGCCGCCGGAGAGGACGAGGACCGGAAAGGCTGCCGCCGCGAGTGACTCTGTGGGGATCTCGGCCTCCCACGAGGGTCGCTCGCGTTTCAGCAGCTCCACGCCGTGCAGGAGATCCTCGGGCAACTCCTCGGGCGTGCCATAGGCCGAGCCCGCTCCGCCGCGGAAGAGCCGCAGGAAATCCTCGGACGGGATCTCCTCGGCGTGCGCGAAGAGCCGCTCGCCGTTGGCGATCATCTCGTCGACCACCGGCGTTCCCGCGGCAACCCGCAGGCAGCCGGGCTCCGAGATGGTCAGCGAGCGAACCGCGTCGGGCCGCAGCCCGGCCGCGAGCAGTGCGATGACCGCGCCGTACGAGTGACCGACCAGGTGGGCTCCCTCACCAAGCAGCGCGGCGAACAGCGGCGCCTCCACCTCGAAGTCGTTGCGATCGAGCGGCGGGCTCTCACCGAATCCCGGGCGGCTGGGGATGATCAGGCCCCAGCGCTCGGCCAGCTGGCGTTGCTTTCGCCAGGTGAGCTCCGGCCCGACGATGTCACCATGGATGAAGAGGACCGGCGGACCGGCGCCCAACCGCTCAACCGCGAGCATGCCGCCCGAGTGCCGGCAGGTGGTTACGCAGAACCCGCGTCATCTCCGAACAAACCCTACGATCAGCGCGATGTTGCTCGTCATCCAGGTTCCCTGCCTGAACGAGGAGGAGTCCCTGCCGCAGCTCCTCTCCGACCTGCCGCGCACGGTGCCCGGCTTCGATCGAGTGGAGTGGCTCGTCATCGACGATGGCTCGACCGATCGGACCGCCGAGGTTGCCAAGCGTCACGGCGTGGACCACCTCGTCCGGCTTGCCAGCCACAGGGGACTCGCCACCGCCTTCCAGGCCGGCCTGGACGCGGCGCTCAAGCTCGGCGCCGACGTGATCGTCAACACCGACGCCGACGGACAGTACAGCTCCTCCGACATTCCCCGGCTGGTGGAGCCGATCACCGCCCGCCGCGCCGACATGGTCGTCGGCGATCGCCAAGTGCAGGATGTCGAGCACTTCTCCCCGACCAAGAAGCTGCTGCAGAAGCTCGGCAGCTGGGTGGTGCGGCGTGCTTCGGGTACCAGGGTGCTCGACACGACGTCGGGCTTCCGAGCCTACAACCGTGAGGCAGCGCTCCAGCTGATCGTCGTCTCCCGATACACGTACACGCTCGAAAGCCTGATCCAGGCGGGCAAGATGTCGGTGGCGATCGAGGACGTGCCCATCTCGCCGAACGAGACCGACCGCGAGTCGCGGCTGGTCGGCTCCACCTCCTCCTACGTGAGGCGAAACGCCTTCGCGATCTTCCGCGCGTACACGCTCTACGAGCCGCTGCGCGTCTTCATGGGCCTCACCATCGTCTTCGGGCTGCTGGCGCTGGCGGCCTGGTCGCCCTTCCTGCTCGATTGGATCCTGAACGGCGACCGCAGCGGCCACATCCAGTCCCTGATCCTCGGCGCAGTGCTGATGCTGGCGGCGGTGCAGATGTTCGCTCTTGGGATCATCGGGGACGCGCTCGCCGGCCAGCGCTCGATCCAGCAGCGGGTCTACGAGCGCGTCCGCCGGCTGGAGCTCGAGGCCGGCGTGGCGCCCTCCAACTACGAGCCGGGAAACCGCGCGCCCGCGCGCCCGCTCACGGTGGAGACGATCGAGACCAGCGTCGTCCGATGAACACCGTCGCATCGACGCGGGCCACCGAGGAAGGCGGCAACGTCTACGACAAGTACGGGACCTCGAACCCCGTCGCCCGCCGGATGATGGCGGGCTTCATGGCGCAGCTCGACGAGCTGGTCGAGCGGTCCGGGGCGATGGAGGCCCATGAGGTCGGCTGTGGCGAGGGAGAGCTGGCCATCCGCCTGGCCGGGCGGGGAATCGCGATGCGCGGGACCGACGCCTTCTCCCAGGTGCTCGTCGAGGCCAGGCGCCGGGCGGAGGCGGCAGGGGCCGAGATCGAGTTCGAGGCCGCTCCGGTCGAGGAACTCGACCCCGAGCGCCACTCCGCCGAGCTGATCGTCTGCTGCGAGGTGCTCGAGCACCTCGCGGATCCCGAGCGCGCGCTGGACGTCCTGGCCGGGTTGGCGAGGCCGTGGCTGCTCGCGAGTGTCCCCCGCGAGCCCCTTTGGAGGGCCCTCAACCTGGCTCGTTTCTCCTACGTCGGCGACCTCGGTAACACTCCCGGCCACCTGAATCACTGGTCGAAGAGAGACTTTGTGCGGTTTCTCACCCGCCGCTTCGAGGTAGTGGAGGTGCGTAGCCCAACCCCATGGACCATGGTGCTCTGCCGCGTACAATCGCCGGCCTCATGAGGCGTCTCCGACACGCGCTACGACCGCTTTTCGCCCGCCCCGGGGTCGCCGCGGTGGTGACCCTGGGCGTCGCCTGGGGCCTGGTCATGCACCAGGTGGGCTGGGCTCAGCTGGCGCACTTCGACCAGGTGCAGGCGTTCTCCAAGGGACGAGCGGAGATCGACCAGTGGCACTGGAATACCAACGACAAAGCCTGGGTCGACGGTCACTACTACTCCGTCAAGAGTCCCGGCATGGCGGCCCTCACGACCCCGTTCTACGAGGCGATCGAGGGACTCGGCGGGGACAAGCTTGCGCGCGCCGCCGCTCACAACGTCGACCAGACTGCGCATCCGAAATGGCGCTACGACGGCGTCATCCCGATCGAAAACTTCGGCTACGACGTCGAGCGCGGACAGGTCGTCCAGGCGTCGGTGGAGCGCCTGACGCCGATCGTCTGGGCTCTCACCCTGCTCGGTGCGGTGATTCCCGGCGTCCTGCTGCTCCTGGCGGTGCGCTGGGCGGCGGACCGTTTCGTGCCCGGCTACGGCACGGCCGCCGCGATCACCCTCGGCCTGGCCACTGTGGTGATGACGTTCGCCGCGGAATTCTTCTCGCACGTGATCTCGGCGGGCTTCGCGTTTGCTGCCTTCTGCCTGTTGATGAAGGAGAGGGACAAGCCACCCAGTCTCGGGCTCGTCGCGGGCGCAGGGCTGCTCGCCGGGCTCGCGGTGACCTTCGAGTTCCAGACGGGCCTGGTCGGGGTGGTGCTCTTCGGCTATGCCCTGAGCCGCAGGACCGACTTCCTTCGCCGCGCCGCCGCGTACGGCGCCGGCACTGTCGTGGGCGCGCTGCCGATGCTCGCCTTCAACTACTGGGCCTTCGGCAACCCGCTCAAGCTTGCGTACGGCTACGCCGTCGACTTCCCCGGTGCAAGCGGGCACGACGTTCTCGGCCTGAACAGCTCGGGCTTCTTCGGGATCACAGCCCCGCGCTTCGACAGCGCCCTCAGCCTGCTGCTCGCCGGGCGCGGGCTGCTGGTGCTCACTCCGATCCTGATCATGGCCGTCGTCGGCGTCTTCATGATGCGGCGGGACGGCCACCGTGCGGAGGCCAACACCATTCTCGCCGTCGCGCTCGTCTACTTCATCTACAACAGCGGTTACTGGCTGCCCTACGGCGGCGGCACCCCAGGACCGCGGTTCCTGATCCCGGCGCTCCCCTTCGTCGCGATCGGCCTCGCGTACGCATACAAGCGGCTCCCCGCACTCACCCTGGGGCTCGCCATTCCCTCGGGGCTGATGATGCTGGCCGCGACACTGACCTATCCGCTGCTCGGCAGGCAGGGCACCGGCACCTGGGCGGACTGGCTGATCGACGGCAGGCTCGAGCACACGGTCCTCACCGCCTTCGGCGTCACCAATGCCTGGCTCGCGATCGCGCCGTTCCTGGCCGCGATCCTCACGGCGGTCGTGCTGGCGGTGCGCGCCACGCCGTCAACATCCCTCTCCGACTATCGCTTCGCGATGTCCGCCGTTCTCGCCTGGGCCTGCGTGTCCGCGCTCGGACCGACGCTCACATCCGAGGAGATGAGCCCGCTCAATCGCGGGAACATCTCCGTCCTCTGGCTGATCGCCTCGGCGCTGCTGCTCTCGCTCGCGACGCTCAGCGTGGTTCGGATCCGCGAGGGCCGGGCTCAGTCGGACCCAGAGGTGCCGGGCGCCCGTGATCCCGCGCTCCGCCCCGGGCTGGCGCTCGAAGAGCCCACCTCGTAGAAGACCAGCCCCGGGCGGTCCGGCAGCGTGTAGCGCCTCAACGGCAGGCCCACGATGGGCTTTCGCTGCGCACCGGCCTGAGGCGTGCCCTCGGTCAGCCCGAGATGCAGGATCACGGTGCGCACGCCGTAGGCCTGGAGCTCGCTGACGGTCGCGGCGTCGGGGAAGGTCGCCATGTGCTTGACCAGGTCGAGGACGACCGCCGGGTTGGTGCTCGCCCTCCCGTTGACGATCTCCGGAAAACCCTGGGTGGATTCCAGCTGGAAGGCGCGGTTCTCCTTGGCGGTGAGGGCCGGTAGGTGGAGCTGAGGCTGGGGGATGTCGGCGGTCGATGCGAGAGCCGGCGGCACCTGGGGCTCCGCCTGATTGTCGAACGGATCGAACGGCAGGCTGCGGCCCTCTGTGACGATCGCCAGTGCGAACACGCCTGTGACCGCGACAGTCGACCAGGGAGGCCAGCGATGCCGGCGAGCCGCTCGGATCGCGGCCTCCGCTCCGGCCGCCGCGAGCAGGGCGAGCGCCAACGCCGTGAAGGTCGTCATGCGGCCCGGAGTGCGGATTCCGTTCCAACCCGGAAGTGCCTCGTAGAGGACCCGATAGGGCCAGAGCAGACCGCCCTGCTCGCGGAAGCCGAGCGAGAGGATCGCGAACGCCAGTGCCGCGATCCCGAGTCCGATGCGCCAGCGCCGGCTGAGGCTGCTCGACCAGAGCCCGACGATCGCCAGGATCAGGATCACCGCCCCCGGGAAGAGGGTCTTCTCCTGCCAGGTCGTGAGCGAGTCGCGGATGCCGGCGGTGGCGTGGCCCCAGACGAAGTTCTCCTCCGGAGCCGTGAGGAAGACCTTCAGCGGCCCAGAGAAGGCGGCGACCTCTTGCGGGCTGCGCCTGGAGGCCGGGAAGTGGTCCCCGATGTAGAGATACGCGTGGGCGATCCAGTACGAGAACAGCGTGAAGACGATCGCGCCGGCGATCCCTGCGACGAGCATCCGCCGCGGAACCGGCGGCCGCCCGCCGCTCAGCCAGGCGATCACCCCGATCAGCACGGCTCCGGCGATCCCATACGCGAGGGGCAGGCCGAGCGCCCAGCCGATCGACAGCTGCCAGGCCGCCACGATCCAGGCTCCGAAGATCCACCAGTGTTTTCGCTGCCGGATGCCGCGTACAGCGAAGGCGGCGGCCAGGGGGATGCCGCCGCTCGAGATCACCTGGAGATGGCCGTCCTGCTCGAGCCGATAGGGCGCGTACGCGAAGGCCGCACCGGCGATCACAGCTCCGACCGGCCCGATGCCGAGCTCACGGGCGAGCAGGTACGCACCGAAGAAGGCGAGCGCGTAGGCGAAGATGAAGAGCAGGTCGTAGCGGACCATCGCCGCGTGCGGGCCGGTGCCGATCAGCCCGGAAGGCGCGTAACCGATCAGCGCGTCGCCGAAGGCGAGCGAGTACTTGGTCGGCCAGAAGCGGTTGGCGTCGAAGAAATGCAGCGGCTGGTGGAGAAGGGCATGGCCGCCCCAGGCGGGCTGCCAGGCCTCGGCGAGGGGGTCGCCGATGTCGCGCGGAACCGTCGACCCCAGATGCCAGATCAGGGGCCAGGTCATCACGATGGCGAGCAGGCACGCAGCGAGTGCAGCGAGCCCCACCTCTCGCCGGTTCGTCTCTCGCGGCGACATGAGCGGGGATCCTCGCAATTCGGGATGCCATCGTGCGCTCCCGTCCATATGCTCCCGCGATGGTCATCGGCGTGATCGCAATCGGCGTGATCGCCTTCCTGGCGATCGACGCCTGGGTCATCCTCCGTGTCTTCAAGTCGCGCGCGAGCCGCGACGACTACGGCATGTTCATGGTGCCCGGCGAGAGCACGGTGACAGTCCCAGCCGGGAAGCTCAAGGTCTCCTACCAGGAGGAGTACAAGGCCTCGAGCGATGGGGACGACATCGACTTCGGGGTCCCCGGGCAGCTTCAGGTGTCTGTGACCAACGATGCGACCGGTGAGCCGATGGAGATCAAGGGGCCGGGATTCAAAGGCATGGGGTCCTCCCTCGACATCGGTAGGGGCTGGAGCCGCGCACTCGTGGGCACGATCGAGGTCACCGAGCCGGGCAGCTACACCGTCAAGGCCGAGTCCGCCATCGAGGGTGGAGTCGAGCCGAAGATCCTGCTCGGCACGTAGGACTCCTGATCAGGAGCGGTCGGGACGCTCGGGGTAGAGCTCGTCGATCGTGACCAGCGGACGGTACGGCGCGGCGGCGATCTCCTCGATCGCAACGTCGCCACCGGCGAGGCGGTCCACGACCGAGACGACGCCCGCGATCTCGTGCCCCTCCTCGAGGATCCGCTCGATCGCGCGCACCGTCGAGCCGCCGGTCGTCACGACGTCCTCGACCACCAGGCACCGCGTGCCGGGCTCGAGCACCGGCCCCTCGATCCAGCGCTGGAGGCCGTGCTCCTTCTTCTCCTTGCGGACGAAGAAAGCGACGAGCCGGTCGCCGGCGTCGGACCCGATGGCGGCGGTGGCGAGGGGGTCAGCGCCCATGGTCATCCCGCCGACGGCCGTGGCGCCACGTTCCTTCGCCTCCGCGGCGATCAGTTCTCCGACCGCCCGAAATGCCGGCGGTCGCAGGAGCGCCCGCTTGGCGTCGACGTAGTATTGGGCCTTCTGGCCGCTGGAGAGGGTGACCTCGCCGATCACCAGCGCGTGCTCCCGCAGCTCGGCGAGCAGGCTCTCGCGGGCGCGGTCCAGGTCCGTCGGCATCGGGGCATCCTAGGATGCGGCGATGCGGACCGGCTACAGGCTCGCGGCCGGCGTCGGAGTGATCACGGTGGTCGTTGCGATCGTCCTCTTCGTAGCCGAGCTGATGGGCGATGATCGCGACGCCGACGCGTACGGTCAGGTGGCCGTCCCGGGCAGGAACTCCATCAACCTGCCGGCCGGGGAGGTGATCATCTTCTACGGCGAGCGCGACAGTGGGGGCGGCACCCTCGCCGTGCCGCCGAAGCTCCAGCTGCGCGTGCGAACGACCAACGGCCAGCTCCTGCTCGGATCGACGCCCTACGTCTTCGATCAGTTCGATGACGGCGACTACGTGTGGAAGCCGATCGCGAAGCTGCGCGTACCCGAGAGCGGCGACTACGAGGCTGTCTCCCCGACCGTCGCTCCGGGCGCCGTCGATCCGGTGATCAGCTTCGGACACGAGGGCGGCAGGGACTTCGGCTACGTCCTCTTCGTGCTCGTCGGCGGCGGCCTGTTGGCGGCGATCCTCGGCATCGGCACGGCGATCGTCGCTCGAACCGAGGCCTAACCCAGTCCTTCCCTGAACCCCTGGCGCCAGCTCGAGTACTTCGGCTGCCAACCGAGCTCGCGTTTCGCCTTCTCGTTGGAGGCACCCTCGAGGCGAGTTGCCATCCCCACCGCCTGCTTGCCGGCGATCCGGTTGGCCAGCCAGACCGGAACCCGCCGTGGCGGCTTCGCGCCGAGGACCTCCGCGCACACCGGGAGCCACTCCGCCAGCGGCGCCGGGTCGTCGTCGCAGACGTTGTAGATGCCGGGCGTTCCCCGCTCGACGGCGTCCACGGTCGCGGAGGCGGCATCGTCCACCTGGACCATCGAGAAGATCCCGGTGCCGTCCCCGACGATCGGGTAGCGGCGACGTCGGACCTCATCGACCCTGAAGCCACCGGGCAGGGAGCCAACTCCGGGGCCGTAGAGGTAGCCGTACCTGAGAACGACCCCCTCGAGGCCCGGAGTCTCGAGGGTCGAGTGCTCGAACGCAGCCGCGGCGGTGATACCCGAGGACATGGGGGCCTCGGGCCGGAGCTCCAGCAGCGGGTCGTCCTCGCTGTGGGCGCGCTTGCCGGTGGAGGCGTAGAAGAAGCAGACGCTCTGCGAAATCAGGCGGCGCGCTCCAGCCTCGGCGGATATCCCGGCGAGTGCTGGGCCCACCGTGCCGCGCAGCTCGTTGTTCGCACCGAAGCTCTTGGCGGGCTTCCGGTAGTTGATCTTGTCCGGCAGGCTGGTGAGCTGATTGATCACGACCTCGGGCTCCGCCTCCATCACGGAAGCCCTCAGGGCATCCGTGTCGCGCACGTCGAGGACCATCGGCTTCACCCCCAGCGCGCGCAGCGTCTCGGCTCGCTGTGGAGACCTCGTCGTTCCCGTGACCTCGTGTCCCGCCTCTCGGAGCTGTCGGACAAGCGGCCGGCCGATGGCGCCGGTCGCACCAGCGACGAGAACCCTCACCGGTCCATCATCCGCAGCGCCCTACGGCGACTTAGAGGTAGATGTGGATGGCGTCGCCGAGGTTGATCCAGTCGTAGATGTAATGCGAGAACGGGATCGGATTTCGGACGCAGCCATGGCTCGCCGCCTCGTGCATCGGCACGGGGTTGTAGCCGTGAGTCGCGTAGCCCCGGATGAAGTAGACGGAGTAGTACATGCCCTCCGAGTTGTAGCCCGGGTCCTTGCGATAGAAGTGGTAGGTGCCTCGCACCGTCGGAGTGGAGGGCTTGCCGGTGGAGACGTGGAAGGTCGCGACCACATCGTCGCCGTTCACCAGCGCCATCACCTGGCGGGAGATGTCCACCTCGACGTGATGACCGGAGTGGTAGCGCGGCTGGAAGCCGCCCCGGTCCTGCAGCAGCTTCTGGAAGATGACCGGCTTGTACTGGTAGTTCCGGGCCATGTTGTTGACCTTCCGGAACGCCAGGGTCGCGAGCTGCGACCCGTGATTGAACTTGCCGCTGACGTGGCCGCCCGTGTAGTAGCCCTCGTCGACCAGTGACTGGTTGTAGAGGTGGGAGATCGCACCCTTGCCGAGATGCTTCGGCACGCGGACGGTGAAGCGCTGCGGCTGGGAGCTCTGCCCGCCGCTGGTGGCGGTCACCTCGTAGTTGCAGCAGGAGTCGATCACGAAGGGGAACTGGAACTTCCCGTCAGCGCCGACCGTGAGCTGCTTCTTCTCGACCGTGTTGCCGCTGGCATCCACCTCGACGGTGACGTTCTCGCCCCCGGTGGCGCCGGGCAGGTTGCCCACCGCGTTGACCTTGTCGAGGAGGCCAGGGCTCTTCGGGCCGTTCAGCTCGAGAGTCGGAGGGCCGGTCGCCGCGCTCGCAGCGGCGACCGGCAGCACCAGGGCTCCCGCGACGACGGCAAGCGCAACGAGGATCTTCCCTCCCCGAATCACGACGCGGCATTGTGCAACATCCGGCGGCCGGATGCATTTGCGCGGACAAGAAACCGCCGCAGAGCCCGCCACCGGGGTCGTGAAGAGCAGAGCCGCGACGATCGCGAGCCAGGCCGCACTTTCCATCGACGCAGCGGCTGCACCTGCTCTGCGTCGATTTCTGTCCGACTGTCGGACATAGGTCGACGGAGTTCGTCAGCAGGCGGTCTCGGTCCACTGCTTTTCGTCCAAAGCGGCTATTTCCACCTCGGACGAAGCGCGCGCTTTAGCCGCAGCGCGGGGCCGGGTCCGTGCCGGCAGACGCAGCGCCCGTTGGGATGCGGTCTGTTGGGGAACGGGGCCCTGTCGCGTCGCAGGGTTCCGGCGGTGGGACCCCTATCTGTGCCCCGCTGCAGAACGGCAGCGACTGATTGATGTACGCAGGACTGTCGTGGTAGCGGCACGCGGACGCGGAGTAGGAGACCGGCATGGGGCTGAAGCAGTTGTGCACGCCGAGGGTGGGATCGTTGTAAGCCAAGACCGACACCGAGCCGTCCACCCGCAGGTGCTTGGTCAGCTTGCTCTTCTTCGTGATCATCTTGCCCGTCGCGGTGGCGCTGATGTTCCCGGGAGGGATACCGGTGAAGAGCTGAGACGAGTAGGAGTAGGTGAAGCTTCCCTTCCTCATCTTGATGCGGGTGTAGTCGAGCGACCCGGAGATGTTTGACCCGGTTGGGGCCGTCGCAGTGCCGATCGGCGGATCGCAGTTGACGCCGACCGTGGCGCTGTAGATGGCTTGGCGCGGTGTGTAGGTCCCGTGTCGCTGCTTGTTCTTGTAGAAGACGGCGACCTGAATCCTCAGTTGTGGCAAGAACCCGCCCTGAAAGTCGTATCTACGAGTGGCGGCCTGGGCCGTTGGGACAGCCAAAACCGCCCCGAGGAGCGAGATCAGCGCGATGGATAGTGGGCGTCTCATTTGCTCATCCGAAAGCGACAGGTTCAGGCTTCCACCTAGTCCCGCGACCGCCATCCGTGCTCGCATCCGGCCTGCGGTCCGTGCGCAACACGTAGGCGTGCCTACCGACCAGAGGGCGCCGCTTTCCATGCAAAGCAGCTGTTTGGATCAGGGTCGAAGGGGGCGGTCGCTACGCGACGAGCTTCTTGCGCAGCGCCCGCACCGGGATGGTGAAGAGGAGCGCGCTAAGCACGGCGAGCCAGGCCGCGTTGCCGACGATCGACCACAGTTCCGGCCCCGTGGCAAGGCCGCGGGTGATCTGGACGAGGTGGTAGAGCGGCATGAACCAGGCCACCACGCTGACCCAGTCCGGCAGCTGGTTGAACGGGAAGAAGAGCCCCGAGAACAGGAACATCGGCGTGATCCCGAGCGTGAAGAAATAGGAGTACAGGTCGATCTTGGGGATCAGCGTGGTGAACGTGTAGCCGATCACCGAGAAGCAGATTCCGCCGAGGAAGACGAAGGGCGGGATCGCGAGGGCCCACCACGAGGAGACCAGCCCGAAGGCGGAGATGACGGCGAGCACCACGCAGCCGTAGACGGTTGCTCTGCTGGCGCTCCAGGCCAGATCGCCGGCGACGACGTCCTGAACCTCGACCGGTGTCGAGAGGACGTTGTCGTACAGCCGGAGCTCGTTCATCCGGAAGTAGACGTTGTAGGTCGTCTCGAAGGCCGCTGACCACATCGCCGCGGAGGCGATCAGCCCCGGCGCGATGAACTCCTTGTAGGGAATGCCGTTGATGTGCGCGACGTAGGTGCCGAGCCCGAAACCCAACGCCAGCAGGTACAGGAACGGGTCGAGGAAGGTCGGCAGCAGTGCGCCCTTCCAGAGCTTGGAGAAAACCCTGGCGTTCCGCAGCCAGACCGCACCCGCGAGGCTGGGGATGGGGATGTACGGCTTCGCCATCACCCCGCATGTCCTCCGCTTCGCGTCCTGGCATGCGGGGCTACGACGCCGGCCACATGGCAACCCTGGCTACTCACGCAGGGATCGTCCGGTGAGCCGCAGGAAGACGTCCTCGAGCGTCGCCCGGCGGACCAGCGCCGACTCGGTCGGGAAGGTGTCGTGATCGAGTTCCTCCAGCACCTGTTCGGCATTGTCGGCGTAGAGCATCAGCGTCTGTTCGCTCAGATCGTGTCCCTGGATCCGTCCGTCCAGGGAGCCGACCAGCCGCTCGGGGTCGCAACCCTCGTCGAGCCGCAGCTCGAGCACCTCGCGTCCCACGTGATCGCGGACGAGATCGGACGGCCTGCCGTCGGCGACGATCCGGCCCTCGTCCATGATCACCAGGCGGTCGCAGAGACGCTCGGCCTCCTCCATGTAGTGCGTGGTGAGGAGCAGGGTGACGCCGCGGCGCCGCAACCGGTCGAGTGCGTTCCAGACCGCCAGCCTGGCCTGCGGGTCGAGCCCGGTGGTCGGCTCGTCGAGGACGACCAGCTCCGGGTCGCCCATCAGCGCGCGAGAGATCAGCAGGCGGCGCTTCATTCCTCCGGAGAGGCTGTGGATCCGCTCGCCGGCCCGGTCCCCCAGCAGCGAGAAGGCGAGGAGCTCATCGGCGCGTTCACTCGCCTTCTCGGAGTCGATCCCGAAGTAGCGAGCCTGCTGGAGGAGGTTCTCCCGGACGGTCAGCTCCCCGTCGAGATTGGTCTCCTGCGGAACGACGCCGATCCGGCTCTTGATCTGCCGGCGCTGGTGGTTTGCGTCCATCCCGAGCACGCGCAGCTCGCCGTCGTCAACCGTTGCCAGGCCGTAGATCGTCTTCATCGTCGTCGTCTTGCCCGCGCCATTCGGGCCGAGGAAGCCGAAGCAGATCCCGGACTCGACCTCGAAATCGATTCCGGAGACGGCGATGCGGTCGCCGTAGGACTTGGTCAGCCCATGGGCGGTGACCGCGGGCGCGGATTCCTCGCTCAGCATTGACCGAGCACCACGCTGATCGCGATCGCGTTGTTCAGGAAGTGGGCGAGCATGCTCGGGTAGATCGATCCGGTCTTGTTGTAAAGCCACGCCAGACCCACCCCCAGGCCGGCGAGGGGGATCGCGGCCGTCGGACCGGTCGGCGCGTGCACCAGGCCGAACACCGCGCCCGAGAGAAGCGCCGAGGGCCAGAGTGACCACTTCTGCCGCAGGCCGGCGAAGAAGAAGCCCCGGAAGAAGATCTCCTCGGCTACCGGGGCCAGCACGATGATCGCCATCACCGCGAAGATCGCGATCCCGATCCCCGGGTTGCAGACGCCGAGCTGTTTGCCGATGTCCTCCTGCTTCGGCTGGACGACGAGCGCCGAGAAGGCGATCGCCCCGGCGTAGTAGATCCCGAGCACGGCGAACATCCAGCCGAAGGCGGAGGTCTGGAAGCCCCTCAGGCCGAGTCGCCCGAGCGCCTGCCGCAGGTTGAACTTCCAGTCCGAGGCGACCGCGACCGCCACCGCGATCAGCAGTCCGTCGAAGAGCGTCTGCGTGGCGAGAATCGCGGCATCGCTGGCGTTGTCCGGGTCGCTGGCGAGCTTGGAGTCGAACGGCAGCACGACCAGCGGCGGGACGATCACCACGAGGAGCAGCCCTCCGATCAGCCACCAGAACGACTCGCCGAATCCCCAGGTGATCTCGGGCAGGCTGGGCTCCTCCTTCTGGGGAGCCTCGGGCGGCGCCTGCGGTGCCGGGACCACTGGCTCGGCGGCGCCCCGGATCGAGGCGGCGACCGGCTCCCGCCTACGCCTGACCACCACGGTTTTGGCGGCCCTGTCCCCGAGCCGCTGCTTTTGTCTGGACGAGACGATCATCAGCTCGCCGATCCCGAAGAAGTCGATCAGGCGCAGCAGGTTGCGGATGCTCGCCTGGCCGTAGGTGAGCCGGTCGGCACCGTCCAACGAGCGAACCTCGAGGCCGGTCGCGTTCTTGCCGATCGTCTGCCCCCAGCGCCACTCGCAGAAGGCGAAGTAGTTGAACCAGAGCGAGAAGAACGCGATCACCGAAACGACCCCGGCCGTGTCGCTCGCGTCGAACGCGACGGCGACGATGTTCGAGTAGATCCAGAAGAAGAAGACGATCCAGACTGCGTTGTCGAGCAGCGAGGCCAAGGCCCGCCGCCAGAACCCCGCGTACTCAAGCCCGGCCATCTCAGAGATGCTGATCGATCTCCTCGAGCGAGGCGATGTCGCCGTCGCCGCCGTCGCGGTCGATCAGCAGTGGGCGGATTCCCGCCGCGCGCGCGCCGGCCACGTCCTCCTCCACTGTGTCCCCGACGTGGAGCGCCTCGCTCGCCTCGCAGCCGGCGAGCTCCAGCGCCCGGGAGAAGATCTCCGGGTCGGGCTTGGGCGAGCCGACCTCCGCCGAGGTGATCGTGCCGTCGATCCGCTCGCCGAGCCCGCATCGCTCCAGGACCCGGGGCAGCGAGCAGTCCCAGTTCGAGACCACCACCAGGCGCAGCCCGCGCTCGCGGAGCCCGGACAACGCCGGGACAGCGTCGGGATAGGCCGAGAAGCGGATCGCGGCGATCAGCTCATCAACCTCGACGTCGATGCCGAGCCGCTCGGAGACGAAGGCGGCGCAGCGCTCGCGCAGGTCGGAGAGGGAGGCCTCGTCCCGCCCCTCGTGAGCGTGCTCCTTGTAATACGCCATCTCCGCCCGCAGTGCCTCGACCAGCTGCTCGTCGCCGATCTCGGCGGGCACCAGGTCCCGCAGCGAGATCCAGGGCGGCTCAAGCTCCACCAGGGTGCCCAACGCATCGAGGAAGACAGCGCGCGTCATCCGGTGAATACTGCCCGACGGCATGGTTGCTGCTGCGGAACAGACCTTCTGGCAGGCCCACGGCGACGAGATCTCGGCCGCGATCACGATCGTGGTCGCCGTCCTCGTGGCGATCATCGTCGATCGCCTTCTGATCGGCCGCGCCGTCCACGCTGCGACGCGGCTCGACACCGGAGAGCTCTCGCGCGAGGCGCGCACGCGGCTGCGCCTGATCCGGCGCCTGCTCTTCCTGGCGATCATCCTGATCGGGATCGCGCTGGCGCTGAGCCAGTTCACCTCGATCAAGCGGTTCGCGACCGGCATCCTCGCCTCGACGGCGGTGCTCGGGATCATCATCGGCTTCGCCGGGCGCCAGGTGATCGCGAACCTGGTCTCCGGGATCCTGCTGGCGATCACGCAACCGATCCGGATCGGCGATCTGGTCTCGATCGGCGACGAGGTTCACGGACGGGTCACGGACATCGCCCTCACCTATACGAGCGTCGACGCCGCCGACGGCAGCCTGATCGTGGTGCCGAACGAGAAGGTCGCAACCGACGTGGTCGTCAACCACTCGGCCGGGAACAGCGCCGCCCCGATCACGGTCGACGTCTGGTTACGCCCTGACGCCGACATCGAGGCCGCGCGCACGGCGCTCGAGCACGGCGAGATCACCTCGGCGCACCTGATGGAGGTGACGCCGGAGGGCGCCAGGCTCCAGGTGAAGGCCGCAATCGACGCGGGCGCCGACCGCGAAGCTCACGAGACGGACCTGCGTGAGCGGGCGCAAGGAGTCCTGCGTGAGGGGGGATTACTTAGATCCCCCTGAACCGCTGCTGAGTACCCTCTCTGGGCCGCCATGACGCAGCGAGCGCGCAGACGACGAAGCCGACTTAGGGACTCGGGCAGGAAGAAGCTCCTGCTTGGTCTCGGCATCCCGCTCGCGGCGGCCCTGGCGGGCATCCTCGCGGGCGGCATCTGGCTGCTGAGCGTCTACAACTCGGCGCCCTCACTCGCCTCGCTGCGGCCCATCACCAAGGGGGCGGTCTCGAAGGTCTACGCGGCCGATGGCTCCCTGATCGGCGTGATCCACTCCGACACGATCCGCCAGCCGGTGGCGAGCGACAAGATCCCGCAGGATCTGAAGGACGCCACCGTGGCGATCGAGGACCGCCGCTTCTACGACCACGGTGGAATCGACCCTTCGGCGATCGTCCGCGCCGGCTGGGAGGACCTGACCGCCGGCGGCAAGCCGGTCGAAGGTGGTTCGACGATCACCCAGCAGCTCGTCCGGAATCTCTACATCCAGGATCCCCAGGACACACTGAAGCGAAAGATCATCGAGGCCCACCTCGCCAACCAGGAAGAGGATGCGCACTCCAAGGACTGGATCCTCACCAAGTACCTCAACACGGCCCCGTACGGGACCAACTACGGCGCGACCGCGATCGGCGTCGAGGCAGCCGCCCAGACCTACTACTCGAAGCACGCCAAGGATCTGACGCTGCCCGAGGCGGCAATGATCGCGGGCCTCCCACAGGCGCCCTCCCAATACAACCCCTTCCTCAACCCGCGGGCTGCCCTGGCGCGCCGCAATGAGGTCCTGCAGGCGATGAAGCAGCAGGGCAAGATCACCGACAGCGAGTACAGCGAGGCCTCCGGCTCCGACCTCGCGCTGAATCCGGGGAACCAGTACAACCGGATCCGCCAGCCCTACATCTTCGACCTGGTCAAGCAGGAGCTCGAGGACCGCTACGGCCTCAACACCGTCCAGAACGGCGGCCTCAAGGTCTTTACGACGATCGACCCGCGTCTGCAGGATGCCGCGCAGAGCGCGGTCGACTCCTGCTCCGTCTGCTACTCGGACGGCGGGCCGGCGTCGGCGCTCGCCTCGGTCGACCCCTCGAACGGCCAGATCGTCGCCCTGGCGTCGACCCAGCGCTACTCGCTCAGCAGCCAGTTCAACTTCGCCGCCCACGCCCAGCGGCAGCCGGGCTCCTCCTTCAAGGTCTACGACCTGACGACGGCGATCAAGCAGGGCATCGATCCCGACACGACCTATTACGACGGCTCTTCACCGGCGAACCTGACGACCCCGGGCGGGGGCAGCTGGGAGGTCAACAACGCGGAGCCGGGCGGCGGCACCATGCCGCTCAACGTCGCGACCTGGGACTCGGTCAACGTGATCTTCGCCAAGCTCGGCCTCGACGTCGGCCCCGAGAACATCGCCAGGACCGCCTACGAGATGGGGATCACCTCGCCGCTCGGCATCAAGGGGGCGCGCAGCATCCCCTGCAAGCTCGGCCCGAATTGCTTCATCCCGCCGGCCGATGCGATCGGAGGCCTCAGCGTCGGCGTCACCCCGCTCGAGCAGGCGGACGCCTACGCCACCCTCGCGAACGGCGGTGTCCACCACGACGCCACCGCGATCGACCGGGTCGTCTTCCCCGGCGGCAAGGTGGATGAGCCGGGCTCGGGTGACGGAAAGCGCGTGCTCACTCCGGGACAGGCGTACGAGGTCACCAAGGTCCTGGAGGGCGTGATCACCTCGGGCACCGGGGCCGGGTACACGTCCATCGGCTGCTCCTCGGAAGCCGGGAAGACCGGCACCAGTGAAGGGCTCTCGGACGCCTGGTTCGTCGGCTACACCCCGCTGTATTCGACAGCCGTCTGGACCGGGCACCCTCTCTCGCGCGACTACACCGGCTTCGGCGGCCCCACCTCGGGACCGATCTGGCGCTCCTACATGGAGTCCGCCCAGGGGAGCAACTGCCCCGAGTTCCCGGTCCCCTCGAGCCTGCCCGATTTGACCTCCTACCACGGAGAACACACGTCCTCCAGCTACAGCTCGAGCTCGAGCTCGAGCTCGGGCTACAGCTCATCGTCGACGACCGACACGTCGACCACCGGCTCCGGCAACAGCGGTGACAATCAGGGCGCCTACGCGCCGGGCGTCGGCCAGAAGCCGGCGCCATCCCCGAAGCCGAGTCCCACGCCGACACCGGTGCAGCGCCCGCCCAGCGGCGGCGTGACCCCCTGAGGGGCACGCCACGGCCATGCCCGCCGGCGAGTTCGACCTGATCGCGGCCATCAACGAGCGGCTCCCGCGTGAAGGCGAGCGCATCCGGTTCGGGAGCGGTGACGACGCCGCCGTTGTCGAGCCCGGCACGGCGAGCGCCGTGTCGGTCGACGCGATCGTCGACGGCGTTCACTTTCGCCTCGATCAGTTCGGCCCGCAGGCGGTGGGGCGCAAGGCGCTGGCCGCCGGGCTCTCTGATCTGGCGGCGATGGGCGCGCAACCGGGCGAGGCGTACGTGGTGGTCGCAGCGCCGAGGGATCTCCAGGACGATGCGCTGCTCGGCATCGCGGACGGCCTGGCCGAAGTCGCGTCTCGGCACGGCGTCACGGTGGCCGGCGGCGACCTGGTCGCCGCCCCGGTCCTGATGGTCTCGGTCACCGCGGTCGGGTATGAGCCGAAGGGGGCAGGGCTCGTAACTCGCGCGGGCGCCAGCCCCGGCGACCTACTCGCCGTGACCGGGAGCCTCGGCGGTGCCGCCGGCGCGCTCGCCCTGATGGACGGTGGTGGTGGCTCCCTTCCGCCGGAGCTCCGCGGCGCGATCCTCGCCCGCCAGCTCGATCCCACCGCGAGGCTGGAAGAGGGACTGGCTCTCGGCGCCGTGGGTGCGACGGCGATGATCGACATCAGCGACGGGCTGGGCGCCGACGCCGGCCACCTTGCGGGTGCCAGCGGCCACCGGCTGGAGATCGACCTCGGCCGGATCCCGCTCCAGGCTGGGCTCGAGGAACTCCCGGGCGGCCCTGGGGCGGCCCTGGAGCTCGCAGCGACGGGCGGAGAGGACTACGAGCTGCTCGCCGCACTGCCCCCGGCGCGGCTCGCGGCCGCCATGAAGGCGGTGGAGCAGATGGGAACTGAGCTCACCGAGGTGGGTTACGTCTCCGAGGGCGAGGGCGTGACCCTGAAGCTGCCGGGCGGAGGCGAGATCCAGCCCCGCGGCTTCGACCAGAGACGCGGATCCCTCTCCGGCTCGGGCTGAGCCGGCTCGGGCGGGGCGTCGGGCTCCGGGGCGTCGTTCTCCTCGGGGATCGCGCCGTCGGCGGGCTCCTGGTCGAGCGGCGGCGGCTGGCGCCGCACTGAGATCTCGCCAGCGACCGGCGGCTCACTGGACGGCCTCTGCGGCCGGGCGCCGAGGGCGATGATCGCGACTCCCGATCCGGCGAACAGACAGCCGAGCAGGGCGAGCGAGAGCCCGATCTGTCCGTCGGCCAGCATCAGCAGCAGGTCGTGCCAGACCCCGAGGCCCGCATCGAAACGGCCCGCGAGGTTCGCCACGAGTGCGACCACGGGGAGCAAGCCAAGGAGAACGAGCCCCACGAGGACGGGGCGACCGCCCGGCCGGGTCGCTGCGAAGAGCCAGGCGTGCAGCCCGAGCGCCACCAGCACCGCGAGGTAGGGATTGACCGCCCAGACGCCGAGGGTGGCCAGGCAGGCGAGCAGGAGCGCCGCGGGCGCTGCCGTCTCGGCGGCCCTCGGGGGCGGCGGCCTCAGTGGTCGCATGAAGAAGGCGATCGCGCAGTAGGCGAGGATCGCGACGATCACAGAGATCGTGCCGCCGAGGCCGAGGGCCTCGGCCCGGGGGTCGAAGGGGAAGTCCGGGCTCGGCATCAATCCGACGAGGGTCGCCGCCCCCACGATCAGCAGCGCGCCGACGAAGGGCACCGCCCGCAGCCCGGCCCACAGGAAGCCCCAGCCCGCCTCCACCGGGCTGCGTGCCGAGGCGGCGATTCCGGCGCCCGCGCCGAGCACCACCGGAAGGAGCAGGGCCAGTGCCAGCATCGCGATCGTCCAGCCCGGCAGCAGATTCCCGGCCAGCCCGATGTACGCGCTCGGGCCGTGCTGCACCGCCCCCGGGGATGCGTCGAGTGCGAGGATGAGCGCGAGCGATGCCCGCCCAAAGCGGGAGAACGTGTCCGTGTTGAAATCGTCGGTGGTGTCCTTGCCGGGATCGAGGGGAAGCTCCCCGGCGGAGGAGAGGCGGACGGCCGGTAGCCCAGCCTTGACCAGCGGTCCCTGGTCGCCGAGGCCGGCGGGCAGTGCCAGCCTGAACAGGTCGGCCAGCGGCCCCTCGTCGCCCGCCGGCGTCCCGGCCTGCCGCGACACGATCGAGTTCGCCGTCTCATCGATCTGACTCGCCGTGCTCTGCGGGCCCGTCGACCAGGGGATCACGAGCGGAGCAGTCGGGTGCTGCGCGGCGGGCTGGGTGAGGACGATGGCGGCGTCGAGAAGGCCGGCGTCGCTGTAGTCGCGGATGAAGCGCTTCACCCCCTGTGCGCCGATGCTGGATCCGTCGCTGGAGACGAAGACGAGCGTCTTGTGGTGCGAGGTCCCCGAGAAGCCCTCGGCGATGGTCAAGAGGGCGGCCGTCGACGCCGCCGTGGTGGCCGCTCCGCTGCCTTGGGCGACGTCGCGAGGAGCGATCAGCGCGATCTGCCGGTCCGACTCCCCGGGCAGCGTGGCGATCAGGTTCTGCAGGTCCACATCGTGGCCGCGGAAGGAGCCGCCGAAGCGCTGCTCCGCCACGGTCGCACCGTCGATCGCCGAGAAGTGCTGCTTGACCTGCTCCGCCATCGCGTTGTCGGCGGCGGAGCCCGGCGTCGGATAGGCAGCCGAGGCGGCGAGCTCCTTTGCGAGCGGAGCCGCGGTCGCCGGATCAAACGCGTCGGGCGGGATGCCGCCCGAGAGCGGGGGCGGCACCGACTGCAGGGAGAACATGGCGATCACCGCGGCCAGCGGGACCACGAGCAGCGCGAATTTGTAGGAACGCAGATCAATCATTCACTGAGCCTCATACGTGCCTTCTAACCTTCACGCATGGCGCGAGGACAGGCGCGGATCCTGCTCGTAGACGATGAGCAGGCCGTGCAGACGCTTCTCACCTACCCGCTCCGCAAGGAAGGGTATGAGGTGGTGGGGGCAATGGATGGGCAAGAGGCCCTGGATCGCTTCGGAGAGGAGCGGTTCGATCTCGTGGTGCTCGACATCATGCTCCCGAAGCTGGATGGGATCGAGGTCTGCCGGCGCCTGCGCACCCGCAGCCAGGTACCGATCATCATGCTGACCGCGAAGGGGGACGAGGTCGACAAGATCGCCGGCCTCGAGATGGGCGCGGACGACTACATCACCAAGCCCTTTTCGGTCCGGGAGTTCCGCAGCCGTGTCAAGGCCGCGCTGCGCCGAGGCGGGATGGGAGGCCAGCAGCTCTCGGCCAACGAGCCGATCCACGCCGGGGACCTCGAGATCGACTTCGAGCGGCGGTCTGTCAGCCTGGCGTCGAAGCCCGTCCAGCTGACCTACGTCGAGTTCGAGATCCTGGCCGCCCTCGCCTCCTCCCCCGGCCGGGTGTTCACCCGGGAGATGCTGCTCGAGCACGTCTGGGGGGACTCCACCTACCGAGATCCCCGCACCGTCGACGTCCACATCCGGCACCTGCGCGAGAAGCTCGAGTCCGACGCCAAGGACCCGGAGTATCTCTTCACCGTGCGCGGCGTCGGCTACCGCTTTCGCGACGGCGACCGCGATTGAGGCTCAACACCCTTCGCAACCGGCTGGTCGCGCTGATCACGCTGATCACTGCGGCAGCGATCGCGTTCGTCTACCTGTACGTCGTCCCCCAGCTCGAATCGAGTCTGACCGCGGAGAAGCTCCGCCGCCTGGAGAGACTCGGGGTCGAGCAGACCCCGCGCCTCGCGCATGCGCTCGAATCGGGCGCCTCGCAGCAGCAGGTTGAGGAGGTGGTCCGCTCCACCGCCCAGTCGACCGAGAGCAGGGTGACCCTGCTCGCGGTACGCGACCAATCGGGTGGCGCCGTTCCGTCCTTCGTCGTCGCCGACTCCCAGACGGAGGCGACCGCGATCCAGGGCCGCTACCTGACCGCGGACGCGGCGATCGCCGGCGGTCACGTGGCGTCGGGCGTGGAGCACGTCGCCGGCACCCGGGTGGGCACCTCAGCGGTGCCGATCGACCTCGGCGGCCAGACGCGCTGGGTGGCGGTGCTCTCCACGCCGCTCGCCGAGGTGAACGAGGACGTCGCCCTGGTGCGACGTCAGATCCTGATCTCCGGCCTGATCGCGCTGGTCGCGGCTTCGCTGATCGGCTTCTGGGCATCGGGCGCGGTCTCGCGGCGGCTGCGCCGGATGCGAGAGGCGGCCGAGGCAGTCGCGGAGGGACACTTCGACCAGCCGATCCCGGTCGACTCATCCGACGAGCTCGGCCAGCTTGCCCGCAGCTTCAACGACATGCAGCGGCGGCTCGCGCGCCTCGACAGCTCGCGAAAGGAATTCATCGCCAACGCCTCGCACGAGCTGCGCACCCCGATCTTCTCCCTGGGCGGCTTCGTCGAGCTGCTGGAGACCGAGAAGCTGACCGCGGCGGAGCGCCAGTCGTTCGTCGCCGAGATGCGCGCGCAGATCCAGCGGCTCCAGAAGCTGACCATCGACCTGCTGGACCTCTCGCGCCTCGATGCGGACGTCGTCGAGATTCAGCGGGAGGAGGTTGACCTGAAGGAGGCGGCCCGCCAGGTCGCCGACGAGTTCCGGCCGGCGGCGAGGGCGCACCACTCCTCCCTGCAGGTTCGCGGACGGGGTGAGGCGGTCGCCCTCGCGGACCTAAATCGAGTCTCACAAATCATCCGTATTCTCATTGACAATGCAATCACCCATACGCCGCAGGGAACGAACGTGACGGTCACCGCTGTCCGCGGAGCCAACTCCGCCGAGTTGATCGTGGGGGACGACGCCAAGAAGGGCATCGACCCGCGCGCCATCGACAAGGTCTTCGACCGCTTTTACACGGGCGACGCCGCGACCGGCTCCGGTCTGGGTCTCGCGATCGCCGACGAGCTGGCTCTCCGAATGGACGGCGAGCTCGTCGTCGTCTCCCGCCGCGGGCATACGGCCTTCACGCTGAGCCTGCCCGTCTCCAAGCAGCGCAGGCGCGAGCGCGAGCCCGCCGGAGCCACCGCGTGAAGAGAGTGACTGCCGTTCTCGCCGTCGCCCTGGCGGCGGCGCTGATCGCAGCCGGATGCGGCGGCGGCGGGGATACCACGATCACCGAGGGAAGCGCGCCGACCGGCACCCAACAGGTCGTGGTCCAGGCGAACGGCGGGAGCTTCAACCCCGCTCAGATCTACAAGGACGTCTCCCCCGGCGTGGTCACGATCATCTCGGTCTTCGACTCGAGCGGGAACTCGCTGCTTGGCGGGAGCGGCAGCTCGGCGGGGCAGGGCTCCGGCTTCGTCGTCGACAAGGACGGCGACATCGTCACCAACGCCCACGTCGTGACCAGCGGCGGACGGCTGAACGGCGGGGGCACCCCCCAAGCCGCCAAGCAGGTGTTCGTGGAGTTCGGCGATCGCAACCGGGTCCCGGCCCACATTGTCGGCTTCGACGCCGATGCGGACGTCGCGCTGATCAAGGTCGATCCCGACGGGCTCAATCTGGTCCCGGTCCCTCTGTCCGACCGCTCGACCTTCGCCGTGGGTGAGCCGGTAGCCGCGATCGGCAGCCCCTTCGGAGAGACCCAGTCGCTCTCGATCGGCGTGATCTCGGCCACCAACCGGACCGTCGAGGGCCTCACCAACTTCGGCATCGACAATGCGATCCAGACCGACGCCTCGATCAACCCCGGGAACTCGGGCGGCCCGCTGCTCGACTCGAAGGGCGAGGTGATCGGCATCAACGAGCAGATCGCCTCCAGCTCCGGCAGCAACTCGGGCGTCGGCTTCGCCATCCCGGTCACCTCGGTCCGCTATTCGCTTGACCAGCTCCGCTCGGGCGGCAAGGTCGAGTACGCCTTCCTGGGCGTCACCAGCGAGTCGCTCTACCCGCAGCTCGCCGACCATCTCGGGATCGACGCCAAGAACGGCGCCCTGATCACCGACGTGGTCAGCGGGAGCCCGGCGGACAAGGCGGGCCTGAAGGGATCCACCGGCGAAACCACCTTCCAGCTCCAGCACGTCAAGACCGGAGGTGACGTCGTCATCGCGGTCGACGGCAAGCCCGTCTTCCAGAACAACGACCTCTCGGAACTGATCGCCCTGCACAAACCGGGCGATACGGTGACGCTCGACATCCTGCGCGGCGGCCAGCACGCGACCGCCGATGTGACGCTCGGCAGCCGGCCCTCCGACGTCGGTCAGTAGCGCCTGCTTTCGGCTTTGGGATCGGCCTCGAAACATCTGGCATTCACGGGATCGGAACCGGGCTGGTGCGGAAAGGGTGGGATACTTGCCAAAGGGGGGCTCAAGAAACGGAGGAGTGAGATGAAGTACTTCATCAGCGCCACACCCGGTCCGATGCCTCCAACGCCCGAACAGCTCGACACCGCGATCGAATGGCTCGAGGGAAAGAATGAGGACGGCACCTTCGACTGCACCTACGGATTCCTCGAGGGCGGCGGCTTCAGCATCGCGAACGCCGATTCCCATGGCGACGCCCTCGACCTGATGGCCGATTACCCGCTGTTTGGAATGGTCACCTGGGAGGTGCGGCCCTTGCTCGAGTTCAAGGAGGGTCTGACCACGTTGCGGGCGAAGCTGGCTGAGGCCCAGGCGGCAATGGCCGCTGGCTAGCGTGGAGTCGCCGCCCGACTAGGTGCAGCGAGCGGGAGCGCGCCGCCACGAACGTGCTCCCGCTCGCGCGAGAAGCAGCGGGGCACCGTCGCGGGGCGCCTTACTCGCCATATGGGCGACTAAATCGCGCCAGTCCGAGGACAGGCCGAACCGCTGCTTTCCACGCAAGGCGGCTACTTGGCCGCGGAGGGCGAAGCCGTTTGATCCAAGGGCACGCGGCAGCGCGACCCGTGTGATGGAGTGGGCTGCCGCTCGCGGGCCCGGCCTTATGGCGAAGCAATCCATCAGAACCCTCGTAACCGACCTCGCCTCCACCCTGCGCGAGGAGGTGCTGCCACGGCTTGGCGCCCACGCCGGCCGTGCCCACTCGGGATCGGCCGAGGGCGGGGACGTCACCTTCGAGATCGACGAGCACGCCGAGGCCCGGATGGAGGCCTTCCTGGCGGAACGGGCGCCCGAGGTCTCCTTCTACTCGGAGGATCGCGGGCTGGTCTCCCCGGCCGGTGACCGAGCCGAATGGGTGCTGATCGTTGATCCCATCGACGGCACCCGCCCCGCGCTGGCCGGTCTCGAGTCGAGTTGCGTCTCAGTCGCCGCCGCGCCCCTGGATTCCGAGCCGACCATGGCCGATGTGCAGGTCGGCTGCGTCCTGGAGCTGAAGAGCGGCTCGGCGTTCGTCGCCCAGCAGGGCGCCGGCCTCGAGCCGGCGGCCAGCCTCTCGGACAACCGCAGCCTGGAGCGGATGTTCTGGACCTACGGCTTCCGCGGACGCCCGGCGCGGGCGCTCGTCGAGGTGCTCGCGGAGCTGATCGACCGCTCCTCGGTGGGCGGCGGGACCTTCGACCTGGGCTCGGCGACCTTCGACATGACGCGGGTGGTCACCGGCCAGCTCGACGCATACATCGAGCCGGGGCCGCGGATGATCGATGACGTGCCCGCGGTCCGCGCGGAGTTCGAGCGGGTCGGCGACGGCGCGGTGCTCAACAACTCTCCCTACGACCTCGCGGCGGCCACCATCTGCCTACAGGAGGGCGGGGCGATCGTCACGGACGCTTACGGGCAGTCGCTCGCCGAGCGGCCCCTGCTCGGCTCGAGCCACGAGTTCCAGATGTCCTGCGTCGCCGCCGCCAATGCGGACCTTCACGCTGGAATCTGCACGGAGCTTGACGCGGGTATCGAACGACTGCGCGCCGCGTTCTCCTGACGAGTACTTTTCCGCCCTTGCGCAATCAACTGTCCACGGGGGGCACATGCTCCAAGAGGTAGCGCTGGGGTCCAAATCCCTCGCCGACTACACGCACCTCGCCGGCCGCGGTCTCGTCGACGAGATCCGCGAGCTTGCTGAGAACCTGCAGGGCAAACGGGTCCTTCACGTGAGCGCGACCGCATTCGGCGGCGGCGTCTCGGAGATCCTCTACACGCTGGTCCCGCTGATGCGCGACGTGGGCCTGGACACCCACTGGCAGATCATCATGGGGCGCGAGGAGTTCTTCAACGCGACGAAGCTCCTCCACAACTCGCTGCAGGGCGACCCAAACACGCTCAGCCCGAACCAGTGGGAGCTGTTCGACCACTACAACAAGATGAACGCCGACTCACTCGAGGGCGAGTGGGACGTGGTCATCGTCCACGACCCGCAGCCGGTCGGGATGCGGCACAGCGCGGCCGACCACGCGAAGAACTGGGTCTGGCGCTGCCACATCGATCTCTCCGAGCCGAATCCGGAGCCGATCGCGCGGCTGCTGCCGCTGATCTCCGAATACGAGATCACCGTCTGGCACATGGAGCAGTACGTGCCGAAGGGCCTCGACGGCCATGGCGGGGTGCGGATCGTCCCTCCGGCGATCGATCCCCTCTCCCCCAAGAACATGGCGCTCAGCCCAGACGATGCCGCGTTCGTCTGCAACCAGTTCGGCATCGACGTCGACCGGCCGCTGATCACCCAGGTCTCGCGCTTCGACCCATGGAAGGACCCGATCGGCGTCATCGACGCCTACCGCCAGGTCACCAAGGAGATCCCGGAGGTCCAGCTCGCGCTGGTCGGCTCGATGGCGACCGACGACCCCGAGGGCTGGGAGTTCTTCCATCGCACCTTCGAGTACGCCGGATCGGACCCCGACATCAAGATTCTCAACAACCTGAACAACGTCGGCGCGATCGAGGTGAACGCCTTCCAGTCGCAGTCCGACGTCGTCATGCAGAAGTCGATTCGCGAGGGCTTCGGGCTGACGGTCGCCGAATCGCTCTGGAAGGGGCGCCCGACGATCGGCGGTGACGTGGGCGGGATCCCGCTGCAGATCGTGGACGGCGAGGACGGCTACCTGGTCTCCACGCCTGACGAGGCGGCGAAGCGCGCCACCGAGATCCTCCAGGACCCTGAGCTGGGCCGGCGGCTGGGCCGGGCCGGCAAGGAGCGCACGCGCGAGCGCTTCCTGACGCCGCGCCTGCTGCTCGACTGGCTGCGAATCTTCACCGATCTCGACGGCTAGCTGAGGCTCGCCTGATACAAACGGGGGGCGTGTCCGACAGCCATCCGCTGACAATCGTCTCCAACCGCGGGCCTGCGGAATTCGGCCTTGACGATCGTGGCAACCGCATCGTTCACCGAGGGGGTGGTGGGCTGGTCACGGCGCTCTCCGGCCTCGTCTCCCACCGCAATGCGCTCTGGATCGCCTCGGCGATGACGCAGGAGGACGTGGTCGTCGCGGGCGAGAGCGATGGGCCGGTGTCGATCGATCTGGACGGAATCTCCTACGACGTGCAGATGGTCGCCTCGAACCCGTCGGCCTACGACCGCTTCTACAACGTGATCGCGAACCCGATCCTCTGGTTCATCCAGCACTACCTCTGGGACCTCTCCAACGCGCCCGACATCCGGCAGGCCGAGGTCGATGCCTGGGAGGAGGGCTACAAGGTGGTCAATGACGACATGGCGGCGGCGGTCCTGGGTGCGATCGACGGCCAGCAGAACCCGGTGGTGATGCTCCACGACTACCACCTCTACACCTGCCCGGGACTGATCCGCAGCACGCGTCCCGATGCCTTCCTCCACTACTTCGTCCATATCCCCTGGTCGCAGCCGGACTCTTGGCGGATCCTGCCCAACCGCTGGCGGGAGGCGATCTATCTGAGCATGCTCTCCAACGACATCATCGGCTTCCACACCACGGCGTATTGCCGGAACTTCCTGCAGTGCTGCCGGGAGCTGATGGAGCTCGAGGTCGACTATGACCGGATGGCGGTCACGCACGAGGGCCGGGAGGTCTGGGTCCGCGCCTACCCCCTCTCCATCGACACCCAGCGCCTCTACCGGGCGGCCGAGTCCTCAGACGTCGCCTTCTATGAGAAGGAGCTGCTTCGCCGCCGCCGCGATCACCTGATCATCCGGGTGGACCGCGCGGACCTCTCCAAGAACGTGCTGCGGGGATTCACCGCCTTCGACGTCTTCCTCGAGCAGCGTCCGGAGTTCCGCGAGAAGGTCACCTTCATCGCGCACCTGCAGCCCTCGCGACAGGACGTCCCGGAGTACGCCGAATACCTGGAGCGCATCGAGGCCCTGGTCGCGGTCGTCAACCACCGCCACGGCACCACGGACTGGATGCCGATCGACCTGCGGATCTACGAGAACTTCCACGAGGCCGTGGCGCGCTACAAGCACTTCGACCTGCTGATGGTGAACTCGCTGTTCGACGGGATGAACCTCGTCGCGAAGGAGGCGCCCGCCGTCAACACCCGCGACGGCGTCGTGATTCTCTCCGAGAACACGGGCGCCCACGAGGAGCTGGGCGACTGCACGCTCTCGGTCAACCCGTTCGACATCCAGGAGCAGGCCGACCAGATCTACCGCGCCCTGACCATGGAGCCCGAGGAGCGCGCGTTGCGCTCCCGCCGCCTCAAGGAGATCATCACCGAGCGCGACCCCGGCGACTGGGTCGACGAGCAGATGGACGACATCCGCGCGAAGCGGTCGCCGGCGGAGGTTCGCTAGAGGCTCAGGGCTGCACGGTCACCGTGCCGTGCATGAACGGGTGGAACGAGCAGACGTACGAGTAGGTGCCGGGCTGCTCCACCGTGACGCTCTTGGTCTGGCCCTTCTCGATCGTGCCGGTATCGAAGCCGCCCTGGTCCGACGAGGTGGCGGTGTGAGCGGTGGAGTCCTGGTTGGTGAAGGTGACCGTCGTCCCCTTCGCGACCGTCAGGTCCGCAGGGGCGTAGGCGAAATCCTTGATCGACACCGCATCGCCCCCGGACGCCGCAGCCCCGGAGGAGGCCATCGGGTCCTGGGCGGCCGTGGACGAGTCAGATCCGCCTCCTCCGCACGCGGTCAGGAACAGACAGGCGGCAGCCGCCGCCACGGCGAGGGTGGCCTTGAGGTTCACGATCATCTCTCCTGGGTTGCGGGTCTGGACAGAGGGGTCTCGCCTGGGGTTCCGAAGACGCGCGCGAGGATGATGCTCGCCTCATAGAGCAGCAACAGGGGCACCGTCTCGATCAGCATCGTCACGGGATCGACCCCCGGAAGCGCGGCAGCGATCACCGCGCAGACGACATAGGCATATCGCCGGTTCGCCGAGAGCTGCGCGGGGGTGATCACCCCAAGGCGAGTGATGGCCAGGATGCCCACGGGGACTTGGAAGACAAGGCCCACCGCCAGCAGCGTGGTCGTGAGGAAGCTGTAGTAGTCGTGTGCCCTCACCTGGATGTTGAACTGGCCGCTGTTGAAGTCGAGCAGGAACTTGGCCGCTGCCGGGACGACGACGAAGTACGCGAAGACGACGCCGGCGATGAAGAGAATGGGGATCAGCACGAGGAGCGGCACGATCACCTGCCGCTCGCGGGGCGCGAACGCGGGGACGACGAAGGCGTAGGCCTGGTAGAGGATCACCGGAAGCGAGATCAACAGCGCCGACCAGCCGACGACCGTGAGCGTTGTCGTGAAGGGCTCGGTGATGCCGAAGGTGATCGGCTCCCGGCCAGCTGGGAGAGGCGCGTTCGCGATCGCCAGCAGCATGTGGTTCTGCCAGAAGCAGAGCGCCAGGGCGACGCCGAAGACCGCAGCCGAGACAACGAGGCGGTGTCTGAGCTCGTCGAGGTGCTCGACGAGGGTAAGCCGGTCGTCAGGACCGACGGTCTTCAGGCGAGCCATTGAGCCGATCAGGCGCTCTCTGAGGAGCGCTGGATCGTTTGAGGCTTCTTCTCCTCGTCATCGTGGTCGCCGCTGACGGATCCCCGGAACTCGCGGATCCCCTTGCCGACCGAACGGCCGAGCTCCGGGAGACGCTTGGGTCCGAAGACAACGAGAGCGATGATCAAGACGACGAGAACTTCCATTGGTCCGATATTTGGCATGCCTCCTCTACGCCGGGGGAAGCGCGATCGGATCAAACGGCGGGCGATTTCTTTTTCACCTCCAACTGATCCAACGCGGACCGGACTGGCGTAGCGAGGTTCCGAATCCAAAGGTCGACCCGGCCGGGAATCCTCGGTCCTTCGGCCAGTTAGGAGGCAACATGGCTGACTCAGCGATTGCGCGAGTCGTCTCGGACCCGGTCTCACGCCGGCGGTTCATCGGCGTCGGCGGGGGCTCGACGGCGATCGCCGCCTTCGTCGCGGCCTGCGGCGGTGGAGACTCAAACGGCAGCACCAGCACCACGGAGAGCGCGGCCGCGATCCCGCCGCCGCCCGAAGCACAGTTCGGCAAGGGCGACCTCGGGATCCTCAATTACGCCCTCACGCTCGAGTACCTGGAGACGGCGTTCTACGGGGACGTCATCAAGAGCGGGCTGTTCTCGGGATCGAGTCTCGAGACCATCCGCAAGTTCGGCGACGAGGAAGCGCAGCATGTGGCGGCGCTGACCGCCGCCATCAAGCAGTTCGGCGGCACTCCGGCCACTGCGCCGAAGACGAAGTTCCCGCTGCAGGACGCCAACTCCGTCCTCATGCTGGCTGCCACGGTCGAGAACCTCGGTGCCGCAGCGTATCTGGGCCAGGCCGGCAACATCCAGAGCCCGGACGTGCTCGCGTCGGCGCTCGCAATTCACTCGGTGGAGGGCCGGCATGCCGCGGCGCTCAACACGCTGTTGGGGCAATCGATCGTCCCCGACGGCGCCTTCGCCAAGCCCGCGGCTCCGAGCATGGTGCTCGATTCCGTCATGCCGTTCATCGTCAGCTAGACGACTCGGCGAGAAAGGAGAAACAAATGAACGACAGTGAACTCGTCAACCCGGAGCTCGCCGAGGTCGAGATGGAGCCGCTCAACCGGAGCGCCCTGTTGCTGAAGGGCGCGATGGCCGCCGGCGCCGTCTACGGACTCGGGATGGTGACGCCGTTCGTCCGCAGCGCTTTCGCTTCATCGGACACCGGCGACATCGACATCCTGAATTTCGCCCTGACTCTGGAGTACCTGGAGTCGAGCTTCTACCAGGAGGCGAAGTCCAGGGCCAAGGCGAGCGGTGACCTGCAGAGCCTGATCGAGTTGATCTCGGGCGACGAGGATCAGCACGTCGCAGCATTGATCGCCTCGATCAAGCAGATGGGCGGGACACCGGTCGTAGAGCCGAAGTTCGATTTCCCATACAAGGACACGGCGGGATTCCTGACGCTGGCCCAGACGTTCGAGGACACCGGAGTGAGCGCATACAACGGCGCCGCCCCGATGATCTCCTCGAAGGCCGTGCTCGGCTCAGCGGGCTCGATCGTCCAGGTCGAGGCGCGACACGCAGCGGCGATCCGGCTCCAGAACAAGACCGAGCCGGCTCCGGACGCTTTCGACCCCTCGCTCAGCAAGGCGCAGGTGACGAAGGCTGTTCAGCCGTTCATCGTCGGCTAGCGCTCGAACTGGAACTCGCCCGGCCGAGGCGAGGGGACGTAGGAGCTGGCCGGCGGGGATGTGTAGACGGGCAGCGAAGGTCCTGCGGCTGTCGGCGTGGCGGGATGTCCTCGATGGTGCGGGTGCGCTCGCTCCCGGTTTGGGAGCAGGCGCACCCGCCCTCGTCGGTGTTCAGCGGTCCGCTGGCCCCGGCGAGGGGCCGCAGGGGCCGACGGCGCGGGATCGACGTGAACGCCGGCCAGGGGCGCGGGTGTGAGTCCAACGTCAGGCGGGACCGGCGGTGGCGCATCGCCGCCGAGCAGGGCAGGCAGGGAGGCGATTCCCGCCACCGCCGCGGCCACCACCGCCGCGACCCGCCCCACGCTCGCCCACCTGATCTGCTTGCCGGACACCCACGCTTGAGGTCACGCGGGTGGACGTTCTCCCCTATAGTCGCCCGTCGCTGTGAACCGCAACTACGAACTCGTATTGATGCTCGATCCCGAGGCCGCCGACGAGGCCCGCGAGAAGGTCGCGGGCGACGTCAAGCAGGCGATCGAGGGCGCGGGCACGCTCGACCAGGCCGACGTCTGGGGCGTGCGCAAGCTCGCCTACGAGATCAAGCGGCGCAACGAGGCCGACTACCGCTTCTTTCGCTTCCAGGGCGAGCCGGAGCTGCTCGAGCGACTGGATCACAACCTGAAGATCACCGACGGCGTCCTGCGCTTCCGGATCTTCAAGGTCGATCCCGACGCCCCGGCGAACCCGCCGCCCGCCATCGAGCGGCCCATGGCGATCGAGGGTGCCCGCCCCGACCGCGAAGATCGGCCGCGCCGCGGTCGTCGCGACGACCGCGACTCCGATTAGACGGGTTGCTCCTCGCTTCGCTGCGGAGCACCCTCGCATCCGCGCAGTTTCCGGCCTTTCTTCCCCAGCGGGGGGAGAACCGACCGTGCGGCGACCTAAGATCGATGTTCGCGAATCAATTAGAGAAGAGGAGTTGATCAAGTGGCGGGTTCGAACATCAATACGGTCGTGATCACGGGAAATCTGACCAAGGACCCCGAGCTGCGCTCGACGCCCGGCGGGACGTCCGTCTGCAAGCTTCGCGTGGCCGTCAACAGCCGTCGCAAGGACGGCCAGAGCGGCGAGTGGGTCGACAAGCCCAACTACTTCGATGTCACCGTCTGGGGCGCGCAGGGCGAGAACTGCGCCAACTACCTCTCCAAGGGCCGCCCGGTCGCCGTCGAGGGACGGCTCGACTGGCGCGAGTGGGAGGCCCAGGACGGCTCCAAGCGCCAGGCCGTCGAGATCATCGCCAACAGCGTCCAGTTCCTGGGCTCGCGCTCGGACAACGCGGGTGGCGGCGGTGGCGGCAACGGGACCTTCCAGCCGAGCTCAGACGTGCCGGCCGACACCTCGGACTTCGAGGGCGCGAGTGTCGGCTCGGGTGGCGGCGGCTCGGACGACGACATTCCGTTCTAGCCGGCCGTCAGCGTCTGCCCGGAACGCCCGGCTACGCCGCGCCTGCGGCCGCCAGTGCGTCGCGGCGCTCCGTGAAGTCCCTGATCAACACGATGTGGGCGTCCTGAACGGTGACGACCGTGAAGATGCGCTGGTGCACCGAAGCGCCGCTGTCCTTTCCACGGATCGAGTTCTGCGAGGTGCAGAGGACGTGGTCGCCGCCCAGATCCGAGATGTCTTCGATGGATATCCGCCAATCGTCGGCGGCTTCCAGCCAGGCCGTGACGAGGTCCAGCCACGCATCCCTTCCGTGAACTGCGTCTCTCATGAAGGGAGGCTTCCATTCGGCTTCGGGAGCTACGGCAGCAAACGCCTCGTCAACCAGCGGATATTCCCTGATCGGCACGGGGTCATTCCAGTACTGGGCCAACAGCTGATCGAGGTGCTCGAAATAGTCCCGGACGATCTGGACGTTCTCGCTGGCCATTCCGTTGCTCAGTCTCGCAGTAGTGAGCTGGGCCGGGCCGCTACCATGCGCGCTCGTTCATGGCGCGACAGCAACGACAGCAGACTCCCACCGGCAACCGCAGACGCCGCGGCCCCGCCGACCGCGGGCGGCCGCGGAAGTACACGCGGCTCAACGTCGAGGCGATCGACTACAAGGACCTGAACCTGCTGCGGCGGTTCATCTCCGACCGCGGCAAGACCCGCTCGCGGCGCGTCACCGGACTCTCCCGGAAGCACCAGCAGCAGCTCGCGCTGGCAGTGAAGCGCGCCCGCGAGCTCGCCCTGCTGCCCTACGTCGGCGAGCGCTAGGCCGATGGCCGAGGCGGTTCTGCTCAAGGACGTGGAGGGCCTCGGAGAGGCGGGGACGGCGATCGACGTCTCCCCCGGCTATCTGCGCAACTACCTCGTCCCGCGCAAGCTCGCGCAGCCCGCGACCAAGGGCGCCCTCGAGGAGGCCCAGCGCAAGCGGGAGCGCGCGGAGGAGGCCGAGAAGCAGGCCGCGGAGCGCGCCGGCGAGACCTCTGCACTGCTGTCCAAGACCGTGCTGACGATCAACCACCGCGCCGGGGAGGACGGGAAGCTGTTCGGCTCGGTCACCTCCGCCGAGATCGCCGAGGCGATCCAGGCCGCGCGCAGCATCAAGGTCGACCGCAAGAAGATCCGCCTCGAGGAGCCGATCCGCGAGACCGGCACCTACATGGTCGACGTCGAGGTCGGTGGCGGCGTCACCGCCTCGGTCAAGACGATCGTCGCGGAAGCGAAGGAGTAGGGCGCAAAAACCGTCCTTCTTCGCCAGGCACGATTCGTGCCTGGAATCCGGCGACCGCAAATAGCCACAACTTGCCTGCGGGCACCAGGCGCCTGTGGTTTTCTTGCCTGGCTCGCGCGGGTTTGGTTCCACCAAGGGGCAGACGCGGATCCGCCGGGCCTATATCCAGACTGGAGAGAGACTCGGCCGCACGGTCGAGTGATCCCCTGCGCAAACCGAGGAGCAGTTGGCGACCAACGGAACACCCACCATCGTCCCGCCACAGAACCTGGAGGCCGAGGAGTCCGTGCTCGGCGCGATGCTGGTGGCGGAGTCGACGATCGAGCCGGTCCTGATCGACGTCCGCCTGCAGTCCGAGGACTTCTACCGCGATCGCCACCGCACCATCTACGACGCGATCAGGCGCCTCCACGAAGACGCGAACCCCGTCGACGTCCTGACCGTCTCCGAGCAGCTCGCCCAGCACGGCCAGCTCGATGCGATCGGCGGGCGGGACGTCGTCGCCAGCCTGGCGGCCAGGGTCCCCGCGCCCGGCAGCGCCAAGCACTACGCGCAGATCGTCAAGCAGAACTCGCTGATGCGCCGCCTCGACCTGGCGGCGAAGCGGATCCAGCAGTCGGTCGCTGAGCGCGATGGCGAGCCCTCCGAGCTGGTCGAGCAGGCGGAGCGCCTGCTCTTCCAGGTTGCCCACGAGGAGCGCGCCGTCGACTTCCGGGAGATCGGCGAGATCCTTCACGACGAGATCGACAAGCTCGAGGCGCTCGCGGCAGGCACCTCGGACATCACGGGTACCCCCTCCGGTTTCCGCGACCTCGACGACAAGACCGGCGGCTTCCAGCCAGGCAACCTGGTCGTGATCGCCGCCCGGCCGGCGATGGGCAAGTCCACGCTGGTCTGCGACTTCGCCCAGAACGTGTCCATGAAGCACCAGAAGCCGGTCGCGCTCTTCTCCCTGGAGATGTCGGAGATGGAGCTCGCTCACCGCTTCATCGGCTCGCAGTCGCGCATCTCCTCGGATCGACTCCGCAAGGGCAAGGTCGCCCAGAAGGACTGGCCGAAGGTCGTCAAGGCCTGCAACCAGCTCGAATCCGCGCCGCTCTGGATCGACGACTCCTCCGACCTCGGTCTGCTGGACCTGCGCGCCAAAGCGAGGCGCCTCCACGCCCAGGAGAAGAGCCGCGGCAACGACGGGCTCGGCATGGTGATCGTCGACTACATGCAGCTGATGCGGTCAGACGATGCGCGAGCCAACCGGGTGGAGCAGGTCTCCCAGTTCAGCCGCGGGCTCAAGATCCTTGCGCGTGAGCTCGCCGTGCCGGTGATCGCCATCTCCCAGCTCTCCCGCGCCCCCGAGCAGCGTCCCGACAAGCGGCCGATCCTCTCCGACCTGCGGGAGTCCGGCGCAATCGAGCAGGACGCGGACCTGGTCGGATTCCTCTACCGCGACGAGTACTACAACAAGGAGGCCTCCGAGGATCCGGGCGGCGCCGAGCTGATCATCGCCAAGCACCGCAACGGGCCGGTCGGAACCGTGAACCTGGTCTTCCTGGAGCACTACCCGAAGTTCGCCGACCGGGCGCGGGGGGAGCAGCCCGTGGAGCAGCCGGCCGGCGAGAGCCCGCCCGTGGAGGACATCGGCAGTGAGGGTGACCAGTTCGCGGACGCGGAGGAGCTCTGAGGTGGCGATCCGCCCCGCATCGAACGAGCGTCAGCCCTGCCGCCTCGGCATCTGCGACGGATCCGGCTGGATCCTCGGTCCGGAGGACGTCGCCCGGCCCTGCGACTGTCGCTCGCGGATGGTGGCGAAGGCACGGCTGCGCGGCATCGACTCGGTGATCCCCGCCAAGTACCGCGGCGTCTCCTTCGACCGTCCTCCGGTCACCCAGATGAACGAGATCGTGGTGCGTCGGGTGCGCGATTACACGAGGGCGATCGACGAGAACATCCAGAGCGGCCGAGGCCTCTGGCTCTACGGCAGCTCTGGCACCGGGAAGACGACGCTTGCGATGCTCGTCTCCAGGGTCGCGCTGGAGTCCGGCAGGTCGGTCGCGATCTACTCCCTGCCGAAGCTCCTGGCCCGGATCCGCCGCACCTTCGACGCCGAGACCGGCGAGCAGTCCTATTCCGACCTCTTCGAGAGGCTCGCGACGGTCGACCTCCTGCACATCGACGACCTCGGCGCCGAGAACCGCACCGAGTGGGTCCTGGAGCAGCTCTACGCCCTCGTCAACGAGCGCTACGAGGCTCAGCGCTCGCTGGTGGTCACCACCAACCTCGAGGAGCACGAACTCGAGGACCAGATCGGCGCCCGGGTCGTCTCCCGCCTGGTCGAAATGTGCGGTGACCCGCTGCCCCTCTTCGACGAGGACCGCCGCATGCGCGTCTCCGCGGATGTCGCGACCTCACTCGGCGAGGGCGGCGGCTCGGCCCTCGGACCGCTCGACCACTAGCCGCCACCAGGCCGCACCGCCTGCCCGGACCCTCATAATTCCCCCGGTCATGCCCGGTCTCGTCATAGTCGGCGCCCAGTGGGGCGACGAAGGAAAGGGGAAGGTCACCGACCTGCTCGCCGAGCAGGCGGACGTCGTGATCAGGTTCCAGGGCGGCAATAATGCCGGCCACACGATCATCCGCGACGGTGAGACCTTCAAGTTCCACCTGATCCCCTCCGGGATCCTCTATCCGGGGAAGATCTGCGCGATCGGCAACGGCGTCGTCATCGACCCGGGCGTGCTCACCGGCGAAATCGAGGGCCTGCGCCACCGTGGGATCGACGTCAGCGGCCTGCGAATCTCGGCCAACGCCCACGTGATCATGCCGTACCACGTGAAGCTGGACACGGCGGGCGAGCTGAAGCTCGGCAAGCTCGAGATCGGCACCACCAGGCGCGGGATCGGACCCGCCTACGCGGACAAGGCCTCGCGCCTCGGAATCCGGGTGCAGGACCTGCTGGACGGGAAGATCCTGCGCAAGAAGATCGTGACCGCGATGGATCCGAAGCAGCAGATGCTTCGGCCCTTCGCCAAGGACCCCGAGCTCGACCTGCACACGATGGTCGAGGCCTACCTCACCTACGGGCACCGCCTCGAGCCTTACATCGCCGACACCGCGAAGCTCTGCTGGGAGGCACTCGACGCCGACCGCACCGTCCTCTTCGAGGGCGCCCAGGGCATCATGCTCGACCTCGATCACGGGACCTATCCCTTCGTCACCTCGTCGAACCCGGTCGCCGGTGCCGCCTGCGTCGGCGCCGGAGTCGGCCCGCGCGACATCGACGAGATCTGGGGGATCGCCAAGGCGTACGCGACCCGCGTCGGCGCCGGGCCGTTCCCAACCGAGCTCGAGGACGACCTAGGCGACCTGCTCCGGGAGCGCGGCGGCGAGATGGGGACGACCACCGGCCGCCCGCGTCGCTGTGGCTGGAACGACCTCGTCGCGCTGCGTTACGCGGTCCGCCTCAACAGCATGAGCGCGCTCGCCGTCACCAAGCTTGACGTCCTCTCCGGCATCGACCCGCTGCGCGTCTGCGTCCGCTATCGCCACCCGGATGGCGCGATCTTCGACGAGTTCCCCTACCACCAGTCGATCATCCACACGGTCGAGCCCGAGTACGAGGAGCTGCCCGGCTTCGAGGGCGACATCGGCGAGTGCCGACGGGAGGAGGACCTCCCCAAGGAGGCAAGGGAGTACCTGGCGGCGATCGCGGACCACCTCGGGATCCCGGTGCGCCTGGTCGGAGTCGGCCCCGGGCGCGATCAGGTCATCTGGATGGGGCAGGAGGCGGAGCCCCGCCTTCGGGCAGCGGCCTAGGCCAGGGCGCCGGTCGCCCGCAGCCCATGTTCGCCGGCAAAAGCCGGGATCAGCCCCTCCTGCACACCCTGCTGCTCTCCACGGCGGAGCATCCGGAGGCCGAGGATCGTCGCCGCCAGCGTGGCGGTGACCCCCAGGCTGACCTGCACGCTGAGCAGCCCCTGCCGGGTCCAATAGACGTCGTCGAGGTCGAGCAGCAGGGCGGCCTCGTCCATGGTCAGCCCCATCCCGACGCCGAACGGGATCGCCAGAGCCGACTCCACGCGCTGGTCACGGGTCGTGAGCGCCGCGATCCCTGAGCCGAAAGCGAGGACGATCCCCGGGACGAAGTGATGGATGTGCCGGCCGCTGACGTGGATATCCCCCGCCGGCCACCAGGACTGGCGGATCCCCCAGGTCGCGAGCCGGGCGAAGGCGAATGCCCCCAGGAATCCCTGGAGGATGTTGAAGAGCACGGTCTCGTGGTGAGGGGTCGCGATGATGCCGCGGCGCGCCACCGCGAGGGTGTCGCGCGTCGCCAGTCCCGCCGCATCGACGAGGGTCTCGGGAGTCTCCGCGTCCCTGCTCTCGCGCCGTCGCCTCGCCATCCGCAGGATCTCGCCGGTGACGAGCGTCCCGAGCGAGCCGGCGGCGAACACGGCCAACCCGACCGTGACCCGGTCGGCTCGCCGCTCACCGTGTCTGTTCCAGGTCAGCCTCCGCACCGGTGGGGCATGCTAGCCCGGCCACGATCCGCGTTTTCCACTGAGGCGGCGATCCGCGGCGGCCAATAGAGTTTCGGTCATGCGCAGGTTGCTCGCCCCCGTGAACGTCGGCGTCAGCGCCGCCCGGCACGTGCTCTGGTATCTGAGCTACCACGCGGGCCCGCGCCAGTCCTAGATGGGAATCATCGCCTGGATCATCCTGGGACTCTTCGCCGGCACGATCGCCCGCGCCCTGATCCCCGGGCCGACCGAGCCCGGCGGCTGCATCGGCACCACGGCGGTCGGGATCCTCGGCGCCCTGCTCGGCGGTTTCCTCGCCAGCGCGATCGGAATCGGACACATCCACGACTTCTTCAATCTCGGAACCTGGCTGATCGCGATCGGCGGCTCGATCCTCCTGCTGCTGATCATCCGCGCGATCGCCCGCTGAGTCCGCCGCTCAGGGCCGGATGCGGTCCGTCCCGCGGCCGCCGACGAGAGTGTCGCGACCGGGGCCGCCGCTCACCACGTCATCGCCTGCGCCTCCGCAGATCCGGTCGTTCCCAGGCCCCCCGCTGATGCGGTCGCGGCCGCCCTCGGTGGCGATCACGTCGGGGCCGACGCTCCCTCGCAGCACGTCGCGACCGGGCGTCCCGACGACCGTCGCGATCCGGCCGGCGCAGCGGATTCGCTTCGGACGGTCGGCGCCGACCCCCTGGATCCCCGAGCGATAGGTCGCGAAGGCGGGCTTCTCCGAGTAGTCGTCCCGAAGCAGACCCACCGCGTCGAAGAGGTCGGAGCCGCTCGAGACGTTGTCGCGCAGGTTGAACCAGCGGTAGTCGGTCACGCCGAGCGTTCCCGAGTATCGGTGAACCGCGTCCAGGGTCGATCTGAGCGCGACATCCTGCGCGGCCTCCGTTCTGCCGGAATTGGTGGCGTAGCCGTTCTCCGTCACCCAGAGATTCACTCGCGAGCCGAGGCCGGCGAGAGGCAGGTAGCAGCCGCGCAGCAGGGTGAGTGCCTCGACCGTGTCATCACCTGCTGCCCCCGGCGTGGAGGTGGGCGGATAGACCAAACCCGGGTAGATCTGCAGCCCGACGTAGTCGAGCGCCCGCCGAAATCCCGGCGTCGCCAGCGAGCCGAGCTGCTGCCAGAACGCTGCGTCCGCCGTCGGGACCCAGCGCCAGGCGAACGAGAAGCCGAGCTGGATGTCCGGGCGGCCGATCCGGTCGAGCTGCTTGCGGGCGGCGCTCACTCCCGTGACGATCGCCTGCATTACGCCGGGAAAGCTCCCGTCCGAGGTGTTCGGCGACACCGGAAAGTTCGCCTCGTTGGTGATGGTGAGCGCCTTCACCGAGGGGCGCCTGCCCAGGATCCTCGCTGCCGTCCGCACATAGCTCGCCCAGGTGGCCATGTCGCCCTCCTGGCCGGGTCCGGGGTGGTAGCGGACCTGAAGCTCCGAGTCGAACCCCGCCTTCGCGTAGCCGTCCACCAGGCTCGCGTAGCGCCGCACGCCATCGATGCCATCCGACATCAGCATGCGGTTCAGGTGCAGGACCAGCTGCCGCCGCGCTGGCCGCAACCGACCCAACGCCGCCATCGCGGCGGACGGGTTCTCAGGCTTCGGCTGGCCCTGCGCGGTTCCGGCGGTTCCCGCCGCGAGCGGCGTGATCCCGAAACGCAGCCGTCGTGCCGGCGCGCTCAGGGGCGGCGCCGGCGCGGAGAGGCAGAGATCGGCCGGCAGCTGTGCACGGGCGGCGGGCGGAGCTGCGAGGCCGCTCAGCGCACCCAGGAGCAGCGCCGGCGCAGCAGCGAGGAGCAGCGCTGAAGCTGTCCTCACCTTGCCCCGCGATGCTCCCGCCGACATTGAGATGGGCCGTACAGGGATCGAACCTGTGACCTTGAGATTAAGAGTCTCCTGCTCTACCAGCTGAGCTAACGGCCCTGATGGAGGGCGGCATTATAGGAAGGCTTGCCAGGCGCCAGAGGCTCGGTCGGGCTAGAGGCCGCCGGTGCCGAGGCCGTTGAGCGGGTTGGATCCACCGCTCGTCCCGCCGCCGGTCGCCCCGCCACTCGCTCCACCTGCGCCCTGGCTCTGCTGCTTGGTGAGCTGCTTGATCGCGGCCTGGAGCTGCTGGCCGAGTTGCTTGACCTGGTTCAGCTGGCTGGTCGCCGACGCGGGCGCACCGCCCTTCGCACTTTTGGCCTGCGCGACCGCCTGGTCGCCGCCCTTGGTGTCACCGGCCAGGTAGAGGTACTGGGCGAGAGTCAGGTACGAGTTGGCGTTGACGGTCTTGGGTTGCTTGTCGATCCGCACCTGCACCGCCTGGGCGGCGCTCTTCCAGTCGTCCACCGCGGCGTTCACGTCAGTGAGCGCCTCGCTTGTGCTCGTGTCGCTGCGGGCCTGAGAGAAATCGATCCGGGCGAGCAGGTCGAAGACGTTCAGGGCGTAGACCGCGACTCCCGGAGAGAGGTTCCCGTTGGTCGCCTTCACGTATTTGTTCCAGGCGTCGGCTGCCTCCCGGAGGTGCTGCACGCCGTCGCTGGTGGGCGCCCCGTTGCTGTCGGTGTTGGAGTTCGCCGCCGAATAATGCAGCCGGACGAGGTTCCCGAGAGCGACCGCGTCATTCGGGTTGGCAGCGACCTTCGCCTCGGCGGTGCTGATGTCGCTGTCGAAGGCCGTGGAGCTCGAGCCGCCGCCCCCGCCGAAGAGGTCGCTGAAGCTGAACCCGCCCCCGCCCGTGCCGACGCCGAGGAAGACGAAGCTGATCGCGAAGATCAGGGCGAGGCCGCCGAAGACCACGCGGACGACGCGGCGACGACGGGGCGTTTGCAGGTCGAAGAGCACGGCGGAAGCCTAGATGAACGCGGTTCCGCGCCTACACCGCCCCGCTGGGGGGCGGCTCGGAGACGGCGATGTCGCGATCCACGGCGCTCTCAGGGGGTCTGCCGACCGCCCTGGCCAGCAGCACGCTGACCTCGTACAGCAGGAGCAGCGGTACGGCCTCGATCAGCATCGTGACCGGGTCGGTGCCCGGCAGCAGCATCGCGACGATCAGGAGGATCACGTACGCGTAGCGGCGATTCGCGGAGAGCTGCTCCGGGGTGACGATCCCGAGTCTGGTGATCGCAAGGATGCCGATCGGCAGCTGGAAGATCAGCCCCATCACAGCGAGCGTCAGCGTGAAGAAGCTGTAGTAGTCCTTCGCCCGGATCTGGATGTTGAACTGCTGGTCGTTGAAGTTGAGGAGGAACTTGGTCGCCGCCGGGAGCACCACGAAATAGCCGAAGACGACCCCGGCGACGAAGAGGAAGGGGACGCCCATCAGGAAGGGGACGACGACGCGCTTCTCGCGGGTGGTCAGCGCCGGCAGGACGAAGGCGTAGGCCTGGTAGAGGATGACCGGCAGCGAGAGCACGATCGCGGCGTACGCGGCGATCGTCACGGTCGTCGTGAACGGCTCGGCCACCCCGAAGGTGATCGGGGTCCGATCGCCCGGCAGCGGCGCGTTGGCGATGTCGAGCAGGCGGCTGTTCTGCCAGAAGCAGAGGGCGAAGGCGACCGAGAAGGCAACGACCGAAATGACGATGCGCGTGCGAAGCTCGTCGAGATGTTCGACGAGCGTGAGCCGGTCCTCGAAGTCGACCGGCCTCAGCCGGGCCATGCCTAGGCCTTGTTCTCGGAGACGACCTCGCCCTCGACGGGCTCCGCCGGGTCCTCAGCGGCCGCCTGGGGCGGTTGCGGCTGGCTCGCCTGTGCCTGCTGGCTCGCCTGCAGCTCGCGCTGCTTCTCCTCCGGGGAGTCCTCGTCGGACTCTCCCGAGATGGAGTTCTTGAACTCGCGGATGCCATGTCCCATCGACTTGCCGAGCTCCGGAAGGCGCTTCGGCCCGAAGATGATCAGGACGATGACGAGAACGACGGCTATCTCCAGCGGTCCCACGTTGGGCATCGGTGCGGATGTTAGCCGCTGGCGGGCGCTGCGCCGACAGCGCTTACCCAACGCTTATTTCTTGTTTGCGACCCGCTCGCGGAAGTTCAGGTAGAAGCGGCTCGCGGTCGGCTCCGCCTGGCCCTGGTATTTGCTGCCCGCCTCGCTCGCGCCGTAGGCGTGCTCGACCGGAGCGTCCATGCGCATGAAGGAGATCTGCCCGATCGGCATGCCGTGGTAGATCGTGATCGGCAGGGTGGCGAGGTTGGAGAGCTCGAGCGTGAGGTTTCCTTCGAACCCGGGGTCGACGAAGCCCGCGGTGGAGTGGATCACCAGGCCGAGCCGCCCGAGCGAGCTCTTGCCCTCCAGGCGCGCCACCAGGTCGTCCGGGAGGCGAACCCGCTCCAGCGTCTGACCGAGGACGAACTCGCCGGGATGGAGGACGAAGGGCTCGTCCTCCTCCACCGTGACGAGCTCGGTGAGGTTCTCCATCGGCTCGCGCACGTCTATGTACGGGTAGCGGGAGTTGTTGAAGACGCGGAAGCTGCGATCCACCCGCATGTCCACGCTCGAGGGCTGCACGAGCGTCTCGTCGTAGGGGTCGAAGACAAGGCGGCCGGCGGCCACCTCCTCCTTGATCGTGCGATCGCTCAGAACCACCGATTCAGTCTATTCCGGGCGTGGGCTGCTCAACCGCAGCGGGGCGAGGCCGGCGCGCCGGAATGACGTGCATCCTGGAAATTGGGGGTATTTCCGTAGACACGAAAGAGACCTACTTTTGGCCTAAAGGTCGTGCGTCACAGCCCCGATATGTCCTCCACGATGGCTGCAGAGAAGCGGACACACACAGAGACTCGCATCGAGACCGGGCAGCGCTCCGCCGAGGGAATGCACGCCTGCCCCAGCTGCTCCTCCATCCTGGTCCAGCCGGTCACCTGGCATGAGCAGGGCGACGGCGGCTGGCACGTCGAGCTCCGTTGCCCCGAGTGCGAGTGGTGGGGCCGGAACACCTACAGCCAGGACGAGGTCGACCGCTACGACGAAGAGCTGGATCGCGGCGGGCAGGAGCTGGTCGAAGACCTTCGCTCGCTCACCCGGGCGAACATGGAGGAGGAGGCCGACCGGTTCGCCATGGCGCTCGACAGCAACTGCATCCTCCCCGAAGACTTCTAGCGCGAATCACCCACGAAGCAAGTACCACTCCAACAACGAGTCACCTCCCTGCAGAAGAGCGGCCCCTCGGGGCCGCTCTTCTTTTATGCGTACCGCTCCACGACCCCGTCCGCGACCATCCCCAGCAGCTCACGCTCCTCATCGGTGAAGTCCGGGGAGGAGAGGATCTCCTTGGCCCGCCGGATGCCGTCCTTGGCCCGCTCTCGGACCTCATCGAGCGCGGGCGTGGCCGCGATCCGGTCGCAGAGCGCCTCGGCCGCGTCCTGACCCAGTCCTCGAAGCTGCACTTCGCCAAGTGTCGGATCCAGCCGCCGAGCCAGGATCAGCGGCAGCGTCACCGTGCCGTCGAGCAGATCGGTGCCGCGGGCCTTGCCAGTCCGCTCAGGGGGGCCGGTGACGTCCAGGACGTCGTCGAGCAGCTGGAAGGCGAGGCCGATCTCCCGGCCGAAGGCGGCGAGCTCCTCGATGCCGGGACGGCCCGACGAGATCCGGCCGAGCCGGCACGCGGACTCGAAGAGACGGGCCGTCTTCAGGGAGCAGCGCTCGAGATAGCGCTCCTCGGTGATCGAGGTGTCGAAGGCATCGTGTCGCTGGGCGAGCTCACCGAGGGCCAGCGCCACCGAGGCGGAGCTCAGCTCAGTGACCTCGGCCTCGCCGCCATCCACGGCGAGCTCACCGAAGGCCCGAGAGAAGAGAAGGTCGCCCACCCCCACCGCGCGGTCTCGGCCCGATCGCGCGACCACGGTGGGCCGACCCCGCCGAACCGGGGCGCCGTCGAGCACGTCGTCGTGGACCAGGGTGGCCATGTGGACCATCTCCACCGCGGTCGCGACCCGCACCGCCCGGTCCCCGACGCCGTCGCCTGCGGCCATCAGGACCAGCAGCGGCCGCATCCGCTTGCCCCCGGCGGTCAGGGTGGCCTCGGCTTCCTCGCCCAGGCGCGGGCCGTACCCACCGGACTGCTCGGCGAGGCGGTTCTCGACCTCGGCCATCCGTGCCGGGAGCCAGGCGCTCGCGGCGTCCATCACGGCGGTCACGGGGGGTGGTACGGAGGAGCGCGTCATCCGGCCTTGGTGGCGCTGTGAATGGCGATGATCCCGCCCGCGAGCAGCAGCCAGCGGATCTCGGCGAAGCCGGCGGCATCGATCATCTCGGCCAGTCGCTGAGGGTCGGGAAAGCTGCGGACCGAATCGGGCAGATAGCTGTAGGCCTCCGAGTCCCCCGCGAACGTCCCGATCACCGGGATCAGCCTGTCGAACCAGAGCGAGTAGAAGCTCGCGAGGGGTTCACGCTGGGGGCGGGTGATCTCGAGGATCACCAGGCGCCCACCCGGGCGCAGGACCCGGGCCATCTCGGATAGGCCGCGTTCGAGGTCCGCGAGGTTGCGGGCGCCGAATCCGATCGTCACGGCATCGAAGCTCTCGTCGCCGTAGGGAAGCTCGAGGGCATCCGCCCATCCGAATTCCACGGGGAGTCCCTCGTCCCCGCTCTTGCGACGAGCCAGTTCGAGCATGGCCTCGGAGAAGTCGCTCCCGACCACGCGCCCATCGGGCCCGATCCGGCGCCTCAGCGCCAGTGCAAGGTCACCCGTGCCGGTGCAGAGATCGAGCGCGTCGGATCCCGGCCCGACCTGCGCCCGGTCGACGGCCCGTTCGCGCCACTCATGGTGCAGCCCGGCCGTCATCGCCGAGTTCATCAGGTCGTAGACGCCCGAGATCCGGTCGAACATGCCGCGGACCTCCGTGGCGAACTCCTCCGAATCCCGTCGGGGAATGGCGCCCTCGGCCTCGGTGTCGGGCGAGACACTCATCGCTCCGAGATTAGGCGATCAGGGTTGCGAAGCCGCTGCCGTCTAGTTCAGCGAGGCGAGATACGCCGTCAGCGCCTGGAACTTGGCCGGCGGGAGGGCTCCGTAGGACGGCATGATGCTCGGGCCGACCTCCAGCGAGCGTGCGATCGCGTTTCTCGGGATCCGGGCGCCGATGTGCGTCAGCTCAGGACCCGGACCATCGTTGCCGTTGTCGCCCAGCCTGTGACAGGCCAGGCAGCCCGATTGGGCGACCACCTCCTTGCCGGGTTCCAATGCCGCAGAGGTCTTGAGGTCGACCTCGCTCGGCGGTCCGGCGGTGGCGCCGAGGAAGGTCAAATAGGCCATGCCGATGATGACCAGGATGCCCGCCGTGCTCGCGATCGGTCTGCGTTCGGGCCGCCGCTCGGCGTTCCGGTCGTAGAACGGCAGGAGCAAAAGCAGGACCATGAAGAGGGTCGGCAGCCCGATGGTCGCGATCGGCACCGCCCACGGCGGCTTGATCACCCGCAGCAGCTCGAACAGGAAGAAGAAGTACCACTCCGGGCGCGGTGTGTAGGTGGTCGTGGTCGGGTCGACCTTCGGGCCCTGCTCGGCGCCGAGCAGGATCGACAGCCCGACGATCACGAGCGCGACCACGAGCATCATCACCGTGTCCTTCATGACCGCGTACGGGAAGAACGGCTTGCCCTTCTTCTTCAGGACCTCGTAGTCGCGAAGGTACTCCTCCTTCTCCTTGCGGTTCAACCCACTTCCTCCTTCCGGAGGGCAGGCTTGGGCCGATCCGCCTTCATCCACGGCGGCGCAGTGGTGCCGAGCTTGACCACCAGATAGAGGTGCGCCCCGATCAGGGCGATGATCAACCCGGGCACCAAGAGCATGTGGATCGCGTAGAACCTCGACAGCGTCGTGGCGCCGATCTCAGGACCGGCGCGCAGGAAGTCGGCGAGGTACGGGCCGACGATCGGCCCGGTGCCGGTGATGTTGTTGGCGACGATCGTCGCCCAGTAGGAGCGCTGGTCGAAGGGCAGCAGGTAGCCGGTCAGCCCCATGACCAGCGTCAGGATGATCAGGACCACTCCGATCACCCAGTTGAGCTCCCGCGGGTACTTGTAGGCGCCGAAGAAGAAGGTGCGCCCCATGTGCAGGAAGATGCAGATGATCATCACCGAGGCGCCCCACTTGTGCATTCCGCGGACGAACTCGCCCATCCAGACGTCGTTGGTCAGGTGGGTGATCGACCCGTAGGCCTGGGTCGGCGACGGCGTGTAGTACATCGCCAGGAAGACGCCGGTCAGGGCCTGGAAGGTGAAGGCGAAGAGGGTGGCCGAGCCGAGCGTGTAGAACCAGTTGGTGCCCTTGGGGACCTTGCGGAACAGCATCCCCGTGAGGAAGGTCGTGCCCCCCGTCCGCTCGTCGACCCAACCGATGACGTCGCCGCCGGCCTCCTTTGCGACTTCGACGGGTCCAGAACCGTTCCCGTTCGCGCCATTGACTCGCTCGCCCGGCTTGGCGGGGCGGCTCAGCGGGCCTGGCTTTGGAAGCTCCGGCACCGGGTCTCCTAGGGCGGCGGCGGCACTGAGGGCCGCGGCGGGTAGAGGTAGTTCCAGACGCCACCGGTGAACTCACCGGGATCCCGGGCTCGCACCGGATCGAAGCTGTTGGTGACGCTGTAGCGCGGCCCGACCTCGACCTGCCCGTTGGTCACGCGGGTCTGGAAGCGGTCGAGCGGGCGAACCGGCGGCCCGCCGATGCGCTCGCCGAGGAAGCCGTAGACGCCGCCGTGGCAGGGGCAGATGAAGTTCTTGGCGGCCTGCACGAAGCGCACGGGGCAGCCGAGATGCGCGCAGCGGGTCGTGATCGCGATGTACTCGTTCGGGGTCTCCTGCTCGTATCCGTTCGGGAGTCCGGTCAGGGTCGGATCCCCCTGGCGCACGTAGACCGTGGTCTTACCGGTCTCGCCGATGTCCTCGACGGCTGTGATCACCACCGGCCGGTAGGTGTCGGGCGTGAAATCGGAGACCGGGCCGACCGCCTGGAAGGGCTCGTCCTCCTGCTCGAAGAGGGGGGCTGCGGCGAAGCCGATCGCGGGCAGCACGATCGCGGCGCCCGCGAGCCCTCCGACCGCCTGCACGGCGACGGTGAAGGCCGTCCGGCGGTTCATGGACTCGCCCTCGAAGTAGCCCGCAGGATCGGAGCTCGGAAGCTCCTTCGGTGCTCCCTGCTTGTTGTTTCCCTCTTCAGCCACGGTCTGAGACGTCTTCGGCGGCGAAGCCTATCGAGTCGGCTGCCACGGCCAGCGCACCGCTCATGCCCGCCTCGCGGGCGGTTTTGCTAGCACTCCGGAGCAGCCGATCGGCCGCGTCGGGCTCCGCGCGGCGGAGGGCCTCCTTCGCCTGCTCGTGTTCCTCGGTGGCTCCAGCGCCGACCGCGACGGCAGCGGCCAGCCAGAGGGCATCCACATCACTCGAACCATCCCGGTTCTCGGCGTGCACCTGAGCCGAGAGGCTGATCAGGTCGGCCAGCTCCCTGACGGCCGCCAGATCGCCGCGATCGGCGAGTTTCTCGAGGCCGAGGGCATAGAGGTAATCGCCCGCCAGCAGGCGAAGGTCGCCGTCGGCGCCCTCGATCAGCCTCGGCCGCTCGTAGTGGAGGAGATAGCCCTCCCTGATCGCCTCGACCAGGACGGTGTACTCATCCGCCGCGCCCTCCGCACGCGGACCGGAGGCAGCCAGGGCGCCGAGCGCCGGCTCCTCCTCAGCGTCCCGCACATAGGGCGAGATCACGTTCTCGCCGTCGCGAAGGAGCGTCGAAAGCGAGGCGAGGGAGGTCGAGGTGGTGGACATGCGTCCTTCCGAGATTAGAGCGGCGCGTCAGGGGATGGCCCGCTGGAAGGCCTCGGCAGCCGCCTCGATCGTCCGGTCGATGGATTCCTCGTCGTGGGCGAGCGAGGGGAACCAGGCCTCGAACTGCGAGGCGGGCGGGTAGACGCCGCGGTCGAGCAGCGCCCGGCAGAAGCGGGCATACGCCTCGGTGTCGCAGGCCTGGGCCGCCGCGAAGTCCTGCACGGGTTCGGGGCTGAAGAAGACCGTGAGCAGTCCCGGAACGCTCGCCACCTGGACCGGCCTCTCGCCCGCCGCACGCCGCAGGCCCGTTGCGAGCCGGGTGGTGGCCGAATCCAGCCCCACGTAGGCGGGGCCGTCGAGCCTGCCCAGGGTGGCCAGGCCCGCCGCCACGGCGAGGGGGTTGCCCGACAACGTCCCCGCCTGGTAGACGTCGCCGGCCGGGGCGATGCGCTCCATCAGATCGCGACTGCCGCCGTAAGCGGCGGCCGGCAGGCCCCCTCCGATCACCTTCCCCATCACGGTGAGATCCGCCTCGACTCCGAGCAGCTCCTGTGCTCCTCCCCGTGCCACACGGAAACCGCTGATCACCTCGTCGAGGATCAGGAGCGAATTCGCCTCGGCCGTTGCATCCCTGACCGCCTCGAGGAAACCAGGGGCCGGCGGGACCACTCCCATGTTCGCCGGGATGGGCTCGGCGATCACCGCCGCCGGGCGCCCCCGCGCGATCGCCTCGACCACCGCGCCGGTGTCGTTCCAGGGGACGATCACGGTGTCGGAGGCCTGTGCCTCGGTGACGCCCGGGCTCGCCGGGACTCCCGCCGTCGCCAGCCCTGAGCCACCCTCGGCGAGCAGGCCGTCCACGTGACCGTGGTAGGCGCCGGCGAACTTCATGACCGTCGTCCGGCGGGTGACCGCACGCGCGAGTCGCAGCGCTGACATCGTCGCCTCGGTGCCCGAGCTGGTCATGCGGACCATCTCGACGCTCGCGAAGCGGTCGGCCACCTCCCTCGCCAGCTCCACCTCCCCTGCCGTCGGCGCCCCGTAGCTGGTGCCTCGCCCGGCCGCCTCGCGAACCGCCTCCACCACCAGGGGGTCGGCATGGCCGAGGATCAGCGGTCCCCAGGAGGAGACCCAGTCGACGTAGCAGTTCCCGTCGACGTCCCAGATGTGCGGGCCCTCGCCGTGGTCGATGAAGATCGGGTCACGCCCGATCGACCGCATCGCCCGCACCGGGGAGTTCACCCCTCCGGGCATCACCCCCAGAGCCTGCCGGTACAGCTCCTCGGAGCGGCTTATGAGTGCTCCGCCTCCCAGCGCGCGTAGTCGTCAGTGAAGTAGCGAAGGCGGATCTTCTTGAACTCGGTGGAGGAGTAGAGGACGGCGCGATCGGAGCCATGCAGATCGTGGTCGTCGGCGATCGCGTCCAGGACGGCGTCGCACTCCTCCTTGGAGCGCCCGTGGGCCATGGTGAAGACGCTGTAGGGCCAGTCCGCGTAGGTCGGGCGCTGGTAGCAGTGGGAGATGCCCCGCACGGCGGCCATGCGTGCGCCGACGTCCATGATCTTCCCCTCCGGCACTCGCCAGACGCCCATCCCGTTCGCCGAGAACCCGGCGCGGCGGTGGTAGAGGATCGCGGCGACGCGGCGCAGGATTTTGCGATCGACCATGCCCCGGAGGTGGTCGAGGAAGTCGTGCGTGCTCATTTCGACCTCGGCGGCGGCATCGTCGTAGGGGCGGTCGGTGACCTCCATCGGCCCCTGCAGGGCGCGGATCACGGCGACGTCGGTCTCGTCGTAGGGCTGGCGCTCGAGCTCGCGCGGCGGGGCGGCATCGACTGCCTTGGAGAGCTCCTCGGTCCCGCCCTCCATCTCCAGGTTCATGTTGATCTTGAAGAGCTGCAGGGTGGGGAGCTGGCGGATCGACTCGGCGCCCGTGAGGCGCTGGAGCACCTCGAGGGTGCCCTCGAGCCCCAGCCCGGAATCCGGCGGCGTCGCGATGGTGAACCAGAGGTTGAACTCGTGGGTGCGCAGGTAGTTGTGGGAGACGCCCGGATGCGAGTTGATGATCTGAGCGGCGCGTTGCGGGTTCTCGGAATCGACCTTCGCGGCCACCAGCATCGAGCTGTATCCCAGCGCGCGGGTGTCGAAGATCGGCGTGATCTCGCGAATGATCCGGCCATCGAGGAGGCGCTGCGTGCGCTCCTTGACGTCGGCGGGATCGAGCTCCGCCTCCGCCGCGATCAGCTCGAAGGGCTTCGCCTCGAGCGGATACCTCGATTGGAGGAGGTTCATCAGGTGCTTGTCGGTGTCGTCGAGCGGGATCGCCGAGCCGCCGGCGCGCGAGCGGAGCTTGGGCTTCGCCGCGTCGGTGGTGATCCCATCGGCCGGCTTGTTCACCTGCGAGCCCCCTCCGAACCAAGCCACGCTGCGGCGTCCTTGGCGAAGTAGGTGATGATCATGTCGGCGCCGGCGCGGCGGATCGAGGTCAGGGACTCCATCGCGGCAGCCCGCTCATCGATCCAACCGTTTGCGGCCGCGGCCTTCAGCATCGAGTACTCGCCGCCCACGTGGTACGCCGCGAGCGGCGCGGCGGTCGCGTCCTTCACCCGGCGGATCACGTCGAGATACGGGAGGGCCGGCTTCACCATGACGACGTCGGCCCCTTCCTCGAGATCGAGCTTGGCCTCCCGGACGGCCTCGTCGGCGTTCGCCGGATCCATCTGGTACCCGCGGCGGTCGCCGAACTCGGGAGTCGACCCGGCGGCTTCGCGAAACGGGCCGTAGAACGCTGAGGCGTACTTGGCGCTGTAGGCGATGATCGGGACCGAGGAGTGGCCCTCATCGTCGAGCTGGGTGCGGATCGCCCCGATGCGCCCGTCCATCATGTCGCTCGGCGCCACCGCGTCTGCGCCGGCTGCGGCGTGGGAGATCGCGGTCTTCGCCAGCAGCTCGACGCTCAGGTCGTTGTCCACTTCCCCGTCCCGGACGATTCCGCAGTGCCCGTGCGAGGTGTATTCGCAGAGGCAGACATCGGTGATCACCACGATCTCCGGGTGGGCCTCCTTCAGCGCGCGGACGGCCATCTGGACGACCCCCTCGTCGTCGTAGGCTTCCGAACCGACCTCGTCCTTGCTCGCCGGGATGCCGAAGAGAAGGACGGCGCGGACGCCGGCCGCCGCGATCTCGGTGACCTCTGCAACGGCCTCGGAGATCGAGAGCCGCTCCATTCCGGGCATGCTCTCGATCGGCTCGCGGACGCCCTCGCCCGCGGTGATGAAGAGGGGCTGAACCAGGTGGTCCGCGGTCAGGTCGGTCTCGCGGACCAGGTCGCGGAGGGGCTCCGTTCGACGCAGGCGCCTGAGGCGGGTTGCCGGGAAACTCACAGAAGTGATTCTAGGGCCGGGATTAAGCAAACCTTCGCAACGCCAACCGCGCCAGCACGAGATAGCCCACTGTCAGCAGGGCCAGGTGGAGGAGCGGCAGGCCCAAGCTTGGGCCGGAGGACGACAGGGCTCCCGAGAGGGCGTCCACGGCGGCGCGGAAGGGGAAGGCTCCGGCGATCACGTGGATCACGTCGAGCAGGCCCTTGCTCACCGTGCCCGAGGGGACCAGTGAGATGAAGGCAACCGGCAGCGCGAGGGCGAAGGCGAGCAGCGCACTGGCTCGCACCTCGCGCGCCGCCGCTCCGATCGCCAGGCCCAGACCGGATGAGGCGGCTCCGGCGAACAGGATCGCGGGGACGATCAGGTAGATCCGGCTCCAGGCGATGGACTCGAAGGGCGTGATCGCCGCCAGCAGGATCAGCGTCACCACCAGTGCCGCGCCCGTGCCGAGAACCGCCTTCTCGATCAGCAGGGCAGTGCGGCTGACCAGGCCCCGGGTGAGGCGCGTGAAGGTGTTCTCCTCCCGCTCGAGCGCGAGGGAGCCCGAGACGAGCAGAACCGTGACGAACAGCAGGGTGATCGCGGCTGCGACCGCGACCGCGAAGGTGTCGAGAGGGGGCACGCTGCCGGCGATCACGTCCTTGTTCACCGCGATCGGCTGGCGGACGGAGGCCAGCAGGCTGTTCGCGAGCGCCAGGTTCTGCCGCGCGAGCCTTGCGAAGTCGCTGACCTGTCCCACCTTGGCTCGCTGCGCCGGGGGCAGGCTCTTCTCGACCTGGTTGAGGATCTCCTCGGCCTTGTGCAACCCGAGGATGTGCACCGTCTGGTTGATGAAGGGAATCTCGAACGATCCGCCGTTCGCGAGGATCTGCTCGTAGTTCCCGGCGACATCGCTGATCTTCTGGGAGAGCAGCAGGTTGGCCTGTGTGAGCAGCGAGCGGATCCGGTCGTCGACGACCTGTGCCTTGAGCGGATCGTCGTCGTTCACGATCACGTCGACGGTCGCCGGCTCACTCGAGTTGGTGCTGAGCTCGCCCTGCAGCTTGCTGATGAAGTCCGCGGGCAGGATCAGGCCGCCGAGGACGTCCCCGTCCTTCACCTTCTGCTCGACCTCGGCGCGGCTGGAGACGTCGACGCAATCGATCTTCGCGCAGAGCTGGCGGCGCGCCTCGTCCTGGCTGAAGCCGCCGGAGCCGAGCTGGAGACCGTTGCCGCTCGGAATCTGGTTGAGGAACGCGACCCGGGGCTTCTCCGGGCTGCGTGAGATCGCCAAGCCGATCAGAACAGCGAGCACGATCGGATAGACGACCAGCAGCCCGGTGACGAGCGGGGAGCGCCGCAGCAGCTGAAGGTCCTTGACCAGGAGCCACCGCATCAGTGGCCCTGCTTGCGAAGGAAACGGACGAAGTCGTTCTCGGGATCGATCGCGGTCCCCTTGGGCCGGGGGCCGGCTGCGCGGCGCATCTGGGCGAAGCCGCCATCGAAGATGGTCTCGCCGTCGGCCAGCACGACCAGCCGGTCGCCATAGTGGCTGGCCTCCTCGATCTGGTGGGTCGAGTAGATCACCGTCGTCCCCGCCTTGGCGAGGCCGGCGACGAACTCCCAGAGCCGGACGCGCTGGCCGGGGTCGAGGCCCGAGCTCGGCTCGTCGAGCAGGAGCACGGATGGCTCGCCGAGCAGGCCGATCGCGATGTTGATGCGCTGCTGGTTGCCGCCGGAGAGCGAGGAGACCTGGTCGTGTCGCCGCTCCTCGAGCCCTGTCTGCCCGAGCATTCTCTCGATGGTCGCCTCGACGTCCTCGACCTCCTCCATCCGCGCGAACAGCCGGAGGTTCTCCTCGACGGTCAGCCGCCGGTAGAGGCCCGCCTGCTGCGGGACCCAGCCGATCTCCCCGTTCGATCGCTCGATGCGGCCCGAATCGGCCTTTGCGATGCCGGCGAGGATCGAGAGCAGGGTGGTCTTGCCGGCTCCGTTCGGCCCGAGCACGGCGAGCAGCTCCCCGCGTCCGACATCGAAGCTCACCTCCCGCAGGGCGGCGCGCTCGCCGAACGACTTGGAGAGACCCTCCACCTCGAGCACGGGAGCGGCCTTGCTCATCGCGCGGAAAGCTAGCGGGATGGTCTAAGCGGCACGTCGTCTACGCTCCCCCGCCTGATGAGGCTCCTCTTCATAGGGGACGTCGTCGGCAAGCCGGGCCGGGAGGCACTGGCGGCCGCGATGCCCGACCTTCGCGCCGAGCGCATGCCGGACCTGGTCGTCGTCAACGGCGAGAACGCGGCCGGGGGGGTCGGCATCACCGAGGAGACGGCGGCGCAGATCTTCGAGGCGGGCGCCGGCGTGATCACGCTCGGCAACCACTCCTACAGGCACAGGGACATCTACCCGTACCTCGACTCCGAGACCCGGATCATCCGCCCCGCGAACTTCCCGAAGCAGAACCCGGGGCGCGGCCACACGATCGTCGAGGCCGCCGGCATGCGCGTCGCGGTCATCAACCTGAGCGGGCAGATGCACCTGAAGGTCGAGCGCAATCCGTTCACCGCGATCGACGAGCTGCTCGAATCGCTCGCCGGCGCCGCCGACGCGTTCGTGGTGGACTTCCACGCCGAGCTGACCAGCGAGAAGGTGGCGATGGGCTGGCACCTGGACGGCCGGGTCGCCGCCGTGCTGGGCACCCACACCCACGTGCCCACGGCCGATTTCCGTGTCCTGCCGGGCGGCACAGCCCACATCTCCGATGTGGGCATGACGGGCTCGCGTGCGGGCGTGATCGGCGTGAAGCGCGAACAGGCGCTACGCGCCTTCAAGACGCAGATGCCGGTCCGCTTCGATGGAGCGGACGAGGACGTCTGGGTCATGGGCGTCGCGGTCGAGATCGGAGACGACGGGCTCGCTCGCGGGATCGACCAGATCCTCCTCCCCGTCTCCTCCACCTAGCGGCACCGCGCCGCTCGCCAGCAGGGCGATCAGCAGGAAGGGCAAGAACCAGGGGATGTAGAGGTAGAACCAGTGGTCGATCGTGAGCTGCATGCCGATCATCACTGCCGCCCCGAGCGCGGCCACCGTGACGTAGTCGCGGCGCCGCGGGCGGAAGGCGACCAGGAGGGCCAGCGCCACGACCGCGACCTTGACGACGGCCTGCAGCCAGCCGAGCGAATGATCCTGCCCCCACACGCTGAACGGGGAGTCGCGGCCCCCCTGCTCCGCGATCGTCCGGTGCCAGAAGGTCGAGAGGCCGGGGTCCTGGAGGGCCTGGAAACAGACGATGAGGACCGTCACCGCGAACGCGATCGTGAAGGGGACGATCACCTTCGCGTATCGGCGGACGATCGTTCGCGGGCGGTCTTGGTCGCCGGCGGTGGCGTTGGTGGCTCCGTAGGTGGCGAAGAGCGGCCCGAGGGCGAGGGGTGCGAACTTGGTCATCGAGGTCAGGCCCAGCGTGATCCCGCGCGGGATCGGCGCCGTCAGGCAGAGCAGGGTCGCCACCAGCCCGAGTGAGACCAGGGCGTCGTTGGTGTTCGACTCCAGCACGTAGGCGGTGTACGGGCAGGCCGCCCAGGCGAAGGCGAGCAGGATGCCGAGCTCGGTTCCCCGGCGCCCGCGGCGAAAGCGCCTGCCCAGCAGGAACAGGCCCGCCATCGTGGCGAGGTCGAAGAAGATCGAGGCGGCGTGGGCGGCGGGCAGGTCGTCCCAGGTGCCGCTCCAGGGAAGGGCCTGCTCGAAGGGCACGTACGCGTAGTAGGCGACCGGGCCGTAGGTGTCCCCCGACTGGTCATCCGAGGGGAAGTTGTCGTAGATCGGCTTTTGGTCGGCGATCTTGTCGGCGCCGATCACTCCCGAGTAGCCGACGTCGATCACGTTGGAGTCGACGATGTTCAGGGCGGTCCGCCCGGCGATCAGGACCACGGTCATCGCGGCGAGAACGACGATCGGCATCGAGGGCCGCAGGCCCGATCCCGGTTTGCGGCGGAAGCCGAGCCAGAGAGCGCGCCCGAGGAGATAGAGCAGCGGCGGATACGCCAGCGGGACCGAGAGCCCGATGTTCCCCCTGTTGAAGAAGTAGTGCGAGATCCCGAAGCCGGCGACGATCACCAGGAGGTCCAGATGGGCCAGTCGGAACGGCCGACGCCAGTCGAGCAGGCCCAGGACGAAGATCCCGCAGAGCGGCAGCCAGATCCAGGGGGCGTTCACCATGCGGCCGAACGCCCCCGGATAGCCGCGAGCCATGTGCCAGGCGACCTGATACCCGGTCCAGGACTCGTCGACGTTTCCCGTTACGGGATCGATCACCACTTGGGCCACCTCGTCGTCGCCGTTGAAGAAGCCGACCTCCCAGGCGCCGGTGGAGTCGTTCTTGCTCGCCGACGTGGTCAGGTTCGGATGAGCCCGCAGCTCGGCGACCGCCTTGGGATCCTGCTTGGCGAGCTCGATCGCCTTCTGCTGGGTGATGGTCTGGGTGTCGGCCTGGGCCTGGGTGGCCAGGAGCAGGGTCGCCACGAGGGACGCAACGAGAAGGAGACCCGGCTTCGCCATCAGGCGGGGGTGCATACGGCCGCCCAGAAAAGTCGCTACGGGCTTCGCCCTCCGCTCCGAGAGTGAGCGGCCTCGCACCCCCTAGTCGTCGAAGGTCCACAGCTTGTTGCCGACGAAGTTGAACGGCATCGCGATCGCCACCGCGATCGCCTGAGCCGGCAGCTCGCTCATACCTCCTCCGACGAGCAGCTTGAGCGCAACCAGGTTGACGACCAGCGCGAGCGCGCTGACCGCAAAGAACCGGGCGGCCTGAAAACCGGCGTGGCCATGTCTGGCGTCGAAGGTCCAGTGTCGGTTCCACCAGAAGTTGTTGGAGACGGCGACGCAGAACGCGAGGATCGCCGACGGGATGTAGTGGATGTTGAACGGTCCGTTCAGGATCGCGAACACCACGAGGTTGATCAAATAGCCTGAGGCGCCCACCACGCCGAATTGGAAGAGCTGGAGCCAGTTGCCCGGCTTGAGGGTGCCTCGGCCGATGCGCTTCGCGGTCTCGACCGGCGGGGTCATCCCTGAGGCCTTCCGCCGTTGACACCGAAGTGCTCGAGGATCACCGGCGCCAGGTCCCTCAGCGCCCACTGGGGCTGCTTGTTCGGTCGCTTCGGGCCGCAGCCCACGAAGACCGCGGGGCCCAGCGAATCGCCCCGCCCGAGTGAGCCGTGGCTCCCCCCGCCGGCGTGGCTGATCCCGCCCCAGTCGACACATTCGTAGCCCTCGGTGGCGGAGATCAGGATGTCGCCGGCGTGCGGCGAGGTCAGCGCCGACCAGAGCCGGGAGAGCGCATCGGGATACTCCTCCGACTCGAACCGGCCCCTCGTGATGTCGGCCTCGAGGGCCTCGGGCTCCCCCTTCACGGACCAACCGTTGCCGCGCAGGTCGCGGAGCTGTCCGCCCGGCCGGAAACGGAACTCCCGCCCGTCGCGTTCGACGACAGCCTCCACCCCCGCGGGATCGTCGAGCCCGACGCCCTTGCGGATCACCGGGGCGCCGTCCTCCCGCGCGAGCCAGGTGACGAGGTCAACCCCGGCGAGATCGCGCAGGCGCAGGCGCGCGCGCTCGTGTGTCCCGCCGTGGCGCCGGCCAGTGTCGAGGATGTAGACGGCTCCGGCACGTGAGGTCGGGCTCACCGCGATCTCCGCCTCCTCCGGCCGATCGGTGTTCGGCTGCAGGACAGCCCAATCCTCGGCCAGCGCGTCCGCAAGGGGGAGCGCGTGCTCCACGGCTGTCTGGGCATGGTCGGCCGTGAGGATCACGGCGTGCTCCTCCAGGAAGGCATCGAGCCCACCACCGGCCTCGACGAGCCGCGTGAACATCGCGTCCGCCTTGGCGATCGAGTCGATCTGCGCCTCGGGGCCGTGGCGGTGCGAGTGGAAGTCGTTGTCCGGCAGGCTGAAGAGGAGGAAGTCGTAGGCGCCCTCCTCGACCAGGTTCTCGGCGACGCAGGCCGAGTACTCGTCCCGCGTGCCGGGGCGGGTGAAGCTGGGGCCGCAGCCGGTCGGGCGGCTCGCGTACAGATCTCCATAGAAGAACTCGTCGGGACCCCAGACGGCGTGCCGGAAGTTGATCGCCTCTGCCGCGCGCTTGACCAGCCCCTCGAGGCCGAGCTGATGGCGCTGGCGCCCCCGATAGATGAGGAACGGGGTCGCCGCGGTGCGGATCCCTGCGTCGCCGAGGCTCTCGAAGACCGTCTGCGCCTGCCAGCTCAGATGGTCGAGGTTCATGTTGTAGACGAGGTCGTACATCGCCCGGAACAGGCCGAATGTCCGGGTCGCCTCGAACGAGGAGCCGTACTCGATGTAGCGGCGCTCGAGCCGGTGGTACCAGTTCATCCCCATCACCCAGTGGCCGGCGGGGCCGAGGCCGGTCATCATCTCCGAGCTCGCCACCGGGGTGACCGAGGGGAAGCTGGACACCACGTCGGTGACTGTCTGCCCTCGTTCGACCAGGGCGCCGAAGGTCGGCGCGAGGTCCTCCTCGATCGCACGCAGCAGCATCTCGGGATGCATCGCGTCGACAACGACCAGGACGAGCTTCCGCGGCACGGCTAGGAGGGAAATCCGGGTATGAGGTTCATCTACCTGAGGACCCGCAGGCCCTCGTGTTTGCGCTCGGCTTGTCGCCGCCGCGAGATCCAAAGGCCGATCAGGGCGACCAGGACGAGCAGCGAGAACGGCTTGAGAACCAGACTGATGCCCGCGATCGCCGCTGCCGTCAGGACGACGATCGCGGTGAGCCCGCCGGGCGACTGCGCCTGCGGCTCAGCCGAGACACCCCCCTGCTGGCGGCGGACCGCCCCCGAGACGACGTCGCGGGTGACCACCGCGGCGAAACCGGCGCCGATCACGCCGACGAACAACGCCGGCCAGAGAGCTTCGTTCGCGCCGTGGAGCGCGGCTCCCGCGGCGAGAACCCCGAGCGGAGCGGCCCCGGCGACCGCCCCCCATGCGGGCATGATCGGCGGCACGACGACCCCGATGATGAGCCCGACCGCGATGGCCAGGCCGAGCCCCTGGCAGATGGCTAGGAACATGATCGGGGCGCAGGCTACAGGGACTTATCTCAACGCCAGATGAGCTTCACCCCTCCCCGACCGGTCCGCAACACTGTCCGGCGTGAGGGAGCCGTCCGAGCAGGAGGGGAAGCCGAGGCGGCCGGCGCCGCGCCGGAGGCGCGCCCACACCACCTCTCGCGACCTCGAGCGCTACGCGGGCCTGTTCGCGCGCCGCACGCAGGTGATGCGCTCCTCGGCCATGCGCGATCTGATGGCGATCACCGCTCGGCCCGAGGTGATCTCGCTCGCCGGCGGCCTGCCGGACACCTCGACCTTCCCCGCCGACACCTTCGCCGCGCAGATGACCCGGATCGCACAGGAGTCCTCCGCCGAAGCTCTTCAGTACGGCCCGACCGAGGGATTCGAGGAGACCAAGGCATGCATCCTCGAGGTGATGGGAGCCGAGGACATGGCTCCGGACCCCGACGACCTGATCGTCACCACCGGTGGACAGCAGGCGATCGACCTGATCGCAAAGACGCTGGTCAACCCCGGCGACCCGGTGATCTGCGAGGCCCCCACCTATCCAGGCGCGGTGCCGACGTTCTGCAGCTATGAGGCGGACGTCCACCAGGTGAGCACCGACGAGGACGGGATGCGGATCGACGAGCTCGAGGAGCTGCTCTCAGCTCTGGCGGTGGCCGGGCGCCGGCCGAAGTTCATCTATTCGGTGCCGAGCTTCCAGAACCCGGCCGGGGTGACCATGTCGGGCGAGCGACGCCGACGGCTGGTCGAGCTCGCCCGGGAGCACGAGGTCCTGATCTGCGAGGACAATCCATACGGGCTGCTCCGCTTCGAGGGCGAGCCCGAGCCGACGCTCTACAGCCTGGATGGCGGCGACTACGTGCTCTACCTCGGGACGCTCTCGAAGATCCTCTCCCCGGGGATCCGGATCGGGTGGGTGGCGGCGCCTCCCCCCGTTCTGGAGAAGATCGGCCTCGGCAAGCAGGCGGCGGACCTCTGCACCTCCACCCTCACCCAGTACTTCGTGCGGGAGTACTTCGCGGAGGGCCGCTGGCGCGAGTACATCGAAGACCTGATCGAGATCTATCGCGACCGACGCGACGCGATGCTCGATGCCCTCGAGCGCCACTTCCCCAAGGAGGCGGAGTGGTCGCGGCCCGAGGGCGGTCTCTTCCTCTGGGCGACGCTGCCCGACTACATCGACACCACCGATCTGCTTGCGAAAGCCTTGCGCGAGAACGTGGCCTTCGTTCCCGGCCGGGCGGCCTATGTCGATGGACGCGGCGGGTCTTCCATGCGACTGAACTTCTCCGCAACGGACGAGGACGAGCTGAGGGAGGGCATCCGCCGCATCGGTGGCGTCATCTCCGAGCAGGTCGAGCTCTACCAGACGATCACGGGGGAACATCGGGTCGAGTCCGATCCAGACGACGATGAGCCCGGCGGCGACGTCGTGCCGCTGCCGAAGCGATGAGGGTGGCCGTCCTCAAGGGAGGAAGCTCGCTGGAGCGAGGGGTGTCCCTTCGCTCGGCGGCCCGGGTCGAGGACGCGATCGCCGCTCTCGGCCACGAGGCGCTGGGCATCGACGTCGGCCCTGAGCTGGTGAGCCGGCTCCGCTCCGAGCGACCGGATGTCGTCTTCATCGCTCTCCACGGTCCCGGCGGCGAGGACGGAACCGTCCAGGAACTGCTCGAGATCCTGGATCTCCCCTATACGGGTCCCGGGGTTGCGGCCTGTGCGCTATGCATGGAGAAGGTCGCAGCGAAGCACGAGATGAAAGCGGCTGGAATCCCCACGCCCGATTGGGCGGCCTTCAACGCCACCGCCTTCCGCGAGCTCGGCGCCGCCGAGACGCTCGAGGAAATCGAGGAGAGGCTCGGCTTTCCTCTCGTCGTGAAGCCGGCGAGCCAGGGCTCCTCGCTCGGGGTCGAATTCGCCTCCTCGCGCGAGGAGGTCCCGGAGGCGCTGGTCGCCGCCTTCAGCTATGACGACCGGGTCCTGCTCGAGCGCTACGTGAAGGGGCGCGAGCTCGCCGTCGGCATGCTCGGCAGCGATGCCCTGCCGGTCGTCGAGGCGATCCCCCGGGAGGAGGACTTCTTCAACTTCGAGGCGCGCTACGAGATCGGCCGCACCGAGTACATCTGCCCGGCGGAGCTGGGGGACGCCGAGACCCAGCGTGTCCAGGGGCTGGCGCGGCGGACCTACGAGACCCTGGGCTGCAGTGGCTTCGCACGGGTCGACCTGATGCTCGGGGACGAGGGCCCACAGGTACTCGAGGTGAACGCGATCCCCGGCCTGACCGACACCAGCCTCTTCCCGATGGCCGCCGAGGCGGCGGGGATCGACTTCACGCAGCTGGTGGGGCGGATCCTTTCCTCGGCGATGGAACGCCCTGGGGGCGGGACGACGCTTCGCCACCAGGCGGGCCCGCTACCCGCCGGGTTCTGACCTGCCGAAAACGTCAGCGTCGCGGGCCCTAGAGCTCGCCCTCGCCCGACGCGAAGTCCTCGGGGGTGACGTTGTCGAGGAAGTCCTTGAACTTCTCGACGACCTGTTCCTGGTCCTCGACCTCCTCGCCCTCGAATTCGATCGCGGATTCCTCGATCACGTCGTCGGCGGCGAAGATGGGCGCCGAGGTGCGGACGGCGAGAGCGAGCGCGTCGGAGGGTCGGGAGTCGATCTCCAGCTCGGAGCCGTTCATGGAGATGGTGATCGAGGCGAAGAAGGTGTTGTCCCGCAGCTCGGTGACGGAGACCTTCTCGCACTTGGCCTCCATCTGATCGAGCACGTCCGAGAGGAGGTCATGCGTCATCGGGCGCGGCGTCGATGCGCCCTGGAGCTTCATCAGGATCGCGGCCGCCTCGGGGTGGCCGATCCAGATCGGCAGGAACTTGTTGCCGTCCACAGTCTTCAGCAAGACGATCGGCTGCTTGCCGACCATGTCGAAGCTGACTCCGTAGATGGTCATTCTCTGCACGCAGGTCTCCTCAGGGCGTCCGCACGGATTATAGGAGCGGCCCGAAGCGCTCCCCGTTGCGTGGGAGAATCGAGGCGATGCCGGAGTGCCGTCAACAGGCATTCATCGACGCGCCGCTCGACGTCGTCTGGGATCTGGCCTCAGACCCGGACCGGCAGACCGAGTGGTGGCCGGACACGATCACCTTCGAGTGCATCGACGGCGATTTCGAGCAGGGCTGCCACGTACGCAACGTCCAGTCCCGGCCCTGGCCGATGTCTGACCTGGAGACGACGCTCGAGGTGGACGAGATGGTGCCGGGCAAGGAGCTGACGATCCGCTGCATGGACACCGGGACCTACACCCGCGCGGTCCTCACCGAGGGGCAGGGCGGGACCTTCATGGAGATGGAGGCCGGCAGCGATCCGACGAACCTGGTCGTCCGGCTTCAGGTGGTGATGGCCGGGGAGCGCATGTTCCGCCGCTGGGTCGAGCATGCGCTCGAGGGAATCCGCAACGCCGCCGAGGGTGACCGTGCGGCGAGTTGAGTGGGCGATCCTGGACTCGAACCAGGGACCTCGTCCTTATCAGAGACGCGCTCTAACCAACTGAGCTAATCGCCCGCGGCCGCCGATTCTAGCCACGCCGACGCAGGCGGCGGGCGAGCGAATCGAGCTCCGAGAGGTCGTCGAAGTGAAGCTCGGCCCTGACGCCGTTCCCGGCGCGGCGCACCTTGACGTCCTGGCCGAGGGCGGAACCGAGCGTGTCTTCGGCATCGGCCATCGCGGCACGTTCCTCGGCCGAGATCCGGCCCCCGGCCGGCGCCTTCCTGCGGCGGGGGCCCTCGCCGGCATGCCGCTCGGTCTCGCGGACGGACCAGCCATCGGCCGCAGCCTGCTTGGCGAGCCGCGCGCGCTTGTCCTGGTCAGAGACCTGGAGGATCGCCCGCCCGTGGCCCTCGGTGAGCTCCTGTCGCTCCAGCAACGAGAGGACGGGGTCGGGGAGGTCGAGGAGCCGGATCAGATTGGAGATCGCGGCACGGCTCCGGCCCACCCGGCGGGCGAGCTCCTCCTTGGAGATGCCCAGGTCGTCGACGAGCGCGGCGCAGGCCCGGGCCTCCTCGACCGGGTTGAGGTCCTCTCGGACCATGTTCTCGATCAGCGCCGCCTGCAGGCGCTCGTCCTCGGGGGAGGTCCGGATGACGGCGGGAACGCGGTCGAGGCCCGCCTTCTGCGCCGCGCGCCAGCGGCGCTCCCCGGCGACGAGCTCGTAGCGCCCGTCCGCGAGGGGACGGACGATCAGCGGCTGGAGCAGCCCGACCGAGCCGATCGATCCGGCGAGGGCATCGAGCGCGTCCATGTCGAATTTGGCGCGGGGCTGGTCGGGGTTGGGCTCGATCTCGGTGACGTCGAGCTCGCGGAGCTCGGGACCGCCCGCCGAGCTCTCGGGCAGGATCGCCGCAAGCCCCCTCCCCATCCCGCGCTTGCGCTCAGCCATCGACTACTCCGAGGGCGAGGACCTCGTCCGTGAGCTCGCGGTAGGCCTTCGAGCCGGAGGAGCGCGGATCGTGTTCCGACACCGGGATGCCGTAGCTGGGGGCCTCGGCGACCCGCACGCTCCGAGGGACGACTGTCTTGAAGACCCGGGCGGGCAGATGCTCCCGGAGCTCCCGCTCGACGTCCCGGGAGAGCCGGGTGCGGTCGTCGTGCATGGTGATCAGGACCCCCGCCATCTCGAGGTTCGGGTTGAGGTCGCGGCGGACGAGCTTCAGGGTGTCGAGGAACTGCACCAGGCCCTCGAGCGCCAGGTACTCGGCCTGCACCGGGACGATCACCTTGTCGGCGGCCACCAGCGCGTTGACGGCGACCGGGCCGAGCGACGGGGGGCAGTCGAGAAGCGTGTAGGCGAAGCGTGAGCGAACCGGGCCGAGACCGTCGCGCAGCCGGGTCTCGTAGCCGCTGAAGCGCGGCAGCTCGACGGCGGCACCGGCGAGATCCACATGCGCGGGTACCACCCAGAGGTTGTCCGGGCCGGCTGGGCGGGCGGCCTCGGCGACGGAGACCTCGCCGGCGAGGCAGTCATACGACGAGGGCGTCGAGTCCTTGGGCAGCCCGAGTGCGACGGTGGCGTTGCACTGGGCGTCGAGGTCGACGATCAGCGTCTGCTGCCCGTCGCTCGCCACGAAGGCGCCCATGTTGACCGCGGTCGTCGTCTTGCCGACGCCGCCCTTCTGATTCGCGATTGCGTAGACGGTTCCCATACGAATGGTTCGGGTCAGTGCTGTTCGGACCCGAACGGGCGCTTCGCCGCCATTCCGGGCCGGCGCGGCAACCCGTTCGGAGTCGGTCCATTCTTGCGGAGCAGGTGGATGTGTCTGTCGCGGCTGCCCGGATAAGGCCGCACGCTCCGTACCTCGACCTGCTCCATGGCGAGCCGCGGGGCGCCACGTTCGAGCTCGGCTTCTTCCGCCTCAGAGCGTGCGCCCTTCCACGCGACCAGCACGCCGCCGTCGCGGAGCAGCGGCGAGGCGAGCTCCGCGAGCACGGTGAGGGACCCGACCGCGCGGGCCGTGACCGCGTCGTAGGCCTCACGGCCCTGGCCGGCTGCCCACTCCTCGGAGCGCTCGCAGACGACCGCGACGTTCTCGAGTCCCATCCGGGCGATCGCGTCGCCGAGGAACGCGCATTTTCGCCCGACGGACTCGATCAACTCGACGCGGGCGGCGGGAACGCAGGCGGCCAGGACGAGGCCGGGCAGGCCCGCGCCGCTCCCGAGGTCGCCGATCCGGGACGCCCGGGCGAGCTCATCGACCTCCAGGCCGCTCAGTGAGTCCTCGATGTGGACCTCGCGAGCCCGGCGCACCGTGGATGCGGCGATCGGCGCGCGCGGCTCGGAGAGCAGCTCGAGCAGGGTCTCGAGTGCAGGCTCGGCCGTGCGCGAGGAGCTCAATCGGAGATCAGAGGCGCGACGACCACGTAGCGGTTGGGCTCGTCGCCCTCGCTGTAGGTCTCGATCTCGGTGCGCTCGCGAAGGTGCTCGTGCACGACCCGGCGCTCATTCGAGCCCATCGGGTCCATCTCCACGGCCTCACCGTGGGCGAGCGCGTCCTCGGCCGCCATGTCGGCTCGCCGCCGCAGCGACTCCCCCTGGCGGCGCCGGTACCCGGCCGCGTCGACCGTGACCCTCTTGCGGTCCTGCCGCCCGCGGTAGGCGGCCTGGTAGGAGAGCAGCTGGATCGCGTCGATGGTCTGCCCATGCCGCCCGATCAGGAGCCCGACGTCCTCCCCCTCGATGTCCGCATGAATCTCCTCGTCCCCCTCCTCGACCGCAACGGAGGCCTCGAGCCCAAGCTCCTCGAGGATCCGCTCGAGCATGACGCGCACGCGCTCAGCGGGCGCTTCGGGCAAGACAGAAGCCGCCCCATCTGCTGCTCGTCCTTCAGCCACGGGAGCAGTCTAGTTCCGGCGGCCGTGGTCGGGGGTCCCCGGCCAGCGACCTCAAAACGGTTCTAGGGTCGATGGACGGGGATCCCCGAGCGCGGCCGCCCGTCCCTGACTACTTGCGCCGCTTGCGCTTCCGGGGCGGAGGAGGCGGCGGCTTCGAGGCCCGCACCTCCTCGGGGGTCGGCACCGCCGGCAGCGGCCAGACGAAGTGGATCACCGTCTGCTGCATGACCTGCCAGAGACCGCTGGCGATGAAATAGACCGCGATCCCCGCCGGGGCGTTCGGGATCAGGAAGACGGTCACCAGCGAGAAGACCCCGGCCATCAGGTAGCGCTGGGAGTTGCCGCCGGTCGTCGGCGAGGGGTTGAAGAAGAGCAGCGCGAAGGTGCCGGCGACGGCGAGGATGACGAGCACGACCGCTTCGGCGCCGGTCGGGTGGGCGGTCAGGTCGGAGACGAAGAGCCAGCCGGAGTTGCCGACCTCGTCCTTGAACTCACTGCTTCGCAGGAGCGCGTAGAGCGCGATGAAGACAGGGAACTGGAAGACCAGGGGAAGACAGGCGGAGAGCGGATTGACGCCGTGCTCCTGGAAGAGCGCCATCTGCTCGCGCTGCATGCGCTGTTTGTCGTCCTTGTACTTCTCCTGGATCTCCTTCAGGTAGGGCTGCAACGCCTGCATCTCGCGCATCCCGTGCATCGACTTCAGGGTGAAGGGCAGGACGACGATCCTCGAGAGCCAGGTGATCAGGACGATCCCGATCCCCCAGGCGAGGCCGACGTCGTTGTGCAGCCACTTCAAGACGTCGTTGAAGAGGTCGATCAGCGGCTGGAGGATGTGGGCTTCGAGGAACATGGCGATGGAGTTCTACGTCAGATCTGCTTCGTTGGTCTATTCGGCCGCGGTTTTCGTGGTGGCCGCTGCTGGCGAAGCCGGGCGGGCCTTTCGTTCCGAGCGCGTCCGGGTGCCTCTGAAGAGGGTGCGATCCGAGAGCTCGTCGACGCCGCCGTGGCTCCAGGGGTTGCAGCGCAGCACGCGCCAGCCGGCCAGGATCAGGCCGCGGATGGGACCGAACTCGCGGATCGCCTCGACGGCGTAGCCGGAGCAGGTCGGGTAGTAGCGGCAGCGGGGCGCGATCGCCGGGGAGATCAGCCGCTGGTAGAGCCGGATGGGAGCGATCAGCAGGGCGGCGAGAAACCGTTTCACGACAAACGCTCCTCGCCCGAATCGTTCACGAGCTCGGCCAGCGAGGAGCGAAGGCCCTCCTGCCCGTCGCGCTCCAGCAGGCCCTCCACGCCCGGGCGAGCGACGATCACATAGTCGTGGCCGGCCTCAAACTCGTCGGAGAGCTCCCAGAACGCCTCCCGGATCCCGCGCTTCACCTTGTTCCGGGTCACGGCCTTGCCGATCTTGCGCCCGACGGAGAGCCCGAGCCTGGCGCCGTCTCTCGACTCGTCGTCGCGGCGGGCGAATGAGTAGAGCACCAGAAAGCGATTGCCTCGTGAGTTGCCCTCGCGATAGACGCGATCGAAGTCGCCGCTCCGTGAGAGTCGGCGCCGACGGGCGTCCGGGCGGCCCTTGGAGGCCAACGTCAGGGCGTGAGCCGCTTGCGGCCCTTCTGACGCCGGCGCCGCAGGATGGCGCGGCCGGAGCGGCTGGCGCTCCTGGCTCGGAACCCGTGGGTCCGGGCTCGCTTGCGCTTCTTCGGCTGGTAGGTCCGCTTCATCGGGATAGCCCCCGGAAGGAGGGGCGAGGGGCAGGGCAGTATAGGGCGTGACCGGCCCGGCCTCGGCCGTCTTGCGCCCGGCGAAATCTCCGTCCCGGTTTTAGCCGCGATTTGCACGGAGCCCGCCCGGTGGCCCTGTTCGCTCGCCCGGGCCGAGCCTATGATCGCCGCTCGACTCGCACACCGCACGATCAGAGAGGAGCAACCGTTCCGGGGCAGGTTCGCGACGTTCGCCAGGATCTCGAGGATCCGTGGCGCGAGATCCAGCGGGAGTTGGCCGCCTCGGTTCACGAGGACACCTACCGACTCTGGTTCTCTCCCCTCACTCCGGTCTCACGCCGAGGCGCCACGCTCTATCTGACCGGTCCGCAGCGGGTCGTCCGCTGGGTCGGCCGCCGCTACATGGACCTGCTCCGAGCAGCCGCACACCGGGCGGTTGACGGGCTGCGCGAGGTGGAGCTGGTCGCGCCGGAGGACGCCGAGGCCGTCTCCCCCGCCTCAGCAGACGCCGCCTCGCAGGTCGCCCTCAACCCGGACTACACCTTCGAGCGCTTCGTGATCGGCCCCGGCAACCAGCTCGCTCACGCCGCGGCACTGGCCATCGCCGAGGCCCCGGGCGAGGCCTACAACCCGCTCTTCCTGCACGGGCCGCCAGGCCTCGGCAAGACCCACCTGCTCGGCTCGATCGCCAACTACCTGCACCGGCACAGCCCCCAGCTCGCCGTCCACTACACGACCGCCGAATCCTTCACCAACGAGTTCGTCTCTTCCCTCCAGGGCGCCGCCATCGAGGGTTTCAAGGAGCGCTACCGGCGCACCGACGTCCTGTTGATCGACGACATCCAGTTCCTGCAGGGGAAGGCCCGCACCGCCGACGAGTTCTTCCACACCTTCAACGCCCTCTATGAGGGCGGGGCGCAGATCGTCCTGACGGCGGATTGCGTTCCGGCCGAGCTTTCAGCGCTCTCCGACCGGCTCCGCGACCGCTTCGAGTGGGGACTGACCGTCCCGGTCGAGCCTCCCGACCTCGCCACCCGCCTGGTCTTCCTGGGCAACCTCGCCCGCGAGCAGACCGAGCAGCTCCCTCCCGATGCACTCCGCGCACTCGCCTCCAAGGCCTCCGCGAACCTCCGTGTCCTCAAGGGAGCCCTGACCCGGGTGGTTGCGCTCTCATCCCTGACCGCGTCCGCCGTCACCCCCGATTCCGTGGACCGCGCCCTTCCCGGCTCCTCCATCTCCACGCCGGCATCCGCATCCCTCGAGCCGCTCCAGGTCCAGGAGGCTGTTGCCGGCCGCCTCGGCCTGAGCGTCGAGCAGATCCTCTCCCCCACCCGCAGCGCCCCCGTCGCCCGCGCCCGGCAGCTCGCCATGTACCTGACCCGCGAGCTCACCGACCTCTCCCTGCCGGCGATCGCCCAGGCTTTCAACCGACGCGACCACACCACCGTCATGCATGCCGTTCGCAGGGTCGAGCAGAGCGCCCTCGAGGACGCCACCCTCTCCCGAGCCGTCGAGGAGCTCACCAGCGAGCTCCAATCCGAAGGCGCGATGGATCGTGACCGAACCGATTGAAAGAATCGAGAGAGGAGGCTGTCCACATATCCACGCCATCCACAACCCTTACTACTCCTAGGGAAGCCGAAGACCAACAGGCCATGAAGATCAACACCACAAGGCAGTCGCTTCTCGATGCGCTCCTCGTCGTCTCTCGCGCCGTCTCGGCTCGAGCCGCGCTCCAGGCCCTCTCGGGCATCCTGATCACCACCGACGGCGCCGCCCGGCTGCGCGCCACTGACATGGAGCTCGGGCTGGAGGTCGGGCTCGACGGTGAGGTCGAGGGCGGCGGCTCCGTCGTCCTTCCCGGCCGGCTTCTCGTCGAGGTCGCGCGCTCCCTCCCCGATGGTCCTGTCAGCCTCAGCCTGCGGGAAGCGGAGCGCGACATCGAGATCAGTGCCGGCTCCTCTCGATTCCACCTGCGGACCATGTCGGCGGACGATTTCCCCCGTTTCCCGGAGACGGAGGGCAATCCGGTTGAACTGCCGGCCGTTCCACTCCGCGACACCATCAACCGGGTCGCGCGCGCGGCGTCGCGGGATGAGGCGCGGCCCGTGCTGACTGGCGTGCTGGTCACCGTCGAGGGCGATGAGATGACGATGGTCGCCACCGACTCCTATCGGCTCGCGGTGAAGAAGACCAAGCTCGAATCCTCCGTGGCCGAACGGCTCGAGGCCAACGTGCCCGCCCGCGCCCTGCGGGAGCTGGCGCGGCTGATCGAGGCGGGTGGCGAGGACACGCTGAGCGTCTGGCTGACCCGGAACCAGGCGATCTTCCGCGTGGGCCCGACCTCTCTGAGCTCCCGGCTGATCGATGGTCAGTTCCCGAACCATTCCCAGCTCCTGCCGGAGTCATATGAGCACGAGGTGAAGCTGCCGCGCGCCGAGCTCCTCGAGGTCACCCGCCGCGTCTCGCAGCTGGCGCAGCGCAACGCGGCGCTGCGGCTTTCGTTCTCGGACGGGGAGCTGGTCGTCTCGGCCGAGACGCCCGACCTGGGGGACGCCCGGGAGGCGCTGCCGGCGCCCTATTCGGGCGAGCTGCTCGAGATCGGATTCAACCCGGAGTTCGTCCGCGACGGCCTCGAGTCGATCGACTCGGACGAGGTGCTGCTGAAGCTGATCTCGCCACTGCGCCCCGGTCTGCTGGAGCCGTCGGCCGAGGACGACTTCCGCTACCTGGTCATGCCGATTCGCCTGAACGTGTGATGCCGTGGTCGTCCGCGCCGTCGAGTGCCGCGGCTTTCGCAACCTGGTGGAGACGCGCACCGCGATCGATGCCGGCGTCGTGGTCGTCCACGGGCCGAACGGCGCCGGCAAGACGAACTTCCTCGAGGCGGTCTACTTCGGCCTGACCGGCCGTTCCTTCCGGACCGGAAACGATCGCGACCTGATCCGCTACGGCGACGATGGGGCTCGCGTCGAGCTGGAGCTGGCCGAAGGAGGATCGCTGCTCGCCGCTCTCGATCGCTCCGGGGAGCGCCGCCATCTGCTCTCGGGCCGTCCCCTCGCCGGTTCGAGTGAGCGTCCGCTGGTGAGCGTCTTCCACCCCGATCGGCTGGCGCTGGTCAAGGGCGCCCCCGCGCATCGCCGGGCACATCTCGACCGCCTCTGCGGGGCGCTCTGGCCGGCTCGCGCCGACCTGCGAACCCGTTTCGGCCGCACGCTCGCGCAGCGGAACGCCCTGGTCGCGAGGATCCGCTCGGGGCTCGGCAGCCCGCATTCGCTGCCCTCGTGGGATGAGCGCCTGGCGGAGGAGGCGGCGCCCCTGATCGAGGCCAGGCGGGAGGCGGTCGAGGCGTTAACGGGCCGGTTCGCGGAGCTCGCCGAAGAGCTCGGGCTGGACCGAGCTGAGATCTCGTACCGGCCGCGAGCGGCCGAGGGAGGAGGCGAACTGGCGACGGAGCTCGCACACCGGCGGGCAATGGACCTCGGGCGTGCCTACACCTCCTACGGCCCGCAGCTCGACGAGATCGAGATCCGGCTCGCCGCCAGGCCACTCCGCCGCTTCGCCTCCCAGGGCCAGCAGCGGCTCGCCCTCCTCGCCCTGCTCTTCGCGGAGCGCGAGGCGCTGCTCGGGGCGGGACGCGCCGCCCCGCTGATGCTGCTCGACGACGTGATGAGCGAGCTCGACGCGGGGCATCGCAAGCTGCTGGTCTCCCTGCTCGAGGTCTCCGGCCAGTCGGTGATCAGCGCCACGGAGACCGCCCACGTGCCGTCGGCGAGTGCCCTTCGCATCGAGGTCAGCGACGGCACAATGTCGGCGGAGCCGGCGCTGAGGGCCGCCTGATGGGCCGCCGAGCCCCGCGTCCGATCGGCGCCGCGCTGGAGACCGTGCTGCAGGGCGCCGAGCCGGCCACCCTGCTCGCCGCGGTGCAGAGCGCCTGGCCGGGTGCGGTGGGGGAGGCGGTCGCCCGCGAGGCGTCGCCGGTCTCCGAGCGCGACGGCCTGGTCACCGTCGCCTGCCGATCGGCCACCTGGGCCCAGGAGCTCGACCTGCTCGGCGCCCAGATCCTCGATCAGGTGAGGGCGAAACTGCCCGATTGGGCCACTTTGGAGGCTATTCGCTTCACCGCGTCAGGTGACGCCGACCAAGTTTCTTTCTATGCGTGATTTGCAGGGCTTTTGTATGCCGTTGTCGCAATTTCCGCTGCTCTCGACTGGTAGACTTATGTCTACTTGTGTGAGGCCCCGACCCCCTTGCCCGCGAGGACTTTCCGAGCCGGGTCACGAAGGTCGAGGCATCCCCTGATGGAACTGAAAGGAAGCTGAGTGGCGAAGACCTCCCAGCGCGGAGGAGCGAACGACAAGGGCTCCCCCCGCACGAATGGCGCCTCCAAGAGCGCCGCAACGAAGACGAAGAGCGCAGCGAAGCCAGCTCCCAGGAGCGCCGCCAAGCCCTCGAAGGGCTCCTCCTACGGCGCCAAGGACATCACTGTCCTGGAGGGGCTCGAGGCTGTTCGCAAGCGCCCCGGCATGTACATCGGCTCGACCGGCCCCCGCGGGCTGCACCACCTCGTCTACGAGGTTGTGGACAACTCCGTGGACGAGGCGATCGCAGGCCATGCGAAGCGGGTCACCGTGACCCTGCATCCGGACAACAGCTGCACGGTTGTCGATGACGGGCGAGGCATCCCGGTCGACAAGATGAAGAAGGCCAAGAACAAGCCGGCCGCGGAGGTCGTGCTGACGACGCTGCACGCCGGCGGCAAGTTCGGCGACGGGGGCGGCTACAAGGTCTCCGGAGGCCTGCACGGAGTCGGCATCTCCGTCGTCAACGCTCTCTCCGAGAGGCTCGACCTGGAGATCTGGCGGCAAGGGGCCGTCTGGACCCAGTCCTACTCGCGTGGCAAGCCGGCCGCCAAGTTCAAGAAGGGCCGGGCGGTGAAGACCACCGGGACCACGATCACCTTCTGGCCCGACCCCGAGATCTTCGACGACCTCGAGTTCGACTTCGACATCCTCTCCGAGCGCTTGCGCGAGACGGCGTTCCTGACCCGCGGTCTCCGGGTGGAGTTGATCGACGAGCGCGGCGAGGGCCGCAAGGTCGAGTTCCTCTACAAGGGCGGCATCGCGGACTTCGTCAAGCACCTGAACGAGTCCAAGGACCCGTTGCACCGCAAGATCATCTACTTCGAGGGCGAGACCAAGGATGGCCAGGTCGAGGTCGCGATGCAGTGGAACTCCTCCTACCAGGAGTCCACCTTCAGCTTCGCCAACAACATCAACACCCATGAGGGGGGCACCCATCTCTCCGGGTTCCGCTCGGCCCTGACGCGCACCCTGAATGCGATCGCCAAGAACCGCGGGCTGCTCAAGGAGAAGGACGAAAACCTCTCCGGCGAGGACGTCCGCGAGGGTCTCACCGCGGTCGTCTCGGTGAAGCTGGCCGATCCGCAGTTCGAGGGCCAGACCAAGGGCAAACTCGGTAACCCGCCGATCGAGGGCCTCGTCAAGGAGGTCGTCAACCGCCAGCTCGGGGACTTCCTGGAGGAGCACCCGGCCGACGCCCGCCGCATCCTCACCAAGGCGATCGACGCCGCCCGGGCCCGCGACGCGGCCCGCAAGGCGCGTGACCTGACCCGGCGCAAGTCCGCGCTCGAGAACTCGATGCTGCCCGGCAAGCTGGCCGACTGCTCGGTCAAGGACCCGGCGCTTGCGGAGCTCTTCATCGTCGAGGGCGACTCGGCCGGCGGCTCGGCGAAGCAGGGCCGCGACCGCAACACGCAGGCCGTCCTGCCCCTGCGCGGCAAGATCATCAACGTCGAGAAGAGCCGGATCGACAAGGTCCTCTCGAACAATGAGATCCAGGCGCTGATCACGGCGATCGGCACCGGCGTGTCCGACGAGTTCAAGGTCGAGGACCTCCGTTACCACAAGATCGTCCTGATGACCGACGCCGACGTCGACGGCGCCCACATCCGGACGCTCGTGCTCACCTTCCTCTACCGGCAGATGAAGGAGCTGATCGACGGTGGCTTCGTCTACATCGCCAAGCCGCCGCTCTACAAGGTGAAGAACGGATCGAGCGAGATCTATGTCGAACGGGAGGGTGAGCTCGAGGAGCTGCTCCTCGCCGACAAGATCGAGGAATTCGAGATCAAGGACTCCAAGGCCGCCGCCAGTGCCAAGCCCAAGAAGCTGACCAAGCGGCGATGGCAGGACTTCAACCGCCACTTCAAGGCTGTTGAGGGCTGGTCCTCGACGCTCCGTGCCGAGTTCGGCCACGAGACGATCGACTTCATCTCCGACGCCCATCTGATCGGCTCGGGCGCGAAGACGATGGCTGCGGCCGCAAAGCTCTTCAAGACGAGGGATGCGAAGGACGCGCCGTACGAGACCAAGCTGCTCGAGCAGAAGACCACCGGTCTCCTCGTCAAGGGGACGCACCGCCGCAGCGGCCTGGCTCGCGAGCACAAGCTGCCGAAGACGCTGTTCGAGTCGCAGCCCTACAAGGAGCTGGTCGACGCCTACTCGAAGGTGGTCAGCGTGATGGGCACCCCGCCCTTCACGATCACCCTGGGTGAGAGGGAGGCGGAGGCGGAGAGCTTCTCGGAGCTGCGCCGCGAGGTCCTCGATCTGGCACGGCACGGCGTCACGCTCTCCCGCTTCAAGGGCCTCGGCGAGATGAACGCCGAGCAGCTCCGCGAGACGACCATGGATCCCGAGACGAGGACGCTGCAGCAGGTCTCGATCGACGAGGCCGCAGCGAGCGGCCTGGAGCAGACCTTCTCGGATCTGATGGGCGACAAGGTCGAGGCTCGCAAGGCGTTCATCGAGCGCCATGCCCGCGACGTGAGGTTCCTCGATGTATAGGCAAGGCGTTCCGGCCGCGGGTCCTGTCGCCGCAGGAACCTTCCATGGACGCTCCGCAGTCGCGTCCATGGGCCCCTCCTACGGCGCCACCCGCGGAGAAACGGTCTTCCAACCCTCGACCCCCGCCGCTCGCGAGAGCCAAGCAGGTCAAGGACGCAGCTCGATCGACGAAGCGATCGTACGTGGCTGGTACGTGAGCGAGTCGATCGAGCGAGGACGCAGAGATGCGCCGGCTATCGCGGGCGGTGAGTGCGATGGCTGACGGAGATCAGAACACCCTCGACGCGGCGCTGCACGGCAACATCGAGGAGCGCGAGCTCGAGAAGGAGATGCGCTCCTCGTATCTCGACTATGCGATGAGCGTGATCGTCGGGCGTGCGCTGCCCGACGTCCGCGACGGCCTCAAGCCGGTTCACCGGCGAGTCCTCTACGCGATGCACGATCTCGGCCTGCAGCCGAACCGGGCGTACCGGAAGTGCGCGTTCATCGTCGGCGAGGTGATGGGCAAGTACCACCCGCACGGCGACTCGGCGATCTACGAGACGCTGGTGCGAATGGCGCAGGACTTCGCCCTGCGCTACCCGCTGGTCGACGGTCAGGGCAACTTCGGCTCGATCGACGACGACCCGCCGGCCGCCATGCGGTACACGGAGGCGCGTCTCGGGCCGCTGGCCACGGAGATGCTCCGCGACATCGACGCTGACACCGTCGACTTCGGGCCCAACTACGACGAGTCCACACGCGAGCCTGTCCTGCTGCCGGCGCGCTTCCCGAACCTGCTAGTCAACGGCGCCACCGGCATCGCCGTCGGGATGGCGACCAACATCCCCCCGCACAACCTGCGGGAGGTGATCGGCGCGGTCACCGCGTACATCGACGACCCCGAGATCGACCTGAGGGGCCTGATGAAGTACGTCAAGGGGCCGGACTTCCCCGGTGGCGGCACGATCATGGGGAAGCAGGGGATTCGCGACGCGTACAGCTCGGGCCGCGGTTCCGTCAAGGTCCGCGCCAAGGCGCACGTCGAGCCGCTCAAGGGCGGCAAGGACGCGATCGTCGTCACCGAGCTCCCCTTCATGGTGAAGAAGGGTGGGGAGGGCGGCCTGATCGCCAAGATCGCCGACCTCGTACGCGACAAGAAGATCACCGGTATCTCCGACCTCCGCGACGAGTCGGACCGGAACGGGATGCGACTGGTGATCGAGCTGAAGCGCGGCGGCGATCCCGCCCAGGTCGTGCTCAACCAGCTCTACAAGCGGACCGCCATGCAGCAGGCCTTCGGCATCAACATGGTCGCCCTCGTCGACGGCGTGCCGAAGACGCTCAGTCTCCGCGAGCTGGTCCAGGAGTACGTCGGCCACCAGCGGGAGGTGATCACCCGGCGGACCCAGCACCAGCTCGCCCGGGCCGAGGCGCGTGCGCACATCCTCGAGGGCCTGCTGATCGCCCTGAAGAACCTGGACGCCGTGATCAAGCTGATTCGCGCCTCCAAGGACCCGGACACCGCTCGCGACGGCCTGATCAAGAAGTTCAAGCTGAGCCGCGCGCAGGCCCAGGCGATCCTGGACATGCGCCTGCAGCGCCTCACCGCGCTGGAGGCGGACAAGATCAAGATCGAGCACGCCGAGCTGACGAAGCTGATCAAGGAGCTTCGCGCGATCCTCGCCGACGAGAAGAAGGTCCTCGGCCTGGTCAAGACCGAGCTCAAGGAGATCGGCGAGCGGTACGGCGACGATCGTCGCACCGAGATCACCGCCTCCGAGGGCGAGCTCGACATCGAGGACGTGATCGCCGACCAGCAGATGGTCGTCTCGATCACCGCCTCCGGCTATGCGAAGCGGACTCCGCTCGTCACCTACCGCCAGCAGCGCCGCGGCGGCCGGGGCGTGATGGGGATGAACATGAAGGAGGGGGACTACATCGAGCACCTGCATGTCTGCTCGACGCACGACTACCTCCTCTTCTTCACCAACCAGGGGAAGGTCTACCGCCAGAAGGTCTACGAGCTGCCTGAGGGCAGCCGGGCGTCACGAGGGCGTGCGCTGGCGAACTTCCTGCCGCTGAGGGAGAAGGAGAAGGTGATGTCGGTCATCCCGACCCGCGACTTCTCCGAGGGTCGCTATCTCGTCTTCGCGACCGCCCAGGGCATGGTCAAGAAGACTCCCTTCAAGGACTACGACACCCCGATTCGCGCGGACGGGATCATCGCGATCAATATCCGCAAGGGCGACGAACTGGTCCGGGTGCGGATGAGCTCGGGCAAGGACGACCTCATGATGGTCTCCAAGTCAGGCCATGCAATCCGCTTCAACGAGAAGCTCGCCCGCCCGATGGGGCGCGGTACGGCCGGCGTCAAGGGGATGAATGTCGCGGACAAGGGCAACGAGGTTCTCTCGCTCGACGTCGTCGACAAGCAGGACAGGAAGGGGGAGCTCCTCGTCGTCACCGAGAACGGCTACGGCAAGCGAACCTCGATCTCCGAGTATCCGATCAAGGGCCGTGGTGGCAAGGGCGTGCTGACCGCGAAGCTGACGGCGAAGAAGGGTGGCCTGGCCGGCGCACGGGTCGTGCGCGAGGGACAGGAGCTGATCTTCATCTCCCAGACCGGGATGGTCCAGCGAAACGCGGTCTCGGGGATCTCCCGCATGGGCCGTCCCACGCAGGGCGTCCGGGTGATGAACCTGAAGAAGGGCGACCGGGTCAGCGCCGTCGCGCTTGTGGTGGAGTCGACCGATACGAACGGTGACGGCAACGGCGCCGCCGCGACGGAGGCCCTCATCGAGAACGAAGCGCCGACGGCGGAGACCGTCGCCGATGATGCCGCCGCCGCCGAGGCCGCCGGAAACGGCGAGGCCAAGGTGACCAAGAGCTCCGGCTCCAGTGCGAGCGCTCCGAAGGCGAAGCCGAAGCCCAGGCCGGCCACCAAGCCGAAGAGCAAGCCGCCGACGGCGAAGCCGAAGGCAAAGCCCAAGGCGAGCGCCGCCAAGCCGAAGGTGAAGCCGAAGCACACCGCGACGGCGAAGCAGCGGGCTGAGTCCGCGGCCAGGCAGCGCAAGAAGTAATAGGCCCGGGGCCGGCTCTAGCTAGGCAGTGAGGAGGTAGGGCTCCCAGGTGATGGGAGTCCTCGGTGCCGCGATCCTGATGAAGACCGTCGGGCCCGGTGGCCGCGGATTGCGCTTCGGGTGCATCCTGATCTCGTGGGGGAGGCGGTTGCCCTTCTTGCGGTTGCACGGCGCGCAGGACGCGACGATGTTCTCCCAGACCGATTCGCCACCACGGCTGCGTGGGATCACGTGGTCGACCGTCAGCGCCGGCTTGCTCGACCCGCAGTACTGGCAGGTCCAGCCATCTCGCGCGAGGACGGCCTTGCGGGTGATCCGGCGACGGTGGATGTCGCGGGGGACGCGGACGAAGCTGACCAGGCGAATGACCTCGGGCCGGTCCAGGCGCATCGTCTCCGACCGGAGGACGTCGTCTCCGTGCTCGAGGACCTCGGCCTTCTCCTTGAGCAACAGCACCAGGGCGCGCCGCACCGTGCACACGTTAAGCGGCTCGTAGCTGGCGTTCAGTACCAGCACCCGCCCGCGGGTCAGGCGGCGGGCTGCGGATACCGCTACCTCGGCGTCTGCATCCCCATCCTGGGCGGGGTCGCGGCCGTTCTCGTGGGCGGCCTGATGGCCGTTGACCGCAATCTGCTGTGCGGTGGCCCCGTTGCCCATATTGGGCGCGATTGTAGTGCAGCGCCTACTCGGTTCCGGGAACCCCGGGCGGCGCCGAGGTCGGCCAGCTGCCCAGCACGCGCACGTTCTCGGCCTTGGAGCGAAGGGCGTCGATGCCACCCGCCAGGGGCTTGTCAGCGGCGGTTCCCTCCACGTCGAGGAAGAACTGGTAGCGGCCGAGACCCCGCCGCAGTGGCCGCGACTCGATCCTGCTCAGGTTGATCTCCCGATCGGAGAACACCTGGAGGGCGTCGACCAGCGCGCCCGGGTGATCCTCTCCGAGCTCGGAAAAGACGATGGAGGTGCGCCAGGGGCCCGAACCGGACGGGATGGTGCCCTCGGGGGCGACCCAGACGAAGCGGGTGATGTTGTCCGGCTCGTCCTCCACTCCCTCGCGCAAGACCGCGGCGCCGTAGAGGGCAGCGGCCGACTCGGCTCCCAGCGCCGCCCAGGGTTGATCGGACTCGGCCACCGTCCTCACCGCCTCGGCGGTGCTGGGCGCGGCGCGGACCTCCGCCTGGGGCAGGTTCTCGCGGATGAACCGGGCGCACTGCGCGCTCGGCTGGGGGTGAGAGATGACGGCCTCGATCCGATCAAGCGGCATCTGGACGCGGGCGATCAGGCAGTGGCGAATCGGCAGGTCGTACTCGCCGACGAGAGTCACCCCGTCGGCGTCGAACGCGAGGGTGTCGAGGGTCGCCGTCACCGCTCCCTCTATCGAGTTCTCGAACGGGACCAGCGCGCGGTCGGCCTTTCCCTCCCGGACGGCGAGGATCGCGTCGTAGACCGTCGCCGTCGGCGCGGGCTCGACCTCGACGTCGCCGATGGCTGCGTTCAGGGCATCCTCACTGAAGGTTCCCCTCGGCCCGAGGTACGCGATTCGCATGGACGAAAGCGGTTTCTCCGGCCGCGGATCAGCCGAAGACGACCGTGTAGGTGGCCGTGTTGTTGTCCGTCAACTGCTCCCCGGGAACCGGCCTCACCGCGACCTCGACGGTCGTGTCGGTGCCCGGAGTGGGCTTGGTCGTCAGCGGGATCTTGATCGTGCCCGACTGCCCCGCGCTGAGCGATTGCAGCTGGCCGGTGAGGGCGCTGCCCCCGATCGTGACGTTGACGCTGATACCGGTCTCGTCACTGTCTCCGGAGTTCGTCACCCCGATGTCGATCTCGGTGGCGTCGGCTGGAATGTTCGTCGTCTGGTCGGGGGAGAGCTGCGTCCCGCCGATCGTGGTCGAGTCGAGCTGCAGGCCATGGGTCCCGCCGGTGGTCGCCGTGGTCCCGGTGATCGCGTTCAGCTTGGTGACCAGGGTGGTCTGGTTGAGGTAGTCGGTGGCGTTGGCCGGCATGAAGTTGCCCGGCGGCAGCGGCTGTCCGTCGACCCCCTCGTCCTTCAGCACCTTCTGGATGTCGGGCTTGCCGATCTGTGTCCACAGGATGTCGCTGGCGTACAGGGATCCCATCGCGTTGGAGATCGTGGTGATCGCATCCGCGGTCTGGGTGCGAGCGGCCGCCTGGGTCACGTTCGCGGCAATCGCCGTGAGCGCGTCCTGGCGCAGGGTGAGCGTCTGCTCCACGGCCGCCTGTGCGTCGTGCATCTGCCCCGGAACGCTGAGACCCTGAGCACGGTCCAGCAAGCTGCTGGAGGCGTCCCGCTGGGCGAGGACCTGGTTCTGGACGTCGACCGAGCTGCTGGATGAGCCGCTCGGGCTGCTCAACAGCTCGAAGAAGTCCTTGCCGCTCTGCTCGGACTGCTGCATGATCGTCGCGACGCTCGAGTCGTAGTTGCGCAGGGCGCGATGCGACCGGGCCTCGAGGCAGCCTCTGATCCCGATCACGACCAGGATCAGGAAGGCGAGGCCCACACCGACCCCGATCAGGCGGCGGACCAAAAATTGCTGGCGTCGCCGTTGAGGCCCCCCGACCCTGCGCCTCGGGCGTTCCGGCTCGTCGGCGACGACCACGTCGTCTTGTTCCTCATCGAGGAATGCCAAACCGCAGATCAGTATGAACAGGGGGCGCGACGCATGTAATAACGCCGTCGCTCGCGGGTCGCTGTGTGCGCAGGAAGAGGCGCTTCGCCACCGAACTTGGAGGAGCCATGGTGGGCGAGGAAATCCTGGGCAGGTTCCGAATCGAGGAGCGGATCGGAAGCGGCGGCTTCGGCACCGTCTACCGCGCCTGGGACGAACGCCTGCAGCGCCCGGTCGCCGTCAAGGTGATCGACCGCGAGCACGGCGCGCCTAGGGTGACTCGTGAGGCACAGGCGGTCGCCCGGCTTGCCCATCGCAATATCGCCACCCTGTATGAGCTCGCCAGCGACGGCGAGCGATCCTTCCTCGTCTCGGAGCTGATTGAAGGAGAGACCCTGCGGGCCCTCGGCCGGCGGGGGGAGTTGACCGACAGGCTGGTCGCGCGGGTGGGGGCGGATTCCGCGGCGGCTCTGATGCACGCACACCGCGCCGGGGTGGTGCATCGCGACGTGAAGCCGGAGAACATCCTGCTCGGGGCCGGAGAGGAGGCGAAGCTCGTCGACTTCGGCATCGCCCGGATCGCCGGGGAGCACAGCCTGACCGCCACCGGCGCCGTGCTGGGAACGCTGGCATACATGGCGCCCGAGCAGGCAGACGGGCTGCGACCCGGGCCCTCGGCCGACGTCTACTCCCTCGCACTCACGCTGTACGAGTGTTTCTGTGGCGAGCATCCGCTCGTCCGTGAGAGCCCGGCGGCCACCGCCCGAGCGATCGGGCAGCCAATCGCGCCCCTCTCTGCGGTCCGCCCGGAGCTGCCCGAGGCGATGACCGACGCGATCGATGCGGCCCTCGATCCCGATCCGGAGCTGCGCCCGCTGGCCTCCGAGCTGGAGGCCTCCCTCGCCGCGCACGTCAACGAGCTCGACGGCGCGCCCCTCCCGGCTGTGGAGGGGCTGGAGGCGTTCGACGAGGACAACGTGCCGCTCCGGCGGCGGTTGCCCGGTTTCGCCCGGTTTCTTCCCGGAGCCGGCGTGGCGGCTCTCGGCCTGGCGGCCCTGATCGGCACCGGCGCCCCGGCCCCGATCGCGCTCGCGGCACTGGTCCCCGGGGTGCTGGCGCTCGGCAGACCGCGGCCGGCGTACGCGCTGCAGCTCATGCTCGTCGTGCTCTGGGCCCTGATCGGCGCCGGCGAGCCGGGAGTGGCGGCCCTGATCGCTGTCCTCGGCGCGCCACTGCTGCTGCCGGCGATCGACCCCGATGCGATTGCCCTGCCTGGCGCTGCACCCATCCTCGGGCTGATCGGCCTCGGACCGGTCTATCCGGCGCTCGCCGGCCTGACCAGGGGAGCCGCGGGAAGGGCGCTGCTCGGCGGCATCGGCTACCTCTGGATCGCGGCATGGGAGGAGCTCGCGCACAAGACGATGCTGCTGGGGCCCGTGGCCGACCCGCCCGCGCACTGGAAGGGATCGGCGAGCACGGCGGTCTCGGACGTCCTGATGCCGCTGATCGACGGCTCCGTGCTCGCGGCCGCTGGGATCTTCGCTGCCGCGGCGCTCGTCCTGCCCGTGCTCGTTCGCGGACGCACGCCCCTGGTTGACGCCCTCGGAGCACTGATCTGGGCGGCCGGGCTGATCACCACGCTGAAGCTTGTCGCTGGGAGTACGAGTCCGCCCGGCCTTCTCTTCGGGGCTCTCCTGGCGGCCGCGATTGCCGCCGTGCTCGCCAGGAGAATGAGGCCGCCGACGCATTACAGGAGCGGCTCTCTCGATGAACCGCGGTCCGATGCGCTTGCGTAGCTGCACGCACTAGCATTTCGCCCCCCGGTCTGCCGGCCATCCCACCGACCTCAGGAGTTCTGTCATCAGCGTTCTGCGCAACCTTGAAGCTCGCATCGAGGGCCTCGTCGAGGGGGTGTTCAGCCGTGCCTTCAGCTCCGGCGTGCAACCGGTGGAGATCGCGCGCAAGCTCGCCAAGGAGATGGACGCCCACAAGACGGCGTCGGTCCAACGCGTCTACGTGCCCAACGAGTACACCGTCTGGCTCTGCCCGGACGACTACGAGCGCTTCAAGGACTACGAGTCATCCCTCGCCCAGGAGCTGAGCGGGCACCTGCTCGAGCACGCGCGCCATCACGACTACGACCTGCTCACCCGTCCGGTGGTCAACCTCGACCAGGACGAGCGGCTCCGCCTCGGGGAGTTCGGAATTCAGACCCGTCTCGTCCGCCCGCCGCAGCGGCAGGGCGCCGACCCCGAGCAAGGGGAGCACGGCCACACGATGGTCTACTCGGCGACGCAGGCGGAGAAGGCGAAGTCCAAGAGGCGCCCGGACGCCGCGTACTCCGAGACCCGGGCGATCATCACCGTCGACGATCGCCGCTACGTCCTCGACGGCCCCTCGGCGACCCTGGGCCGGTCCAAGGAGGCGGACTGCATCATCGATGACCCCAACATCTCCCGGAAGCACGCCGAGCTGCGCCGCTCGAGCGTCGGGGATTGGCAGATCGTCGATCTCAACTCCACCAACGGGGTCAAGGTCAACGGACGCCGCGTCGCCAACGCCCGCCTGTCGCCGGGCGACGAGATCACCCTAGGGACCAAGGTCTTCGGTTTCGACATCGAGCAGTGAACGACCTCGAGCCGCTAGCCGTGGCGCTCAAGTTCGGCTTCCTGGCCGTCCTTTACCTGTTCCTGCTCTGGGTCACCCGGATGGCGCTGCGCGACCTGCGCGGCACCGCCTCGCCCGGATTCGAGACCGGCTACCACGAGGTGATGGGCGCGGAGGAGCCGGCGACGGATGCCTTCCTCGTGGTGCAGGAGGGCGGCGGCCTCAACAAGGGTGATCACTTCGACCTCTTCGGCGGCGTATCCCTGGGACGCTCGGCGGACGCCGATATCCGGCTCGACGACCGCTACGCGTCCGGCTTCCACGCGCGGGTCTTCAATCGCGGCGGCGGTTACTTCGTCGAGGACCTGAACTCGACGAACGGCACGCTTCTCAACTCCCAGGAGCTGCATGGCGAGGCCGAGCTCCGGCCGGGTGACGCCATTCGGATCGGGGACACTGAGTTCCGCTTCGAGGTCTCCTGATGCTGACCGTCGCCGAGGAAGCCCACAAGACAGACACCGGTCGCCAGCGTCACGCGAACGAGGACTCCTATTTCGCGCGCCCGCCGCTCTTCGCAGTCGCGGACGGGATGGGCGGCGCCCAGGCCGGCGAGGTGGCCTCGCGAATCGCCGCCGGGGCCTTCGAGCGCCGCGGCCAGGTGAAGGCGGACGAGCCGGCCGAGGGACAGCTGGAGGAGATCGCTCAGGCGGCGAACCGGGAGATCCATCGCCGCGCTCAGGAGGACTCATCCCGCGCCGGCATGGGCACGACCCTCACCGCAGCGTTGCTCCGTGACGACGAGGTCTCGCTCGGCCACGTCGGCGACAGCCGCGCCTATGTGCTGCGCGACGGGCAGCTCAAGCGCCTCACCAAGGACCACTCCCTGGTCGAGGAGCTTCGCCGCCAGGGCCGTCTCACCGAGGAGGAGGCCGAGGAGCACCCGCAGCGCTCGATCATCACCCGCGCCCTCGGGCCCGAGCCCACCGTGAACGTGGACACGATGACCTTCCCGGCGAAGGACGGCGACGTCTTCCTGCTCTGCAGCGACGGACTGACGACGATGGTCTCCGACGACGAGATCCGCCGGATCCTGGTCGAGTCGCGAACCCTGCGCAGCGCGGTCAAGGAGCTCGTCGACGCCGCCAACCGCGGAGGAGGCAGGGACAACATCACCGCCGTCGCCTTTCGGGTCGCAGACGCCGACGCCAAGGAGGGGGAGGAGAGCGCGACGCTGATCTCCCGCACCGCCGAGCAGGCGGGCCTCACCGGCGAGCGGATGCGCGCCGCGACCGACCGGATGCGAGGCCGCGGCCCGATGCCGGCGCCGCGCCGGCGCCGCCGGTTCCTGGGCTGGGCCGTGGCGATCCTCGCGGCGATCTTGGTGTTCGGCGGCGGTTTCCTCTTCGCCCGCTCGGTCTACTTCCTCGGCACCGACGATCAGGGCAATGTGGCCCTCTATCGCGGGCTGCCCTACAGCCTTCCGCTCGGGGTCAGCCTCTACTCCAAGCAGTACTCGATCCCGGTCCAGGAGGGGACGCTCTCGGAGGACCGCCAGCGGGCCGTCACCGGTCACCGGCTGCGAGGCAAAGACGACGCAACCGGTCTGGTCGAGGACATCAAGGCCAGGCCGACCGAGGGGCTGCCGCCGCAACCGGCGCCGCCACCCAAGAAGAAGTCAGGGGCCAACAACTCGAACGGCCAGCAGGCCAAGAAGAGTTGAGCGCCCGCACTCGCGAGCTCTTTGCCCTGATCCCGGTCGCCCTGCTGGTCACGGCCGGATTCACGGCCGTGCTGATCACCAAGTCCGATCAGCTCAACGCGAGCGTCTTCTACGGGGCGTACTTCCTCGCTGTCTGCGTCGCGACCCACTTCGTGATCAGGGTCAGGCTGCCCGATGCCGACCCCTTCCTCTTCCCGCTGGTGGCCCTGCTGGCGGCGTTCGGGCTGGTGATGCTCTACCGACTCGACCAGGGTCTCGCGCGAGACCAGGCCAACTGGTTCGTCCTCGGCCTCGTCCTCTTCTCGGCGACCATCATCTTCCTGCGCGACTACGAGGCCCTGGAGCGCTACCGCTACCTGATCGCGCTTGCCGGGATCATCCTGCTGATCCTGCCGCGGTTCCTCGGGCATGCCGTGAACGACGCCTATCTCGCGGTGAACCTCGGTCCGGTCACCTTCCAGCCCACCGAGCTGGCCAAGATCTGCATCGTCGTCTTCCTCGCCAGCTACCTGAACGAGCGCCGGGAGGTGTTGGTGGTCGGCGCGCGGCGGTTCATGGGATTGGTGCTGCCGCCCCTCAAGCACCTGGGGCCGCTGCTCGTCGTCTGGGGCGCCGCGATGGTGCTCCTGGTCTTCATCCGCGACCTGGGGAGCTCGGTGATGTTCTTCGGAGCGTTCCTGGCGCTGATCTACGTGGCGACGGGGCGGCTCTCGTTCGTGATCATCGGCCTCGGCATGTTCGTCCTGGGCGCCTGGTTCTTCGCCCACACGGCCGCCCACATCCAGCAGCGATTCGACATCTGGCTCGACCCCTTCCACGACTCGAGCGGCAGCGGCTACCAGCTCTCGCAGTCGATCTTCGCCCAGGCCGACGGCGGGCTCTTCGGCCGCGGACTGGGGGATTCGCTCGTCCAGTTACCCGCCTGTCACGGCAATTTCCCGGACCGGTGCGCGATTCTGCCGGCGCCCCACACCGACTTCATCTATGCCGTGATCGTCGATGAGCTCGGGCTGTTCGGCGGTGCAGCCGTCGTCCTGATCTACGCGCTGATCGCCGAGCGCGGATTCAAGACGGCGATCCTGGCCGAGGACGGGTTCTCGAAGCTGCTGGCGACCGGTCTCACGACGATCTTCGCCCTGCAGGCGTTCGTGATCATCGGCGGCGTGACGAGGGTGATCCCGCTGACGGGTGTGACCCTCCCGTTCATCAGCTACGGGGGCAGCTCGATAGTCGCCAACTTCATCCTCCTGGCCCTGCTGCTGATGGTCTCCGACAAATCCCGCCGGCGCGTGCGGCTGCAGAACGAGAGGCCGCAGCAGTGAACCGGCAGATCGTCAAGCTCTTCGGCCTGATCCTGCTCCTCTACGCCCTGCTCTTCGGGTTCACGTCGTATTGGTCGGTGTTCGACTCGAGCTCTCTGAAGGCGAACACGGCGAACCGCAGGCCTCTGCTCGAGGAGCAGAGGATCAAGCGCGGCGACATCGTCGCCGACGACGGGACGGTGATCGCGCATTCGCGGCCGGTCGGCAAGGGCAACAACAAGATCTACGTCCGCCACTACCCCCTCGGCTCGCTGTTCGGCAACCCGATTGGCTACAGCTTCGTCGACCGGGGCAGGGTCGGCTTCGAGCTCTCGCACAACGACGAGCTGGTGGGCAACAAGACGGAGTTCCTCTCCGTGCTGGACGAGCTCCAGGGCCACGCCCAGGAGGGCGACACGGTCCAGTCCGCGCTCGACCCGGCCGCGCAGAGGGCCGCGGTGGACGGTCTTGCCGGGCGTCGTGGATCGGTGGTGGCGATGGACCCGACCACCGGGGAGGTCAAGGCGATGGTGAGCATCCCCGAGTACAACCCGAACCAGGTCGAGAGCTCGAGCGCCTTCAGGCGGCTCAACACCCAGACCAGCGCACCGCTGCTCAACCGCGCGACGCAGGGCGGTTATCCGCCCGGCTCGACCATGAAGGTGGTGACGGCGACGGCCGCCCTCGACAGCGGCGACCTGACGCCCAACTCGACCTTCAGCGGGAGCTCGCCGATCGCGATCGAGGGTGTTCCGCTTGCGAACTCCGGCGGTGAGCAGTTCGGGACGATCGACATGACCACCGCGCTGACCAACTCCGTCAACACCTGGTGGGCGCAGGCGGGGGAGAAGATCGGCAAGGACACGATGTTCAAGTACATGGACCGCTTCGGCTTCAATGCGAAGCCCCGCCTTGACTACCCGGGGTTCCAGCTCTTCGCCAGTGGCGTCTATGACGGCAACAAGCTGCTCGGGCCGAGTGACGCGATCGACATCGGCCGTGTCGCAATCGGCCAGGAGCGACTGCGGGTGACGCCGCTGCAGATGGCCGAGGTCGCCTCAGCCGTCGCCAACAAGGGCGAGCTGATGGAGCCGCGGCTCTGGTCTAAGGTGATCGACCCGGACGGCCGGGAGACGAAGATGACCCCGGCGCACCAGAGCACGGTGATGAGCGAGGACACCGCCTCCGAGCTCAACGACATGATGCAGAGCGTGGTCAACGAGGGAACCGGGACGGCTGCGGCGGTCTCGGGCATCGATGTGGCGGGCAAGACCGGCACGGCGGAGATCTCGCCGGGGGTCAATGACGCGTGGTTCATCGGGTTCGCCCCGGCCAACGACCCCAAGATCGCGATCTCCTGCATCGTCGAGCACACCAGCGGCTTCGGTGGGCCGACCTGCGGCCCGATCTTCAAGGCGGTCGCCGAGAGCCTGCTCGGGAGCGGTGCCTGATGGCGAATGCGGAGAAGGGAACGATGGTGGACGAGCGCTACCGCCTCGACCGGAAGATCGGGACGGGCGGGATGGCCGACGTCTGGCTCGCCGAGGACACCGAGCTCGACCGCGACGTCGCGATCAAGATCCTGCACGACCGCTTCGCGCAGGACAGCGAGTTCGTGCAGCGCTTCCAGCGGGAGGCGCAGTCGGCTGCCGGCCTTCAGCACCCCAACGTCGTCGGCGTCTTCGACCGCGGTGAGTTCCGTGACAGCTACTTCATCGCCATGGAGTACGTGGACGGGCCGTCGCTCAAGGATCTGATCAAGGGCGGGATGGGGACAAAGGATGCGATCGACTTCACCCGCCAGATCCTCAACGCCGCGCGCTTCGCCCACCGCAAGGGGATCATCCACCGAGACCTGAAGCCCCAGAACGTCCTGATCGACGATGAGGGCCGCGCCCGGGTCGCCGACTTCGGGATTGCACGCGGCGGCGAGAACTCCGACATCACGGCGACCGGTTCGGTTATGGGGACGGCGCAGTACCTCTCGCCCGAGCAGGCGCAGGGCAAGCCGACCACACCCAGCTCCGACATCTACTCAATCGGCGTGATCCTCTACGAGGCACTTACCGGTCGCGTGCCCTTCGAGGGGGACAGCGCGGTCGCCGTCGCCCTCAAGCAGGTTTCCGAGACTCCCAGGCGCCCGAGCGCGATCAATCCGAACATCCCGCCGGCGCTCGACGCCGTGGTGATGCGGGCCCTCGCCAAGGATCCCGAGGCCCGCTTCAAGGACGCGGACGCGTTCCTGAAGGCCCTCGACGCCGCCGAGAAGGCCCCCGACGCCCCGCGACCGCAGGACACGGCCGCCTACGCCGCGGTCTCGCCCGAGGGCGAGACCGACCTCTCCGACGACGAGGAGGAGTACGAGGACTACGACCCGGACCGTCGTCGCCGCTGGCGCTGGGTGGTGGTCGCCCTGCTGGCCTGTGGCGTGGCCGCTCTGGTCGCCTACGCGCTGACCCGGTCCTCTGATGTCGGGATTCCGGACGTGATCGGCAAGAACTCGGACCAGGCCAGCCAGATCCTCGACAGTGCCGGCTTCAAGGTGGCGATCAAGGCGGTGCCGAGCGCCGCGCCGAGGGACCAGGTCGTGGAACAGGACCCGATCCCGACCGACCGTGGCGGCGGCAAGGTCGCGGAGGGCTCCACCGTCACGCTGAGCGTGAGCTCGGGCCCGGCGATTCGGGCGGTGCCCACGGTGATCGGCCTGAGCGAGGCGGACGCGACGAAACGCCTGGAGCATGTGGGATTCAAGGTGAATGTGACGCAGCAGTACTCGAAGACGGTCCCGCGAGGCCAGGTCATCGGGACCTCTCCGGCTGCCGGCACTCAGCTCTCGACTCTCCAGCCCGTCACCCTGCTCGTCTCCCGGGGCGCGAACACCGTTCTCGTCCCCAACGTCGTCGGCCTCAACGATCAGCAGGCCCTCGCCACGCTCTCCAACGCCGGACTCTCCGGCACCGAGGTCCAGAAGGACTCCACCGAGCCCGCGGGCAAGGTGCTGAGCCAGAGCCCCGGAGCCGGCAAGCGCGTCGGCCGTGGGACGCAGGTCACGATCTTCGCCTCCACGGGCGCGATCACCGTCCCTGACGTCACCGGCCAGCTGCGCAAGGACGCCGTCAACAACCTGAAGAAGGCCGGCTTCGTCCCGGCGGTCACCGAGCAGACGACAACCGACCCAAGCCAGGTCGGCGTCGTCATCTCGGAGTTCCCTCCCTCGGGGTCCCGTGGCCAGCGCGGCGACACGGTGACGATCGCCATCGGGATCTCACCACCGTCGGACGTCACGCCGTGAAGGTCGCCGTCATCGGCGGCGGCATCTCGAGCGAGCATGAGGTCTCCCTGCGCTCCGCGGCGTCGGTCGCCGCCGGGCTGCGCGAGGCCGGGCACGAGACGATCGAGGTCACGATCGGACGCGAGGGCGGCTGGTCCGCCGAGGGCGACGAGATTCGCCTGGTTCCGGCGGGCGGCCTGCTGTCCTGCGACGTCGCCTTCCCGGTGCTGCACGGTCCCGGCGGGGAGGACGGCAGCGTCCAGGGCCTCCTCGAGGTGCTCGACGTCCCCTACGCGGGCTCCGGCGTGGAAGCCTCCGCGATCTGCATGGATAAGCTGGTCTTCAAGGACCTGCTGGGGCGGCACGGCATCCCGCAGGTCGAGTACTGCCGCGCCGGCGAGCCGGACTGGAAGGCGATCGCCTCCGGATTCGGGCAGCCGGTCTGGGTGAAGCCCGCACGGCTCGGCTCGAGCGTGGGGATCTCGCCCGCCTCGGGCGATCAGGAGCTCGACAGCGCCGTCGAGCAGGCGGCCAGGCACGACCCGCGCGTGATCGTCGAGGCGCCGGCGCCCGGCAAGGAGGTCGAGTGCTCGCTGCTCGGCAACGAAGACCCGGTGGCCTCACCGCCCGGCGAGATCGACACGAAGGCACACGATTGGTACGACTACGAGGCCAAGTACGCGGCGGGCGGGATGGAGCTGGTGGTCCCCGCCAGGATCTCCAAGAAGGCGACCGAGCGCCTTCGCGCGCTCGCGCGGGAGGTCTTCATCCTGTGCGGCTGCAGCGGGCTGGCGCGCTGTGACTTCTTCGTCGACGGCGAAGAGGTGCTCGTCAACGAGCTCAACACGATTCCCGGTTTCACCGAGACCAGCGTCTACGGCAAGCTCTTCGAGGCCGACGGGATCGCCTATCCGGAGCTCTGTGACCGCCTGGTGAAGCTGGCGATCGAGCGCCACGAGCAGGCACGCCTCTACGAGTTCTAGTGGTCACTCCCGCCCCAACTGCGTCGGTGTATGTCCGACTGTCGGACGCCAATCGACGCAGAAGCTCAAGACGGCCGCTTTCCACGCAGAGCGGGGACGACCACCAGCCGCTCCACCTACTTCAAGAGCCTGACGTCGCTGATCTCCATCTGGTAGCGACCCGGGTCATCCGCGGCGGACGGCAGCTTGGTGATCCAGATCAGGAATGACTTCGATGGCTTGGGCGGCAGCGCGACCGTCTCGTTCCCTCCGCCGTTCGAGATGGTGGCCACGGGCTGGCCCCAGCTGGCCAGGTCACTCGGCGGCGAGCCGCTGGTCTCGTAGATCTGAGCGTCGTAGCCGGAGGTAGGAGAGCGGATCACCATCGACTTCGCGGTCACCGTGCTGCCGGCATCGATCGCGAGGCCGACGCCGTCCTTGAGGCCACCGAAGTCGGGTGTGTCGTAGTGCTCGCTCGACCATGCGGTTCCCGTCGGATTCGAATCGACCGCCAGGCGCTGTGTACCCGTCTCCCGCTGATCGCCCTCGGGGTCGAATTCGCTGGCGGCGTCGGAGGAAAGGCGGATCTCGGAGGCACCGGCGGGCGTTCCGTTGTCGCCACCCAGGTCCAGGTGCTTGCCGCCGAAGATCACCGCGGCCACGATCAGGGCGATGCCGATGATGCCCATCGCGATCCCGATCCACGGCCGGCGGCGCCTCAGCCGGCGGCGTGACTTGGGCACGGAGTCGAGGACGCTCGTCGCCTCGCCGGTGGTCCCGCCCCGGCGCGCGGCCTCGACCTCGAGCGTCTGCTCCAGGTCACGCACCATCTCCGCGACGCTGTTGTAGCGGTCGCGCGGGTCCTTGGTGGTCGCTCGGTCCACCACGGAGGCGACCACGGCGGAGACCTCGGGTCGCTTCGCCTGCACGTCGGGCATGGGCTCGTTGACGTGCTTCATGGCAACGCCGACCTGGGTCTCGGCCTGGAACGGGACGTCGCCGGTGAGCATCTCGTAGAGGACGACTCCCAGCGAGTAGACGTCGGAGCGCTCGTCGACGTCCTCACCCATCGCCTGTTCGGGGGAGACGTAGTCAGTGGTGCCCAGCACGCGGCCGGTTGCGGTCAGCCCCTTGGACTCGAGTGAGCGGGCGATCCCGAAGTCCGTCACCTTCGCCCGCCCGTCGGGATCGATCAGGACGTTCTGGGGCTTAACGTCGCGGTGGACGAGCTTGCGAGCGTGCGCGGCGGTCAGTCCGCGGCCGATCTCGATCCCGTAGGCGACCGCCTCGTCCACCGGCAGCGGCCCCTCGTCCTGTATCCGGCGCTTCAGGGTGCGGCCGTCGATGTACTCGAAGACGATGTAGGGGCGTCCGTCGTCCTCGCCCGCGTCGATGACCCCGACGAGGTTGGGATGCGAGAGGCGGGCAGCGGACCTGGCCTCGCGTCGGAAGCGCTCCAGCTGGTCGGCTTCCTCGGAGATCTCGCGATGCAGGAGCTTGACCGCCACCGGGCGGTCGAGCACCTCGTCGAGCGCCAGATAGACGGTCGACATGCCGCCTGAGCCCAGCTTGGATTCGAGCCGGTAGCGGCCCGAGAGTACGGTGGAGCTCAAGCGTTCCAACTGATTTGCCTTTGCATCGCGCTGTATTTTCGCCCCCAGCCGCCTTCGCCGCTGAGAGGGGCCGCCCGAACGAATGATGACTGTCCAAGTCCGCTTCTACACGGATCCCGCATGTCCCTGGTCGTGGGCAGCCGAGCCAGCGCTCCGGCGGCTGATGTGGGAGTTCGAGGGAGAGCTCGAGTTCGTCTGGGTGATGGGCGGATTGGCGCGGCGTTATGGGCGGAAGTACCGCGACGAGGAGGGCCGGATCGGGCACGGGCCCGACTGCTACGCGGACCTGATCTCCCACTGGCTCGACGTCGCCGCCGACGGCCTGATGCCCGCCGATCCCAGGATCTGGACCGAGAGTCCGCTCACCTCGACCTACCCGGCCTGCCAAGCGGTGAAGGCCGCAGCCGAGCAGGGGTGGGAGGCCGGCTACCGCTACCTGCGACGCGTGCGTGAGGGGATCATGTTCGAGCGCCGCAAACTCGATCACCCCGAGGCGCTGCGAGCCGAGGCCGCCGGCGCCAAGCTGGATCGCGAGCGCTTCGAGATCGACCTCCTCTCGGAAGCGATCACCGAGGCCTTCGCGGCGGACCTCGAGGAGGTCCGCAATCCGCCCGACGAGGCGCGCGAGGCCAGAGCGGTTCGCCGGACCGAGGGACACGAGCGGATGAGCTTTCCCTCGGCGATCTTCATCGGGGAAGGCACTTCGGCGCACGGGATTTGGGGAGGCGCACGATCCCACCCCGCCCTGCGGGACGCCGCCCTGGCGGCGGGGGCGAAGCAGGTGAACGAGGGACCCCTCGAGCCGATCGATGCAATCCGCCGCTTTGGCCGCTGCGCGACGCGGGAGCTCGAGGTTCTCGCGGAGAAACCCCTGCCCGTCCTCGAGGCCGAGCTCTGGGAGATGGCACGCGACTGGAAGCTGAAGCCGGTCCGGGCATTGACCGGCGCGCTCTGGGAGTCCGCCTAGCCCCTGCGGATCGCCGGAGGCCCATCGGCCGCCCGGCCGATGCGCTGCGCACCCGGGTAGGCCCCTTGGAGCGCCTCGGTCGCCGCCGTCTCGTCCGCCTGGGCGACGATGACGCAGAAGCCGCAGCCCATGTTGAAGACCTCGTGCATCTCCCCGTCGGAGACCTCGCCGCGCTCCCGGATCAACTCGAAGACCTCGGGCACGGGGAGCGGCTGGTCGATCTCGTAGGAGACGCCGGCCTCGAGGCGGAGCAGGTTGTCGAGGCCTCCCGAGGTGATGTGGGCGAGCCCGCGGACCTCGAGGGGAGAGCGCAGCAGCTCCAGCACCGGCTTGACGTAGATCTCGGTCGGCTCCAACAGAATGTCGCCGAGTGGGCGGCCGATGCGCTCGTCGTCCAGCGGGATGTCCGCCAGCGCCTTGCGGGCCAGCGTGTAGCCGTTGGAGTGCAGCCCCGAGGAGGGCAGGCCGATGACGGCGTCGCCGGGCTCGATGGCGGCACCGGTGACGAGCGAGTCGAGCTGCACCACGCCGAAGCACGCGCCGGCCAGATCGAGGCCGTTGATCAGCTCTCCGAGCTGGGCCAGCTCGCCGCCGACGATCTCGATCCCCGCCAGCTCGGCCCCGCGCGCCAGTCCGACGCCGACCGCGCCGGCGATCTCCGCGTCCGCCCGGTCGACCGCCAGGTAATCCACCATCGCCAGCGGCTCGGCGCCGACGCAGACCACGTCGTTGACGTTCATCGCCACGCAGTCGATCCCGACGGTGTCCCAGCGGCCGAGCTGCTCGGCGAGCACGAGCTTGGTGCCGACGCCGTCTGTGCTCAGGGCGATCCCGGTCTCGTCGTTGAGCCGCACGACGTTGGCGTAATGCCCACTGGCCAGGACCTGGCGGCTCTCGGCGGGCGGCGAGGCGGCGAGAGCGGCGACCAGCGAGGCGACGGCCGCGTCGGCGTCGCCCTGGCTCACGCCCGCCTTCGCGTAGGCGTCCTCGCTCACGCCGGGATGCCCTCCTTGGGAGGGGCGGGCGAGTAGCCCTCCGGCTGGCCGTTGCCGGAGACGAACTGCAGTTCGCGGAGCGCGCCGCCTGCGCCAGAGGCCGGCGAGCACCGTAGCGGCGAGCCCGGCCCGATAGGCGGCGTAGGGCCAGAGGGCGCTGTCGCGCTCGACCACCCGGATCAGCTCCTGCGAGGCGAGGGTGGAGGCGAACGACGTGGCCGTGCCCGCGGCGAAGCTGGCCCGCGCCTCGGGCGGCAGGCCTCGCGACCGCAGGCGGATGCCCTTGAGGACTGCGGCACCGACGATCACCGGCAGGGCGACGGTCCGGGAGAGCATGTTCGAGTGCTGCCGGGTGAAGCCCCGCCAGCGGGCGGCGGTCAGGGTCGCGCCGTTCCGCGAGACGCCCGGAGCCAGGGCGGCGGCCTGGGCGAGTCCGAGGGCGAGCCCGTCCATCGCGGTCGCCCGGCCTCTATCGCGGACCTGGGGCCGGCGATCGGCAATCACCATCGCGGCGGCACCGGCGAGCAGCCCGATCGGCCGTCGGGAGAGGCCCGCCGAGGTACCGCTCGATCGGCCGCTCCAGGGCCACGCCGCAGAGCACGGGCGGGAGAAAGGACAGGCCGAGGACCGTCGCCTTGCGCCGGTCGAAGGAGCGCAACTCCTCCGCGATCACCCGCCGCTGGCCGATCAGCAGGGCCGCCGCCGCTCCGGCGTGCAGCGCAACCTCGAAGCTCTTCTGCAGCTCGGGGTCTCGGCCGTCCTCGTCCCAGCCGGCGAGCCAGGGAAGCAGGGTCAGGTGTGCGGAGCTGGAGACCGGGAGCAGCTCGGTCGGCCCCTGAACGGCGCCGAGGACCATCGCCCTCGACCGCCCGATCATGAAACGGGTGGCGCCTCGGCTTCGCCTGCGCCGCCCCCTTGCGTACCGGGCTGCTCCTCGGCGTCCCCCGTCGGCTCCGTGGGCCCGCGGCGGCGCTTGATCAGCAGGTAGGCGATGCCCGCAATCACGGCGGCCACCACGATGTAGTCGAGGAAGGCGAGCTTCTTATGCAGGTCGTCCCAGTTGTCGCCGACCGCCCGGCCGATCAGTGTCAGACCCGAGAGCCAGATGACCGAGCCCGCCAGCGTGAGCGGAATGAAGCGTCGGAGCGGCATCTCCGCAACGCCGGCGGGGAGGGAGATGAAGGCGCGTACGAGGGGCAGCAACCTGCCGACGAAGACGGTGATGTCGCCCCGGCGCTGGAACCAGCCGTCCACCCAGTCGAGGCGCTTGCGGTCGATGTGGATCAGCTTGTTGCGCTCGAGCAGGTCGATGCGGCCGTAGTAGCCGGCCGCGTAGGCGATCATGCAGCCGATCAGGTCGCCGGCGACCCCTGCGGCGATCACGCCGAACAGGGTGAGGTCCCCGTCGCTCACCTTGAAGCCGGCGAACAGCATCGTCGCCTCGCTCGGGATTGGTATGCAGGCGCTGCCCAGCATGGTCAGCACGAAGACGCCGGCATAGCCGACGCTCCCGATGAAGTCGGTGCAGAGGTTGACGAGTGGGTCGAGGAGTGCGGCGATCGGCATGGAATTGGGCGCGGCTGGGCTGCCTGGCCCGCGCGGCGACATGGTAAGCGGTTGCAGAACCGCTCGCGCGGATCCTGATTTTTCCCCGGATTGGAGCTGCCCCCACTAGACTCGCTGCTCGCGTGGAGCGGCTCAAGCACCCCGTCTACAGGCATCGCCTGATCCAACTCGCCGCAGACGCAGTCCTCATTGCGGCCGCCTACTACCTGGCCTTCAGGTTGCGGTTCCTCGATGCCCCGGGCGGGATCCCGGACCGCTACGACCACATGCTGGGCCACACGATCGGCTTCGTCGTCGCCGGCCAGCTGATCGTCTTCTACGTCTTCGGCCTCTACGAGAAGTGGTGGCGCTACTTCCGCCTGCCGGACATGATCGCCGTGCTCCGGGCGTGCGCGATCTCGACGGCGATCCTCGCGATCGCCTTCCTGCTGCTGAAGCCCTTTCACGATCAGATCCCGCGCTCGGTCGTCGTCAGCTACTTCCTGCTCACGGTCTTCCTGATCGGCGGCGCCCGGCTGCTGGCCCGCATGCTGCTTGTCGAGCGGATGGCGCGCCGCGACGTGCGCGGCGCCCGGCGCGTCCTGGTGATCGGCGCCGGCTCGGGCGGCCAGATGGTGGTTCGCGAGATGCAGCTCAACCCGAACCTCGGCGCGCGGGCGATCGGCTTTCTCGATGACGATCCGCGCAAGCGCGGCATGCGGCTGCATGGCATCAACGTCGTCGGGACCACCGAGGAGGTGGGGGACGTCCTCGACGAGTTCCATCCCGACGAGGTGATCATCGCGATCCCCTCGGCGCCGGGCGAGCTGCGCGGCCGCGTGGTCACCGCCTGCCGCGAGAGGGACGTCCCCGTCCGCACCCTGCCGACGGTATTCGAGCTCCTGCGCGGGGGAGTTCAGCTCACCAGGCAGCTGCGCGAGGTCCAGGTCGAGGACGTCCTCGGCCGCGAGCCCGTGAAGATGGAGCTCGACCGCGTCGGCGCCTACATCCAAGACAAGGTCGTCCTGGTCACCGGTGCCGGCGGCTCGATCGGTTCTGAGCTCGTCCGCCAGATCGCCAGGGTTCGCCCGAAGCTGCTGGTCATCCTCGATCACGCGGAGGACAACCTCTTCCGGATCGACCGGGAGATGGTCGAGGAGCGGCACTTCACCCGAATCGAGTCAGTGCTCGCCGATTGCAAGGAGGGCGACCGGATGCTCGAGGTGATGCAGCGCTTCAACCCCGAGATCGTCTTCCACGCCGCCGCCTACAAGCACGTGCCGCTGATGGAGGCGAATCCCCTGGAGGCGATCCGCAACAACGCGATGGCGACCCGGGTGACGGCCGAGACCGCGGTTGCGTCGGGCTGCGAGCGCTTCGTGCTCGTTTCCACCGACAAGGCGGTCAATCCGCGCACCGTGATGGGCGCCTCCAAGGCGATGGCCGAGTGGATCGTGGAGGCCGCCGGTCGCAAGCACCCGCAGACCCGCTTCGTCACCGTCCGCTTCGGCAACGTTCTCGCCTCCTCCGGGAGCGTGGTCCCGATCTTCCGCAGCCAGATCGAGCGCGGCGGGCCGGTCACCGTGACCGATCCGGAGATGACCCGGTACTTCATGACCATTCCGGAGGCCGTGCAGCTGGTGATCCGCTCCGGCGACCTCGGGGGCGCGAGCGGCGAGGTATTCGTGCTCGAGATGGGGGAGCCGGTGAAGATCGTCGACCTGGCCCACAACATGATTCGGCTGGCGGGTTACGAGCCCGAGGTGGACATCGCCGTCGAGATCGTCGGAGCCAGGCCGGGCGAGAAGCTGCATGAGGAGCTCTTCAACTCCGATGAGCGCCCGCAGCCCACGGCTTCGGAGAGGATCGTGCGCGCCGTCCGCAACGCGCCGCTCGACCCCGAGTGGGTCAACGGCACCCTCGTCCGGCTCGAGACGCTGATCAGGGAGGGCGACGAGGCCGACCTCGCCGAGCGCACCGTGGCGCTGGTCGCCGACCGGCGGGCGGCGGAGTTGCCGGTCGACGGGCTCTCGACCTGACGAGTTCCGGTTACCCGGCTTCGCCATCAGATCGCGGCCGCCAGGCCGCCCCACATAACCGCTCAGGGCTGCGCCCTTCGCTCATAGTCGGGCGGCCTGGCGGCCGCTCGCCCCCTAACATCCCGCGCCGCGGCCATGAGCAGTCTCCTGAAGGAAGTCGGAGCAGTCGCGGGCCTTGCCTCGTTCCTGGGGCTGGCCCTGCTCGCGCTGCTCTATTTCACCCAGGCTCGTGACATTCGGCGCCTGCGCGACCAGGCGAGCTTCCTGGTCGACGGCGGCGACGAGGACGGGGAGACCATCGGCCCGGCGGAGCGCACCGCCACCGCGGTCGCCTCCAGCACGAAGGAGCCCGAGAAGGCAGCCGCGGCCGCGGCCGCAACGGCTCCCAACGAAGCCGAGGCTTTCAGACGGGCCGAACTCGCCAGGCAGGCAGCCCAGCGCCGCCAGCGCTTCGAGCGCCGCCGCCGCGACCCCGACAACGGCCGGGAGCGCTCCGGGTGGCTCTCGGAGCCGCTCTCGCTGGCAGTCATCGTGGTCGGCGCCATCCTGCTCGTCGCGGGAATCGTCTTCGGCGTTACGCAGCTGACCGGCGGATCCTCGGATTCCACCACCGCGGGCGCGGCGAAGAAGGGCAACGGACCGTGCCCGCCGAGCCAGACGAAGGTGGCCGTCCTCAACGGCACCGCGACCCCGGGCCTCGCGGCTGAGTCCGCCGCTCCGTTGAAGCAGCACAACTACAAGGTCGGCCCGGTCGGCAACACGACCACTCCCTTCTCGACGAGTGTCGTCATGTTCGACCCGACCGATGGCCAGGAGTGCGCCCCGATCATCGGCCAGATCGTGGGCATCGACAAGACCCAGCCGATGAACAACGAGGTGCGCACGGCGGCCGAGGGAGACGCCGTGGCGGTCGTCCTGGGAGACGACAAGGCTGGGACGTCGAGCACGACTGGGGTCACCGACACGACCGGCTCGGGAATCTGAGCCAACCACCCAGCCCGGTCGCCCTGTGAGCGAGCGCAGTCGATCGGCCGTTCTGATCTCCGTCGTCGTGGTCTCGCTGCTGATGGCGGCGACCGCCGGCGCGATCGTGCTCACCCAGCATCTGCGCGACGAGGGACCCGTGGTCAGCTCGATCTACTGGAAGACGCGTCCCGGCCAGGACTACCGGATCTGCTTCCTGCTGGCGCGTGATGACCACGTCAAGGTGGCCGTGGTCGACTTCGACGACCGGCAGGTGCGAACGCTGGCCGACGAGGAGCTCAAGGGGGGAGACGCCGCCCATTGCTTCGACTGGGACGCCCGCACGTCCTCGGGGCGGCCCGCCCCGCCGGGCCCGTACTTCCTTCAGCTCACGCTCGAGCGCGCGAACCGGACGGCGGTCTCGGGTGAGCATGTGACGATCCACGCCGGCGGAGGGCAGCGGTGACCGAGGTGCTGGAGGTCGCCGGCTGCCTGGCGGCCGCAGGGGCCCTGTCCGTCTCGTTTCTGGCGTCCGAGCCGCGCGTGCGAGCGGCGGCCCTGGTGCTTGCCGGCGCCCTCGCCTTCGCGCTGATCGCCGGCCAGGGCTGGGATGAGCTCCGGACCCTGCGCGACCACCCGCCGGAGTTCGCGGCCGCGATCGTCGCCGGGATCTTCGTCCTCGCGATCGGTGCGGCGGCGATGCTGCGCTGGCCCATCCTGCTGCCCCTGCTCCTGATCGCGGCGCTGCCCTTCCGGGTGCGGCTGCACGTGGCCGGGGGGCAGGAGGTGAACCTGCTGGTGCCGCTCTACGTCGTGATCGGCGCGGGCGTCCTGGCGACTCTCGTGGAGACATTCCGCGGCCGGACTACGCTCCGCAGGCTGCCCAAGCCGCTGGTGTTCGCGCTGGTCGCGGTGATCTGCCTCTACGCGCTGCAGACGATCTATTCGCCGGACAAGGCCTTCGCGGCCCGCAATGTCGGCTTCTTCCTGATCCCGTTCGCGATCCTCTTCTCCCTGCTCGCCGAGGCGGACTGGAACCGACGCCTGCTGCGCCTGGCCCTTGTGGTGATCGTCGCCGAGGGCCTGATCTTCGCGGCGATCGGGATCGGGCAGTTCGCGACCGAGCACATCTTCTGGAACGAGAAGCTCGACGCCTCGAACGACTTCCACTTCTACTTCCGGGTCAACTCGCTCTTCTGGGACCCGAACATCTACGGCCGCTATCTCGTGCTGACGATCCTGCTCGCCACCACCGCGCTGCTCTGGGCGGCGAACCGGGTGGTCGTCCTCGCGCTGGCGGGCGCCGTGGCGATCGCCTTCGCCGGCCTGCTCTTCGCCTTCTCGCAGACGAGCTTCATCGCGCTCTTCGCGGGCCTGGTGGTGATGATCGCGCTCCGCTGGAGCTTCCGCTGGACGGCCATCGCGACTCTCGTTGCGGTCGCCCTGATCGGAGGGGGGCTTCTGGTTCGCCATGCCTCCAACGATTCGAACTCCATCAACACAGAGGGGCACGGAACCCTGGTCTCGGGCGGATTGAAGCTCGCCCGCCACCGGCCGATCTTCGGGTACGGCTCGGCCTCCTTCTCCAAGGAGTTCGCCCGCGAGGAGCACGTGCCGTCAGGCGAGACGACGCTTTCGCACAGCGAGCCGGTCACCGTCGCAGCGGAGCAGGGCGCGGTCGGGGTGCTCGCCTATCTGGCCCTGCTGGTTGCCGCCGGCTGGACGATGGTGGCCGGGATGAGGCGGATGGCCCCGGGCCTGGGCGCCCCCTTCCGGCAGCTGGGTCAGGGTGATCGGCTCGAGCTGGCTCCGGCGCGAATCGCGATCGCAGCGGCCTTTGCCGCACTGCTCGTCCACACGATCGGCTACGCGGCATACCTCACGGATCCGCTCACCTGGGCGCTCCTCGCGATCGGGGGCGTGCTCGCCGCCGAGGTCGGCGCCGGTGAATGGCCCAGGACAACCGGCGGCTCCTCCGCTTCGCGTCCGGGGTCGCCTTGACGCTGCACTGATGACCGGATATCTCCGCCGCCTGGCGACCACTGGGGCCGCTTACACGGCCTCCAGCGTGATCTCGAAGCTGATCGCGGTCGCTCTGCTGCCGCTCTACACGCGCTATCTGACGCCGGCCGACTACGGCGCCGCCGAGGTGCTGGTCACGGGCGTGATCGCGGCCAGCATCGTGATCCGCCTCGGGATCATCGAGGCGCTCCTCCGCTTCTACTACCAGGCCGACGAGGTCCCGGATCAGGTGGTGAAGACCGCGTTTGCGTCGCTGCTCTGGACCACGACGATCGGGCTGGTGATCGCGTTGCCGCTGGCCGAGCCCCTGTCGCGTCTGCTCCTCGATCACTCGGATCCGGGCCTGATGCGGATCGCGATCTTCGGCCTCTGGGTGTTCACGATGTTCGAGTTCCTGACCGCGCTCTTCCGCATCGACGAGCGCGCCAAGGCCTACTTCACGTTCACCGTCGCGAACGTCCTGGTGACGATCCCGGTGACGGTGTGGCTGGTGGTCGGCGAGGGCAAGGGTGCCAGCGGCCTCCTCTGGGGGCAATACGCGACTGGAGCGGTGTTCCTCGCCGGCCTGATCGTCGCGCAGCGCCGCCGGCTGGCACTGGTCCCCGACTTCCCGCTGTGGCGGCGCATGCTCCGCTGGGGCCTGCCGACGATGCCGGCCGAGCTCTCGCTCTACTCCCTCAACTTCATCGACCGGTTGCTGATCGTCCGGATCCTCGGGCTCGGCGACGCCGGCCTCTACAGCCTGTCCGTGAAGTTCGCGCAGGCCGTGAACGTACTGGTCAAGGGCTTCCAGCTCGCCTGGCCGCCGCTCGCCTACTCGATCACGGACGACGACGAGGCGCGTCACGCCTACGCCGTGATCGTCACCTGGTTCGTGTCCGTCACCACCTTTTTCGTCGTCGGGATGTGGCTGGAGTCGCGCTGGATCGTCCGCGTGCTCGCGGGCCCCGAGTTCTTCGACTCCTACAAGACGATCGGGCTGATCTCGACCGGGGTGATGCTCTACGCGCTCTACCTCGTCCTGGTGATCATCCTCGGCCGCACCGGCCGGACCGAGTTCAACTTCCCGGCGACCGCGGTGGGGACCGTGGTCAACATCGCGCTCAATCTGATCCTGTTGCCGTCGATGGGAATCGTCGGTGCGGGGATCGCGCTGGTGGCCTCCTACGCCGTGATCCTCGTCCTGATGTACATCTTCACCCAGCGTCTCTTCAAGGTCCCGTACGAGTGGGTGCGCCTCGCCCAGGCGGCCGGGCTCGCCATCGTGCTGGTGCTCGCCGGCGAGCTGTTGCTGCCGACGAGCGGGTTCTGGGGGCTGGCTGGCCGGACCGCGCTCTGGCTGGCGTATCCGCTGCTGCTCTGGGTCACGGGCTTCCTGAACGACGAGGAGCGCGAGGCGGCCGGGCGTGTGATGAGCCCGGCATACGTCAAGGCGGCGCTCAGCAGGCTCCGCGAGGCGCCACCGCCTGAGGAGGAGGAGAAGGAGGAGGAACCGGAGGAGATGCGGGGCCACGGCCCGCGCCTTACGCGCGAGACGCTCGAGGCCGAGCAGCGGGACGAGGACGCGATCCGCTAGGCCGCGGCCTGCTCCAAGACGGAGCTCATCCGTGCCGCCATCGCCTTCACGTCATGGGGCTTCGCCGCTTCCCGCGCAGCCGGGTTCGGTGACGGCAGCGAGGCCGCTCGCGCCAGCGCCGCTGCCAGTGCATCGGTGTCCTCGGGATCGACCAGCACGCCTGCTTCGGGAGTGACGAACTCGGGGGGGCCGCCGACCTCCGTCGCGACGACGCTTCGCGCCATCGCCATCGCCTCCAGCGTCGCCTGGCCGAATGGCTCTGTGAGCGAGGGCTGGCAGAGGACGTCGCAGGCGGCCACCCACTGCGGGACGTCCTGCTGCGGGATGCGGCCCACCAGGGTGACCCCGGCCTGACCTTCGAGCTTGCTCCGCTCGGGACCGTCGCCGACGAAGGCGAGACGGCCGCGGCCGAACGCAGCGAATGCGTCGGCCAGGCGCTCGGTGTTCTTGCGCTCGATCAGCGAGCCGACGCAGAGGAAGGCCGGACCGTCGCCCTCCCAGCCGAGCGCGGCGCGCGCCTCCGCCGCCTCGCGGGGGGAGAACGTCTCCAGGTCGACGCCGCAGTCGGCGACCTCGATCTTCGCCTCGGCTGAGGGAATTCGCTCGGTCAACCGTCCGGCGAGCCAGTGTGAGTTTGCGATCACGGCCGAGGAGCGGTGCAGCACCCACCGCGTCGCCGTGGTGACCCCGGGGATCCGGCCCAGGTTGGCGACGTCCTGGCCGTGCGCCATGACGACGAGGGGCGCGCCGGCGGCACGGGCCGCCAGCGCGCCGGCGGCGCCCGAGGGAAAGAGAAAGTGGGCGAACACGACGTCGGGCTTGAAGCGACGGGCGGCTGCACGCGACTCCCTCGCCAGGCGCAGGTACTTGGACCGCGAGCCGCCTCGCTGGCTGATCGAGGAAACCTCGAGCTCGTGTCCGAGCGCCTCGAGCTCGCGGGTGAGCGGCACCAGGAAGCTGCCCAGGTCCGGCTGCTCTGGGCTGGGCCACATCTGGGTGACCTCGAGGATCCTCACGACTCCGACCCTAGCCGCCGGTTGTACGCCTCCGCCGCCTCGCGAATCCCCTCGCCGCGATCAGGGAGGAGCGCCTGTCGAGCGTGCAGCCAGTAGCGCTCCGGGGAGTGGCCGGGCAGGAAGACCGCGGCGACGGCGCGCAGCAGATGCGGCCAGGCGAGCAGGGGCCGCATCAGGAACGCCTCCGCCCGGCCGTGGTGCTTGCGCAGGTAGCGGTCACGGTTGCGGTGGTACTCCACGATCCGCCGCTCGGCCCCGGCGGCGTCCTGGGCCATCTGATCGTGGTGGATCGCACGGGCCGACGGGACGAAGAGGATCTTCCACCCGGCGTCACCGAGCCGCTTGCAGAAGTCGGTCTCATCGGAGTAGACGAAGAACTCGGGGTCGAGCCAGCCGACCTGCTCCGCCGCTTCCCGCCGGACCATCATGGCGCTGGACTGCACCCAGCCGACGGGGCGGATGCCAGCTCCACCGCTCTCGACGGTCAGCCGCCGATGCAGAAAGAACGCTCCGGCAACGGCCGTTTCGACCCCGGGAAGCCGCCAGGCGCAGGGAACCTCCCGGCCGTCCGGGGACAGGAGCTGCGCGCCGGCGACCGCCGCCTCGCGATCGGACTGCAGGGCGCCGAGCAGCGCCGCCACCGCGCCGGGCTGCAGCTCGGAGTCCTCGTTGAGGAGCAGGCAGAACTCGCCAGTCGCCTCCTGCAGTAGGCGACTGTCGTTGGCCGCCTTGCCTGTCCTGCGATCGAGCGCGATCAGGCGAATGTCGCGCCCGAGGGCCCGCACGGCTTCGGCGGAGCCGTCGTCGGAGGCGTTGTCGAGCACGAGGATCTCGTGCTCGAGATCGGAGGGCGTCGTCCGTTCGATCGCGTCCAGGCACGAGAGCAGGAGATCCCGCCCGTTGGTGTTGACCACGCAATAGGAGACCAGCACGGCGACAATGCTCGCCCATGCGCGTTCAGATCGTCGATCCGGCGGCGTACACGCCGCCGTACGACCACGCCCTCTCGGGCGCGCTCGCCCGTGCCGGGGTGGAGGTGGAGCTGGTGACCGCTCGGTTCCCGTACGGCCCGGTCCCTGTGGAGCAGGGATATGAGCTGAACGAGTTCTTCTACCGTCGCGGCTCGCGTGCCGGGATCGGGCCCAGGCGCCGCCGTCTGCTCCGGGCCTTCGAACACGTCCCGGACATGCTGCGCTACCGGCGCATCGCCGAGCAGGCCGACCTCGTCCACTACCAATGGCTGCCCATCCCGGCGCTCGACCGGCACCTGCTCCCCCCGAAGCGGCCGCGGATCTACACGATGCACTGGCGCCTCCCGGAGGCCGATTCGCGCGTCGGGCGTGCGCTGAGCAAGCTCCTCGCGAAGATGGACGCGGTCGTCGTGCACTCCGAGCACGGTTCGGCGCGGCTTCAGGCCGATTTCGGCGTGCCGGCCGATCACCTGCGGGTCATCCCGCACGGGGCGTTCGACTATCTGACCCGGCAGGAGGACGAGCTGCCGCTTCCGCCCGAGCTCCAGGCGGTCGAAGGCCCCGTGATCCTCGCCTTCGGCTTGATTCGGCCGTACAAGGGGACCGACGTGCTGCTCGAGGCGTTCTCACGCGTCGATCGCGGAGAGCTCTGGATCGTCGGCATGCCTCGGATGCCCATGGACGAGCTGCGGCGGCTGGCGGATCAGGCCCCGGGCAGAGTCCGCTTCATCGATCGGTTCATCCCGGACCAGGAAATTCCGGCCTTCATGCGTCGCGCCGACCTCGTGGTCCTGCCCTACCGGAACATCGAGCAGTCCGGCGTCCTCTACACGGCACTCGCCTTCGGGCGGCCGATGGTGTTGAGCGCCGTGGGTGGATTCACCGAGATCGGCGAGCGCGGTGCGGCGCGCCTGGTCCCGCCCGAGGATCCCGGCGCGCTTGCGGAGGCGGTCACGGAGTTGATCGCCGACCGCGACACCGCAGCCGCGCTGGCGGCCGGCGCCGAGCGGGAGGCGGCGAACATCTCCTCCTGGGAGCGCATCGCGGAGTCGACGGTCGAGCTGTACCGCGCCCTGCTCGGGTGAGCGCCGATAATCCCTGCCCATGGCGCTCGAGATCGTCTTCTGGGCCGCGATCGGCCTGATCGTCTATGCCCACCTGGGCTATCCCCTGCTGCTCTGGGCTCTCGCCCGGCTCTTCGGGGAGGACAGGCCCTCCTCGGAGCTCGACGGCGAGCTGCCGGCGGTCACGCTGGTCATCCCCGCCTACGACGAGGAGGAGGTGATCGAGGGCAAGATCGCAAATGCCCGCGAGCTCGACTACCCGGACGGCCGGCTCGAGATCGTGGTGGCCTCGGATGGCTCCTCCGACCGGACGGCGGAGCTGGCCCGGGTCGCGGGAGCCGACCGGGTGCTCGAGTTGCCCCGCGGCGGCAAGGTCGCCGCTCTGAATAGGGCTGTCCACGACGCGAGCGGCGCGATTCTCGCCTTCTCTGACGCGAACAGCTACTGGCACCCCGATGCCCTGCGTCGGCTCGTCGCCCGCTTCGCCGACGAGCGCGTCGGCTACGCCTGCGGCCAGGTCCGCTTCTCGGGCGGGGAGGGCGGCAACCAGGAGGGGATCTACTGGCGCTATGAGATGGTCGTTCGCTCGATGGAGACACGCCTCTCCGGCATCACCGCGGGGAACGGCGCGATCTACGCCGTCCGCCGCGAGGCCTACATCGAGCTGGACCCGAGTCGCGGGCAGGACATCGGGTTCCCGTTCGAGCTCACCAAGCGCGGCTGGCGGGCGGTGTACGAGCCGGACGCGGTGGCCGAGGAGAAAATGGCCCCGACCGTCGAGGGCGAGTTCCGCCGTAAGCGCCGCATGATGTGGGGGCTCTGGGACGTGATGCTGCGGTGGGGAATGCTCGACCCGCGCGGCTACGGCCCCGGCTATGCGCTCGAGATCTACTCGCACCGCCTGCTGCGTTACCTGACGCCCTGGCTCCACGTAGTCGCCTTCGGAGTGAACATCGCGCTGCTCGGACATGGCCCGCTCTACGTGGTCACGATGGCCCTGCAGGTCGCACTTCTGCTGGGGGCGCTGCTCGGGCGCTTCATACCCGCGCTGCCCTTCCGGATCGCCTACTACTACGTCACCGTGACCGCCTCGATCGCAGTCGGACTCTGGGATCGCCTCCGTGCCGGCTCCGTGCCGATCGGCTGGGAGAAGGTGGAGGGCACCCGATGAGCGGTCCGAATGGGCCCGTGCCGGACGCGGCGCAGCAGCGCCTGGATGTGCCGCCGCCGGCGACCCGCCCCAAACAGGGGCTTCCCAGCTGGGCGGACCTGGCGATCGCAGTGGTTTCGCTGATCCTGGTCTCTCCGGTCCTGCTCGCGATTGCGATCGCGATCAAGCTGACCTCGCGCGGGCCGGTGATCTACCGGCAGCGCCGCGTCGGCCGTGACGGCGTGATCTTCGAGATGTTCAAGCTGCGCACCATGCGCCAGGGAGCCGATCCGATCGGTGTCGGCACCGCGGTCACCGCCGAGGACCCGCGCGTGACGGCGATCGGCAGGCTGCTGCGCCGGTTCTCGCTCGATGAGCTCCCGAACCTCTTCAACGTGCTGCGCGGCGACATGCGGATCGTCGGCCCGCGGGCGACGCTGCCCGCCCAGGTCGAGCTCTACACGCCCCGCCAGCTGCGCCGGCTGGACCTGCGTCCCGGCGTCACCGGGTGGGCCCAGATCCACGGGCGCGCCGGGATTCCCTGGGAGGAGCGGATCGAGCTGGACGTCTGGTACGTCGAGCATCGCTCGCTGCGCCTCGACCTGAAGATCCTCGCCCGGACCCCGGCCGCCCTGCTCGGAGGCGCCGGGAACGTGGCGGTGGACCAGTACGCCGGCGCGGCGCCCGACTCTCCGTTGCGAAAGGCCGCCGAGCGCGAGCAGGCCGGGGAGCGCTGATGGCCCGCGGGATCTCGCTGAGGGACTTCCGCCCCGAGGATGCGGCGGCGGTTCAGCGCTGGTTCAACTCGCCCGCGGCGACGGCGAACCTCCTCGAGCACCGGGATGGAGAGTTCACCGAGGAAGACGCCCGGCGCTGGGTGCAGGGCGCGATCGACCAGGCGACAGATCCGAAGGCCGAGGACCGCAAGTGGGCCGTGGAGGTCGAGGGAATCGACGACGCCGTCGGCTTCACGGCGCTCTATGGCCTCAACCGCCAGACCGCGCCGGAGCTGGGGGCGATCATGGGGGACGATCGGGTCCGCGGCCGCGGAGTCGGCCGGGAGGCCGAGCGGCTGACCAACCTGAAGGCCTTCGAGGAATTCGGCGCCCACAAGGTCTACGGCCGGATCCCGGCGTCCAACGAGGCCGCCAAGAAGGCCGTCATCTACAACGGCTGGAAGCAGGAGGGGGTCCTGCGCAACCAGGTCCGGCATGGTGAGGAGTTGATCGACGTGGAGCTCTGGGGCGGCTTTCGCGAGGACCTGCCCGAGCCGCCCGAAGAGTGAGCCACACGGCCCGCCTGATCGAGGATCTCGGCCTCGAGGCCTCCGACACGGAGTTCTTCCGATCGGCGGAGTTCTTCGCGGCCGAGGGGGTCACGCACACGCTGGCGATCGGAGACGTGATGCGCCTCCCGGTCATCGTTCGAGACATTGAGGGCGTCGGCCGTATCGACGCGATCTCACCGTACGGATATCCCGGCGCCCATCTTCTTGATCCGCTGGACCCCGGGTCCGACCCTCTCGACCCGCAGCAGATCGACTGGTCCGAAACTGGCCTGGTCTCCGTGTTCGTTCGCGACCGCATCGGCGAGAGCCGCACCTTCGCCGGTGGGACCGTCCGCAACCTCGTCCAGATCGCGGCGGGTGACGGCGGGATTCGGAAAAGACTTCGTGAGCAGATCAGGCGCAACGAGAGGCGCGGTTGGGAGGTTCGCTTCGCGACGGGCCCCGAGGATGCTGCGGCCCTGATGGCGTTCAAGTATGCGTACGACGAGACGATGGCCCGGACAGGGGCCGCCGAGCGCTACCTCTACCCGCTCTCCTACTTCGAGACCCTGCTGAAGAGCAGCGGCTGCTGGCTCCTGCTCGCCGAGCGAGAGGGACGCCGCCTCGCCGGCGCGCTCGCCGTTCTCAGCGACCGCTACCTGCACTACTACCTCGGGGGCACTGCGGACGATGCGCTCGGCGATTCCCCGATGAAGAATCTGTTCGCGGGGATGATCAAGCTGGGCATCGAGCTGGGCGTCCCGGTCAATCTCGGGGGAGGGCTCACTCCCGGGGACTCGCTCGAGGATTTCAAGCGAGGCTTCGGCACCCGAGAGGAGCCATTCCGAACGCACGAGTTGGTCGCTGACCTCGTCGCCTACGAGGAGCTCGTGGCGAGGGCGGAGCAGGCGTCCGAGGGCTTCTTCCCCGCGTATCGCGGCTAGGCGCGGGTGCCGCCGCTGTTGTGGTGCCGCTTCTTCTTCCGTCCCTTTGCGAAGCGCTTGATCCGCTTCTGCACAGCCGCCTGGATCTGCGGCACCAGGGGAATCATCGCCCCGCCTGGGCAGGCGGTGAGCCCGAGGGTGGTGTGGCCGAGGACTCGCGGCACGGTGACGACCCTCCCGGCCGGGTAGCGGCTCTCGGGGCCGCCCGCGGAGGTCAGCTGCACCGTCCCGGTCGCCGGCGTGGCGTGGTTCACGCCCATCTTCCAGGCGAGGAACTGGATGATCGAGCGCTGCGCCTGCGGCGTCGGCGCCTCGGTGGTGTGGTCGCCGATCGACGCGATCGAGGTGGTCTGTGCGTTGAAGCCCTGCGCCTGCGCTCCGACGACGGGACGCTTCAGGCCCCCGGCGCGGCCCTCGTACAGGGTGCCGAAGCGGTCGACCAGCGCGTTGTAGCCGATGTCGTTCCAGCCGTTGGCGAAGACGTGGAAGCGGCAGATGCCGAGCACGATCGAGGGAGCCTCCTCGGGCGTGTAGTCATTTGCGTTCACCGTGTGGTGGATGACCGCGGCGTTCACCGAGCCGTACTCGGCCGGGCCACGCGGCTGACAGCCGCCGCTGGCGAGGTCGGCGCCCCATGCGGCGCGGCTCACGATCGGAGGCTTCGGCGAGAGCTTCAGTGCCTGCGCGACCGGCGTCGAGGCTACGGAGATGACGGCGGCGTTGATCACATGACGCGCTGAATTGACCAGCCGGTCGATCGGGCCACCCGAGGTTCCCGAGACGTTGACGAAGTGAAGTTGCCCATGAGGCCGGAAAGGTGCGCGGACCTGTGCGGCGTCGGCGCCGCCGGCGTAGATGGGCGTGCCGTCATCCTGGTCGACCCAGTCGCTCCAGTGGCCGCCATCGTCGCGAACCCGGATCTGGACCGTCCGCATCTCTCGCGCCACCCCGACGAGGTCGAAGCGATGCGGCGCCTCGACCGGGGCCGAGATCCAGCGGGGCGCCCGCTCGCGCGGATGTGCGGAGCGCGCGGCCGCCACCGAGTGCGGCGCCATCCGCTTGGCGACCGGAATCGCGCTTTCGAAGTCAACGGCGCCCGTGATGTACGGGCGCAGCGAGAGAGCCGGCGCCGCCACCCAGATGAGCGCCGCGACTAGCACAAGCACTGCGCCAAGCAGAACCTTCCTGCACATGCCCCACACCTAACCCGGTCGAGCCTCGCGGGATGCGGGATTTATGGCAGGACGATCGGGATGGCCTGTTCAGGCCCGTTGCCGCGGTAGGTGTCGCGGAAGTTCCTGATCACGTCGAGGACCGCCTCGTTGTAGTGCGGGCAGACGACCTCGTTGGTCCAGGCGGTGACGGCGACGTCGTAGGGCATCGCCGCGTCGGGGAAGAGGAGCATTCCGTCGGGGTCCGCGTCGAAGACTCCCTTCAGCGCGAGCTGCTCGTTCTCGGGCAGGCTCGGCTTGTAGTGGATCTCGATTCGCCCGTGCTCCATCGCGTGCACCATGTCGCGGATGTTCATTCCCGGCGTCTCCGGGTTGCCGCTCACCGTGGTCTTGTAGGCCCCATCGTCGATCGGCACGGGATTGTGGTTGCCCGAGGTGGGCGGAACGGTGCCGTACTTGACCGGTGTCGAGTTCGGCACGTGGGTGTTGCCCTCGTCGGCCAGGTTGAGCTTCACCTCGCAGCCCGCCTTCTGCGCCGAGAGCTGCAGGTCGGCGACCTGAATCGCCGGCGGGGGGGTTCCGGTCCGGCAGTCCGGTTCGAGGCCCTTGGTGCTTCCGCCGGAATTCTTGATGTGGGCCTCCGAGCATGCGTCCGTGCCGCCACCGCCGCCACCGCCGCTCGTGATCACGACGACCAGGCCGGCGACCACGGCCACGGTGAGGATTCCGGCGACCACATAGCCGGCGATCAGGCGGGTGCGTCCGCCTGACCTCGCCGCGCGCTCGGCGGCGAGGCGCTGCGCGCGGAGTCGCTCCTTCTCTTCCTTGCGGCTGGCCATCGGAGGGCGGAGAGGCTAGCGGAGGCGGCTCAAGCCTCGCTTAGCGCGTCATCCGGGGCACCGGCGGGGGTCTCGGTTGCCGCCGCATCGTCCTGGCCCCAGACGTCGTCGAGGAAATTTCCCAGCTCAGCATCGAGCCGATCCGGGGAGATCCTCCATTCGAGAATCGAGTTGGCCTCGATCAGCCGCGAGTTCGGAAGCTCCTCGGCGAGCATTCCGGAGTCCGAGAACGGATGGAGAGGATCGGCGCGGTGGCCGATCACAAGTGTCGGCTGCTTCATCTCGACCCGGAACTGGTGATGGGGCGCGGAGGAGCCGAGGAAGAGGCCCTCGAGCACGGCCGAGGAGGGCGCCGGATCCTGACGCCAGACGTCGAGGCCCATGTCGAGCAGCGGGTTGGTCCGAGGGAGCCGCCGGGCGACCGTGGCCAGCCGCCTCAGCAGAGGCTCCCCGAGTCGAAGCCCGATCATGATCGGCGTGAAGATGACCGCCGCGGCGAGCAGGGCGTTGTCGAGCACGGGCATCTCGATCATCATCGCCTTGACGCGCTCGGGGGCCATGTGATTCAGCTCCAGGGTTGCGTTCGCGCCGAGCGAAGTCCCGCCGACCACCGCCTGCTGGATGCCGAGGTGATCCATCAGGGCCTCCACCTGACGTGCGAAGAAGGTCATCGAGTAGTTCGACATCTGCGCGGGCCGGTCGGAGCGGCCGTGGCCGAGCAGGTCGACCGCGATCACGCGGTTGCCGCGCGCGGCCATCTCCGGGCCCAGGCGCTCGAACATCCGCCTGCTCAGGAGTAGGCCGTGAATCAGGATCAGTGGCCGGTCTCCCTCGCCGTACTCGTCGTAGGAGATGGTGTGGCCGGTGTATTCGAACTCGGGCATGCGGCGGGAGTCTAGGGCGAGGCTCAGGCGGCGCCGGCGGCCGCGGCGGGCTCCCGGTCCTCCCAGGGCTTCGAGGCGTGCAGGGCCCCCAGAATCGCCCGGGCGGCCGGCCAGCGGTTGAGCGCGTAGAGGTGGATGCCGGGCGCGCCCCGTCGCAGCAGATCGGCGCATTGCTGGGTCGCGTAGGCGACACCCAGCTCGAATTCCGCGCGCTCGTCGCCGTCGAGGGACTCCATCGCCGTGGCGAGCGGGGCCGGAATCGAGGCCTGGCAGAGCTCCGAGATGCGTGCGATCTGCCTGAAGCCCGTCATCGGCATGACGCCCGGGATGATGGGGACGTCGATGCCCGCCGCCCGCGCCGCCGGGACGAAGTCGAAGTAGAGCTGGTTGTCGAAGAACAGCTGGGTGATCAGGAAGCTGACGCCGTTGTCGACCTTGGTCTTCAGATAGGCGAGGTCAGCCTCGAGGCTCACCGCCTCGGGATGGACCTCGGGGAAGCAGGCGCCTCCGATCGCGATCTCGGGATGGGTCTCGTGGATCAGCGCAGCCAGCTCAGAGGCGCTGCTGAGTCCGCCATCGGGCTGTTCGAAATCCTTCTCGCCGCGCGGCGGATCGCCGCGCAGGGCAAGGATGTTCTCGATGCCGGCGTCCGCGATCCGCTCGATGATCTCGCGCAGGCTCTCGACGCTCTCGCCGACGCAGCTCAGGTGGGCCATCGCCTCCGAGTCGTAGGTGTCGCGAATCGCCCTGGTCGTGTCGAGGGTCCCCTCGCGAGTGGCGCCGCCGGCCCCGTAGGTCACGGAGAAGAAGTGCGGGTCGATCCTGCGCAGCACCTCCACGGTCTCGAACAGCGTCTGGCGGCCCTCATCCGTCTTGGGCGGGAAGAACTCGACCGAGAACACCGGACGATTCGAGGAGAGCATTTCGTCGATTCGCATACAGCAAGGGTATTGAGCGGGCCATAGCATCGAGGCAATGCCCTTTCACGTGGAGATCACGAGCGGCTTTCGCCAGCGAGCACGCGCCTTCAACCTGGACGAGGCGAAGCTGCGGGCGACCGTGCTCGAGCCCTGGGTGCAGGGCCGCAGGGTCCATCTCGGGGAGAAGGATTTCGAGCCGAAGGACTCCAAGCTGGTCGTCCTTGAGGGCCCCGAGCTCGCCGACGTCGACCTCTCGATCGGGCGGGGATGGTCGAATGCGGAGAAGGCATCCGAGAACGTCACCAGGAGGCTGGTCGAGTCCGCCTCCACCCCCGCCAAGCCGGTCGTGGCGATCCTGGCGGAGGAGGACGCGACGCGGGCCGAGGTGGCGGGGATGCTCACCCGTCTCGAGCTCGAGCTGGCCCCCTGGGACGAGCTTCGCTCCCTCATCCTCGGTGCGTCGGCGCCCTCCGGAGGGCCCGGCCACGCGGCCGTTGTCGCGCTCGGTGGGACCCCGCCCTCCCCTTCCTGGTTGTTCGATGCCGGCCTGGCACGCGGCGCGCTGGGCGGGAGGGCGCTGGTGGTCCAGCTCGGCGACGCGGCGATCCCGGCCCAGCTCGCCGGGATCGAGGTCATGCGCCTGGAGGCGGGCGAGGAGTCGTCGGTCCGGGCGCTCGGGGACCGGCTGACCAAATAGACGGAGCGCCCCGAAGGGCGCCCCGTCCTGCTCGATATCTGCCTGGCGGCAGGTTGTTCAGACCTTCGCGGCGACCCGCTTGACGATCCCCGGCTTCGAGAACTTGACCTCGGTGCCTCGGGCGACCGCGATCACGGGGGTGTTGGAGATCTCGATCGCGTAGCCGGCCCGGGCGCTCAGGTTCACGTGGCCCTTGGGCGACGCCGGCGAGGATCCGACGACGATCAGGTCAGCCTGCATGTGGCGCTCCACCACGTCGACGCCGAGGGCGTCGGCGAGGCTCTTCGCGGTCTCAATCGCGCTCCGATCCCCGTCGTCCTCGACCAGCACGCCGACGCTCTTGATCTCGTGATCGCTGTTCCGGTAGCCGGCGGGGGCGATCGCGACGGCTGCGGGGCCGCCGGTCAGCATGCGCTGCGCGGAGGTGCCGGGCATGACCGCACCCGCGGCGGTCCGGTAGTCGGAGCCGAAGACGATCAGCTCGGCCTTCTCGCTCTCTGCCAGCTCCCAGAGGCCGGCGCCGGTCGACGCGTGGACGACCACGTGCTGGGAGATCTTCTCGTCGCCGAGCGCCCGGGCACCGGCGGCGAGCAGCTCCTGGGCCTCCTTCTCCTCCAGGGCCTCACGGGCCTGGTCGGGCTGCTGGGTGTGCCGGACGTACGCGAGCGAGACGTCGCCGCCGAACTCGGCGAGCTGCCCCCCGAGGGCGAGCGCGTCACGGTCGTTGTCGGTGCCGTCGTAGGAAACGATGATCTTGGGCATTTGAGTCTCTCCTGGTCCGAAGTTGGGGTGCGATTCGAAGTTCGCTGGCATGTTGCCCGGGTCCTGCCATTAGTGCAAGTACTGTTGATGATCTCTAGAATTAGCGTTACTAATGTTGAACGTTCAGAGGCTCAAGGTGCTTCGCGAGGTGCTGGCACAGGGGTCCTTCTCGGAGGCCGCGAGCGCCCTCAACTACACCCAGTCCGCCGTCTCCCAGGCGATCGCGACCCTGGAGGCGGAGGCGGGGGTTCCTCTGGTCGAGCGGGACCGTCGCGGGGTGCGCCCGACCACCGCGGGCGAGCGGCTCAACGAGCACGGGGCGCGGATCCTGACGCAGCTCGACGCCGCCGAGGCCGAGCTCGGCGCGATCGCCGGCATCAGAGGCGGGGAGCTTCGGATGGCCTCGTTCCCGACCGCCGGCGCCACCCTGATGCCCCTCGCGATCGCGTCGTTTCGAAGCGCCCACCCGGACGTGACGCTCAGCCTGATCGAGGGAGAGCCCGAGGAGCTCACCCCGAGGCTGCGCGACGGCGAGTTCGACCTGGCCTTGATCTTCGAGTTCGAGGGAACCGGCGAGCTCGGCCCGGGACTGCGCTCGACGCCTCTGTTCGAGGATCCGATGAAGCTCGCCCTGCCCAGGAGCCACCCCATCGCGGACAGGGAGCGGATCACCCTGACGGACCTCTCGGATGACGCCTGGGTGCAGACCTCAGAGGCGAGCGCCTGCGCCCGTCATGTGGTGCGGATCTGCCGCGGCGCCGGCTTCGAGCCGCGCGTCACGTTCGAGTCGGATGACTATCTGACGGTGCAGGGCCTGGTCGCCGCCGGTGTGGGCGTCGCCCTGATCCCGGAGCTGGCTCTCTCGCAGGCGGTCAGCTACGACATCGCCGTGACGGAGCTCCATCCCACCGCCCCGGTGCGCCACGTGGTCGCGGCGACGCGAGGCTCGGGGGTTTCGCCGCCGGCCGCGGCGGCGATGCTGGACATCCTGCAAAACGAGGCTCGCCGCTACCAGGCATGAAACGGGTTGCTCCTCGGCTTCGCCTGCGGGGCACCCTCGCATAGACCGCCGCCCCCACCTTGCGGCGGGGGCGGCGGATGACGCGAACTTCTTCATTCGGAGAGCGCTAGCTGCTCTGCGCTCCGGATGGATAGGCCAGCGACGGCACGTCCGAGGGGTAGACCTCGTGCCCGTGCACCGCGATGTCGCCTTCCTCCATGTCCTCCTCCGTCATGCGGAGTGACACGAACAGACCCACGATCTTCAGCAGGATGAACGTGCCGATTCCCGAGAAGAGGATCACCCAGAGGGCGGTCTCCGCCTCGTCCTTGAGGAGCTCCCAACTGCCTCCGTTGAACACGCTGGAGAAGCCCGGCAAATCCGTGGCTCCACCACCGGTCGCGGCGTAGACGATGATGTTCGGGTCCGCGAAGAACCCGAGCAGCAGGCCACCGAAGAGGCCGGCGAACCCGTGGGTGTAGATCACGCCCAGGGTGTCGTCCACGTTGCGGAACGGCCGCATCCGGCTCAGGTAGTTGAGGGCGAAGTAACACAGAGTGCCCCCGATCAACCCGATGCAGAGCGCTCCCCAGCCGTTGACGAAACCGGCGCAGGGAGTGATCACCACGAGACCCACGATCATGCCGTTGACGCTCGAGATCAGGCTGGGCTTGTGTCCCGTCGCGTAGTCGAGAGCGATCCATGAGAGAAACGCGACAGCCGCTGCCAGGTTCGTGTTGAGAACCGCCAGCGACGCATTGGCGCCCGCGTAGTACGGGTCGCCGCCGTTGAATCCGTTCCAGCCGAGCCACAGGAGCCCGGCGCCCGTCGCAACCATCAACAGGTTGTTCGGAGCGTCGATCTCGCGGTCACGCTGGAGACGTGGTCCGATCACCGCCGCAGCGACGAAGCCCGAGACGCCCGCAGCCAGGTGGATCACGTAACCACCCGAGAAGTCGAGCGCACCGTGCGTCGCCCAGAAGCCGCCACCCCAGATCAGGAAGGCGTTGATCGTGTAAACGGTGCTTGACCAGAGGATCACGAACGGGATCCAGGCCCGGAAGTTGATCCTCCCGAGCACCGATCCGAGCATCAGGATCGGTGTGATCGCCGCGAATACGAACTGGAAGTAGACCAGCGTCGGTTGACTGAAATTGAACGCCGGCCCCGTCGTGATTCGCGGAATTAGCGCCTGCGATTGTTCCGAGGCAGTTGACAGAACCGAATGCGGCGTTCCCCACATCGTGCTGAAGAAGCCGGTATCGGCGCCGAAGATGTGCATCGGAGCGCCAAACGCCATCTTGAACCCGTAGAGGACCCAGACGACCAGCACCAGGGCGAACGCGACGAAGGACATCATCATCGAGTTCACCGACCAGCGCTTCTGCATCACGCCGCCGTACAGCACGGCCAGGCCGGGCACGCTCATGAGCCCGACCAGAGTCGCGGCGGTGAGCTGCCAGGCATTGTCGCCAGGGTTCACAAAATCGGGATAAGGCACCCACGTAGGCATGAGTTCTGCCTTCTCCTTTCTTTGGATATCGAGCAGGTGCAGCGTGCCTCAAGGGGGACCCGGCTCCTACCTCCAAAAGTCTGAAATCCCTCTCCGCAATCTCGACAATCGGTCGAAGGCCGCTTCCGGATTCCGCACCTAGACTGGCTTTCATGCCGCTCCAGGGCCACTGGGCACGCGTCAATACGCCCCTGCGGCAGACGACCGCGCGGGAGCGCACCATCGTGCGTGCGGCGGCTGTCCTCCTCGGGGGCGCCGTGATCGCCGCCGTCATCGTTCTTGTGGCAAACGGCTCGAACTCCCCGTCCACACCGGCAGGCTGCCTCCGGATCGAGGTCGGCAGCACGATGGGAGGCGGGACGACTCAGCTCTGCGGGGAGACGGCGCGGCATTTCTGCCTGAGCCCCGCCGCCGGCGACGAACAGAGCTATCTGGCGAAGTGCCGGGACGCCGGCTACGCCGTGCGGTCCCAATAGCCTGGCGGCGTGAGCGCGCGGGAGCGGATCCTGAGCGAGGCGGAGCTGAACCGCGCCCTGCTGGCGCGCCAGCTCCTGCTCGAGCGCGCGAAGGGCTCGATTCCCAAGGTGCTCGAGCGGATGGGGACCATGCAGGCCCAGTATGCGCCGTCGATGTACATCGGTCTCCACTCACGGATCGAGGGGTTCGAGCGTCCGCAGCTCGACCGCGCGCTGGAGCGGCGCACTGTGGCGCAGGGCACCCTGATGAGGGCGACGATCCACCTCGTCTCGGCCGCCGACTACTGGCCGATCGCGCTCGGTGTCCGGCGAGCCCGACGCGAGGCCTGGCTGGCGGCCTCCTATCGGAAGGACTACAGCGCCTCACAGCTTTCCGCCGCGGCGCGCAAGCTGCGGAAGCAGCTCGGTGACGGGACGCTGGGTCGCAAGGAGATTCATGAGCTGCTCGGATCCGACAGCGTCGTCACGAACGGGGTGAACATGTGGATCGACCTGCTCAGGGTGCCCCCATCCGGGACCTGGGAGCGGCGGCGGGCGGACCTCTACGCGGCGGCGGATCCGTGGCTCGGCGCGCCGCCGAAGAGCCTGGACGAATGGGAGGGAATCGAGCTTCTGGTACGGCGCCACCTGACCGGGTTCGGCCCCGCTCCATTCGCCGACATCGCCAACTGGGCGGGCCTGCATCCGAAGCGCGTCGAGCCGGTGCTCGATGGGATGAAGCTGCGCTTCTTCCAGGCAGAGGACGGGGAGGAGCTGGTGGACCTGCCGCGAGCTCCGCTCCCGGAACCGGAGACCCCCGCGCCGGTGCGATTCCTCGGGAACTGGGACGCGATGCTCCTCACCCACGCCCGCCGCACGGGAGTACTGCCCGAGGAACACCGATCCAAGGTCTTCAACACGAGGACGCCGCAGTCGGTGCCGACATTCCTGGTCGATGGCCGAGTGGCTGGGACCTGGAAGTTCGAGAAGGGGAAGGTGGCGACCAAGCCGTTCTCACGCCTCGACGCCTCGGCGAAGCGTGAGCTTCGCGAGGAGGCCGAGCGCCTGGAGGAGCTGTACGCCTAGAGCGAGAGGCCGGAGAGCCACCGGGCGACCGCGTCGGTGATCGCCCCCGGGTCCGACTTCAGGCCGTGGTCCCCCCGGACCTTCACCACCTCCCGCTTCTTCGCGGCCGGCGGCATACCGAAGCGGTCGCTCTCACCCTGAATGATGAGGACGGGGAACTTCACCGCCTCGAGCTCGGGCAGCCGGCTCTGCGGCGGCTTGTTGCGGCGGGGCGGCAACAGTGGGAAGGCGAGGCAGAGCACGGCCGAGGCACCGGTCTGCTCGGCCGTCCGGCACGCCACCCGTGCCCCGAGGGACCGTCCGCCGACCACCAGGCGGAAGCCCGCTCAGATCGTTCTCTCGCAGGTGCCCCACGACGCCGATCCAAGCTTCGTCGAGGCGCTTGGCGGGTGCCGGAGCCCGGCGGCCCGCGACGCGGTAGGGCTGCTCCACCAGGGCGACCGTGAAGCCCTCTCCGAGCGCAGCGTCCCGTGCGGCAACCAGGTCCGGGGCATCCACGCCGCCGCCGGCGCCGTGGCCCAGCACCAGACCGGCGCGAGCGTCCTTGACCGGATGCATGTGGACCCCGGCCAATCCGGACGGCGTCTCGATCTCGATTGCGGGCACGCCCGCTACTACGCCGTATTCAGGGAGACGGCGGCGCGGACGATCGCCTTGAAGGCGTCCGCGTCGAGCTCTTCACCCTCGTGGATGTCGATCGCGCGCCTGGTGTTCCCGTCGAGGCTCGAGTTGAAGAGCTTGGCCGGGTCCTTCAATGACGCCCCCTTGGCGAAGGTCAGTTTCACCTTGTCCTTGTAGGACTCGCCGGTGCAGATGATCCCGTCGTGCTCCCAGACGGGAGTGCCGGGGCTCGTCTGCTTCGCCCACTTGAACTCCTCCACGACCTCAGGGTCCGCGTCGTGGATGAGCCCGCGCACCCTGGCCAGGGCCTCAGCGCGCCAATCGCCGAGTTCGGCGATTCGATCGTCGATCTGCTCGGAAGCGGTCAAATCATGGAGCTAGCCGGACTCGAACCGGCGACCTCCTGGGTGCGATCCAGGCGCTCTCCCAACTGAGCTATAGCCCCGCGAGTGTGGGGACCTATGTCGGCTCGCAGGCTGCGTCCCCTACGAGTCGGGGGCAAGGATACGCTGTCGCAGGGTGAGTTTCGGACGCCGCCTGGCGCTTTTCTTCCTGTTGATCGCGATCGTGCCGACCGCGGCGCTGATCGGCATCCTGCTGTTCGTCGGCCAGGATTCGCAGCGCGGCAAGGCGGACGCGCGTCTGGCCGCCGGCCTGCAGACGGCGGTTTCGATCTTCGACGAGCAAACCAATGCCGCGACCGCGCAGGCACGCCGCCTGGCGGGCAGTCCGGACCTCGCGGCGGCGCTCAGGTCCGGTGACGCCGCTGCCCTGCGCGCCTTCACCGTCCGGGCGGCCACCGATCCGGGTGTGATTCGGGTCGAGATCGTCGACAACGCGGGGCGCCCGATGGCGGCGAGTGGATCGGCGGATGCCGTGGCGTTCGCGAGGGTCGGCCTGACCGAGCAGGCGCGCCCGGTCGGCGGCCTTCACGTGTCCACGACGACGGCGCAGCAGTACGCGGCGACGGTCCACCACCTGACGGGGCAGCAGGTGGTGCTGAGGAGGGCCGGCGCGACGCTCGCCTCCACCGTCCCGGCCCCCTCGAAGACGCTGCAGCCGGATCAGACCGCTGATCTGACCGCGGGCGGCGATAGCTACAGGGCGCACGCGACCACCCTCGACGCCGCTGACGGATTGACGCTCGTCTTGCTCGGCCCACCGAAGTCCGGAGGCTTTTTCGGCATCGGGCCGCCCGCCTTCGCGATCCTGGTGCTCTTCCTGATGCTCGCGGTGGGCCTCGCCTGGACCCTGGCCCGCACCCTCACCCGGCTGCACCAGCGGGTGGCCGAGCAGGCGGCGACAGATCCCCTGACCGGTCTGGCGAACCGGCGCCACCTGGTCGAGACGCTCGAGCGTGAGGTGGCCCGGGCCCACCGCTTCCGCCATCCGATCTCGCTGCTGATCATCGACGTCGACGACTTCAAGCGGATCAACGACAGCCAGGGACACATGCAGGGGGATGTCGTGCTCGAGACGGTGGCGGAGGTCGTCCGGGAGGGCACCCGGTCGATCGACGTGCCCGCCCGCTACGGAGGCGACGAGCTCGCCGTGGTCCTGGTCGAGACGGACCGCGAGGGCGCGCTCATCCTCGGCGAGCGGCTCGCCGACAGGATGCGGGCCACCACGGTGCAGTTGCGCGAGGGTGGGTCGATGGCGGTGACGATCAGCCTTGGCGTGGCGACCATCCCGGACTCGGCCGACACTCTCGATTCCCTCGTCGATGCTGCCGATCGGGCCCTGTTGCGCGCGAAGCGAGCGGGGAAGAACCAGATTCGGGCTGCGCCGGCGACCCGGCCGGGAGACCGCTTGGACGAGAGATCACCGAGGTCAGCCAGTCGCCGATTCGTCCCCGAACCGCACGCGCATGACAAACGGCCGTAAATTGGTCGGTCCAGTGCAGGGTCCAGGGGGCGATCCAGCTATCACATAAGCCCTGCACCGCCTAAGCTTTGACCCCTCGAGGGCGGCCTAACCGCGCATCATGGGAATACTCGACGACGCGATTCGCGAACACCTCGATCTGAAGCGCAAGCACGGCGCGCACGACGCCGACCTGCGCGAGATCGAGGACGAGGCGTTCGGTTCCACCGATCGCCCTGATCCGTTCGCCTCGAACGAGCTCTTCAACGAGGTCGCTTCCTCCGGAGAGGCCGGCCCACCCCCATCCGGTGCGGCTGTCGCCGAACCCGACGTAGGTGGCGAGGACCCCACCCGCCTGGTCGAGCCCGAGGCGCTCCGCCCGTCCGAGCCCTCCTTCGAGGAGCCGCCGTCCGAGCCGTCGTTCGAGGAGGCGCCCTTCGAGGAGCCGCTCTCTGAGCCACTCAGCCCGCCGGAGGGAGTCGAGCCGATTCCGGGTCAGGTCGAGATTCCGGGCCAGGATGAGATTCCCGGGCAGGAGACACTCGACGATCCGCTCGAGGGTTATCAGCCCTCCTCCGAGCCTGAAACCGCCTCGGAACCGCAGCTCCCGGAGCCCGCGCCCGGGCCGTCCTCTCCCTCGGAGTCGCTGGAGGACCTGATCGCCGAGGAGGAGCCGTTCCCCGAGGACGAGGGTGGAGAACCGGCCGCCGGCCCCTCCGAACTGCCTTACGACCCCAGTGCGCCCCCGCCCCCCGCCGCGGAGCGGGCCGCTCCCGAGGCGGACCTGGAGGAGGAGCCCGACCTTTCGCCGGAATCAGAGCCGGAGCCGGAGAGCTCGGTCCCCGAGCCCCCGCCGCCCCCGCCGCCCGGCGCCGAGCCGCCCGGACGGGCCCGCGGGCGGATCGATGTGCCCACTCAGGAGCATCCTCCGCCCGGGGAGACCGGCGGCCTGCCGCCCCTGCCCCCGCAGCACGAGCCCGAACCCGAGGCGCTCGAGCCGCTGGATGAGGCGCCGCCCGCCGAGCCGTACGCCGAGGAGCCTGCCCCTGACCCGGGGGCGCCGGCGCTCTACGACTTCGAGACGGATGAGGAACCGCTCGCATCCGAGCCGGATGAGGAGCCGCTCGCCGGGCCGGCTCCGGCGGACGACGACGACTTCGAGGCTCTCGGCCCCGCGGAGGAGGAGGCCCCCTACCTCGAGGAGGAGGAGCCGTACGCGGAGGAGCCCGTCTCCGGCACCGAACTGCCTCCCGAGGAGCCGGGCACGGAGGTCAGGCCGGCGCTCGAGGACGAGGAGGTCTACGAGGGCGGTGCCCCGGACCCCGAGGAGTCCTACGAGGAGGAAGAGGAAGAGGGCGAGGAGGGGCTCTGGTTCGAAAAGGGCCCGCCGAAGGACTTCGACTTCGACGACTAGACGTAGCCGCGAGTACGGCTCGCCTCGACGACTCGCTCGATACCCACCAGATAGGCCGCCTCGCGCAGCGAGATGCGCTCCTCCTTGGCCCGTGCCGAGACATCGCGATAGGCCCGCCGCATGACGCCACCCAGCTTGTCGTTCACCTCGCGCTCCGACCAGCGGAAGTGCTGGAGGTTCTGCACCCACTCGAAGTAGGAGCAGACGACGCCGCCGGCGTTTGCCATCACGTCCGGGATCACGTGCACGCCCTTCTCGTGGAGGATCTCGTCGGCCGCCGGGGTGGTGGGCGAGTTGGCGCCCTCGATGATCATCTTGGTGTTGATCCGGTCGGCGTTGCCCTCGTGGATCATGCCGCCGAGCGCCGCGGGGATGAGCACGTCGCACTCGATGGCGAGCAGGTCGTCAGGGCTGATCACCTCGACGCCGGGAAACTCGGTGAGCCTGCCGCCCTCACGGACATGCTTGGCGAGATCGTCCGCGTCGATCCCCGCCTCGCTCTGGATGGCGCCCGTCGCGTCGGAGGTGCCGATCATCGTGGCCCCAAGCTGCTGGAGGATGCGGGCGGCCCAGGAGCCCACGTTGCCGTAGCCCTGGACGACGAAGGTGCTGTCCGCCGGCGTCATGCCGATCTGCGGGGCGGCCTCGCGGAACATGTAGACGCAGCCGCGGCCGGTCGCCTGCTCGCGGCCGTATGACCCCTCGAGCGCGATCGGCTTTCCCGTGCAGATGGCCGGGGTGTGGCCGTGGAGCTTGCCGTACTCGTCCATCATCCAGGCCATCACCTGGGCGTTGGTGCCGACGTCGGGCGCGGGGATGTCGCGCGTGGGCCCCAGGACCTTCTGGATCTTGTCCATGAACGAGCGGGTGATCGCCTGCAGCTCGGAGCGCTCCAGCTCAGCGGTGGGGCAATTGACTCCTCCCTTGGCACCACCGAAGGGAATGTTGGCCACGGCGGTCTTCCAGGTCATCAGCGAGGCGAGGGCGCGGACCTCGTCGACGTCGACCTCTGGGTGGTAGCGGATGCCGCCCTTGTAGGGCCCACGTGCCCCGTTGTGCTGGATCCGGTAGCCGGAGAAGGTGTGGACCTTCCCGTCGGAGAGCTTCACCGGGATCTGGACGGTGACCTCGCGGTAGGGGGTCCAGAAGACCGTGCGGATGTCGTCGGGAAGCTCGAGCCGCTCGACCGCGCGGTTGAAGTAGAAGTGGACGATGTCGAGGTTCGAGACCTCGGCGCGCTGCGCGGGCGGCTTTGCCGCCCCTTCCCCCGAGTCAGGTTCCTTGGCCCTCGTTGCCATTCACGCTTCCTGCGGCGCTCTCGCGTCAGCCATGCCAGTCTCTCACAGCGGCTTTCACGGGGTTGCGAGTGCTCGCCCTACAATCGGGCCTCCACGGGGCCATAGCTCAGTTGGGAGAGCGCTTCGCTTGCACCGAAGAGGGCGCCGGTTCGAGTCCGGCTGGCTCCATGAAAGGCCTTCTGATCTCAGGGTTCAGGTAATCGCTGGCATAGCGGATTCCGAGGCGCTGGCAGTTCAGTGGCTCTGTCAGCCGTAGGTGGAAGCTGGAACGCCCCGATCCCAATTCGACGGCCGGGACGTAGTAACAGCGGTTCTTGTCGTAGACAGCGATCCAATCAACGGTGGCAGCCGTGTAGTACTTCGTGCGCTTCACCTTTCCATTCGTCAATGAATGGGACCGAGTCCGCACGATCACGAAGTTTCCATTCGATTCGGTGTACTTGACCTGAACCCGCTCGAGCCTGTCGTCGCGACACAGGATCAGGTCGAAGTCGTGGTCCTCTCCGTAGGGAATCGCGATCCGATAGCCGCGCTCCAGCAGGTCGGTTGCGACCTTCAGCTCGGCCAGATCTCCCTTTGTCTTCAGCGGGGCCATCTCCACGTCCCAAAGGGACCTTGGAGAGGGGTGTTCTCACGGGTGAGTCAAATGTGACGAGAGTGTCCGCCGTCCGACGTGTCCTCGATCACCTTCCGCTCGATCTGTTCCAGCTCCAGGTCGAGCTCGCGGTCGGCCAGCATCCCTCGCAGGGCGCCTGAGATCGTGCGCGACCACATCCGGCGCGCGACCGCAACGTCGGTGTGTCCCGCCGCGTCGTGCTCGAACTCGGCCCACTCGACGCACACCTTCCTGTCGCCCGACGGCGCATCGTCCGGCAGCGGCGCACCGTCGCCGTAGAGCATGATCCGCGCCGTCCAGCCGTCCGGGCAGAGCTCCTGCATCCGCTGCCTCGCCAGAGCCTCCTTCATCGCCATCGCGTCTCGCCGTCGCCGATAGCGAGAGAGCAGCACCACCGTCGCGGTCAACAGCGCACAGGCCAGAACGGTCGCCACGACGATCTCGATGGACACTCCGAGGCTCCCACCCTTCTCTTGCGGCGTGTTCTGCAGCGCGAGGATGTGGAGCCCCTCGATCATGGCCCCGAATACATATACCCCCAGCGCCGATTCGCCAAGGGAAAATCGGTCTTCTTAAGAGAACGCGCAGGTGCTGACCAGGACGAGCAGCAGCGCGACCGGGCACCCGACCAGCGCGATCAGCGCCGCGATCCACCTCCTCAGGACCAGCGCCCCGAGGCCGGCGGCCATGCCGGCGATCGCCGCGACGGCCGTTGCGGAGTCGATCGGGTCGGTCCACCGCGGCGGCCCCCCGGTCCCGCTGCAGCCGGGTTGGGCCAGCACGAAGACGAGCGCGAGCACGCAGGTGATCGCGGTCAGCGCGAGAGCGGCGTTGGTGAGCCATCGCGCCAGCTCCTCCATACGCGACCGCTTGACCTGCCCCCTCGTCCCGACGTGAATCGCAAGCTTCCCCAGGTGCAGGACCCGCTCCCGCACGTCATCTGTCTGGCTCCGCTCCGGCCAGCCCTCCGACCGCCCGATCAGCGTGCCGGCGGCCGCCGCGACCAGCAGGACCACGGGGATCATCAGCATCGGAGCTGCCGGAGGCTCAACCGCGTCCCCGTCGGTCGTGACCAGCACCACGATCACCGCGATCCCGGCCCAGACACCGATCACCCCCAGGTTCGTGAAGATCCGGAGCCACTCGGTGCGCGGATTGGCCCGCATGGCCCAGGCCGTGGCCAGCGCAACCGAGGCCAGGATCGCGAAAGCGTAGAGCCAGGCCCGGGAGTCGTACTCCCGCTGCAGCGGCTCCGCGGCACGATCCCGCGCCACCTCCTCGCTGAGCTGCGCGTTGAAGCAGGCCGCCAGGTCGGCTTGGCACTCGCGGGACGGGAAGTTCGGGAGCCGGGAGGAGGTGTGCGCGAGGTCCGCCGTGGCCACGATCAGGATGAAGGCGCACACCGCCACGCACGCCAGGGTCGGCCGGCTCGGCGTTGCCCACCGCATGCGGCTACCCGTCCGGTGGCAGCTCTGACTTGCGCGGCTTCGGCGCCGGCGCCACCACGCCCTCCTCCTCGAAGCCAGCGCGCAGGAGGGCCGGCACCTGCGTGATCGGATTCGGCGAGTGGATCAGCACGACGCCGAGCTGGTGTCCGCCGACCCGCGCCGTCGTCACGTAGCAACGCCCCGCCGGGTCGGTGAAGCCCGTCTTCAGGCCGGTCACCTCCGCCTGGGGCAGGCCGGCGAGCCCGTGCTGCAGGAAGTAATGGTTGTTGTAGAGGTAGAGGTGCTTGCCCTTGATCGGGAAAAGCGGCTGCGCGGAGCGCGTCCGAGCGATCCGGGCGACCCGCGGGTTCGCCAGGTCCGCCCGTGCAAGCTCCGCGAGGTCGTCCGGGCACGAGTAGTTGTCGCGGTCCCGCAGGCCGTTCGGCGTCGAGTAGTGCGTGCAGTCGAGGCCCATCGACTTCGCCTGGCGGTTCATCTCCTTGACGAACCGCGTCACGCTCCCTCCGTCGTGCTCGGCGAGGGCGACGGCCGCATCGTTCGCCGAGATCATGATCAGCGCCTGCAGGAGCGGCTCGAGCGGCACCCTCTTTCCCCGCGGCAGCTCGCCGGTGGCTGAGCCCGGCGTCTGCGCCGCCTTCCGGCTCACCAGCACGTGCTCCCCCGGCCGGTTCGTCCTCGCCACGATCAGCGCGGTCATCATCTTCGTGAGGCTGGCGATGGGGTGCCGGAGCCGCGGATTCCGCTGCCAGAGCACGGCGCCGGTCTTCACGTCGAAGAGAATCCCCGCAACCGGTGGATGCTTGAAGCGGTAGTGGACGGGAGGCGGCCCGGTGACCGGAAGCAGGCCGAAGCGGGAGATCGCGATCGTTCTCTGGACGTCGGGGAGATCCGGCGCGGTCACGGCCGGTGCAGCAGCAGCGTGTTGAACGTGCGTCGCCCGGGAGCCCGACTCGTCGTTCCCTGTTCGGTCCGGCCAGACCGCCACCGCGACCGCGACCATCGCGCCGACGAAGAGCAACAGCCCCGCGATGGCAAGGACGCGTCTAGTCATCGGGCGGGTTCCGAAGGGCGCCGATCAGCCCGGCGGCGATCATCCCGGTGATCAGCAGAGACACCGCGTAGAGCCCGACCGCGCCGATGTCGCCGTACGTCCGAAGGTGCAGCCCGGTGTCGACGATCACGTAGATGGTCACGGCCGCGAAGAAGCCGCAGAAGATCAGGCCGAGCAGGAGCAGGGCGTTCCGAAGGTCGGGGTCCAATTGGGCTCAGTGAGTGGGTAGGTGAGGCTCGGTCGGGCGTCTTCGCATCAACGAGAGCATCGCCCCAGCCACGGCCAGACCGAAGACGAATCCGCCGACGTGCGCGAAGTAGGCGACTCCCTGATCGCCTCCCGAGCCGACCGCGACCTGCCCGAGCGCCGGGACGAACTGGAGAATGAACCAGAGCGCGAGCAGGATCAACGCCGGGATCTCCACCAGCGTGACGAAGAAGATGATGAAGATCAGGGTCAGCACCCTCGCGCGGGGGAACAGCAGGGCGTAGGCGCCCAGCACGCCCGCGATCGCCCCGCTGGCGCCGATCGTCGGCGCGGTGGAGGAGGGATCGAGCAGCGCCTGTGTGTAGACCGCGATCAGCCCCGCCAGGACGTAGAAGAGCAGGAACCCGACGCGCCCCATCCTGTCCTCGATGTTGTTGCCGAAGACCCATAGAAAGAGCATGTTGCCGATGATGTGGAGCCAGCCACCGTGCATGAACATCGACGTGAACAGGGTCTCCCACCACGGCTTCTGGTCGATCTGGAACGGGCCGAGCTCGGCGCCCGGGTTGGCCTGGCTGCGAGCGACCGCCTCGTCATAGTCCTTGGTCCCCGGGCAGACGACCCCGGCCTGGAACTCGCCGGGGGCGACCTCGCCGACCGCGCCGATGTCGCAGTCGCCTGTGGACGGATGGGTGATCCGGTACGGAATCGCCCCGTACTCGAGCGAGCTCTGGTCGATGTGACCGAACCCAGCCTCGCTGAGGCGGTCGTTGGTCGGGAAGTTGAGCTGCCAGATGAAGACCGCGACGCAGGCCACGATCAGGCCGACGGTCACGATCGGGAACCGCGAGGTCGGATTGTTGTCCTTCAGCGGCAGCACGTGGCGCCGCAGAGCCTAAGCGGCCGCCTGTGGCCGCGTCTTGATGGCGAAGCTGTCTACCGCCCGCGATGATCAGGCGGCGGAATCTCGTTCCTGACCGCCGGCAGCTTCGCCGAGCGCGGCGGGGGCAACACACGGCGCCCCGATGCCTTTGCGGGCACAGCGCCTCCGCCCTTCACCCAGCGAACCGGGAGCGGCGGATTCTGCATCAGCGGGCCCCAGGTCGGCACGTCGAGGCTCCCGGTCTGCGCCAATCCATGGTCGCGCTGGAAGGCGAGGACCGCGGCCTGTGTCGAGCTTTGGAAGTAGCCGCTCACGGGCACGCTGTAGCCGCCACCGGCGAGCAGCTGCTGGGCCCACGCCACGAAGTCGCCCTTGGAGCCGAGATGGAGATACGGATAGCTCGGATAGGCCCCGGTCGATGCGGGAGAGATCGGCTGGCCGACCGCCTTCCACTGGCTCTTCCCCGCCTCCTGCCAGTCCCACCAGCTGACGCCGTCGAACCCGTGCGACATGGCCAGCGCCCGGAACCGCTTGATCTGCCCCGCCTTCGGCCGGCTGTACACCTGCCCGAGCGGATCGATCTGGCGGCCGTAGATCCTGTTCCACACCCAGGTGTGCGTGTAGCCCGAGTCCACCGTGGTGCCGATGTCCTTCCAGTAGAGCTGCGGGACGTTGTACTGCGCGCCCCCCGGGCCCAGGAACACCGAGTACGGCAGCGCGGGGTGGTAGTCGACGTACGGGAAGCTCGCCAAGCCGAGCGGATAGTCCGGGCCGACCATGGATCGCAGGCTCGACATGAAGTACGAGGCCTGCGGATACTTGCCCTCGTACTGGCCCTCGACGTCGAGGACCAGGCAGTCGGCGCCGTTGGCGACGGCGGCGGCACCGACCTTCGCCTCCTTGCCCGGCTTGTCGCCGTAGATGAACTGCCAGGCGCAGACATCGAGGCCGCGGGCATGCAGGCCGTTCACCACTCGCGGCGAGAACTGACTCCAGTAGTGCGTTCCGTCGCCGGCCTTGATCAGGACGGTGTCGACGTGGTGCGCGTGCGCCTTCTTGGCGATCGCTCCCAGCTTGCCGTGCGAGGAGCGGCTCAGGTACCAGATCCACATGCCGTTCCCGGACAGCGGGCTCTGCCTGGCATTGCCCTCGCTCGTCTGGGAGGAGGCGCCACCGGCGAAGGGCCCGGCCGCCACGGCGAGAAGCGCCGCTGCGGCGATCAGGGCAAGCGTGGTTGTGCGTAGGCGGGCACGCATGAAGTTCGAGGCTACGCAAGGCCGAAACACGACTCCGCAAGGAACGATGCGTCGGGTGGTTGTTAAGCGGTGGCCGTGGCCGGCAGGTGCTCGTCCGCGTGATATGACGAGCGGACCAGCGGGCCCGAGGCGACCGACTCGAATCCCAGCTCATACGCAGCCTTCTCGAGCGCCGCGAACTCATCCGGGTGCCAGTAGCGATCCACGGGCAGGTGCTTCTCGGTCGGGCGCAGATACTGGCCGACGGTCAGTATCTGAACGTCGTGGTCGCGCAGGATCGAGAACGCCTCGACCATCTCATCGAACTCCTCCCCCAGCCCGACCATCAGCCCTGACTTGGTGACCACCTCGTCGCCGCCCAACTCCTTCGCCATGCGCAGGACGCGCGCCGAGCGCAGGAAGTCGGAGCCGCGACGCGCCATCGGATAGAGCCGCGGCACCGTCTCGACGTTGTGGTTGAAGACATCGGGCCGCTCGGCGATCACCTTGGCGAGGGGCATCTCCTGGCCTCGGAAGTCGGGCGTCAGCACCTCGACCTTGCAGCCGGGGGCCATCCGCCGTATCGAGCGGATCACTCCGACGAAGGCGCCCGCCCCGTAGTCGGGAAGGTCGTCGCGGTCGACCGAGGTGATCACCGCGTGACGCAGGCCCATCCGCTTCACCTGGTTCGCGACGCGAAGTGGCTCGAGCGGGTCGTTCCAGGTCGGCTTGCCCGTCTGCACGTTGCAGAATCCGCAGCGCCGGGTGCAGACGTCGCCGAGGATCATGAAGGTGGCCGTGCCGCGCTCCCAGCATTCGCCGACGTTCGGGCAGTTCGCCTCCTCGCAGACGGTGTGCAGGTTGTCCTGCTCGATTGACTTCTTCAGTCGCCGGTAGGTCGGCCCGCCCGGCGCGGGGACCTTGAGCCAGGGCGGTTTGCGCGAGCGGAAGGGAACCTTGCCCTCGTCGTCCGCGGCGCCCCCGCCCGGGTTCGCCCGGGAGCGGGTCACATGCACACGGTCAGCGATGGATTCGGCCATCGACCTACCGTACCGGGGCAGGTTCGCCGAGCAGCCCGGCGAGCGCCTCCGGCTCCGTCGCGACCGTCTCCCGCCCGTAGATCTCACCGAAGCGCTGCGAGACGACGTCCATGTAGGCGTCCATGTCGACCTCGGCTCCCAGCTCCCTGCAGAGCGAGGTCATCCGCACGCCCTCCAACCCGCAGGGAACGACCCATTCGAAGGGCTGCAGGTCGTTGTTGACGTTGACGGCAAACCCGTGGGTGGTCACCCCGCGGCTGACATGCACGCCGATCGAGCCGATCTTCCGGCCCTCGGGCGGCCCTCCCCCGACCCAGACCCCGGTCAGGTCATCGATCACGTCGGCATCGACGCCGAAGGCCGCCAGCGACCCGGTCATCAGCTCCTCGAGACCCTTGACGTAGGCGTGGACGTTGTCGCCATAGGGCTTCAGGGAGACGATCGGATAGCCGACCAGCTGCCCCGGGCCGTGGTAGGTGACCGCCCCGCCGCGATCCGTCTCACAGACCTCGATCCCCTGCATCCGGTACCAGTCCTCCCCCATCCCGAGCTCGGCCGGCTGGGTCCGGCGGCCCTTCGTGTAGACCGGGTTGTGCTCGAGGAGGAGCAGAACGTCGGGCAGAACGTCAGCCTGCCGCGCCGCCTCGATTCGCTTCTGCAGGCGCCACGCCTCCTCATATGGGATCAGGCCGCAGCGCACGGTCAGCACTTCGTCCATAGCCCAATTCTCACACGGCTCAGGCACTGGCCGCGATCCAGTCGGTCAGCTGGGCGCGGTCCAAGGGACGGGCGCCGGCTAGAGCGCGAGCCCGAGTGGCGATTCGAGCAACTCCCTGACCCGCGCCAGGAACTGGGCGCCATCGGCGCCGTAGAGGATGCGGTGGTCGCAGGCGAGGGTGACACCCATCAGCTGGCGGGCGACGATCTCGCCCGAGTCGCTCACCACCGGCCTCGGCCCGAGGGCGCCGACGGCGAGGATCCCGGCCTGGGGCGTGTTGATCACGGCGTGGAAATTCGAGATCCCGTACATGCCCAGGTTGGAGACTGTGAAGGTGCCGCCGGAGAGCTCGGGCGGGGTGATCGACCCATCGCGGACACGTGCAGCAAGCGCCCGCGTCTCCGTCGAGATCTGGCGCAGCCCCTTGCGGTCGGCGTCGAAGACCGTCGGCACGACCAGCGCATCCTGCGCCGCCACCGCCACCCCCACGTTGATCCGCGAGTAGAGCTCGATCTTCCCGTCGCGGTAGGCGCCATTGGCGCGAGGGAACTCGCCCAGTGCCAGTGCGCACGCCTTGACGACCATGTCGTTGAAGGTCGGCACCGGCTCGCCCTCCTTCGCGGAGGCCTTCAGCTTTGACCGACCATCGACGGCCGCGGTCATGTCGATCTCGGCCTGCAGGTAGAAGTGCGGCGCGGTTGCCTTCGACTCGGCCATGCGCCGGGCCACCGTCTGCTGGAGCTTGGTGAGCTCGATCACCTGGACCTGTCCCTTGGCCGTCTCCGGTTTCTCGGCGGCGCCGGGCGTGGGCGCCGCGGGCGCAGCCGGCGCGACGGGCGCCTCGGCCGGCGGCTGCGGAGCAACCGGGGTGGCGACCACGCCGGCGAGAGCCCCCTCGACGTCCTTCTTGACGATCCGTCCACCTGGCCCGGATCCGCTCAGAGCGGAGAGGTCCAGCCCGCGATCCCTGGCGATCCGCTTGGCGATGGGAGACGCCTTGATGCGGCCGTCGCCGCCAACTGCAGCTGGGGAAGGTGGCGTGACCGTTGGGGCCGGGGGGCCTGGCGGTCGTGTCGGGGCGGTGGCTCCGGCGGGCTCTCGCACTCCGATGGCCGGCTGATCTGCGCCCGAGCTCTCGCCGTTGGTTTCGGCGCCGGCCCCGCCCGCTGGAGACGCTGCTCCGGCACCGCCGCCATTGCCCGAGACCACCTCGCTCGCCTCTCCCACGCGCGCGATGGGGTCGCCGACCTCCAGCGTGTCGCCCTCCTGGGCAAGCACCTCGACCAAGGTCCCGGCCGAGTCGGACTCGTAGACCATGTTGGCCTTGTCGGTCTCGATCTCGACCAGCTCCTCGCCGACCTCGACCGAGTCTCCGATCCCCTTCAGCCAGCGCAGCACCGTCCCCTCCTCCATCGAGTCCGACAGCCGTGGCATGACGATGTCGACGGGCATCAGAGGCTTCCCTCGAGCGTCTGCAGCGCGGCGCTGACGATGTTCTCGACGTGTGGGATCGCCGCCTGCTCCATCCGCTTCGAGTAGGGCATCGGGACGTCCGCACCGGTGACCCGCTCGATCGGTGCGTCCAGATGGTCGAAGGCCTGCCCCTGGATCAGGGCGGCCAGATTCGCACCCACGCCACCGTGCGGCCAGCCTTCCTCGACGATCACAACCCGGTTCGTCTTGCGGACGGACTCGAGGATCGTGTCGAGGTCGAGGGGACGCAGTGTGCGGGGATCGATCACCTCGGCCTCGACACCGTGGTCCTCCGAGAGGGTCTTGGCGGCCCGCTGGGCCACCTCGACCATCCGCAGGATGGCGACGATCGTCACGTCCGAGCCTTCGCGCCGGATCGCGGCCTCGCCGAAGTTGACGACGCCGTCGCCGTTCTCGGGAACCTCGCCGCGAAGGCCGTACAGCGACTCGTGCTCGATGAAGATCACGGGGTTGTCGTCGCGGATCGCCGCCTTGAGCAGGCCCTTGCCGTCGGCTGGGGTCGAGGGGCAGGCGACGAGCAGCCCCGGGATCTGCAGGAACATCGCCTCGAAGCTGTGTGAGTGGGTGGGCCCGAGCTGGTGGCCGCCGCCCCCCGGCATCCGGACGACCAGCGGCACCCGCACCTGGCCGCCGAACATGTACGGGATCGCCGCGGCGTGGTTGACGATCTGGTCCATCGCCAGCAGCGCGAAGTTGACGGTCATGATCTCGACGATCGGCCGCAGGCCCCCCATCCCCGCGCCGACCCCCATGCCGACGATGGAGTTCTCGGAGATCGGGGTGTCGCGGACCCGCTTCTCGCCGAACTCGTCGAGCAGCCCCTCGGTGACCTTGAAGGATCCCTGGAACACCGCGACGTCCTCGCCCATCACGAAGACGTTCTCGTCGCGACGCATCTCCTCGGCCATCGCGTCCCGCAGCGCCTCCCGCATCCGAATCACGGCCATCAGTGCACGTCCTCCGGGGGTGTGTCCGGTTGGACGCCCTCGGCCTCGAGCAGCTCCTCGTCCTCGGCGTATTCCGCGCCGCTCTCGGCGAGCTGCCGGGCTCGCTGGGTCGCGTCACGCTCCTCCTCCGCCGCATGCGAGTCGGGCGAGCGCTCGTCGACCCCGTACCAGCCGGGAACCTGGTCGCCCAGCACATAGAGGTGGTCGTAGAGGGAGTCGAGCGGTGGCTCAGGGGAGTTGTCCGCGAACTCCACGGCCTCGGTCACGATCCGGTCGGCGTCCTCGCGGATCGAGTCCACGTCGGCTGCGGTGAGGACCTTCTCCTTGATCAGCCGCTTCGCGAAGCTTTCGATCGGATCCTTGTCCTGCCACTCCTCGACCTCCTCCTTGGTCCGGTAGACCTCGGGATCGGCGGCGGAATGGCCCCGGTACCGGTAGGTGAAGGCCTCGACCAGGGTCGGCTTGCGGTCCTCGCGGGCGATGCGAATGTGCTCGGCCACCGTCTCGCGCACCGCCATCACGTCCATGCCGTCGACACGGACCCCGGGCACGCCCAGGCCCTCGGCCTTGTGGGAGAGGTCGGTGACGGCCGAGTGGCGCTCGATCGCCGTCCCCATGCCGTACAGGTTGTTCTCGACCAGGAAGACGACGGGCAGGCTCCAGAGCGCCGCCAGGTTCATCGTCTCGCCGAAGTTGCCGGTGTTGGAGGCGCCGTCGCCGAACATGCAGACCGTCACCTCGTCCGTTCCCTGATAGTCGGAGGAGAGGGCCAGGCCGGCCGCCAGCGGCAGATTGCCTCCGACGATCCCGTAGCCGCCCATGAACCGGTGCTCGAGGTCGAAGATGTGCATCGAGCCTCCGCGCCCGCCGGACGTTCCGTCCACCCGGCCGAAGAGCTCCGCCATCACCCGCTTCGGGTCGGTGCCCCGGGCGATCGCGTGACCGTGGGTCCGGTAGGTGCCGATCAGGTAGTCGTCGGGCCTCATCACCGAGGTCGTGCCGACGATCGTCGCCTCCTCCCCGACCGCCAGATGGAGGAAGCCCCCGGCCTTGGCACGCTGATACTGGCGCCCGGCCTCCTCCTCGAAGCGACGGATCAGGGCCATCAGGCTGAGCAGTTCCCGGCAGGTGTCCTTGTCGGGGAGCTTCGGCTTGGCGGTTGTCTTGCCCTTGCCGTCCGCCGATCCGCTCGCACGCCGCCGCGATTTGGTCTTGCTCTCGGCCAAGGTTTCAGCCTACTCCCGACGTAGGGCCGCCACCGCCTACTCCCGGGCTACGGAGGCGGCTTTCACCGCCTCCTCGAGCTTGTCGTCCCCCCAGAAGAGCTCATCGCCCACTGCGACCGTCGGGATCCCCGTCACGCCGCGCTCGAGAGCCTTCTCGGTTGCCGCCCGCAACCTGTCCTTGACCGATTTCGTCTCGATTCCCTTCAGGACCGCGCTCGGATGAAGCTCGCAGGCGGCGGCTGCCACAAGGACGTTGTCCACGTCGCTCATGTCGCGCCCCGCCGCGAAGACCTGGCGGAAGCAGGCGAGCGTGAAGGAGACGACCCGGCCGGACTCCTTCGCGTACACGGCCGCCCGGATCGGGTTGAGGCTGTAGTTCTCGATCGGCCAGCCTTCGGGGTAGACGACCTTGGGGAGTCCTCGCTCGTCGGCCCGGCGCTGGACCTCCGCCAGGTGATCGGGATCGGGCCCTTCCGGTGGCAGCGACCAGGGCCTTCTGCCGGTTTTCCGCAGCAGATGGCCGAACGAGATCGGCTGCCACTCGGGCTGCTCGAGCTCCGCCTCGGCGAACAGGCCGCTGATCCGCTCCGCCGCCAGGTAGGAGTAGGGCGAGTTGAAGTCGTAATAGAAGGTCGCGCGCTCGCTCATCCGTCGGGACTCCGCATTCCGGCGACCATGTAGTAGATCGCAAGGGCGCCGCTGATGACCAGCACCGCGACTGGGCTGATGAATGCGACCAGCACGGCGACCAGGTAGAACGGGTTCCCGATCTGGAACGCGCGCGACCTGCGGCGAACCTCCTCGTCGGTCAGCTCGACGCCCAGCTTCTCGCGGTGGCGGGTGATGTATTCCCAGAGCATGCCGAAGGCGATCGCCATCAGCATGAATGCCCCCGCGTAGACGGCGGCGGCCACGTGCTCGTCTTCGCCAGATCTTCAAATGCTCGGCCATCAGCGCGGTGGCGAATGGGATGAGGACCACCGACATCAGCACCAGCAGGTTGATATAGAGGACGCCGCGGTCCGCCCTCTTCATATGATCGATCACCCCGTGGTGGTTCACCCAAATGATCCCGATCACCCAGAAGCTGACGAAGAACGAGGCGAACGAGGGCCATTCGTCGCCGAGCTTGTGCCGCAGGTCGTTCCCAGTCGGCACGGCGATGTCGAGCACCAGCAGGGTGATCGCGACCGCGAAGACTCCGTCTGAGAACGCTTCGAGCCGGGGTTCTTGGTAGGAGTGCCAGCGTGAATCGCCCAGCCGTCGACGGCGCGGGCGCCGTCGAGGATCGCCTCCGACATCGTCGGATGCGGGTGGATGATGCGCTGGAGCTCGGGATAGCCGCCCTCGAGCGCCATCACGTTGCAGATCTCGCTGATCATGTCGCAGGCGATGTTCCCGACGATGTGGGCGCCCAGAATCTCGCCGTACTCGGGGTCGCCGACGATCTTCACGAGCCCGGCTCGGTCGTCGTAGACGACCGAGGCTCCCGCGCCGCCCAGCTTGAACTTGCCGACCTTGATCTGCCGCCCGGCGTCCACAGCCTGCTCTTCGGTCATGCCCACGCTCGCCACCTGCGGATGCGTGAAGGTCGCGCCCGGGACGAGGTCGATGTTGACCGGCTCCGTCTCATGACCCGCGGCGACCTCGACGGCGACGACGCCCTCCTCCTCGGCCTTATGGGCGAGAGCTGGGCCGCGAACCAGGTCGCCGATCGCGAAGACGCCCTCGGCCGATGTGCGCTGGAACTCATCGATCTCGATCTGGCCGCGGTCGTTGGTCTTGACGCCCGCCGCATCCAGGTTGAGAGGCTTGGTGTCGGGCTTCCGTCCTCCTGCGATCACGAGGTAATCGGCCTTGATCTCCTTGTCTCCGGCCTTGACCTTGACGCCGGTCTTCTGTTCCTCGACGGACTCGACCTTGGTGCCGGTCAGCACCTCCATGCCGTCCTTCTTGAACTGGCGCTCGACGACCCGAGCCATGTCCTTGTCCTCGAGCGGCAGGATCTGGTCGAGCATCTCGATCAGGGTCACCTGGACGCCCATGCGCGAGTAGGCGGAGGCGATCTCCGAGCCGGACGCCCCGGCGCCGGCGATCACCAGGGACTTGGGCATCGAATCGAGCGAGTACGCGCCCCAGGTGTCGATGACCCGGTCGGAGAAGTCGACGCCCGGAATCGGCATGGCGACAGACCCGGTGGCGAGCACGATCGCCTTGGCCTGGTGCTCCTCGTCGCCGACCTTGATCTTCCCGCCGCCGGCCAGCGACGCCTCGCCGTGCAGGAACTCGGCCTTGTTCTTGTTCCAGAGGAACTGCACGCCGTCCTCGAGCGTCTTCGAGACCTTCGTACGGCGCTCCTGAAGCGCCTTCCAGTCGATCTCCGTCTTGCCCGCCTTGATGCCGAGTTCGCCGCCGTCGGCGCTCACCGTGTGGAAGATCTCGGCGGTGTGAAGGACGGTCTTCGCCGGGATGCAGGCGTAGTTGAGGCAGCGGCCGCCGGCCTTGTCGCGCTCCACTACGGCGGTCTTCTGGCCGAGTTGCGCTGCCCTGATCGCGGCCACGTATCCCCCGGGCCCGCCTCCGATCACGATTACGTCGTACTCGGCCATGCCGTTCGACTTTATAGGAGCAGGGATTTCGGCCAGGGTCGAGCTAGATCTCGCCGGGCGGGGAGGGCATCTGGATCCGGGCCATCGCGCGGATCATGAAGTAGAAGAGCGTCCCCGAGCCGGCGAGCAGCAGCGTCGTGCCGACCGCTTGGAGCACGGAGCTCACGACGACCAGCCCGAACGCGCTGGCCAGCATCACCAGGAGCAGCACGGTTTGGAAGCCGAGCACCGCCCAGTAGCGCGCGCGCCACATGCCGACGGTCATCGCCCAGAGGACGATGCCGAAGACGATGATCGGCACCGGCTTGATATGCCTCCCGCCGGCATCCACACCCGCGATCGCGAGGCCCGCCGAGACGGTGAAGATGACCGCGAGCACCGCGGAGGCGATCGCGCCCACCGTGACCGCCGTCGGGCGCTCGCCCTCCTCGAGTGGCTCGAGCTTCGCGCGCGCCTCGTCGTTGCGCTCCTCGTAGCGCCTCGACATCTTCTCCTGGAAGGTCTCGGTCGGCGCGCCGTTCGAGGCTGCCGTCTCACTCGCCTCGTCCGGCGTCTCAACTGGAGTGCTCAGGCGCTCGGTTGACCGCCGTTTCCGCTTCTGCCGCTCGGCCCGCCTCCTGTCCCGGGCTCCGGCCATCAGCCCCGTTCGGCCCTCGCCGCCGGATCGACGGCTCCGAAAAGTGCCGTCGCGGCCGCCCGCGGGTTCTCGGCATCGCGGATCGCCCTGACTACACAGAGTCGCTCCGCCCCCGCAGAGGCAACTTCGTCCGCGTTGCCGCTGTCGATCCCGCCGATCGCGAACCACGGTCGCTTGACGATCTCGGCCGCCTCGCCGATCAAATCGAGTCCGGTCCCAGGACGCCCCTCTTTGGTGGGCGTCTCCCAGATCGGGCCGACACTGATGTAGTCGACGGGCTCCTTCGCGGCGGCCTCGATCTGCTCCCGGCTATGGGTGGACAGCCCGATGATCGCCGCCGGACCGAGAATCTGCCTCGCCTCCGCAGGATCCACGTCGTCCTGGCCGACGTGAACCCCGTCGGCGTCGAGCTCGCGTGCGAGGTAGGGATCGTCGTTGACGATGAAGAGCGCTCCGTATGTGTTGGCGAGCCGGCGAAAGGTTTGCCCCGAACGCTCGATCACACTCCGTGGATTTTCGCGGTCACGCAACTCGATCAGCCCGGCGCCGCCACTCATGGCGGCGTTCAGCAGGAGTTCCGGCTCCCGGCCGTGGGGACGGGCGTCGCAGACGAAGTAGAGACGGGCCCAGCTCAGCCGCTGGCGTCGCAGATCCCCGATCGCTTCGGGTGGAGCCAGATGAGTCGGGCCGGACGGGGCGTCGGTCACTTCTCCAGGAGCGTAGATGACGGGGGTAGGATGGACCTGTAACGGGAGCCCACCAAAGGGCTGAGAGGGCGGCTGAAGCGCCGCCGACCGTCCGAACCTGATCCGGGTAATGCCGGCGCAGGGAGGTTGGAGCGCCTCGGCCATCACATGGCCATCACAGAGGAAACGAACAACGGATTCGATGCGATCTTCGTCGGCGGCGGCGTGATCGGGCTCGCCTCGGCCTGGCGCGCCGCCCAGCGGGGCGCACGCGTCTGCGTACTCGAGGCGGAGCGGCCCGCGGCGGGAGCGACCGGGGTGGCGGCGGGGATGCTCGCGCCGGCGGGCGAGGCCTCCTGGGGTGAGGACGATCTGCTCTCTCTCAACCTGGAGTCGCTGCGCCGCTGGCCGGGATTCGCCGAGGAGTTGGAGGGCGCCTCTGGGATCGGCGTCGAATTCGCACGGTGCGGCGCCGTGCACGTGGCGCTCGACCGCGACGAGGCCGAGAACCTCCGGCGTCGCCATGTGCTGCAGCGCGACCTGGGCCTCGACTCGGAGTGGCTGGCCGGTGCAGGATGCAGGAAGCTCGAGCCGGGGCTGGCGACCGGGATCCGCGGCAGCATCCACGTTCCCGGCGAGGCGAGCGTCGATCCGCGGCGGATGGTCGCGGCTCTGCTCGCGGCGCTCGATCGCGCCGGCGTGGCGGTCCATCCCGCTGCGCGGGTCGTGTCGGCCGAGCCCGGCGAGGGCGCCTGGCGGGTCGCCACGGCTGCCGGCGAGGCTTTCGCCGGTTCCGCCGTCGTGCTCACCGCCGGATGCTGGTCGGGTCAGCTCGGTTGGGTCCCGCCCGAGTCGCGCCCACCGATTCGCCCGGTGAAGGGCGAGATACTCACACTGCGCGGCCCGGCGGAGGAGCCGGTCAGCGAGCGAATCGTCGCCGGAGACCGGGTCTACACGGTTCCCCGCGCCGACGGGCGGCTGATCGTCGGGGCGACCGTCGAGGAGCGAGGATTCGACACCACGGTGACGGCGGGAGGGATCCACGAGCTGCTGCGGGAGGCCTATCGGCTGCTTCCCGAGATCGCCGAGCTGGAGCTCGCGGAGATGACCGCCGGCCTCCGCCCCGGCAGCCCGGACAACGCGCCTCTGATCGGAAGGAGCGCGTCGGATGGGTTGCTGATCGCTACGGGCCACTTCCGCAACGGAGTTCTGCAGGCGCCGCTGACCGCGGACTGCGTCGCGGCCCTGCTTGCCGGCGACCACCCGCCCATCGACCTGGCCCCGTTCTCGCCTCATCGGTTCGCAGGCATTCCGGGTGACACCGCGGTGGAGGTCGCGTGAACGTCGAGCTCAACGGCGAGGCGGTTTCCCTGCCGGATGGCGCCACGGTCGCCGCCGCGATCCAGGTCTCGGGTGCGCCCACTGAGCGCGGGGTCGCCGTCGCAGTGGACGGAGATGTTGTTCCGCGAAGCGAGTGGGAGGCCACGGTTCTGAAAGAGGGCCAGAGGATTGAGGTCCTCGCTGCGATCCAGGGCGGCGCCGAGGACGGCTTCGAGCTCGGGGACCGGACCTGGGGCTCGCGCCTGATCGTCGGCACGGGCGGTTTTCGCTCGCTTGAGCAGATGGAGGAGGCGCTGATTGCCTCCGGCACCGAGATCGTCACCGTCGCCCTGCGACGGGTGGATCCGGGGGCGCAGGGCTCGGTGCTCGACGTGATTCGCCGGCTCGGCCTGTTCGCCCTGCCCAACACGGCCGGTTGCTACACCGCCCGCGACGCCGTCCGGACGGCGAGGCTCGCCCGGGAGGCATTCGAGACCGACTGGGTGAAGCTCGAGGTGATCGGCGACGACCGCACGCTCTTCCCGGACTCGGTGGAGCTGCTCGCTGCCGCCCAGCAGCTGGTCGACGACGGCTTCACCGTCCTGCCGTACACCAACGACGACCCGATCCTGGCGCGACGGCTCGAGGAGGCGGGCTGCGCGGCTGTCATGCCGCTGGGCTCCCCGATCGGCTCAGGTATGGGGATCCGCAACCCCTACAACGTGCGGATCATCGCCGAGCGCGCCGGGGTGCCGGTGATCCTGGACGCGGGAATCGGCACGGCCTCGGATGCCGCGCTGGCGATGGAGCTCGGCTGCGACGGAGTGTTGCTCGCCAGCTCGGTCTCGCGCGCCGAGGACCCGGCCGGGATGGCCGCCGCGATGCGCTCAGCGGTCGAGGCGGGCTGGGCGGCTCGCCAGGCGGGCCGGATTCCGCGTCAGCTGCACGCCGAGGCGTCGACCCCGCTCGAGGGCATCCCGGACCTCGGCTAGCGGCGGCGGAGCCGGCCGGCGATCTGGTCGACGCCCTCGCCGAACGCCCCGAACGTCCAGCCCACGCCGTGGGCCGCCTTGTTGAGGACGGTGTCGGCGACCGGCGCCGCGACGCGGTCGGGGTCCTGGCCGAGCTCGACCGCCGCCTGGCGAACGGCATCCAGATGCGGGTCGAAGCGCACGGCCCAGTCCTCGCAGAACCCCGCCAGGTCGTGATCCTCGCGGGCGCGCGCCAGCTCGGCGAGCTGCCGGAGCAGCGTCGTCAGGTGCTCGCCATCGAGGACGGAGAATCGCGCCACCATGCCGGTGTCGCCTCCGCGGTCCGCGATCCCGGTCCGCAGGTCGGCGAGCCTCGCGCCCACGTTCTGGGCCATCGGGGTTCCGTAGAGCCCGTACGCCTCCGTGCGGGGCGCGAGCTCCTCGAGCAGGCGTTTCGCTTCGGCGGCGCCGCGCTGGAGCTTGTCGCCGATCGGGGTGTCCTCCAGCAGAGTCCCGACCCGCGCCCAGCGGTGGGTGAGATGGCGCGCCGAGGCGTAGAGCTCGCGGTAGGCGCGATGCTCGGAGGGGTGGAGTTTCGGTTGGTCGTCGGTCACGGATGGCTCGGTCAGGCGAGACGATCCCGCACTCGACGGAGATCTCCGACGAGGAGCGCCATCGCGTCGTCGCGATCGTCTGGGTCGGCCCGAAGGATGGCGGAAGGATGCAGAGTCGGCATTGCGGTCCGGCCCAGCTTCGACTCCAGAAATGATCCGTGGTCCTTCATCACCCTCGCCTTCGAGCCGATCACGGCCCTGACCGCGGTTGCGCCGAGGCAGACCATCAGCTCCGGATCGACCACCTCGAGCTCGGCCTCCAGCCATGGCGCACAGGCCTTGATCTCCTCGGCCCTGGGCGCCTGGTGGATGCGGCGCTTGCCCTTCGGCGCCCACTTGAAGTGCTTGACGACGTTGGTCACGTACGCGTCCCCGCGCTCGATGTCGGCCCGCTCGAGCGCCTCGTCGAGGATCCCGCCGGCTGGTCCCACGAACGGATGTCCCTCGATGTCCTCGCGATCACCGGGCTGCTCGCCGATCAGCATCAGGCGCGCCCGCTTCAGGCCCTCCCCGAAGACGGTCTGCGTCGCGTCCTCGTGCAGGGGACAGGCGGTGCACCCGGCGGCAGCGTCGCGCAGCGAGGGAAGTGCCGGATGCTCTGGGATCAGCGCCGCGGCGCCGCTGACTTCCTCGCCGGTGAGGGGAAGTTGGCTCACGAAATGCTCCTACCCGGCGTTCCATCCAGGCATTCGGCGACCGCTGACTATGCGAACATCCGTTCGTATCAACGTCGAGAAATTGCAACACTGGAGAGGCGATGCGCTGGGACTCACAGAGGGTCGATAGAGAGAGGGGAAGGAGCCTGCCCGGCCTGGATGTCGAACGCGTCCGCACCTTCGACGCCCCCGAAGCCCTCGGCATCAACTTCCATGAGGTTCGGGCCAAGTCCGCGCTCAACAAGGTGCCCGGGGACTATCTGCCGTTCAACTGGACGGTCAACGCTTTCAGAGGTTGCGCCCATGCGTGCGTCTACTGCTTCGCCCGCAACACCCACACGTACCTGGACATGGACGCCGGCCGTGATTTCGAGCGGGAGATCGTCGTCAAGGTCAACGTCCCCGAGTTGCTCCGCGCCGAGCTCAACAAACCGAGCTGGAAGCGCGAGCTGGTCGCCTTCGGGACCAACACCGACCCCTACCAGTGGGCCGAAGGGCGCTACGAGCTGATGCCGCCGATGATCGAAGCGCTTCGGGAAACGGAGACCCCGACCTCGATCCTGACCAAGTCGCCACTGGTCACCCGCGACCTCGACGCCCTGCTCGAGGTCGCCGAGGTCGCCGACGTCTCGGTGAACTTCTCCGTGCCCACCCTGGACGAGAAGATCTGGCGCCAGACCGAGCCGCACACGCCGCATCCGCGCAAGCGCCTCGAGGCTGTCGCGAAGTTCAACGAAGCCGGGATCCCCTCTGGCGTGCTGATCGCTCCGCTGATGCCCGGCATCAACGACTCGCCGGACTTCGTCGAGGAGATCGTTTCGATCGCGGAGGAGGCGGGCGCCACCTTCGTCAACGGGATCGCGCTCCATCTGCGGCCGGGTGTCAAGGAGGTCTTCATGTCCTGGCTTTCGGCGGCGCGGCCCGACCTGGTGCCGAAATACGACGACCTCTACATGGACCGCGCCTACGCGCCGAATGCGGAGCGCAAGCGGATCGGTTTGCTCGTTCGCGCGCCTAACCTCTCCTACGACCCGCGCTACAGCCGGCGGGCGCGGCTGGAGGCCCGGCGCCGAAGGCGAGCGGAGGCCGGGGCCGAGCCCAGGTCGTCCAGACCAAGCTCTTCTAGCGATCGCCAGCACGATGGTTCGCCCGCTGCCCGTCGGGTATTCCCCTGGTCGGAAACCGAGAAAGGAGGCGGGCTGATGCCACCCAGGGGAATTAAGAAGGGCACCAAGTGGGGCCGGATGTACGAGCACGTGAAGAAGAGCGAGCGCAGTGAGGGCCGCTCCGAGGGGCGAGCGGAGGAGATCGCCGCTCGCACCGTCAACAAGGAGCGCGCACGAGCAGGCCAGACGAGGCAGGCCTCGCGCACGTCGACCGAGGACATCTCCTCGTCCCGGCGCGGGGGGCTGCGTTCCGGGCACGGTCCCCGAGGCCGTACCCGTGATCAGCTCTACGAGGAGGCGAAGCACCGCGGCATCAAGGGCCGTTCGAAGATGAACAAGCGGCAGCTCGCCGCAGCGATCGGAGGGAAGAACTGATGGCCACGCAGACGCAACGGCGCGCCGCCAAGCGCAATGTGAAGAAGGCGCAGGCAGGTGCGCGCAAGAAGCAGACGCTCAAGAATCTGCCGAAGAAGACCAAAACCGCGCTCGGCAAGGAGGCGAACGCGGTCAGGACCGGCAAGGCCAAGACCCGCGATCAGCTCAACCGCGAGGCCGCCAGGCTCGAAATCCGCGGTCGCTCGACGATGGGCAAGGACGAGCTGCGGCGAGCGATCAGGCGCCGGGGAGGCAAGGCCGACTGACCATGGGCGACGGGTCACCCCGCCTGGCGCGGGTGACCATTCTCATCGCCGCGGTGCTGACGGCCGGATCTCTCACGGCCTGCGGTCGTCTGGACCGGGACGCGGTTTCAACCGATCTCAAGACGCTCGAGTCCTCCACGGCCGAGGGCATGCTCGTAGCTGACCAGGCTGCTCGGTCGAGGGCACCCGCCGACTTCATCGGAATCCGCACGGCCGAGCTCTCGAAGCAATCCAGGAACTCGGCGGACGCCTTGGCCGAGACGCCCACGGAGAGCGGCCTTCAGGAGGCCGCGGCGCAGGGCAATCGGATCGGAAACCGTGCCTCGGAGATCCTTGACTCTCTGCACTCCGATCCGGGCAACGCAGACCTCGCAGCGAATGTCGCTCGTGAGCTGCATGAGCTCCACCAACGAGCCGGCGATGCGGAGGATTCGCTTTGAGCAAGGTCCTCCAGATCGCCCTCGGCGTGGTCGCCGCTCTTGGCGGATTCGTCGACATTGGCGAGCTCGTCTTCAACAGCCAGGCGGGGGCAGAATTCGGGTACCAGTTGCTATGGACCGTGCCGATCGGCGTGGTCGGGATCGCAACCTACGCAGAGATGTGCGGCCGGGTCGCGACGATGACCAAGCGCCCAGTCTTCGATGTGGTGCGGCAGCGTCTCGGCTTCGGCCCGGGCCTCGTCACTCTGATCGCGAGCGAGGCAATCAACATCCTCGTGGTCGCCGCCGAGGTCGGCGGGATCGCCCTGATCCTCCAGCTCTACCTCGCAGACCTCCCGTTCAGGGTTCTTCTGCTGATCGCCGCGACCGCGATCATCCTCCTCGTCTGGGTCCTCCCGTTCGAGGGAATCGAGCGCATCTTCGGCTACGGGGGGCTCTGCCTGGCCGTCTACATCGTTGCCGCGGTGCATCTGCACCCGGATTGGGGAGCCTTGGCGAATGGCTTTCTGCCGCACTGGCAGACGGGTGAGAACACCCTGATCTACTGGTATTTCGCTGTGGGGGTGATCGCCTCGGCGATGGTCCCGTACGAGGTCTACTTCTACTCGTCCGGCGCCATCGAGGAGGGGTGGGACGAAAAGGAGGGCGATCTGACGGTGAACAGGATGAACGCCCTGTTCGGATTCGCACTCGGCGGCGTGTTCTCCGTCGCCCTCATCGTGGTCGCCGCCGAAATCTTTCATCCGCTTCAGATCAGTCCCGAGTTCCTTGGCACCACCGCTCTGGGCGCGCAGATCAGCTTTGGACAGACGGGCTTGTTCCTTGCGTTCCTCGGGATGATGGGCGCAGTCGGCGGCGCCGCGATCGAAGGCTCTTTCGCGGGTGCCTATGCCTTCGCCCAGTTCATGGGCTGGGAATGGGGCAAGAGCAGGAAGGCGAGGAAATCGAGGAGCGCGCCCGCGTTCAACTCCGCCTGGGTCCTCCTCTTCGTTCTCGCGTTCATCATCGACCTGACCGGCGCCAACCCGGTTCTGATTACGGAGTATTCGGTCGTGATGGCGGTGGTCGCTCTGCCGCTCACCTATCTCCCGGTCCTGCTGATCGCGAGGGACGAGCGCTACATGGGCGACCACATCAACGGGCGGCTCGCCAACACGCTCGGCGTCTTCTATCTCGCCTTGCTCTCGGTCGTCTCGCTGGTGGCCCTTCCCCTTCTGTTTGCGACCAATCACGGGTCCGGATGACCGCGGCGCAGACACAGGTGAACCTCGGGCTCCGCCTGCTCGACGATCAGCTCTTCGACTCAGACGAGCATCGCTGTGGTCGGGTCGACGACATTCAGATAAAGGGTGCACCCGGGGAGCACACCCAGGTAGACGCCCTGCTGGTCGGCCCCGGGGCTTGGCCCCGGAGATTGCGCCGCCCGTTCGCCTACGCGGTGGACGGTCTCGGGCCGGACTACATGCACTGTGTTCCCTGGAGCGAGGTGATCCGGGTTGGCACCTCCGTGGGGCTCTCACGGCCGGCGAAGGAGCTCGGATTGGAGATGGCCGACGGCCACAACGTCGTCTGGGTGGGCTCCCCCCCGCGAGGCACGTTCCGGGCGTCCGAACTGCTCGGCTCTCGTCTCCTGACCGCCGGCGGTGTCGAGCTGGGGCGGATCTGGGACATCAGGGCGGAGCGGCGCACCGAGCTTCCTGACGAACGGGTCAACGAGCCCTGGCGAGTGGTCGGGCTGATCTCGGGGCGATCCGGTTGGAAGGAGAGGATCGGCCTGTTTCCGGAGGGTGCGCCTTCCTCCGGCGAGACCTTCGTCCCCTGGGACTCCGTGGTCCAGATCGGATCCGGCACCGTGACGATCGCCGATTCAGCGGCCTAGCACCGAGAAGTCCCTCTTTTCCATCGGGTTTCTGGCATTTCCCCCAATCGGGTAGGGAATTAAGTGGTTTTCGATCCACAAAGTCAAGAACTCTGCTACCGTGCCCGCCTTCTTACCAACGAACTCAATGAAGAAAGGTCACAAAGCCTCCATGACACAGGCAAAGAAGAAGCGCCGGCCGGGGCGCCTCATCGCACGGCTTGGGATCGCCGCCGTCGCTCTCGGAGCGACCGTGGGCGTCGCCGCGTGCGGCTCGAGCGGCAGCTCGCTCAACCTGGTTGCTTACTCGACTCCACAACAGGTCTTCGAGCAGAGCCTCGAGCCCGGCTTCAAGAACACCTCCGACGGCAAGGACGTCGACTTCTCCAACTCGTTCGGAGCGTCGGGCGACCAGAGCCGCGCGGTCGAATCCGGCCAGCCGGCGGACGTCGTCATGTTCTCGCTCCAGCCCGACATGCAGCGCCTGGTCGACGCCGGGATCGTCTCGGCCGACTGGGACCAGAACCAATACAAGGGAATCGTCACCAACTCGGTCGTGACCCTGATGGTTCGTCCGGGCAACCCGAAGCACATCACCAGCTTCGACGACCTCGCCAACTCGGACGTCGATGTGATTGACCCGAACCCGGCCACCTCCGGCGGAGCCCGCTGGAACATCATGGCCATCTACGGGTCACAGATCGCCGAGGGAAAGACCCCGGCGCAGGCGCAGGACTTCGTCAAGCAGGTCCTCGCCAACACATCCGTTCAGGACTCGAGCGCACGTGACTCGCTCAACACGTTCTCCAGCGGGAAGGGCGATGTGCTCGTCGGCTACGAGAACGACGCCATCCAGGCGAAGAAGGACGGCATCGATCTCGAGTACGTCACGCCCGCCAGCACGATCCTGATCGAGAACCCGATCGCGGTCACCAAGGACGCGCCGTCCGAGGCCCAGAAGTTCGTGGACTTCCTGTACACGGACCAGGGCCAGCAGGACTTCGCCGATGCGGGCTATCGCCCGGTCGTCAAGTCCGTGGCCGAGAAGAACGCGAGCAAGTTCCCGGTTCCGTCGGGCCTGTTCACCATCGACAAGTTCGGTGACTGGGACAAGGTCGCCGATCCGTTCTTCGGCGACAACGGCTGGGTAATCCAGGCCGAGAAGGACCTCGGTAACCCGACGAGCTAGGCAGCTGGAGCCGACTGACACATGGCATCAGTTGACACCGCCGTAGCCAGATCGCCGAGGGTGGGCTTCCGTCCCACCCTCGGCGGTGCGGTGCTCATCCGCGGCGCCGCGATCCTCTGGATCAGCGTGATCGTGCTGCTTCCCCTGGCCGCCGTCTTCAGCCGGGGATTCAGCGATGGGCTCGGGCATTTCTTCGACGCGATCACCGACAAGGAGGCCGTGGCGGCCATCAAGCTGACCGTGATCTCCTCGCTGATCGTCGTCGCGATCAACGGGGTGATGGGGACGCTGATCGCGTGGGTGCTCGTTCGCGACGACTTCCGTGGCAAGCGGCTCGTCAACTCGATCATCGATTTGCCGTTCGCTCTGCCGACGGTCGTCGCAAGCCTGGTCCTCCTTGCTCTCTACGGACCGAACTCCCCGATCGGGATCCATGTCGCCTACACCCGCGTGGCCGTGGTCATGGCGCTGCTCTTCGTGACGCTTCCGTTCGTGATCCGCGCGGTGCAGCCGGTCCTGATGGAGGTCGATCAGGAGATGGAGGAGGCCGCGGCCTCGCTGGGGGCTCCGAACCACCGGATCTTCCGCAGCATCCTGCTTCCCAACCTGACGCCGGCGATCATCGCCGGCTGCGCGCTCGCCTTCGCTCGGGCGATCGGCGAGTTCGGCTCGCTGGTCCTGCTCACCGGGAACGTCCCCTTCAAGACCCAGGCGGCGTCCGTCTACATCTATGGGCGGGTTCAGACCAGCGACTACTCGGGCGCGGCGGCCGTATCGGTCCTGCTCCTCGTGATTGCGATTGGCGTGTTGTTCGCCATCAATCTCTTCGCGCGTTGGAGGTCAAGACATGAGCGCGCTTAGCCGCCCGTCGCGCTGGGGCCTGCGCTCCATCGCGCTCGTGTACCTGTTCGCCCTGCTGATCGTGCCCGTGGCGATGATCTTCTACCGGACGTTCGAGCATGGCCTGAGCCAGCCGATCGACGCGATCACGAGCTCTGACGGTCTGCATGCCTTCTGGCTGACGATCGTCTGCGTCGGCATCGCGGTGCCGCTCAACACCATCTTCGGGATCCTCACGGCGATCGTCTTGGTCCGCCAGGACTTTCGCGGGAAGGGGCTGATCAACGCGGTGATCGACGTGCCGTTCGCGATCTCGCCCGTCGTCATCGGTCTGGCCCTCTTCCTCGTCTATGCGCCTCGAAACAGCTGGTTCGGGGGCTGGTTCATGGACCAGGGCGTCCAGATCATCTTCTCGGTGCCCGGGATGGTCCTGGCCACGATCTTCGTGTCCCTGCCGTTCGTGGTGCGCGAGGTGATGCCGGTGCTCCAGGAGATCGGCACCGACCAGGAGGAGGCGGCCAAGACGCTCGGGGCGTCTCCCTGGCAGACCTTCTGGAAGGTGACCCTGCCGGCGATTCGCTGGGGCGTGACCTACGGCGTGGTTCTGGCCACTGCTCGTGCGCTCGGAGAGTTCGGCGCCGTCAGCGTCGTCGCGGGCAACATCAGCGGTCAGACGCAGACGCTGCCTCTGTTCGTCAAGAGCCAGTTCGACAACATCGACTTGGCGGGGGCATATGCCGCCGCAATCGTGCTCGCGATCCTCGCGATGGCGGTGCTGTTCAGCATGAACTTCCTCCAGAAGCGCTCGGCGAAGGACGCGGAGGGCGACGAGGACGATCACGCGCTGCCAGGTCCGGGGGTCTTCGTCCCGCAGCCCATCGAAAAGGAGGCCTGACATGGCCATCGCCGTCAAGAACGTGACCAAGAGCTTCGGAGACTTCGTTGCGCTCGACGACGTCTCCATCGAGGTGCCGGATGGCGGGCTGACCGCCCTCCTGGGCCCCAGCGGCAGCGGCAAGTCGACCCTGCTGCGAGTGATCGCCGGACTGGAGCAGCCTGACGAGGGACAGGTGCTGATCTCCGGCCAGGACAACACCGAAACCCGAGTGCAGGACCGCAACGTGGGCTTCGTCTTCCAGCACTACGCCGCCTTCAAGCACATGACGGTGTTCGACAACATCGCGTTCGGCCTGAAGATCAAGGGCGAGGGCACCGGCACGATTCGCGAGCGGGTGAAGAAACTGATCGACCTGGTGCACCTGACCGGCTTCGAGAAGCGCTATCCGAACCAGCTCTCCGGCGGGCAGCGCCAGCGGATGGCGCTCGCCCGGGCGCTCGCGGTCGAGCCGAGGGTGCTGTTGCTCGACGAGCCGTTCGGCGCCCTTGACGCCAAGGTGCGCGAGGAGCTCCGGACCTGGCTGCGCCGTCTCCACGAGGACGTGCACGTGACGACGATCTTCGTGACCCACGACCAGGAGGAGGCGATGGACGTGGCGGAGCAGATCATCGTCATGAACGACGGCAAGGTCGAGCAGTCGGGCGGCCCGCGGGACCTCTACGAGGATCCGGCCTCGGAGTTCGTGATGAGCTTCGTCGGGCCGGCGCACCGGCTGGGCGAGGCGTGGGTGCGGCCGCACGACATCGACATCCGCCACGAGCCGAACGGCAGGACGATCGAGGCGATGATCCAGCGGATCGTCCACCTCGGCTTCGAGGTGAGGGTGGAGCTGACGCTCACCGACGGCGATCAGTTCTCGGTGCAGCTGACTCGCGACGAGGTCGATGAACTGGAGCTCGAGGAGGGTCAGATCGTCTTCGTCCGGCCTCGCTCGAAGCGCGTCTTCGGGCCGGATGGGAAAGGCGCGAAGGTGACCAGCGAGCCGGAGATGGCCGGCTAGGGCGTCCGCTTGGGCTGAACGAGCCGGCGAGCCGTCACCGGGTCGCGTCGCCGAGGACGACGGCTAACGCTGACTCCAGGCTTCCGCCGGCTCGCTCAGCTCACGGACGTCAGTCGGCAGCTTGCCTCCGACGACGTCGGCGAGCGTTGTGTCCTCCATCACCTCGCGAATGTTGGCCCGCAGGGCGATCCAGACCTTCTGCAGTGGCTCCGCCTCGCCCTTGTACTTGAGCGACTCGGGCCCCTGGCCCCGGACAGTCGCCAGTGGCCCCTCGACGGCCCTGACGATGTCTGCCAGGCTGACCTCTTCGGCGTCCTTGGCCAGCCAATAGCCGCCCTGCGCGCCGCGGCGGCTGGCCACGATCCCGGTGTGCTTGAGCTCGCCGAGGATGTTCTCGAGGAACTTGAGCGGGATGTCCTGCGCGTCGGCGATCGCCTCTCCCTTGATCGGGTCGCCGCCCGCGGCGGCGAGCTCCAAAGAAGCGCGGACGGCGTAGTCCACCTTGGCCGAGATCCTCATCCCAGTGGGACTCTAGTGCTCATGGAGGCGACGCCTAGACTTGCCCGGCCCCCTTAAGTCAACTGGTCTAGACGGCGAGACTTTTAATCTCGTAGTCCGGGTTCGAGTCCCGGAGGGGGCACTCTCTTCGCGATTTGCAGGCACTCTGCATCACCTCTCCCGTGAGGATTCGTCCGTGTCGAACGCAGGGAAGATCGACCCAGACCTGGTTGCCCCGGTCCCACTGGTGAAGAAACGAGGAAGGCCGCCCGACGCCGGGCGACGGTGCGCAGTCGAGCTACGGATGTGCCAGAGGCATGGAGTGACCGAGTTCGCCTTCTACAGCCGAGGACCGGGCGAAGGAAGGAGGTGGTCTTGCCGGCGTTGTGTGGGCGAAGCTGTGACGCGCCGAAAGCAGAGGCTCAAGCGCATCCTGGTCGCTGAGGCAGGCGGCCGCTGCGCGGTTTGCGGCTACGACCGTTGCATCATCAATCTCACCTTCCACCACGTCGATCCGACGACGAAATCCTTCGCAATGTCGATGGCCGTGGGCCGTTCCGCCGCGGCCTTTCGCGAGGAGGCCAAGAAGTGCGTCCTCGTTTGCGCCAACTGCCACGGTGAGATCGAGGCGGGGCTGATCGAGAGCCCGCCTGCAGCCGCCAGGTTCCGCGGAAAGGTGCAGGCCGCGTAGCTAGTGCCGGAAGTGGCGGCGCTTCGTGAAGACCATCGCGACGCCGGCGGCATCGCAGGCCTCGATGACCTCGGCGTCCCGTTTCGAGCCGCCCGGCTGAATCACCGCGACGGCGCCCGCGTCGATCGCCGCCTGGGGACCGTCGGCGAAGGGGAAGAACGCATCGGAGGCCACGACGGAGCCGGCGAGCAGCGCCTCCGCGTGGGCCCTCTCGACTCCTTCGCCTTCTCGATCGAGAGACGCACCGAGTCCACCCGGCTCATCTGGCCGGCACCGATGCCGAGCGTCGCCCGGTCCCGGGCCAGCACGATCGCGTTGGACTTCACGTGCCTGCACACGCGCCACGCGAACAGCAGGTCCTCCCACTGCTCCTCGGTCGGCTGCGTCGTGGTCGCGACCTCCATCAGCTCTCGCGGCTCCGGGGAGCCGTCGGGATCCTGGACCAGGATCCCGCCGCGGACCCGCTTGATGTCCGGCTCGATCTGATGGGTCCGGCGCTCGGAGTCCTCGAGGATCCGGATCGCTTCCTTCTGCTGCAGGACCCCCAGTGCATCCTCGTCGTATTCCGGCGCGATCAGGACCTCGATGAACTGCTCGTTCAGCCTCTCGGCGAGTGCCCTGTCGACCGGCCGATTGAGCGCGATCACCCCGCCGAACGCCGACATCGGATCGCAGGCGAAGGCCTTCTCGTAGGCGGGACCGATCTCGTCGGCCTCGGCCACCCCGCACGGGTTGTTGTGCTTGACGATCACGCAGCCCGGCCCTTCGAGGTCACCGAGCAGCGTGCGCGCCGAGTTCAGATCGAGCACATTGTTGAACGAGAGCGGCTTGCCGTGGAGCTTCGAAACCATGGAGAGCACGTGCGAGCGCGCCCTCGGCTCCACGTACAGCGCGGCGCGCTGGTGGGGGTTCTCCCCGTAGGAGAGGTCGAGCTCCTTCTCCCAGGCCGTCACCCAGTAGGTCGGCAGCTGCTCATAGCGGCGCGCGAACCAGCGGCTTATCGCCGCGTCATAGCGCGCGGTGTAGGCGAACGCCTCGTTCGCGAGCCAGTGCCGGGTGGCGGCGGACAGCTCTCCGGTCTCCTCGAGCTCGTCGAGCACGGCGTCATAGCTCTCCGGCCGAACCACCACGGCCACGTAGCGATGGTTCTTGGCCGCCGCGCGAATCATCGTCGGCCCACCGACGTCGATGTTCTCGATCGCCTCCTCCTCCGGCACGTCCCGGCGGGCGACCGTGCGCTCGAAGGGGTAGAGGTTGACGCAGACCAGGTCGATCGTCTCGATCTCCCGATCCCTGAGCGTCTCCGCATGCTCGGGGTTGTCCCGCACCGCGAGCAGCGCCGCGTGCAGATTGGGATGGAGCGTCTTCACCCGCCCATCGAGGATCTCCGGGAACCCGGTCAGCTCCTCGACCGCCCTGGCCTCGACCCCGGCCTCCCGCAGCACCGAGAGCGTTCCGCCCGTCGAGATCACCTCCACGCCCTGCTTGGCGAGACCCGCCGCGAACTCGGCGACGCCGGTCTTGTCGGCCACCGAGATCAGCGCGCGGCGCACCGGCAGCGACTCACCGGCGGGCTCTGGAGCGATCTCGGAGGAGGGAGTCGACACGGGAGCGAGTCTATTCCGGATCGATGAGCACCAGACGGGGGTTTTGCTCGTCGATCCGCACCCGGCCGGCCGCCAGCATCCGGATGGTCTCCGGCAGCAGCGCGTGCTCGGTGGCGTGGATCGCCTTCTCCGTCTCACCCCAGTCCCGGCTCGGCGCAACCGGCACGGGACGCTGCAGGATGATCGGCCCCGAGTCGACACCCTCGTCCACGAAGTGGACGGTCACCCCGGTGATCTTCGAGCCATGGTCGATCGCCTGCTGGACCGCATCGATCCCCGGAAAGGCCGGCAGCAGCGCGGGATGGACGTTGATGACCCTGTTGCGAAAGCGGCCGACGAACTCGGGCGAGAGCAGTTGCATGTACCCGGCGAGCACGACGAGGTCCGGCTCACGCCCCTCGATCCAATCACCGAGCGCGCGGTCCCTCGCCTCGCGGTCCTCGTAGTCGCCCGAGGGGAACACCGCGGTCTCCACCCCCACCATCTCGGCGCGCTTCAGCGCATCGCACCGGGCTTGTCGGAGCCGACGCCCACGACCTCGACCCCCTCCTCCCCGCCGTGCAGCTGGTCGAGGATGGCCTGCAGGTTCGTGCCTCCGCCGGAGGCCAGCACCACGATCCGAAACGAGCCACGTAGCGGTTTCTTACCTGCTCGCCGGGACAACTGTGATGTCCTCGAGCGCGAACTTGCCGTTCGCGTCCTCCGGATCCCCATGGATACTCGCCGGTGAAGCACGCGTCGCAATGCTTCTCGCGCGGGGTCCCGACAGCCTCGTACACGGCGTCCATGGAGAGATAGGCGAGCGAGTCCGCCCCCAGCTCCTCCGCGATCTCCTCGACCGTGCGGTCGTGGGCGATCATCTCCTCGCTGGTGGACATGTCGATCCCGTAGTGGCAGGGATAACGGATGGGCGGCGCCGAGATCCGCAGGTGGACCTCCTTCGCGCCCGCGTCCTTGAGCATCGCGACGATCTGCCGCGTGGTGTTGCCGCGGACGATCGAGTCGTCCACCACCACGACGCGCTTGCCCGCGACGATCTCCGGAAGGGGATTGAACTTCATGCGCAGCCCGCGCTTGCGGACTCCTGCCCCGGTTGGATGAAGGTCCTCGCCACGTAGCGGTTCTTGATCAGGCCGTCGTCCTCCGGCAGTCCCGCCGCCCGCGCGGACCCGTTCGCCATCGGGTTGCCCGAATCCGGCACCGAGATGACCAGGTCGGCGTCGACCGGGGCCTCCTCGGCGAGCAACTCGCCCATCCGGCCGCGGACCTCCTGCAGCACCCGGTTCTCGAGGCGCGAGTCGGGCCGGGAGAAGTAGATGTGCTCGAACACGCAGTGGGCCGGCTGCTCGCCGGTGATCACCGGCTTCAGCTCGAGGCCCTTTGCCGTCAACGAGACCATCTCGGCGGGCTGGACCTCGCGGATCTGGTGCGCACCGATGATGTCGAAGGCGCAACTCTCGGAGGCGACCACGAAGCATTCCGGGGATCCGTCACTCGGCTTCATTTTGCCGAGCGCGAGCGGACGTACCCCGTGCGGGTCGCGGAAGGCCACCACCGCATGCTTGGTCATCACCACGGTCGAATAGGCGCCCTCGAGCCGTGGCATCACCTGGGCGACCGCATCCTCGATCCACTCGTCGCCCTCGCCCGCGGTTCGCGACAGCAGCGCGGCCATGATCTCGGAGTCGGACGTGCCGCGGAGGTGCAGCCCCGCTTCGGTCAGCTCGTTGTAGAGACGACCGCGTTGGTCAGGTTGCCGTTGTGAGCGAGGCAAGCTCGCGCCCATCGTCGCGCCAGACCGGCTGGGCGTTGTCCCAGGCGCCGCCGCCCGTCGTCGAGTAGCGGACGTGTCCGATCGCCATGTCGCCGGCGAGGGCGCGGAGCTTCTCCTCGTCGAAGACCTGGGAGACCAGGCCGAGCTCCCGCAGGGTGGTGATGTGGCCGCCCTCGCAGGTGGCGATCCCGGCCGACTCTTGGCCGCGGTGCTGAAGCGCGTAGAGGCCGAAGTAGGCGAGCCTGGCGACGTCGCGTCCCGGCGCGTACACGCCGAAGACCCCGCACTCATCGCGCGGACCATCGCGATCGGGAACGTCAAAGCGCGCGTCGTTCACGTCTGTGGAGGTGTCTCAACCTCTGGAGATCGAAGTAGCGGACAGGAGAACAGCCCGCACCCGGAGGGTAGCAGCGGCCACGGAGCGGTCAGCGCCCTCAATCCGCCGCA
>CAVTPZ010000038.1:0-11607 GCA_963736685.1 uncultured Solirubrobacterales bacterium
GTGCCGTTGACCGCCATCAGGCGGTCGAGGCGCTGGCCGAGCTCCGAGCGCAGCGCGGCGTCCCCTGGGCTCCGGACCTCGCCGGTGCTCCGGTCGACCAGGTTGCGGCTCTCGTCCGGGTCGCGTCGCAGGTCGTACATCTCGTACTCCGGCGCCTCTTGCCCGTCGGATCGAAGTAGAGGGCGAACTTCGCATCGGCGGTCCGGACCGCGCGAATCCGATTCGGCTGTCCGGGGACGTCCTGGAGGGCAGTCGCCGCCTGATGGTCGTCATAGGTGAAGTGGATCTCGTCCTGCACGGAGTCGCTCGGGCTCGCGTGCGCGGCGAGCGCACCCAGGTCCACGGTGGACTCGCGCAGCCGCTCGTTCTCCGGGGCGGCGTGCTTGGCGAGGATCGGCGCCAGGTCGCGGCCCTTCGCCTGGCCGTCGAGGCCGGTGCCGGCGACCGTTGCGATCGTGGGCAGCAGGTCCACCAGCGAGACGAGGGCATCCGAGTGCACCTGGCGCGGGAAGAGCACCGGGTTCGAGACGACGAGCGGGATGTTGATCGTCTCCTCGTAGGCGTTGAACGCCTTCTGGCGGAGGCCGCCGTGGGAGAGGCCCATCTCGCCATGGTCGGCGCAGCGGAACACCATGGTCCGCGAGCGGATCGAGTCGGGGTCGGTGGGATCGCCGAGCGCCGCCATCACCCGGCCGAGCTGCTCGTCGACCACCCGGTGGAGATGGGCGTAGAAGTTGACGTACTCGAGCTTGTCGTGCTCGTCGCGGAGCGGCCCCAGGTAGGCCGCCATGCCCATCTTCATCAGCTCGTGCACGGAGGGCTTGTCGCGCAGGGACTCGTAGACCGTCGGCGGCAGCTTCACGCCGAGGTCCATGTACCCGTCCTTCGCGTATCCGCCGCGGACGTGCTGCGCCGGGTAGCCGAGGACGTCGTGCGGGTTGACCAGGGAGACGACCAGGCAGAACGGCTCCGGGAGATCGGCCTGCGCCAGCCAGCTCTCGACCTGCCGCGTGTAGACCTCGTCCCAGCCGAGGCCGAGCGGCCCGGCGTTGCCGGCTCCGAAGTGCTCAGCCTTCGCGTTCTCGCCGGCGTCGGGCGGCTCCCAGTCGGCGAAGCCGAAGTCGTTGCGCAGGCGGTCGGCATCGGACTGCGCCCAGCCGCCGAGCATGTCGCCGCCTGACGGATGGGTCAGGTGCCACTTGCCCTTGTAGGCGACCTCGTAGCCGCGGCTCCGCAGGACGTGCGCGAGGCTCTGGGTCTCGGGCCGCAGCTCGGGCTCTCCGCCCGACCTGGGCCCCGCCTGGAGCAGGCCCCTGCCGAAGTTCCGCAGGGCGCGGCGGCGCGGGGCGTTCGGGCCGCGCAGCATCCCGGACAACTCGCGCAGCACCGCCGGCGTGTTGCCGAGGTCGGGGCGCAGGTCCGCCTGGGTGTGGGTGAGGGTGACGCCGTGCTGGGCCGGGTAGCGGCCGGTCAGCAGCGTCGCCCGGCTGGGCGAGCACATCGAGGTGTTGGTGAAGGCCTGGCGGAAGGTGAGGCTGTTCTGCTCCAGCGCGTGCTGGTTCGGCGTCAGGTCTCGCAGCCAGCCCGGGAAGTCGGGCCAATGGCGGGGATAGCGCTGCTGATCGGTGATCAGCAGGAGAACGTTGGGCGGCTTGGGGGCCGTGGCTAGCCCTTGTTCTTCTGCTTGGCGCCCGGGCAGCCGAACTGTTTCTGGAACTGCGCCTTGCTCATGTAGGTCCCGGTCGGGTAGTAGGGACCCATCACCTGCGCCGCGGTGTTCGGCTGCGTCACCTGCCAGGAGCTGCGCTGGAACTTCGGCGAAGGAATCACGTTGCGGGAGGCGAGCGTCCCGATGTCGGTCCGCCCGGCGCCGTCACCGGCCGGATCGGCCGGCAGCCAGGCGACGCCGCACTGCTTGCGCGCGTTCTTCGGGCGGTTGGCGTCGTGGGCGACCGCGATCACGTAGCGGCGCTTCTTGCGCAGCGGGATCTGTTCGTCGTAGAGGCACCGGTAGGTCCTGGTGAAGGCCAGGGACTCGAGCACGCACATGTCCCATTCGCGCATCTGCCCCGAGCCCATCTTCTTCTCACCGCCGTGGGTGAGCGGGACCGTCGGCATCTTCCCGCGGATCACCAGGACCGGCCGATAGGCGAAGCTGTAGGTGCCGTTGATGTAGCGGGCGTCGAGGTTGTTGTAGAAGGTCCCGACCGGTGTGTAGTCCGCCGCCGCGTGCTCGGCCGGGCTCTTGTAGGCACTCAGCGCGTAGTTCAGGCTGAAGAACTTCTCGAAGGAGAAGGCCGGGTTGGCGGGGTTGGTGGCGGGGTCCTTGCCGGGCCAGTTGACGTAGGTGTTGTAGACCGGGAGCGGCAGGTTCTGGCTCTGGTAGGAGTGATTGGAGTTGAGCGCGTCGCACATCGCCTGGCCCGTCAGGACGGTGCCGTCGGCCAGTCGCAGCTCGGGGGTGGGGAGGGGCTCGCCGCCCTGCCGGTTCCGTCCCTTGTCGGGCACGTAGACGCGGTAGAGGATGTCCTGGTAGGAGCCGCCGGTCGGATCTGGCTGCGCGTAGAGGGTGTTGGGCGCGGGCTGCGGGGGAGTGGGCTGGCTCAGCACGGTGAGCGTGTAGCTGCGCTTCCGGAGGTCGCGGCGGTGGCCCTTGACGAACGGGTTGGTCGAGCCCTTGTCCGGCTTCGTCAGGTAGTCCGAGACGGTGTTGGTCGCGGTGCCGTTGTTGACGTAGGCGGTCATCGACTGGAAGCGCGCGTGGGCGAACTTGCCGTGCAGGACAACCGCGGCGCCGGGCGGAGTCGCGAACTTCGCGCCCCAGTAGGTGATCTCCTGACCCGGGAACCCCTGGTTGGTCCTGGGGTCGACGTTGGTGAACGGGCCTGTCCAGAAGCAGCTCGCGACCGGGAGGTTGTTCGGGTTGTATCCCGTCGGAACGGAGGCCCCCGCCTGGCCGGCTGCCGCCGCGCCGATCACGAGGGCCGACGCGGTCGCGGCGGCGATCCTTCGCGCGCGCGGCCGCATCAATGCCGGGTCACCAGCGCGTCGGCGCCGGCCGCATTGTTCATCGCCGACATCAGGGTCCCGCTGACCAACTCCAGAACCTGCTCGCGCGGGATCTCTCTGCTCGACCGACGATTCGATCACCGTCTCCACATAGGAGAGGAAGCCGTCCAGCGCGATCCGAACGAGCGGGAGGCGGCGGCGGTCGGTGCCGAGCTGGTTGAGCGCGATGTTGCCGATCACCCGCTCGCGGTATCCGCGGGCGATCTCGAGCAGCGCCGGGTCGACGCGTGCCGCGGCCCTGGCGATAGAGCTGCCAGGCGTCCGTCGGCTCGGAGGCGTGGTCGATCATGCGGTTGAGGTTGGCGGCGAGGCGCTCGCCGAGGGGCACGTCAGGATCGGTCACCCAGCCGCTCGAGAGCTGCTCTCCGGCCCGGTGCACCGCCGCCTCGAGCAGCTGCTGCCGGCCACCGGGGAAGTAGTGGTAGACGAGGTTGCGGGTCACGCCGGCGCGATTGGCCACCGCCTCGAAGGCGAGGTTCTCGTAGCCGTCGCGCGCGGCGATCGCCAGCGCACAGTCGATCAGCTGGTCGCGGCGCTCGGCCGGCGGCAGACGTCGCGGGGGTGAGCTCACCTCCATCGAGGCGGAGATTACAACCAATTTACGACTTGTACAACTTGTGCGTTTGTGAAATAAGGTGGAACGTGGGCAGCGTGAGATGGGCGCGGTTGGGATCGAACCAACGACCTCTCCCGTGTGAGGGGAGCGCTCTCCCGCTGAGCTACGCGCCCGGGGCGGCGGATGATACGCCCGGCCCCGCTACAGCTGAGTTGGCGCCGTCTCCTTCTTCATCCTCGGATCGCCCTCCACCGAGAGGTTGGGCAGGATCCGGTCGAGCCAGCGCGGCATGAGCCAGTTGCGTTCGCCGATCACCTCGAGCACGCCCGGCATGATCAGCAGCACGACGAGCGCGTCGATCGCGACGGACGCCGCCAGCCCGAGGCCGAACTGCTTGACGATCGGGTTGCCGTTGACCACGAAGCTGAAGAAGACCGCGAACATGATCGTCGCGGCGGCCAGAATCGGCTTGCCGGCGTTGACCAGCCCGGCGCGGACGGCCTCGCTGTTGTCGGCCCCGCCCTGGTGGCGCTCCTCGATTCGCGAGACGAGGAACACCTGGTAGTCCATCGACAGCCCGAAGAGGATCGCGAACATCATCAGCGGCACGTAGCTCACCACCGGCATGGTGTGGTCCACGCCCAGGAGCGACAGGCCATGCCCCTTCTCGAAGACGGCGGTCAGAATCCCGTACGAGGCGCCGACCGCGAGCAGGTTGATCAGGGCGGAGACCAGTGGGATGGTCAGGGTCCGGAAGGCCATCGTCAGGAACAGGACGCTGAGCACCACCACGATCCCGATCACCAGGAACAGCTTGTCGCCGATCTTGGTGGCGAGGTCGATGTAGGAGGCGGTGGTGCCGCCGACGTAGGCGGTCATCCCCTGCCCCTTGGTCGCGTCCGGGATCGTCTTGTCGCGCAGATGGTTGATCAGGTCCTGGGTGGCACGGTCCGACGGCGAGGTCTTGGGGGTTGTCGAGAAGACCGCCGCGGTCCCTGCCTTGTCTGTTTGCGCGGGCGAGACCGCCTGGACGTTGCTCTGCTTCTGGATCTCCTGTTCCAGGTTGACCAGGCGCGGGTCACCGGCGGGCGTCTCCGCGATCTGGAGTTCCTCCGAGAGCTGCTGCTGCTGAGACTGGATCTGGGGGGTCGGCCCGCTGACCGCCTCCTCCTGTTGGAGCTGAGCCTGCTGCTGCTGGAGCTGCGTGACCTGGGACGGATCGGAGGCGAGCGGTTTCCCGGTGACGTTGACGGCGATCAGCAGCGGCCCGTTGGTACCGACGCCGAAGCCGTCGGTGAGCGCGTCGTATGCCTGCCGCTCGGTCGTGTCGGTCGGCAGCTGGCCGTAGTCCGGGGCGCCCAGATGCATCGAGGTCGCCGGGATGACGAGGATCGCAAGGATGACGATCCCGATCCCCGACGAGATCAGTGGGTGGTTCCGGATCGTCTCGGACCACCTCTCCCAGGCGCCCTTGCGGTCCCGGTCGCCCTCCTCGACCTTTCGCATCAGGGGGAAGGCCTGGATCCGCTTTCCGATCAGCGCGAGGATCGCCGGGAGGAGCGTGATCGACGCGAGCAACGCGAACGCCACCACGATCGCGGTCGAATAGCCGAGTGAGCGGACCAGCGGGATTCCGCTGAAGTAGAGGCAGAGCAGCGCGATGATGACCATCACCGCGGCGAAGACCACGGCCGACCCGGAGCTCGCGATCGTCCGGGCGATGGAGTCGTTCGGCTCCGCGCCCTCCTCGAGCAGGCGCAGGTGGCGGCTGATGATGAACAGGGCGTAGTCGGTCCCGACCGCCAGGCCGAGCATCGTGCCGAGCGTCGGTGCAATCGATGGGACGTCGAAGAGGTGGCCGGCCAGGCCGACCACCGCGAGGCCGCTCGCCAGCGCGACGATCGCCGTCGTGACGGGCAGCGGCATGGCGACCAGCAGCCGGAACGCGATCAGCATGATGATCAACGCGGCGACCACCGCGATGATCTCGCTTGCTCGGGTGCTTGGGCTGGAGATCTGCTGCCCGAGGTATCCGCCTGCGGAGACGTGGATTCCGGCGGGCTCGGCGGTCTTCTTGGCCGTGTCGAGGATGTTCTCGCCCTGGGCGTCAGTGAGATCGCCGGACGAGACGTTCAGGGCGGCCGAGATATAGGCGATCTTGCCGTCCTTGGTGATCTGGCTCGATCCCTGCGGCATCAGCGGACTCAGCACCTGGTTCACGTACTGGTTCTTGGAGAGCGCCTGGGCGGTGGCGTTGACGGCCTGAGCGTTCTGGCCCTCGGCGAGCGACGTGTTGGACTGCAGGACGATCGGGACGCTGCCGTTGGCCTGTTGCGGCAGCTTCGCGTCGAGCAGGTCGGTTGCGCTCTGGGAGCCGGTGCCCGGGAGTTCGAGGTTGTCGTTCTCCGGGCGCCCCGCCGAGTTCGCGATCAGCACCAGCCCGACCGCGAGCACCACCCAACCCAGAACGACCCACGGGGCCCTTCTCGCGCAGAACCCGCCGAGTCGGTGGAGCAATCTGCTCACGGCCGCATCCTCTCACCACTCACGGCGCGAGATGTGAGTATCTCTGGGGCCGGATCATGAGCCCGCGCCGCCAGGACAATCCGCCGCTCGATCGCGAGCATGTTGCAGCCGACCCGATCGCGCAGTTCGGGTCCTGGTTTGCCGACGCCGAGCGAGCGGCGCCGCTGCCCGAGGCGATGACGGTCGCGACGGTCGACGCGGAAGGTGCGCCGAACGCGCGCATGGTGCTGCTCAAGGCGTTCGGACCGGATGGATTCCGATTCTTCACCAACTACGAGAGCGTCAAGGGCGCGGAGCTCGCGGCGGAGTCTCGGGCGGCGCTGGTGATCTACTGGCGCGAGCTCGACCGGCAGGTTCGCATCAGGGGCACGGTTGAGCGACTTTCGGCCGCGGACTCGGATGCCTACTTCGCGAGCAGGCCTCGCGACAGCCAGATCGCGGCGTCGATCTCTCCGCAGAGTCGCCCGATCGAGCGGGACGAGCTCGAGCGGCGGTTCAACGACCGCACGGCGGAACTCGGCGATGGGGAGGTGCCCCGGCCCGGTCATTGGGGTGGCTACCTGCTGCGCCCCGAGGTGATCGAGTTCTGGCAGGGAAGGGACAACCGCATGCATGACCGTCTCGTCTACACGCGCCAGCCGGACGGATGGGAGGTTCGGCGCCTGGCCCCTTAGCAATGCCGAGTATCCATATCGCATATGGTTTCGACACGTTACCATATGGCATATGGTTTCGTCAAAGAGACGGGAGCTGATCGATCGGCCGCTCGTCGGATATGCAGGGGGAGACGTGCGCCCGGCTCGCATGCCGGCTCCGCCCACACAGGCCCGCGGCTTCGAGAAGCGAGATCGCATCTATGAGGCCGCCATCGCCCGATTCAGGGCCGATGGCGTCGCGGCGACGAAGGTGGATGACGTGATCGAGGACGCGGACGTCAGCTGGGCGACGTTCTACCGCTACTTCCCCCGCAAGGGCGACGTCCTGATCGAGGCCGCCGCGCGTCACTTCCACGACCACGTGCGGCCTGCCGCGGCCGCCTCGCTGGCGGACAGGAGGCTGAAGATCGACACCGTCATCGAGCGCCTGCTGGTCAGCCTCCTGCGTCCGGCCGACCTGCCGGCCTCGCTGCACGGGGCCGCGCTGCTTGAGATCTTCGCCAACCCGGACCGATTCGCCGCTCTTGTGCGGGGCGACCACCCGCAGGTTGTCCCCGGCCTGCTCGAGGAGATCCTGGCTGAGGGCAAGGAGAGGGGCGAGGTTCGACCGGATCTCGACACGGCCGTCGCCTCGCTCGCGATCGTCGCCGCCACTGCCCTGATCGGTGCGCAGGCGGTCATCCTCGGCATCGATCCCAGCGACCCGGTCACCGCCTCGCTCGAGGTCAGCTGGCGAGGGATTGCCGCTTAGGCGAGCTCGGACAGTCGACGCTCGATGAAACGGCGCTCGACCGGGTTGCGTCGCCAGTTCGAGTGCTCTCTCGTACGCCTTCATTGCCGGTTCTGTGTTCCCCGCGCGCCGCAGCAGATCCGCCCGCGCCGACCAGAACCACTGGTAGCCGTCCAGCGCATCGGCCAGGTCCGGGTTGTCGAGCAGCTCGAGCCCCCGCTCCGGTCCCTCCGCCATCGCCACCGCGACGGCGCGGTTGAGCTCGATCACCGGCGACGGCAGGGCGACGGCGAGCAGTGCATAGAGCGAGGCGATCCGGGCCCAGTCGGTCTGATCCGGCCCCTTCGCCCGGGCATGCTCGCCGGCGATCGCGGCCTGGAGTGCATATGGCCCCGGCGGGCCGAGGCGAGCGGCGCGCTCAAGCAGGCCGAGGCCGGTGTCGATCTCGCGGCGGTCCCAGAGCGAGCGGTCCTGATCCTCCAGCAGGACGAGATCGTCATCAGGGCCGACCCGCGCCTCCCGCCGTGAGTCCTGGAGCAGCATCAGGGCAAGCAACCCGTGCGCCTCCGGCTCGTCGGGCATCAGCCGGGCGAGGGTGCCGGCCAGGCGGATGGCTTCGCCGGAGAGCTCGCGGCGCACGAGCGCCTCGTCCGAGGTGGCGGAATAGCCCTCGTTGAAGATCAGATAGAGCGAGGCGAGGACGGAGTTGAGGCGGTCCGGCAGGTCGTGATCGGCGGGCACCTCGTATGGGATGTTCGCCGTCTTGATCTTGCGCTTGGCCCGAACCAGCCGCTGCGCCATCGTCGGCTCGGAGACGAGGAAGGCGCGGGCGATCTCGGGTGTGGTGAGCCCGCCCAGCGTCCGCAGCGTGAGGGCCACCCGCGCCTCCTCCGCCAGCGCCGGGTGGCAGCAGGTGAAGATCAGTCTGAGGCGATCGTCTGAGATCACAGGTGCCTCCTCGAGTTCGTCGTCCTCGGCTGCGGCGGGCGGCTCCAGCGCCTCGAGCTCCCGCAGCTTCTCGGTCCCGCGACGCTCGCGCCTGAGCCGGTCGATCGCCTTGTTCCGGGCGGTGGTCGTGATCCAGGCCCCGGGGTTGTCCGGGACGCCGCGCTCGGGCCAGATCTGCATGGCCACGACGAATGCCTCCTGAACGGCGTCCTCGGCGAGGTCGAAGTCGCCGAGTACGCGGATCAGCGAAGCGATCGCCCGTCCCGACTCGTGCCGGAACAGGCGATCGACCAGCTCCGCCCCGTCAGGCAGCCGCTTCCTCGACCAGGTTGCCCGCCTCGTCGTAGACCAGCACGGGGCGGATCTCGACGGATCCGAACTGCGAGCCCGGGATCTTGGCCGCCCACTCGATCGCCTCGTCGAGGTCCTTGACGTCGAGCACGTAGAAGCCGCCGAGCTGCTCCTTGGTCTCCGCGAAGGGACCGTCCGTGACCTCGCGGTCGCCGCCCCGGACTCGAACGGTCGTCGCGGTCTGCGTCGGGTAGAGGCCGTCGCCCGCCACGAACACACCCTTCTCGTTCATCTCCTGCGTGACCGCGCCATACGCCTGGGAGACCGCCTGCAGGTCCTCCTCGCTGGCGCTCTCGCGCTGGCTCTCGTCGCCGTAGATCGTGAACGCGTACTTCATCTCTGAGCTCCTTCTGTCGAGGGCGGCGCGTTTCGCCGCTTCACCCTAACGACGAAGGGCCGGCGCTCAAATCGACAGGCGGCTCGGCATAGACTCGCGCCATGGCCACGGACGGCAAGACGATCGTCTTCTTCCCTGAGGGCGCCTTCGGGCCGACCAACAACTGCATCGGCATCGGCGAGGTGCTGCGGCGGCGCGGGCATCGCGTCGTGTTCGTGATCGAGGAGTCGTTCGCCGGGACCCTGGAGGAGAAGGGATTCGAGGAGCGCCTGATGCGGCTCGCGCCGGCGCCTGAGGTGCCGGAGGAGCCGGGGCAGTTCTGGAAGGACTTCATCCGGGAGACCGCGCCCGTCTTCAGGAAGTCGACCTTCGACCAGCTCCGTGAGTTCATGGCGCCGACCTGGGAGGCGCTTTTCGATGGGGCCAGGTACGTCGACGAGCGGCTGGTCGAGATCTTCGACGAGCTGCAGCCCGACGCGATCGTCGAGGACAACGTCTGCTCCTTCCCGGCGATCCCCGCCAGCGGACGGCCGTGGGTGCGGATCGTCTCCTGCAACCCGCTCGAGATCAAGGATCCCGAGCTGCCGCCTCCCTACACCGGCCTGCCCATCGCCGACCCATCGAGCTGGGAGGAGTACCGCCGCGAGTACCGGAGCGCAATCGACGAGATGCAGGCGAGTTTCAGCGAGTTCTGCGTCGAGCGCGGAGCGCCGCCCCTCGAGGAGGGGGAGATGATCCACACCTCGGACTGGCTCAACCTCTACATCTATCCCGCGCGAGGTGGACTATCGGCGCTCGGCGCCGCTCGGGCCCGACCTGGCAGAACCTCGAATCGAGCGTCCGGACCACCGACGCCGAGTGGTCGCCGCCGCTCGAGCTCGCCGATCGCGAGGGCGCGCTGATCTACGTCAGCCTCGGCTCCCTGGGCTCCGGGGACGTGCCCCTGATGAGAAGGCTCGTGGAGGTGCTCGCGGAGACGCCGCATCGCTATGTGGTCTCGAAGGGCCCCCAGCACGCGGAGTACGAGCTCGCCGAGAACATGGTGGGGGAGGAGTTCCTGCCGCAGGTCTCGGTGCTGCCGCAGGTCGATCTCGTGATCACCCATGGCGGCAACAACACGACCACCGAGTCCCTCCATTTCGGCAAGCCGATGGTCGTCCTGCCGATCTTCTGGGACCAGCACGACAACGCGCAGCGGATCGACGAGACCGGTTTCGGAATCCGGCTCCCGACCTACACCTTCGGGGACGCGGATCTGCCGGCGGCGATCGACCGGCTGCTCGCCGACCGTGACCTCGCCTCCCGCCTCGCGGACGTATCGAAGAGGCTTCAGGCGTCGCCCGGGAACGAGCGAGCCGCTGATCTCATCGAGAAGCTCGCTGTCTCTGGCCGAGCCGCGACCTAGGCGTCGCCGACGACGCGCATGACCTCGGCCACCGAGGTGATTCCCTCTGCGGCCTTCTCCAGCCCGTCGTCGCGCATGCGGTGCATCCCGGACGCCACGGCGGCCGCCTCGATGTCGCCGCTCGGCGCCTTGGCGACGATCAGGCCACGCAGCTCCTCGGTCAGGGTCATGACCTCGTAGAGGCCGACGCGCCCGCGATAGCCGGTCTGAATGCAGCTCACGCAGCCCTCGGGCTCATAGACGGTGGTGGGCGCGCCCTCCTTCAACGAACCCAGGGCGGCCAGCTCGGCGCTCGAGGGCTCGGCGGGACGCTTGCATGCGTCGCAGAGCCGGCGGGCGAGGCGCTGGCCGATGATGCAGCGGATCCCCGACGCGATCAGGAAGGGCTCGACGCCCATGTCGATCAGCCGGGCGGCGGTGATCGCCGCGCTGTTCGTGTGCAGGGTCGAGAGGACGAGGTGGCCGGTGAGGGCGGCCTCCATCGCCACCTGGGCGGTCTCGCGGTCGCGGATCTCCCCGACCATCAGCGCATCGGGATCGGAGCGAACCATCGATCGCAGGCCCGAGGCGAAGGTGACCCCGGCGCCCTGGTTGACGTGGATCTGCTTGACCCCGTCGACCTCGTACTCGACCGGGTCCTCGATGCTGATCAGGGTTCGGTCGGGCGTGTTGAGCTCACGAAGCAGCGCATACAAAGTGGTTGTCTTGCCGGTGCCGGTGGGGCCGGTGGCAAGGACCGCTCCCTGAATCTGCCCGACCGCGTCGAGCACCAGCCGCTGATCCTCCTCGCGCATGCCGAGCGAGTCGAGGTTGAGGACCACCCGGTCCTTGTCGAGGATGCGCATGACGATCGACTCGCCACGGATCACGGGAAGGACTGCGACCCGGATGTCGATATGGCGGCCGTCGACCTCGAGCGCGACGCGGCCATCCTGGGGGACCCGGCGCTCCGCGATATCGAGCTCGGCCATGATCTTGATGCGGGAGACGAGCCCGGGCACAAGATTGTTGGGGACCGTGGTCGAATCG
>CAVTPZ010000039.1:0-11142 GCA_963736685.1 uncultured Solirubrobacterales bacterium
CCAAGGACGGGGAACTGGCCTTCGAGAAGGTCAAGCCGTCTGCACGACGCCTGGCACCCGCCTAAAGAACCAACTTCTCGGTATCGGGCTTCCCCCTCGGCTGGACGATTGATCCGGTGTGAACGAACGTGAAACGGGTCGCGCCTTTCGGCGCGCCCTCACACTGCAAGCCGAAGACGCCGGTTGGACCATCCGCGAGGCCGCCTGGGGCGTCGAGGAAAAGGTCCTCTGGCGAGGCAGCGACGTGACCCGCAGCGCGCTGGAACGCGCCGGCCACAGGCTGATGCCGCTCCAGCGACTGATTCAGACCAGGCTCACCTGGCCGGTCGAGGACGCGCTCAGCCGGCACAGCCGGCAGACGCGGATCGCGATCGCCGCCGGCGCCGCCACACTCGCGGTCGCCGCCGCAGCGGGTGGGGCGATGAGCGCGGCTGATCATCCCGGTTCCCACCACGCTTCGCGGGCAATCGCCGCCTCGGTCACCGCGGCTCCGCACAGCACCCACCTGACGACCCTCCAGGGGATCACCCCCCAGATCCAGGCCGGCCACGCGGCCCCGGCACCCGTGCAGGCCCCGACGAAGAGCTCGGCGCCCCCGACCCACGTCGCCTGGCAGTTCGCGCAGGCCTTTGTGGGCTACGAGGTCGGCAAGTCGACCAAGAAGACCGACGCCGCCTTCACCGCGACCGCCACCAAGCCTCTGCAGAAGTCGCTCGCCGCCGACCCGCCCCGACTTCCCTCGAGCGGCAAGGTGCCGCAGGCCCGCGTGCTCAACGTCGTTCTCGGCGCAGCGGCGAAGAACCAGGTCACGGCGAGCGTCTCGCTCGTCCGGCTCCGGGCGATCAGCGAGGTGCGCCTGATCCTGACGAAGACCGCCGATGAGTGGCGTGTCGCCCAGGTCCTCGGCTGATGGGACGGATCAGGACGACAATCGCCGCGACGGTGGTGGGTGCGGCAATCGCGGCGCCGGTCGCCGCCGCGCAGACGACGACCGACCCCGGGACCACCACGACGACCACCGATCCGCCTGAGCCGCCCAGCCAGCCGCAGCCCCCGGTGACCCTGCTGCCGCCGGCGAAGCCGATCGTCAAACAGCCGAAGACCCAGAAGCCCGCGCCGAAGCCGCCGAGCAATGGCGGCACCAAGGGACCGAACGGCGGCGAGAACGAGAAGGGCGCCGCGAAGGTGGGCGGCACCGCGCCGCCGCCCCCAGGCCCCCTCACTCCGACCGCCTGCGGTCCCGTGGCGATCCCCGCCTACCTCGGCCCGATCTACCAGGCAGCCGCCCAGGCCTACGACCTCGGCCCAGCCGGTCCGTCGATCCTCGCCGCCATCAACGAGATCGAGAGCGGCTTCGGGCAGAACCTCGGACCCTCCTCGGCCGGCGCGGAGGGCTGGATGCAGTTCATGCCGTCGACCTGGGCCACCTACGGCGTCGACGCGGATAACGACGGCACCAAGGACCCGAACAACCCCAACGACGCGATCTTCGCCGCCGCCCGCTACCTGCACGCCGCCGGCATGCCGGAGGACCCCGAGGGCGCGGTCTTCGCCTACAACCACGCCGACTGGTACGTCTCCGAGGTCATGGCCCGTGCCGCCTGCTTCAGCGGGATCGGCAACGGAGCGCTCGGTGGACTGTCGCTGATCCCGAAGCGCCAGGAGCTCGTCTGCGCACCGGCCGATGGATCGCGCGAATCGATCCCGGACGAATACATGAAGGCCTTCCAGGACGCCGCCGGCCGCTACGACCTCGGGCAGGGCGGTGTCTGGGCGCTCGCCGCCGTCGCCAGGATGGAGTCCAACTTCGGCAAGGGGATGAGCGCCCGGCAGCTCTCCTCGGTGGGACCGCTCGGGATCACCGAGGACCACTGGAAGCAGTACGCGGTGGACGGTGATGGCGACGGCAAGATCAAGCACCGGAGCCCCGCGGACTCCGCGGCCACGCTGGCCCGCATGATCTGGGCCGCGGGCGACCTGCGGGCCGGCCTCTTCCAGCACAACCACGCCGAGTGGTACGTCGACGCGGTGCTCCAGGACGCCGAGTCGATGGCGGGAAGCTGCCAGGTGAAGACGGTGGCCTACTCGGTCGCACTGCCCGGCCCGACGAACGCGCCGATCAACTGGTCGAACGTCGAGCTCTCCAACCAGCTCGAGATGGTCGACATCCAGTCCGGCGCGATCGACCCGCGGATCCTCGGCATCCTCGGCGCCATCAGCCAGCAGCATCAGATCACGATCTCGGCTCTGCGCTCAGACCATTCGAAGTACACCTCCAGCGGCAACGTCTCCAACCACTACTACGGGCGCGCCATGGACATCGCGGCGATCGACGGAGTCCCGTGCACCGACGTCTCCCCCGACGGCCCCTGCGGCACGATCGCCCGCCAGCTCGGCGCCCTGCCTCCCGGTCAGGAGCCGACCGAGCTCATCTACTGCTGGGACCCGGACGGCCCCGCGAACCCCAACGGCTTCGCGCAGGCCGACCATTGCGACCACATCCACGTGGGATTTGATGGCTGATCGGGCATAGGCTTTGCCTATGCCCATGCTCGATCTGGAGCGGCGCGGCCGGGTTCTCGTGGTCCGGGTAGATCATCCGCCCCACAACTTCATGACCGCGGGAATGGTCCGCGAGCTCCAGCGGCTGGTGCGGTCGCTCGAAGGCGACCGTTCGGTGGGCGCCGTGGTGATCACAGGCAAGCCCGACGATCTCTACATCACCCACTACGACGTGGGCGAGATCCTGGCCAGTGTCCGACGCGCGGGTGTCGCGGCACCCCCCTGGCTGACAGCGGTGATTCTTCGTATCGCCGGGGCGGTGCGACACGTGCCCGTGCTCCGCGACCTCGCCGAGCGCACCCCGCTCGCCGCGGTGTTCGAGCTCTACCGCGTGCATGACCTCTTCCTCGAGATGAACCGCTCCGACAAGGTCTTCATCGCGGCGATCAACGGGCCGGCCACCGGCGGCGGCTGCGAGATCTCACTGGCGTGCGACGTTCGCCTGATGGCCGATACCGACATCGCAATCGGATTGCCGGAGATGACGATCGACTTCAACCCGGGAGCGGGCGGAACACAGCGGCTTCCGCGGCTGGTGGGCGTCGGGCGGGCGCTCCAGATGATGCTCGACGGAAGGACGCTGAGCCCACGTGAGGCGCTCGATCACGGGCTGATCGGCGCGGTCGTGCCGGCGGATCAGGTCAAGGACGCCGCGATCCGCATGGGCGAGCGGCTGGGGCGGCGCTCACCCGAGGCGATCCGTTCCCTGAAGCGCGCCGTCTACGAGGGCGCGTCGCTGCCACTCGCCCAGGGCCTCGGAGTCGAGCGCAAATGGTTCATGGTCGCCTCGGCAACCGACTCCTCCCAGGAGAAGATGGCCGCGATGGCCAGGCAGGTGGAGGAGGAGGGACGCTCGCCGTGGGCGACCGCCGAGGGCCTCGTCCCCTGGCAGGACGGATCCGCCGCCGACTAGTCCCGCCCGGCGGCCGTCGGGCGCTGCGCGATCCCGCGGATCACCGGCCGGACGATGCGCGGCGCCTTCGGGAGCTTTCCCGGCTCGAGGCTGTCGATCCAGAAGCCCGCATCGGCGATCAGCTGGCCGGTTGGGCGGTTGGGATGACATCCCGCCGCGAACCACCCCCACGGGCGCTCGAGCCGGTCCTGCCAGCGGGCGGCGCCGGGACGGCTGCTGCGCACGTGCTCGAGGAAGAGGAGCTTTCCCCCCTCGACGAGGACGCGGCGGGCCTCCGCGAGGGCACGCTCCGGGTTCGGGACCGTGCAGAGCACGAGCGTCGAGACGACCGTGTCGAAGCTGTCGTCGTCGAACGGCAGATCCTCGGCCGAGGCCTCGACGACCTTGGGATCGCCGGGCGCACCCGGCTCCCGGGCCACCCGTTCGCGCAGGCGGCTGGCCATGTGGGGGTCGGGCTCGGTCAGGACCAGCTCGGTGACCGCCCCGGTGTAGTGCTCGAGGTTGTGACCCGTGCCCGCGCCGAGCTCGAGGACCCGGCCCGTGGCGGAGGCCAGCAGCTCGCGCCGCATCTCGCCCAGCCCCGCCCGCTCGGACGCGGCGGTGATCCGGTCGTAGAAGCGAGCGAAGATCGGGTGCTCACTCACGCCGGGATCATCTCCCCTGCGCCGGACGCGCGGCAGTCTGCGGGAGGCCCGCCCGGGGCTCGGGATTGCACGCCGCGGCGGAAAGTGAAAGAAAGGGGGTCAACGGGGCAAATCACCAGGAGAGGAGAAACGATGCCGATGTTCGTAATGCTGACCAATCTGACCTCCGAGGGCGTACAGACGCTCAAGAACAACCCGAGCCGCGTCCAGGAGGTCAACAAGGAGGTCGAGCAGCTCGGAGTCAAGGTGAAGGAGCAGTGGGCGACGCTGGGTCAATACGACTTCATCACGATCGTCGAGGCGCCCGACGAGAAGACCATGGCCAAGGTCTCGGTCGAGCTCGGCTCGCGCGGCACGATGAGCAGCCAGACGCTCTCGGCGATTCCGGTCGAGGATTTCGCGAACTCCCTCTGATCGCCACCGTGCCAGCTCGGAGGAGGCGCTCTTGAGGGTTCTCGTCGTCGGAGGAGGCGGGCGCGAACACGCACTCGTTCGCGCCCTGGGACGCTCTCCGCAGAATCCGGAGCTGCTCTGCGCGCCCGGCAACGCCGGGATCGCCGCCGAGGCGCGCTGTCTGGCGATCGGGGCGGAGGACGTCGATGCGCTGCTTGCCGCCGCTCGTGACGAGGAGGTCGGCCTGGTGGTCGTCGGCCCCGAGGCGCCGCTCGTTGCCGGTCTTGTCGACTCGCTCGAGGGGGAGGGGATTCCCGCCTTCGGGCCGAGCCGCGAGGCCGCGCGCCTGGAGGGATCGAAGCTCCATGCGAAGGAACTGATGGAGGAAGCCGGGGTGCCCACCGCCTCCCACGCTGTGCTTCGTGGCCGCGAGGAGGCCCTCGAACGGATCATCGGCGCCTCCTATCCCCTCGTCCTCAAGGCCGATGGCCTGGCGGCGGGGAAGGGAGTGATCATCTGCTCCACGGAGAGCGAGGCACGCGAGGCGATCGGCGTGTTCTTCGAGGAGCGGCGTTTCGGCGAGACACAGGTGGTGATGGAGGAGTTCCTGGAGGGGGAGGAGCTCTCCCTGCTCGCTCTCTGCGACGGCGAGAACGTCCTCCCGCTTGCTCCCGCACAGGACTACAAGCGCATCCGCGACGGGGACGAGGGCCCGAACACCGGGGGCATGGGGAGCTACTCGCCGGTGCCGGGCTTCGACGCGGGCGAGACCGAGCGCATCGCCGACCTGGTCCACCGCCCGGTCGTCGAGACCATGCGGGACCGCGGCACCCCATTTGCGGGAGTCCTCTACGCCGGCCTGATGCTGACCGCGGACGGCCCGAAGGTGCTCGAGTTCAACTGCCGCTTCGGCGATCCGGAGACCCAGGCCGTGCTGCCCCGTCTGCGAAGCGACCCGCTCGAGCTCTTTCTCGCCTCGCGCGAGCCGGGTGGGCTGGCGGGCGCGGAAGCGGAATTCCGCGACGACTGGGCGGTGACGGTGGTGCTCGCCTCGGCCGGCTACCCGGCTTCCTCGTCGAAGGGGGACGTGATCACGGGCCTCGATCGCGCGGCCGCCATGGAGGGTGTGGAGGTCTACCACGCGGGAACCGCAGCCCACGACGGAGAGATCGTCACGGCCGGCGGCCGGGTCCTCAGCGTCACGGGTCTGGGGCCGACGGCCGCAGAGGCACGCCGCCGCGCCTACGATGCGGCCGAGCTGATCGACTTCGAGGGAAGGCAGCTGCGCACGGACATCGCCGCCAGGGCGGTGGACCGGGCTGCAGCGTAGAGACGACTGACCATGACCACGAATGGAGGAGCCGATGACTGACGGCGAGGTGGCCGCCGAGACGATGCCCGAGGTGGAGCAGGCCTTCGAGGAGATAGAGGTCGACGCACCTCTGGTCGGGATCATCATGGGCTCGAAGAACGACAAGCCCAAGATGCAGCCCGCCGGCGCCGCTCTCCAGGACCATGGGATCCGCTATGAGGTCCGGGTCCTGAGCGCTCACCGCCAACCCGAGGAGACCAGCGAGTACTGCACCAACGCCCGGATGCGCGGCCTCAAGGTGATCATCGCGGGGGCGGGAATGTCGGCAGCCCTGCCGGGCTTCGCCGCATCGAAGACCGACCTCCCGGTGATCGGCGTCCCGATCTCCGGCAAGACCCTGGGCGGCCTGGACGCGTTGCTCTCGGCTGTGCAGATGCCCCCCGGCGTGCCGGTCGCGTGCGTGGCGATCGACGGCGCGAAGAACGCGGGTCTGCTCGCGGTCCGGATGATCAACGCCTAGTCGTCAGAATCAATACGTGATTCCCCGCTACACACGCGAGGAGATGGGCGCGGTCTGGACACAGCAGCGCCGCATGGAGACCTGGCTCAGGGTCGAGCTCGCGGCGACCGAGGCGTGGGCGGCCAAGGGAGCGGTGCCGAAGGACGCGGCGCGAGCCTGCCTGGACCGGGCCTCGTTCACCGTCGAGGCCGTCGAGGAGCGCGAGCGCACGACGGGCCACGATGTGGCCGCGTTCGTCGACGTCGTCTCCGAATCGATCGGGGAGGAGGGGCGCTGGATCCACTATGGGCTGACCTCCTCGGACGTGCTCGACACAGCCCTGGCGCTCCAGCTCTCTGAGGCAGGGGAGATCATCGTGCGGGGCGCCCGCGCGTATCGCGACGCCCTCGTGGTGAGGGCCAGGGAGTTCGCCGAGACGCTCTGCGTCGGCCGCACGCACGGGGTTCACGCGGAGCCGTCCACCTTCGGCCTGCGGCTGGCGAGCTTTGCGTTCGAGGCCGATCGGAATCTGCAGCGTCTCACCGACGCCTTCGAGCAGGCGGCAGTCGGAGCCCTTTCTGGGGCCGTCGGCACCTACGCCTCCGTGTCACCGACCGTCGAGGCGAGGGTGATGGACTCACTGGGCCTGCGGGCCGAGGATGTCTCCACCCAGGTGGTCCCGCGGGATCGTCATGCGGTGGTGCTCGCCCGGATCGCGATCGCCGGCGCTGGGCTGGAGCGATTCGCGACCGAAATCCGCAACCTGCAGCGCACCGAGGTTCGTGAGGTCGAGGAGCCGTTCGGCTCGGGGCAGAAGGGCTCCTCTGCGATGCCCCACAAGCGCAATCCGATCCTGGCCGAACGGCTCTGCGGCCTGGCGCGGGTGCTGCGCGGCTACTCGCAGGTGGGCATGGAGAACATCGCCCTCTGGCACGAGCGGGACATCTCCCACTCCGGGGCCGAGCGGATCGTTCTCCCCGACGCCACCATCGCGATCGACTACATGCAGCACGTCGCCACCCGGATCGTCGAGGGCATGACGGTCCACACCGACCGGATGCGGAAGAACATCGATCTCACGCATGGCGCCCTGTTCAGCCAGCGGGCGCTGACCGCCCTGGTCGAATCGGGGATGACGCGCGACGATGCCTACCGGCTGGTCCAGGAGAACGCCCAGCGGGCCTGGGACGAGGAGATCGACTTCCGGGAGCTGATCGGGAAGGCCGCGCCGCAGCTGGATCTGGACGAGGTCTTCAACTACGACGCGTATCTGAAGCACGTGCCGGAAGTGATTGCTCGCCTGGATAGGCTTAAGCCGTGATCCTCTACACCTGCGGCCAGAAGGACAAGCACGGCTCCATCGGGCACCCTTGCGGCCGCGCGTCGAACGCACTCGACGACGCCGGCTACGAGTACGAGATCAAGGCGCTGCCGGGCTATAGGCTGATGCCCTGGACGTGGGGGGATCGTCGGGCCCGCCGTGAGGAGGTGAAGGAGCTGACCGGGCAGATCAACGTCCCGGTCCTGCTTCTCGACGAGGGCAAGGCCATCGTCGGGTCGGGCAAGATCGCCGAGTGGGCGAAGGCCCATCCGAAAGCACAACAGGAGGTGGGAGGCGGATGACGAGCTCTTTGACGGATCTGAAGCTGCACGGCTCGGGCAAGGTCCGCGAGATCTATGAGGACGGAGACGATCTGATCATGGTCGCCTCCGACCGGATCTCGGTCTACGACGTGATCCTGCCCACCGAGATCCCCGACAAGGGCAAGGTCCTCACCCAGATGTCGCTCTTCTGGTTCGAGCTCACCGAGGACATCGTCCCCAACCACTTCCTCTCGGAGGAGGTCCCACCGGAGGCAGCGGGACGGGGAATGCGCGTGCGCAAGCTCGACATGTACCCCGTCGAATGCGTCGTGCGCGGCTACCTCTCGGGATCCGGGTGGAAGGAGTACCGCGAGTCGGGCGCCGTCTGCGGCATCGAGCTGCCGGAGGGCCTGGTCGAGTCGAGCAAGCTGCCGGAGCCGATCTTCACGCCCGCCACCAAGGCGGAGCTCGGCGAGCACGACGAGAACATCGACTTCGACCGCGCCGCCGAGCTGATCGGCGACCGCCCACTGATGGAGGAGCTTCGCCGGGTCTCGATCGAGATCTACAAGCGCGGCGCCGACCATGCCGCTGAACGCGGGATCATCCTGGCTGACACCAAGTTCGAGTTCGGTCGCTCCGCGGGCGCGGACGTCGTCCTCGCCGACGAGGTGCTCACTCCTGATTCCTCGCGGTTCTGGCCCGCGGACACCTACGAGCCCGGGGGCCCCCAGCCGTCGTTCGACAAGCAGTACGTGCGCGACTACTCGGACTCCGTCGGGTGGGACCACACCGAGCCGGGCCCGGAGCTGCCCGACGAGGTCGTCCAGAACACCCGGGCCAAGTACGTCGAGGCCTACGAGAAGATCACCGGCCGCAAACTGGACTGACGCGCCGGGCGATTGAGCCGGACACGCAGGTACGCTGGCCTAGTGAAGGCCAAGGTCCTGATCCGGCCGAAGGAGGGCATCCTCGACCCGCAGGGGAAGGCGGTCGAGCGCGCCCTTCCGGCCCTCGGCTTCGAAGGCGTTCACGACGTCCGGGTCGGGCGGCTGGTCGAGCTGGAAACCGACGATCCGAGCGAGCTCGACGACCTCTGCGAGAAACTGCTCGCCAATCCGCTGATCGAGGACTTCGAGGTCGAGCTCGAGCAGTGATCGGGGTCATCCAGTTCCCGGGGTCCTGTGACGAGCGCGATGCCGTGGCCGCCGTGCAGCGTGTCGGGGATGGGAGGCTCGTCTGGCACGAGGAGACCGAACTTTCGAGGCTCGACGGCGTCATCGTTCCGGGCGGCTTCTCCTACGGCGACTATCTGAGAGCCGGCGCGATCGCGCGGTTCTCCCCCGCGATGGAGGCCGTCGCGCGCTTCGCGGCCGAGGGCGGACCGGTGCTGGGGATCTGCAACGGCTTCCAGGTGCTCTGCGAGGCGGGTCTGCTGCCGGGCGCACTCCTGCCCAACGAGGGACTCCGCTTCATCTGCCGCCAGGTGGAGCTGGTCGCCGAGGACTTCGGGGGCCCGTTCGGCGCCGCGATCGATCGGGGCGCGCGCCTCTCCATTCCGATCAAGCACATGAGCGGCCGCTACTTCGCCCCGGATGAGGAACTCGACCGCCTCGAGGGCGACGGCCGCATCGCCTTCCGCTACGCGCCCGGCGAAAACCCGAACGGCAGCGTTCGCGACATCGCCGGAGTCGTCAACGAGTCGGGCAACGTGCTCGGCCTGATGCCCCACCCCGAGCACGCCGTCGATCCGCTCACGGGCTCCGACGACGGGCTCGCCCTGTTCCGCGCGCTGGCCGGCGCTTCACAGACCGCCGCCGCGTGAGCGCGGGCGTCTCCGAGAGCCCGCATCGCGAGCTCGGGCTCACCGACTTCGAGTACGAGCGGATCACGGAGTTGCTGGGGCGGGAGCCGAACGGGGTGGAGCTGGCGATGTTCTCGCTGCTCTGGTCGGAGCACTGCGCCTACAAGCATTCGCGCAAACTCCTTGGGCGGCTGCCGACCGAGGGCGAGCGGGTGGTGATGGGCCCCGGCGAGAATGCCGGGGCAGTAGACATCGGCAACGGCCACGCGATTGCCTTCAAGGTCGAGTCACACAACCACCCGAGCGCGGTGGAGCCGTTCCAGGGCGCCGCCACCGGCGTCGGCGGGATCCTCCGTGACGTCTTCGCGATCGGCGCGAGGCCCATCGCGGTGCTCGACTCGCTGCGCTTCGGCGAGCCGTCGGACGAGCGCTCGCGCTACCTCTTCGAGGGCGCGGTGGCGGGAATCGCGCACTACGGCAACTCGATCGGAGTGCCGACGGTCGGGGGCGAGGTCTACTTCGAACCGCCCTACGAGCACAACTGCCTGGTCAACGCGATGTGCGTCGGCATCGCCCGGACCGAGGCGATGATCCGTTCCGCCGCGGCTGGTCCCGGCAACCTGCTGGTGATCATGGGGGCGTCGACAGGGCGTGACGGGATCGGCGGCGCCTCGGTTCTCGCCTCGGCCGAGCTCGAGGCCGGCGACGACTCGAAGCGGCCCAGCGTCCAGATCGGCGACCCCTTCGAGGAGTCGAAGCTGGTCGAGTGCTGCCTCGAGCTGCTCGAGCGCGACCTGCTGGTCTCCCTCCAGGACCTCGGTGCGGCCGGGCTCACCTCTTCGGCCGGAGAGATGGCCTCCGGTGGCGGAGTCGGGATCGACATCGACGTGCGCCGTGTGCCCCTGCGGGAGGAGGACATGGAGGCGTTCGAGGTGATGGTCTCGGAGTCGCAGGAGCGGATGCTCGCCGTGGTCGAGCCGTCGCGGCTCGACGAGGTGATGACCACCTGCGAGCGCTGGCAGACCGGCTCGGCCTCAATCGGCGTGATCACGGACACGGGGCATCTGCGGGTCCTCGACGACGGCGTCGAGGTCGGCGACGTGCCGGTTTCCGCCCTCGTGGACGAATGCCCGCTGTATGACCTGGAGCCGGAGGAGCCCGGGGGGTGGATGTACGGCAACTCGGAGACCCTCGGCGAGCAGGTGGTCCTGAGCGCCGGCCGTAGCGCCGACCCCGCAGATCCCTCGGCCGTCCTCTGCGCCCTGCTCGGGGCGCCGAACATCGCCTCCAAGCGCTGGGCCTTCGAGCAGTACGACTCGGTCGTCGGGTCGCGGACCGCACGGCGGCCGGAGTCCGCGGACGCGGCGGTGCTGATGATCCCGGAGTCGGATCGGGCGATCGCCGTGGCGATCGACGGCAACGGGCGGCGGG
>CAVTPZ010000040.1:0-29318 GCA_963736685.1 uncultured Solirubrobacterales bacterium
ACCAAGTTGTCGCGCGCCCTGGGGTCATCCAGGCTTGAGGGGTCATCGAACAGGTCGTGCTGGTAGGTCACGTCAGGAACCCCATGGCACTCAGACGCAATCCGGCGCATCAGGCAAGGAGCGCAGAACCCGCAGTGGGTTCGTGTTCGTCCGATCTGCCAGCACGAGACCGTGTCCCTCAAGTCGTCCCATGGCCCAACGAGACTGCTCGCTCGACAACACCAGGTTTGGTCAGATGAACGAGCTCGTTGTCCACCCTGGAGGTTTGTCTCCAGCACGTCACTCGCCAGGTTCCGCATGCGCTCAAGGATTGGAGGGGCGCCGCGGTATGCGTCGACAAACTCCCGACGCGAGCGGCCGTCAAGGGGACATGCAGTGCCATGATCCCGTTTTCGTTCAACCACACCTGGCCGGAACCACCCACCGCCGCGATGACCGCCGCAGCCCCCACAAACAGGAACGTCCGACTGCGCTGGGATGACTCCATGCCCGGGAAGTAGCGGCTTGCCGCTTTCGCCGGCCGACCCAACCAGATTTGACTCTCGTCTCTTGAGAACCGTCTCAACCGAATTCTGGGCCGAGTTGGTCGCCCCGCTAGCCGTGTGCGAAAGGAGTAACGGCGTCCTGCCCGCCTCCAAGACATTGAGCGCGCCTGCGAACGAGTCCTGACCTCCTGATACCAGTGCCACCCCATCGTGTGCCGGGAATGGATCCTGGCTCTGTCGAGGTGGAGTTGCCGGATCAGCTGCCGGCCGAACGTGATGTCCAGACCGTCGTCGGTGAGATCGGTCCAGATTCCCTCGATCGCCGATCGCTTGCTAGACCAATACTCCGGTTCCGAACCGGTAGCCATGCCTGCACCTCCCGACTCCATGCGACGTCCCCAGGCCCTCGCTCGCATGCGACATCCACTGCGAATAGATGACCGAGAATCTCCATCCAGTCGAGCTGTCGATCTGTGAGAACTGCTGGCAAACCGGCGACAAGATCATCGAATCGAAAACTGAAGTTTCGCTCGCCGTAGTTGGTGTCCTGGCTTCGGATCGTGAGGATTCCGGGCACAGGCGGAGCGGCGCAGTCGTTAACAACGACTGCGTAGCGGTTCACTCCTCCCCCTCGGGGAGGCGGCGACCGGCCTGGAACGCCAGACGAACCACTTCCTGCCACCGCTCGCGAACTTGATCCGCTTCGCCTTCCACCGCCGGTGCCTCCCTACCCACCATCTCGGCCTGCTCAGCGAGAGCACGGACGATCTGTCGAGTCCTGCTGACGTGCACGCCCTCCGACCCCTCAGTGAGCCTCCCTGCCTCCCGTGCGGTTACAAACCGCGCGTATTGGCCTAACAACTCGCCAACGTATGCTTTGAAGAAGGTTTCTCGGGTTCCCCGAGCCTCGCTGAATCGCTCGGCGGCATCAGGACTTTGTTGCTCGAATAGCGGACTCCTCCCGAAGCCGTCTTCGTTAGCAGCGTGGCAAGGGCGCGTTCAGCGATTGCTGTTGCCGCGCTGGCCTCCTCTTGCGCGCTCTGTGCCCGAGCTTCAACAGCGCAAGCCCGAAGCTGATGCTCTGGCCGATCTGCCGCCCGAAGCCGATCGGGAGGTCATCCCATGCTTTCATTGCCGCCTCGGCGAACGAGGCAACTGCTGCCATCGATAGAGCGGTCTCCCACTCGGCGCCGGCGTTGAACATTTCGGACCTGACGCGGGCGATCGGTAGCTGCGCTTCCAGTGCGCTTGTGAATGCCTGCCAACGGGGAACAGGGGGCGCTCGGAATGAGGTTGAGGTGCCCACTTATTCCCGTGTGCCAATCATGGTCTCTGTGATGCTCCCAGCCAACCAAACCAGCACTGAATGTCGTCATCCAGTCGAGGGCTTCTCGCGCTGCGGGCTGCAAGTCCATCGCCTCGATGGCAAGTGCCGTACGCGCAAGGTCAACGGCCCTCAGGTAAACAAGATCAACGCCCGACTCCTCTCGAAGTGACGTAGCCCGGCCATGAAATGGATGTCCGTCTCCGGGCCGGCCGGAAAAGTCAGACGACAGCACCACGAGATACCGGAGCTCAAACCCAGACGCATCGATTTCGCCGCGCATATCCTCGATGTACTCCTTAAACCGCCGGTGGTGGTCCGCGCTCATTGAGTACCCGTCTGCGGATGCCTTGCAGTCCAGTAGAGCCGCCACTTCAGCGCCGCTTGATGCCGGCCACGTGAGAAGGGGCATCGGGAACTCGCTCACCCCTCGCTGCTTCGCCTGTAGCGCTCCCCCCAAATCGGAACACGGCGGTGAACATCCGGAACGCAAGGCGTTCCAGGAGATCTTGCGGTGCCAGGCCGGATGCGGCCAGTTCTGTCGGGAGTTCATTGACGGCAGCGGTCGGGAGCCACCGCAAACCAACGGGGTCCAATAGCGCGGCCTCTTCCTCCAGTATTCGCTGTTCGGAGACTCGCTCGTATGAAGGGACGGGTCGGCGCTCTGGCCAAGCCACCAAGGCTGAGCGTTCCAATCTGTGAATCAGTTCCGAACCGTCCACGATCGATACGGATGGGGAGGCGTTGACGCCTTCAGCGACGCCGAACGGCGCGAGCACTATCCCCTCAGCATCCCCTGTCTCACCAAGGCGTTCGGTTAGCCGATCGATATCCGATTGCTCTACCTCAGCCGTTGCTAGCCGAGCCCTGATGGTCCGTTCGCGCCAGAGCGGTGTAACGCGTAGAACGAACGCTTGTACGCCGCCGGGCCTTGATACTCGACCAGCCGCGACGCCGCCCTCAGTCAACAGGAGCTGGACAAGTTTCCGCCTGTGCTCCCGGTCGAGCTCCTGGAGGTGACTGAGTTCAAACCGTCTATCGGGCTGCGTTACCCGACGTTCGGGGGTTTCGTTGTGACCCTGTTCGCTCCCGCTACGCCCGACCAAAGCTCCTCCCTTGATCGCAACAATGGCTATGACATCACGCGATTCAGTCGTTAGATCTTTCCATCGACCCCAGATACAGGCCCCGCCCGGCGGATTCGCACCAGTGACCTCGGTCCTACACCGAGGGTGAAGCGGTTGCTAGACGCCGCTCGCCTGGCGCATGGCAATGGTGGCATCCAGCCGTACCATCCCGCGCCCCATGAGTAGCCAAGTCCGCCGCTCCGACCTCCGCAACGTCGCGATCATCGCCCACGTCGACCATGGCAAGACGACGCTCGTCGACGCCATGCTCTGGCAGTCCGGGCGCGTTTCGGTCCGGCCAGGACGTCGCCGAGCGGGTCATGGACTCCACGGATCTCGAGCGGGAGAAGGGGATCACGATCCTCGCCAAGAACACGTCCGTTCGGTACGGGGAGACCAAGCTCAACATCATCGACACGCCCGGGCATGCGGACTTCGGTGGGGAGGTCGAGCGCGGGCTGACGATGGTCGACGGGGTGCTGCTCCTCGTCGACGCCTCCGAGGGGCCCCTCCCCCAGACGCGCTTCGTGCTCCGCAAGGCGCTCGAGGCGAATCTGCCGGTGATCCTGGTGGTGAACAAGGTCGATCGGCCCGATGCCCGGATCGGCGAGGTGGTCGATGAGGTCTATGAGCTCTTCCTCGACCTCGATGCCGACGAGTCGCAGATCGACTTTCCGATCGTCTACACGAACGCCCGGGCCGGCTGGGCCTCGCTGGAGGAGGGCACCGAGGGCACCGACCTCTCCCCCCTCCTCGACCTGGTGCTGGAGCGGATCCCGGCGCCGGAGTACGAGGAGGGCGCGCCGCTGCAGGCGCACGTCACCAACCTGGACGCGTCCCCTTATGTAGGGCGGCTCGCGCTCTGCCGGGTGCGGAACGGGACGATTCGCGACGGGCAGCGGATCGCCTGGTGCCGGGCGAACGGCGAGATCTCCAACGCGACGGTCAGCAACCTCTACGTGACCGAGGCGCTCGACCGGGTGGAGGCCACCGAGGCCGGCCCGGGCGAGATCATCGCCGTCGCCGGCCTGCCCGACGTGACGATCGGGGAGACGCTCGCCGATCCCGAGGACCCGCGGCCGCTGCCGGTGATCACGGTGGACGAGCCCTCGCTCTCGATCACGGTCGGGATCAACACCTCGCCGCTGGCGGGCAAGGAGGGCTCGCGCCTGACGGCGCGGCAGATCCGCGACCGCCTCGACCAGGAGCTGGTCGGGAACGTCTCGATCCGGGTCCGCGACACCGAGCGGCCCGAGGTCTGGGAGATCGAAGGCCGCGGCGAGCTGCAGCTGGTCGTGCTGCTGGAGCTGATGCGGCGCGAGGGGTTCGAGCTCACCGCCGGCCAGCCGCAGGTGCTGACCCGCGAGGTCGACGGCAAGCTCTGCGAGCCGGTCGAGCTCCTCTCGATCGACGTGCCCGAGGACTTCGTCGGCGTCGTCACCCAGGCGCTCGCGGTGCGCAAGGGGCGGATGGAGCAGATGATCAATCACTCGACCGGCTGGGTCCGCCTCGAGTTCCTGGTGCCGGCGCGCGGGCTGATCGGCTTCAGAACGGAGTTCCTGACCGAGACCCGCGGCACCGGCCTGATGCACCACGTCTTCGACCGCTGGGAGCCCTGGGCCGGCGACCTGCGGATGCGGCCGACCGGCTCGCTGGTCGCCGACCGCCAGGGGAAGACCGCCGCCTTCGCGCTCTTCTCCCTGCAGGAGCGCGGCACGCTCTTCGTCGGGCCGGGCGAGGACGTCTACGAGGGCATGATCGTCGGCGAGAACTCGCGCCGCGAGGACCTCGACGTCAACGCGATCAAGGAGAAGCAGCAGACCAACGTCCGCGCGGCGTCGGCGGACGAGATGCTGAAGCTGGTGCCGGCCAAGCGCCTCTCGCTCGAGGAGGCGGTGGAGTTCATCCGCGAGGACGAGTGCGTCGAGATCACGCCGGAGTCGGTGCGGCCCCGGAAGACCGCCCTCGACCAGACCACGCGGATGAAGGCGGCGCGTACCCGTGCGCGGGCCGAGAAGGCCGCGGTCAACGGATCCGGCTGACCCCCTTCAACTTCGAGATGGCTTGGCGATCCGGTGCGGCGCGGGGATCAGGGCCGCGCCTGCGATGACCAGTGCGAACGCGATCATCCGTCCGGCGATCGCCACCGCCCCGGTCCCGATCGAGTCGCGGAAGACCAGGACGCCGCCGACGATTGCGACGAGGTTGGCCGCCACCGAGGTGAGCGCGATGACTTCGACGCCCGGGCCGATCTGCAGGCCGCGGGCCGAGGCATAGAAGGAGATCACCGAGGCGGCCAGCGCCGCGAACGCCCACGGGCTGACCAGTTCGAGCACACCGCCCTGAACGGCGTGGGTGAGGAACTTGAGTGAGATGTCCGAGATGCCGAACAGGGCGCCCGCGGCGGCGCCGAGGATCAGACCCTCCCTTGCCTGCAGGACGGGGTGGCGGCCGGCCAGCACGGCAACTCCCGTGGCGAGCAGAAGGACGGTGCATTCGATGGCGATCAGGGCGGCCAGTGCGTATCCCGGCGGGTGGGTGGGTTGAGACCCTTGGGTGATCCCGATGACCGCAAGGCCTACCGCCGTGATCACCAGGCCGATCCACTGCCGGCGACCGAGATGAAAGCCGAAGAACCGCTCGGCGAGCACCGCAAGGAAGACCAGCCCGCTCGAGAGGACGGCCTGTACGACCGACAACGGTGCGAGCGCGAGGGCGCCGACGTGGAGCCCCCAGGCTCCCAGTGCCACCAGCCAGCCCACGGCGAACCACTTGGAGCGGAACAGCTCGACGGCGCTTCTCAGCGGGCGCCGAACCCGCACGGCAGGCGCCGAGACCGCGCCGCGCTGCTTGAGCAGAAAGGAGACGCTCGTAGCGAGCGCGCAGGCCAGGGCAAGCGCGAGTCCGAAGGTCACAGCGCGAGGGATCTTCTCCAACGGCCGCCATGCCTGCCGGCTGGTCCCCTTTCGGCTAGCCGGTCAGAACCTCAAGCAATTCGACCGGGTCGGGAGAGCAGATCGATCAGGCGTGCTCTTCGACCTCGACCTCAAAGGTCGTTTCCTCCGGGGGACCCGGCAGACCCTTGTCGCCGACTTCCTGGAGGCCGGGGAGCAGCGTCTCGTCGCGAAATCGCTCCCAGCTCTCCTGGGAATCGTGGATTGCGACGATGTACCAGCCGTCCGGCGTTTCACCGGCGAAGTGGTGGAGCTGCCCGGCGGGCAGCCCGTCGGGCGGGTGGACCACCGCCACGGACGCTTCGTATTGGTCCTTGGTTCCGCCCTTGAACTTGTGCGTGATGCCGTATGCCATGTGAAGTCTCCTATCGACAGTTGGGGCCGCTTGAACGGGAAACTACCTGGGTGTCGCGTTACTCCGGCTGAAACAACGCGATCGTGTTCCCGGCCGGGTCCTTAAACCAGGCGGAGCGACCGATGCCCGGGCTCGTTGCGATGTGGTCGACCGTCTTGATGTACTCGGTGTCGTACTCCTCAAATACAACGCCGCGTCCCTCCAGCTCGGCGACATCGGCCTCGATGTCCTGCGTCCAGAAGCGAACCTGGGTGTGATCTGCGTTGTTGTCGCCGGGCCGGAAGTAGATCAGCAGGGTCGTGCCGTCGCCACAGTCAAAGAGCAGATGGTTCTTGATCGTGCGCGGCGAGAGCTCGAGACCGATCTTGTTCTCGTAGAAGTCCCGGCAAGCGTCGAGATCGGCCGAGATCAGGACCGCGGAAACCGGATTGTCACGAACCATTTGCTAGCTCGCGATCGGGTCTGGCTCGCCGAGCTTGGAGCGATCAGGCGGCTCGTAGACGGCGCCGGGCACTCCGCCGATGATCAGCAGCCGCACGCCGTCGTCCCCCGGCCAGATCTTCCGCGTCGTGCCCGGTCCGACCCTGACGAAGGTCTCGCCGTCGAGTGGATGGCGCTCGCCCTCCACCTCGATCTCGGCGCCTCCGCCCAAGGCGAAGTAGACCTCCTCCTGGCCGTCGGAGCCGTGGTCGTGCTCGGGGTAGTCCTCGAAGTTCGGGGGGAAATCGATCACCTGCATGCCGAAGGCAGTGACGCCGAGCTCGGCGCGGGCGCGCTTGTAGGCGCCGCCGTAGATCCCCTCCATCTCATCGATTCGCTTCACGGTGCAACCGCTCATCTCTTCTCCTTTGTCGAGGCGTGAGGGGACTGTACGCGGGAGGGTCCTGAGGGACGTCTTCCCCTGACCGGGGTCTGAACCGGTCCGGAACAGCCGGACCTCTCAGCCCGCGCTGGGATCGGCAGCAAACAGCCGCCACTCGTCGGGGATGCCCTTGAGCTCGTGCTCGCCGCGCTCCTCGAAGGGAATCCCGGATCCGGCGACCAGATCCTTGACGGTGCTGGTGACGAGCACCTCCCCCGGCCCGGCCAGGGCGCCGACGCGCGCCGCGATGTGGACCGCGATGCCGCCGACGTCATCGTCCATCACCTCGACCTCGCCGGCGTGCAGGCCGATGCGCACGTCCAGCCCGATCGAGCGGGCCTGCTCGGCGATCGCGCCGCCGCAGCGGATCGCCCGTGCCGGACCGTCGAAGGTGGCGAGGCTGCCGTCGCCGAGGCTCTTCACCTCCCGTCCGCCGAACCGCTCCAGCTCCCGCCGCACCGCGTCCTGATGAGCTGCGAGCAGCTCCCGCCAGGCGGCATCCCCGAGCTCAACCGCCCGTGCAGTCGAGCCGCAAATGTCCGTGAACATCACCGTGGCGAGCACGCGGTCGGGCTCGGCCATCGATCGCGCGCCGGTAAGAAATTCCTCGATCTCGCCGACCACGGCCTCCATGTCGCCCGCCCAGGGCAGATGGTCGATCCCCGGCAGCTCCACGTACCGGGCTCCCGGGATCTGCTCGGCGAGCTCCTCGCCGGCGCGTCGATAGACGACCCGGTCTCCGTGCCGGTGGGTGACCAGTGTCGGGACGTGAATCGTCGGCAGGATCTCTCGGACATCGATGTCGAGGAACATCTCGAAGATCTGCTGGACCATCGCCGGACTCGCGGAGGAGCGCTCCATGCGGGCGGTGAACTCGACGGCCTCGGGACTGCCTGCGAAGCTCGGAGCGAAGAGCTCGACCATCCCCTCCGCGTCCTGCCCCCAGTAGGGGGCGATGAACTCGGCGGCCGACTCGCGAAGCGCCTCCGCGGGGGAGGCCCAGGGGTAGTCGGGCGCCTCGGTGGTGCGCCCCATCGCGCCATGGAGCACCAGGGCCGACACCCGTTCGGGGTGGGTGGCTGCGAACAGAACGCTCATCGGACCGCCCTCGGAGATCCCGAAGAGGGCCGCGCGCTCGGAGCCGGCGGCGTCCATCACCGCCCCGACGTCATCGATCCGCTGCTCGAGGGTCGGCACCTCGGCGACCGGGTCGGACAACCCGTTGCCGCGCTTGTCGAAGAGGATCAGGCGCGAGAACGAGCTGAGCCGCTCGAAGAACTGGGCCATCGGAGGGGACTCCCACTGGAGCTCGAGGTGGGTGGAGAAGCCGAGGACGAGGACCAGGTCGATCGGCCCATCGCCGACGACCTGATAGGCGATCGAGGCGTCGCCGGACTTGGCGTAGCGGGTCTGAGGAGAGTTCAGCGCGATCCTGATCCCATCCTAAGGTCTGACCCTGCCCTGACAGCCTTGTGTGTCAAACTGCGCACATGCGTTTACACATAAGCCTCGAGGATGAGCTCGTGGCCGAGCTGGACAAGAGAGTCGGGAAGCGGAGGCGGAGCGCGTTCCTCGCGCAGCTCCTGCGAAAGGCGCTCGACGAGGAGCGCCGCTGGGACGAGATCCTGGCCGCGATCGGGACGATCCCGGCGGAGGGTCACGAGTGGGATGACGACCCGGCGGCCTGGGTCCGCGCGCAGCGCCGGGCCGACCCGGAACGGGTGGGCTGAGTCGCACTCTTCCTGGACACCACGGTCCTGATCGATGCGCTGCGGGCCGGCGGGGCCGTGCAGCGCCTCCGTGACCTGAGCCGGTCGGAGGCACCGCCACTCGTCTGCGCGGTCAACATCGAGGAGCTCTGGCGCGGGGCGAGACCCGAGGAGGAAGAGCGGGTTCACGCCCTGGTTGCAGCGCTTCGGATCGTTCCGCTCGGCGCGCGCGAGGGAGAGATGGCCGGATCCTGGCGCCGCCGCTTCGGGGAGCAGGGGATCACGCTCACCCAGGCCGATTGCCTGATCGCGGCGGCCGCGGTGAGCGCCGGGGCGCGGCTCGCCACCGGCAACGTTCGCGACTTCCCGATGCCGGAGCTCGAGCTCGAGCACTGGCCGGCCGGGGATTGAGCCCCCGGCGCTGCAGGGACGGCCCAGGGGTCTAGTCTGGGTACTCAATGAAACGACACCCTTGATCCGCGCGAGGGTGGCGGCGCTCCGTTCGATGCTTCGCCGACACCCCACGATGGTCAGCCTCGGCGGTGGAATGTTGGTTGCGGTCGCACTTGCGATCGGACTCGCGGGCCACGGCCACGACTTCATCGTCGCCCTCGGCTCCGCACCCATCTGGGTGCTCGGCACGGCCGTCGCGCTCCACGTCATCTGGCTGCTGGTCCGCACCGAGGCCTGGGCCGTATGCATCGACGCGGCGGGCGGCACGGTCGGCCGGCGGCGGCTCTTCCAGGCCTCGAGCCTCGGCTACCTGGGAAACATCTTCAACGGGCAGTTCGGGCTGGCGGTTCGGATCACCGCCCTGCGGCGCTCATCGCCGAGCGAGTGCCCGCGCGCGCCGGTGCTGCTGGCCGCCGAGCTGCCGATAGTGGTGGTCGAGGCCGCCCTCGCCGCAATCTGCTCCTTCACCCTGGTCGCTCCGCTCGGCATCCCCTGGTGGGCGCCACTCGTCGCCTTCGCGGCGATGGCCGCGTTGTTCGGCGTCATGCAGCGGGTCGCGCGTCACCGCCGCGAGGGGTTCTGGACCGGCATCGCGGTGCTCCGCGGCATGCGGGGGCGCCACCGGATCATCGCCCTCGTCTGCGCCGCGGTCGTGCTGCAGATCGCCCGCAACTGGCTGCTGCTCAATTGGAGTGGCGTCAACGCCTCGGTGTTCGACTCGACCGCTCTTCTGATCGGCCTCGCCGTGATCGGGCTCCTCCCGGTCGGCCCGAGCCTCGGCGCCGCCACGGTGGTCCTCATCCTGGGGACGAACGGCGTGGCGGCCGAGGCCGCCGCGGGAGCACTGCTGACGGCGACCGCCGCCGCCGGTGCCCTCTGCTTCGCGAGCTGGGCGGTGGTGGACCGGCTCTGGATGCGTCCCGAGCCGGCCGTGGCCACCGGACTCCCCGCCCCGGTCGCCTAGGCGGGCGGGCGGCGCGACTGCAATCCGAGGCGGACGCGCGCCTGCTGCACCGACTTGATGTTGGTGCGACAGGTCTTGGCGATCCGGCTGTCCTGAGTCTCGGGTCGGCGCTTCATCTCGAAATCGATCCGAGCCCGCGACTCCGCCTTCTGGCGGCTCGCGGCCGGCTCACCATCGAGCCCGACCAGCGCAGCCTCACCGGCCATCTCCCGGCGGCATCCCAGGCAGTAGAGGTCATCGCCCTCCTTGATCCAGGTCACCGGGAGCGCCGGGCGCTCCACCTCGGCCATCCAGCTGACCGTCACATCGCACCGGGCGCAGGTCCAATCAGGCGCGGGCGCAGTCGTCGTCTTGGGCATCTAGCTCCACCTTCCAGCCCTCTGTACGGGTTCGCACGAAGGAAGAGGGAAGAGCCGCCGGGCGAATGCTCTCTTCAATGGTACTCGCCGGCTCAGCTGTTTCACAATTCCTACCTTGGGTAGTATTTTGCTACTCTGGGTAGCAATAGAGGGTCGGCACCACGACTCTGGACAAGACTTAGGAGGATTTGACGCGTCATGGCGACCGCTGAGCAGAAGGTGACGGAACAGGCTGAGAAGCAGGGGCAGAACGGGGAGGTCGACGAGGCTTCGATCCAGGAGCAGCTCGGGATCGAGGCCGGCGAGACCACCTTCTCGCTCGAGCTCTCCCAGGATCAGGAGGACGTGCGCGATTGGGCGCATGGGTTCGCCGAGCAGACCGTCCGCCCCGCCGCCCATGAGTGGGACGAGAAGGAGGAGTTCCCCTGGCCCGTCGTGCAGGAGGCGGCCAAGATCGGGCTCTACGGCTTCGAGTCGGTCGCGCAGTTCTGGGCCGATCCGTCCGGGCTCACCTTCCCCCTGGTGAACGAGGAGCTCTTCTGGGGCGACGCCGGGATCGGGATGGCGATCTTCGGGACCACCCTCGCGGTCGCCGGCATCTTCGGCTCCGGCACCCCCGAGCAGATGGTCGAGTGGGTGCCCCAGTGCTTCGGCACCGAGGACGACGTCAAGGTCGCCGCGTTCTGCGCCTCCGAGCCGGACGCCGGCTCCGACGTCTCCGGCTACCGCACCACCGCCAAGTACGACGAGGCGAAGGACGAGTGGGTCATCAACGGGCAGAAGGCCTGGGCGACGAACGGTGGGATCGCGGACGTTCATGTCGTGATCGCCTCGGTCGATCGCGAGCTCGGCTCGCGCGGCCACGCCGGCTTCGTCATCCCCCCGAACACAAAGGGCTGCGAGCAGGGCGCCAAGGTGAAGAAGCACGGCATTCGCGCCTCACACACGGCCGACGTCCACCTCGACGACGTCCGCGTTCCCGGCTCCTGCCTGCTCGGCGGCAAGGAGAAGTTGGACGAGCGGATCGCAAAGGCGAAGGAGGGCAAGTCCGGGAGGACTCAGGCCGCGATGCGGACCTTCGAGCTCTCGCGGCCGACGGTCGCCTCGCAGGCGGTCGGGATCGCACGGGCCGCCTACGAGTACGCCCTCGACTACGCCAAGGAGCGCGAGGCGTTCGGGCGGAAGATCATCGAGAACCAGGCGATCGCCTTCACGCTCGCGGACATGAAGATGGAGATCGACGCCGCGCGGCTGCTCACCCATCGCGCCGCCTGGATGGGCAAGGCCGGCAAGGACTTCAACAACGCCGAGGGCTCGATGTCCAAGCTGAAGGCCGGCGAGGTCGCCGTCTGGAGCACCGAGCGGGCCATGCAGATCCTGGGCGGCAACGGCTACTCTCGCGAGTTCCCGGTGGAACGAATGCATCGCGACGCCAAGATCTGGACGATCTTCGAGGGGACGTCCGAAATTCAGCGACTGGTGATCAGCCGGGCCATCTCCGGCGTTCACATCCAGTAGCCATGGGTAGGTCTGAAGACATGACGGAGGCGCCGGTCCTCGGTGGGTACGAGGAGATCGAGCTGCACGGCCACAAGGTCGGCTACCAGACCGCCGGCTCCGGCGACGAGCTGATCGTCCTGCTCCACGGGATCACCTCGACCGCTGAGGCCTGGCGCGATGTCGTGCCTCGCCTCGCCGAGCGCTACACCATCGTGGCCCCTGACCTGATCGGCCACGGCCGCTCGGCGAAGCCCCGCGGTGACTACTCGCTCGGCGCCTACGCGGCGGGAATTCGCGACCTGCTCGCCGTCCTCGGCTACGAGCGCGGCTCGGTGGTCGGCCACTCCTTCGGCGGCGGCATCGCGATGCAGTTCGCCTATCTCTTCCCCGAGTACTGCGAACGGATGGCGCTGATCGCCTCCGGCGGCCTCGGCAAGGAGGTTCACCCGCTGCTCCGCGCCGCGACCCTTCCCGGCTCGGAGTGGGTGCTGCCGCTGATGGCACGCGAGTGGTCGGTGAAGGCCGGCGACGCGGTCCGATCGGTGGCGGCCAAGGTGGGCATCGAGGCCGGCCCCGACATCGCCGAGTTCGCCCGCGGCTACGCCTCTCTGGTGGAGGAGGGCGCGAGCGAGGCGTTCGTCCACACGATGCGCAGCGTCATCGACCACGACGGCCAACGTGTCTCGGCACTCGACCGCCTCTACCTCGCCGACCAGCTTCCGACCCTGATCATCTGGGGCGACAGCGACCCGGTCATCCCGGTCGAGCACGGCCGGAACGCGCACCGAATCGTTGAACACAGCCGTTACGTAGAGATCCCGGGCTCAGGCCATTGGCCGATGCTCGACGCTCCGGACCGGATCGTCCGCGAGCTGACCGAATTCATGGAGGAGACAGAGCCGTTCCAGTGGTCCCTGGAAACGGTGCGCGAGCGCCTGCAGCGCGGGCCCCAGCCCGCCCCTGACGCGATCGCCGCCGGGACCTCATAAAGGAGGCAGCGATGCTCGCGTCAACTCTGCTCGGGGCGAGCAGTCCGCCGGCGGGAGGGGCCGCGACCTCCGACGTGATCTACGCGACCGCGGGCGCGGTTGTCGTGACCATCCTGTTGATGGGACCGATCCTGCTCTACAAGCAGGGCCGCTTCCCGCTCCTCGGACGCCTCTCCGCCCTCTCCGAGCGCGTCACCGGCCTTCCCGGCTGGGCCGCGCTGCCGGGCACCTTCCTGGCGGTCACCCTGCTGATCGCGGTCTTCGGCATGTACTGGGACATCTCCCTGCACATCGACCAGGGCCGCGATCCTGGGCCGCTCGCCAACCCGGCCCACTACTTCATCCTCGCCGGGCTCTTCGGCGTGCTGCTCGCCGGAGTGCTCGGCCTGGCGCTGTCGGACAAGCCGACCCGCACCTCGTTCGAGATTGCGCCCGGCTGGCACGCACCGATCGGCGCGCTGATGATCACGATCTGCGGCGCGAGCTCGCTGCTCGCCTTCCCGCTCGACGACATCTGGCACCGGATCTTCGGCCAGGACGTGACCCTCTGGGGGCCGACGCACCTGATGCTGATCGGCGGCGCCTCGCTCTCGGTGCTCGGCGCCTGGGCGCTGCACGTCGAGGGCGACCAGGAGCGCAAGGCGGCCGGGCGGCCGCTCCCGATCTGGACCCGCTTCCGCGAGCTGATCCTCGCCGGCGCCTTCCTGGTCGCGATGTCCACCTTCCAGGGGGAGTTCGACTTCGGCGTGCCGCAGTTCGCCCTCGCCCTCCACCCCACCCTGATCATGCTGGCCGCCGGGATCGCCCTGGTTGCCGCGCGGATCCGGATCGGCCGCGGTGGCGCCATCGGCGCGTTGCTCGGCTATCTCGCGATCCGTGGCACCCTCGCCGTCCTGGTCGGGCCGCTCTTCGGCGAGATCACCCCGCACTTCGCGCCCTACGTGGGCGAGGCGCTGGTGGTCGAGCTGGTCGGCCTCGCCTACCTGCGTGGCCGCGACGCCGCCGAGCGCCCGATCACGTTCGGCGCCCTCGCCGGTCTCGGAATCGGGACGATCGGCCTCGCCGCCGAGTGGGGCTGGTCGCATGTCTGGGTCGTCAATCCCTGGCCCGCGTCCCTCCTTCCCGAGGGAGCGATTGCGGGCCTGATCGCCGCCATCGCCGGAGGCGTGATCGGCGGATTCATCGGCAGAGCGCTGACCCCGGCGGTCGATCGCACGGAGCGGGTGCCTCGACCCGCACTCGCGGTCGCCGCCGCGGCGGCGGTCGGCACGGTTGCCTTCCTGATCCCGGTCAACAGCGGACCGCACGTCACCGCCGCCTTCAACCTGAACGTCCGGAACACGCCCGACGGCCGCGAGGCGACCGGCACCTTCCGCCTCAACCCACCCGATGCGGTGAGCGACGCCTACTGGTTCAACGTGACCAGCTGGCAGGGCAAGGACGGGCCTGCGCACATCGATAAACCGGAGCAGATCGGCCCGGGCCTCTACCGGATCACGAATCCGATCCACGTCGACGGGACCTGGAAGACGACGCTGCGGCTGCACCATGGGCGCCAGCTCGCCGGCCTGCCGATCTTCATGCCGGCCGACCCGGCGATCCCGGTCACCCAGATTCCGGTCCAGTCGCACATGACCCGGGCGTTCGAGCTCGACCACTCCCTGCTCCAGCGCGAGCAGAAGAAGGGCGTCCCGGCGTTCCTCACCCTGGTGGCATACCTCGGGGTCGGAGGGATCTCCTTCGCGCTGATCTTCGCGGTCGGCTGGGGCCTGTCGCGGCTCGAGCGCTTCGGCGGCAAGCCGACGCCGCGCTCGTCGGAGCGCACCGGAGCCCGAGAGCCGAAGCGCAAGGCCGGCACCCGACCCGCGACGGCGTGATGGCCCTCCTCATCCCCCTCGCCCACGCGGGCCACATCCTGGCCGACGCCGCGATCTTCGGGGTGCCGGTCGGCTCGGTGGTGCTGACGATCTGGGGGCTGAACCGGCTGGGGCCGAAGGACGAATAGAGCCGCCGGGCGCGATAGTTCCGGGACGTGTCGGAGCAGCCCTCCCTGACCGAGTTGATCGAGTACGGCTACAGCGCCTGGAACGAGGGCGACATCGAGGCGTTGCTCTCGATCTGCCATCCGGAGGTGAGCTACCACACCAGCGGAGCCTTCCCCGGGCTCCAAACGGTTTACGAGGGCAAGGATGGGCTCCGGCGCTGGTGGGCGGACTTCCGTGATCCATGGACGCAGATCAAGGTGATCCCGGAGCGGATCTCCGATCGAGGCGATGGGGTCTTCTCGATCCTGGTGAGCTTCGAGGGGATAGGCCGCCAGGGAATCGAAGTCAAGATGGAGTTCATCAACCTGGTCGAGATCCGCGATCGGCTCGCCTACCGATTCGATTCCATGCCGCTGACTGAGAAGGCGCTGCGGGAGCTCGGTCTCGACTGAACCGCCGCTAGCCGGCGCCGAGCTCGGTCTCCTCGTCGGGGTCGTCGGTCGGCTGGATCTGAAAGCCCTGCGAGAGCCAGTCGCCCATGTCGCCGTCGACGGCGACCGCGTCGAATCCCTGATCGCCGAGGCGGCTCGCGGCCTCCGCCGCCGCCTTCCCGTCGCCCGCGATCACGATCAGGCGCGCGCCCTGCTCGAGCCGGTCGGGCGCCCCATCCACATCGCCATCGGGAAGGTGCCTCGACTCCGACGCTCTCGGCTCCCCTCGCCATCTCCCCCTGAGTACCCGTTCGGGGCGAAAGCTACGCGGCGAGCTGGCGCTTCGAGCTGGTGTGTCCGCGTTGGCCGTCCGCGCTCCAGTCGAGGTCAAGCTTGAGGTGCCCGCCGCCCCGAGCCGCGGTGCGCGCCGCCTTGGTGAGCCGGAGACGGAGCGCTCGGGTGGCGCCGCCGCCGATGGTCAGCCGGATCTTGGGCAGAGCGACGGCCACGTGCCGGACCGCCTTGCCGTGCTGGACGACCGTGAGCAGGGTGGCGCTCGCCCTGAGCTTGCATCCGGAGGCCAGATGGCACATGGCCTTGCCGGCGACGAGACGGGCGCCCTGCGGACGCAGCGCCTTTCGCCACTGGAAGCGGACGCCGACGTTCGTCTTCGCGACGCCGGTCCCGGCGAGTGAGGAGCTGACCGAACCACCGTCGCCGCTGATCCGCAGCCGGGCGGTCGGCGTCTCCGCGCGAGTCGGGCGCGAACTTGACCTGCACCGCGCAGCGCTCGCCGGAGGCAAGAACGACGTCGGTGCAATCGTCAGCCGAGAGGCGGTACTGGTCCGCATCGGAGCCGACGATCGACGCGCCGTTCAGCCGCATGTCACCGTCGCCGTCGTTGCTGACCTCGAAGGTCTGGGACCGGCTCGTGCTGTCCACGGCCTGGCGCCCGAAATCGTGGCTCGTCGGCGTCAGCGAGGCCTGGGAGTCCAGACCCACGCCCGTCAGGTTGACCTGCGCTCCACCGTCCTGGTCGCCGAAGAAGCTCAGCTGGGCGACCTTGGCTCCGGGGCTGTCGGGCTGGAAACGAACCTCCGCCGTGCAGCTGGCGGCCGGATCGAGCGGGTGGCCGGTGCAGTTCTCGTGGATCAACTTGAAGCTGGCGACGTCGCCGCCCGAGACGACCGCGACGAAGAATCCGCCGGGCAGCTCGCCGTTGTTGGTCAGCGTGATGGTGCGGGTGAGACCCGCCTGGCCCGCGGTCGCGGAGCCGAAGTCGGCGGGGTTGGGCGAGCCGACGACATTGGCCTGGCCTCCGCGTCCCGTGAGATCGGCGGTGAACTGGTAGCCGTTGACGCTCACCCGGAGCTGGGCCGCATAGTCGGTCGGATTGTTCGGCCCGAAGTTCACCTGCACGGTGCAGGTGTCATTCGGCTGGAGGGTCGTGCCCCAGCAGCTGCTGAAGCCGGTCCAGAAGTTGCCCGAATCGGGTCCGACGATGTCGATCGAGTTGACCTGCACCGCGGCCACGCCCGTGTTGCGGACCTGGAGGTTGGTCTGGGCGCTGCCGCTGTTGACGCGCTGCAGGCCGAAGTCGTAGCTCGCCGGCTCGAACGTCAGAGCGGGGTCGGCACCGGTGCCGGTCAGGGCGACGGTCTGGTCGCCCCTCGGCTCGTCGGATATCAGGTGCAGGGTCGCGTCCCTGCTGCCGGCTCCGGTCGGCCAGAAGTTCACGTTGATGGTGCACCCCTGGCCCGGATAGAGCTGCCCGCCGCAGTTCCCGTTCTGGTTGAAGTCCGAGGGGTTCGTCCCGTCGATGAAGACGTTGTTGATCGACACGGGCACGTCGCCGGTGTTCTTCGCGGTGACCTGCTGCTGGCCGCCCTGGTAGCCGACGGTGGTCGCGGGGAAGTCCAGCTGGTCGGGCGAGACCGTCAGCTCGCTGTGGCGGCCGTAGCCGCTCAGGGTCGTCGTCGCGGGGCTGTTGTCCCCGCTGTGCTTCAGGTCCAGCTCGGCGCTCCGTGGTCCCGTGTCCGACGGCGTGAACGCGACGCGCAGCTCGCAGCTCTCACCCTCGGCGAGGACGACGCCCGTGCAGTTGTCCACGGTGACCGCGAAATCCGAGGAGTCCGTCCCGCCGATGGACACTCCGCCGACTCCAAGCTTGTCCGGGCCGTCGTTCTTGAGGAGCACCTGCTGATCGGGGCTGCTCACCCCGACCAGGGTGTCGGGGAAGTCGAGTGAGCCCTGGTTGAACTCCGCGGTCGCCGCGTTGGCGGCGACCGGCAGGGCCGCGAATGAGATCAATGCGACGGCGACGACGGCTGCGCTGAATTTGCCTGCTCCCGTTCGAGACATAGCTGCCACATCGCCCCAGGAGCCGGGCACCTTTACCCCCTCTTGGATTTGTTAAATAAGCGCACGCCCGATGGCCGCAAGGACCACGCCGCCATTGGACGGATGCAACGCGATTTGCAGCGCCGGCCCCCGATCGCTCCCAATCCGGGGCATGGCCCTGTGCGTACCATGAGGTGATGGCCACTGCACCGAGGTTGGATCCGACCGAGGTGGCGGAGATCGGCTCGCGCCTCAGGGAGAACATCGCGCTGGCGGTGAAGGCTCCCGAGCGCGTGGTGAGGGACCTGATCGTGGCCCTGCTCGCCGACGGCCATGTGCTTGATCGAGGACGCCCCCGGCGTCGGCAAGACCGCCCTCGCCCGGGCGCTCGCCCGCTCGCTCGAGGCCGAATACGCGCGCGTGCAGTGCACCTCCGACCTGCTGCCCGCCGACATGGTCGGCACCAACGTCTTCAACCAGCGCACCGCCGGCTTCGAGTTCCACCCCGGACCGGTGTTCGCGAACGTCGTCCTGGTCGACGAGATCAACCGCGCCTCGCCCAAGACCCAGTCCGGGCTGCTCGAGTGCATGCAGGAGCGCCAGATCACGATCGACGGGACCAAGCACGAGCTGGCGCGGCCATTCGTCGTGCTGGCGACCCAGAACCCGGCCGAGTACGAGGGGACCTATCCCCTCCCCGAGGCGGAGCTCGACCGGTTCATGGTCCGGGTCAGTCTCGGCTACCCGGCCGCCGAGGCCGAGGCCGCGATGCTCGCCGAGCACGCCGACCGCGACCCGGTCGATTCGCTGACCCCGGTCGCGGACGTGACCACGGTGCGCGCCGCCCAGGCCGCGCTCGCCGGCATCGAGGGCACCGAGGCGCTGCGCGAGTACGTCGTCGCGATCTGCGAGGCGACCCGTCAGGACGAGCGAGTCGAGCTCGGGGCGAGCCCCCGCGCGGGCCTGATGCTCTTCCGCGCCGCCAAGGCGCTCGCCGCGCTCGAGGCTCGCGACCACGTGCTGCCCGACGACGTCCAGACGCTCGCGCCCTCCGTCCTCTCGCACCGCCTGCTCCTCTCCTACGAGGTCGACGGCGACCAGCGCGAGGCAGTGGTTCGCGAGGCGATCGACAGGGTCCCCGCGCTTTGAGATGAGCGAGCCGAGGGAGCCCGGCACGCCCCGGGCACCGGTGACCGCGGCTCTCGGAGTCGCCCTCACCCTCGTCGGACTCGGCTTCGGACTCGACGCGGCATTGGTCTGCGGGATCGCGCTGCTGCTGCTGGCCGTCGGCGCCGTGGCCTGGGTGGAGCTGGCGACCCGCCGGGGCCGGCTGGTTCGCGAGCCCGGGCCCGGCCGCCTCGAGGAGAGCGACCCCTATTCGCTGCGGATCGCCCTGCAGCGGACGCTGGTGCCGCCCCCGGGCGGCGAGCTGACGGATCCGCTGCTCGACCGCCCCGTCCCGGTCGGGCCGCGCTGGTCACGGCGGCTGGAGCGGGACGTCTGGCTCGAGAGCCCCGGACGGCGGCTGCTGAAGCCGGCGCGCCTGGTCGTCCGCGACCCACTCGGGCTCTGGCAGCGCGAGCTCGACTCGGGCCGGTCCGGTGAGCTCGTCGTCCTGCCGCGGATCGACCCGGTGCGCTGGACCGGCACCGGCTCCGAGCCCGGCGGGCAATCCTCCGGGTCCGGGAATGCGAGCGACGCGACCTCGAGGCGCGGCGGCCTGGCGCAGCTGGAGGTCGACGGGCTCCGCGCCTACCGCGAGGGCAGCCCGGCGTCCCGCATCCACTGGCCCGCCGTGGCCCGCAGCGGGGAGATGATCGAGCGGCAGCTGATCGCCGGCGGCGAGCCGCGGCCCCTGGTCGTCTTCGATCCTCGCGGAGGCACGACGACCCAGCGCGAGCGGGCCATGCGCGCCGCGGCCTCGCTCTGCGTGGAGCTCGCCCGCGCCGGCGGCTGCGACCTGCTCGTTCCGGGCGAGCGGAAGGCGATCTCGATCGACCAGTCGCTGCGGACCTGGCCCGAGGCCCATGTCCGGATCGCCGTGAGCGACCCCAGCTCGGGGCCGCCGCTGCCGCGGAGCGGCTCGGGCGCGGCGGTGCTCTGGGTGACCGCCGGGCGTTCCCTCCCCGGGTCGCTGCGACGGCTCGGGCCGGGAAGCTTCCTGGTCACCCCGAGCGGCACGCGCCGGGCGGCCGCCTTCCGCGTCTCCGGGTGCTTCGCCTATCCGGTCGCCGGGGAGCGGGTCGCGCCGGGCCGGAGGGTCGCCGCGTGAATCCCCTCGCGCTCGACCGCTCCCGCCGGGTCGAGCTCGCCTGCTTCGCGGCGCTCGCGGCGTTCGCCGGGTTGCAGTGGGCGAGCCTCGTCGCCCATCCGCCGGCGGGCCGGATTCTCTTCGCCGTCGTGCTCGCGACCGGGGCCGGCGCACTGGTGGCGGCGATCGCCCGGCTCGAGCCGCGGGGCCTGCGCTGGGCGCTGGCGTCCGCGGCCACCCTCGCCGTCCTCTGCGCCGGGATGGTGGTCGTCGGGCTCCCGGCGCGCCTGCTCCTCCCCGGTCACTGGGACGAGCTCGGCCACAACCTCAACCGCAGCCTGAACGGGGTCGGCGACGTCCCCGTCCCCTATTCCGGCGCCGATACCTGGACGAGGCTGGTGATCCTGCTGGCGGCCCCGCTGCTGGCTGGCCTCGCCGCCTTCGTCGCCTTCTGGCCGACCCGCCGCCGGGTGGCGGGACGGATCGCGGCGCTCGTGCTGCTCGTCGGGCTCTACCTCGTGGCCGTCGCCTGGGCGGCGCCCTCGCGTCAGCTGGCCGGCGGCGCGCTCCTGCTCGTGCTCATCTGCGCCTGGCTCTGGCTGCCCGGCGTCTCCCTCACTCGCCGCACCGCCGCGGCGCTGGCGGTGGGCGCCGCCGCGCTGGTCGCGCTCCCGGCCGCCGCCGCGCTCGACACGGGGCGCGGCCTGCTCGACTATCGCCACTGGGGACTGTTCAGCGCCAACGGCCAGAGCTTCCGCTGGGACCAGACCTACGGCCCGCTCGACTGGCCGCAGAAGGGGACCCAGCTGCTGCAGGTGTCCAGCGAGCACACGCACTACTGGAAGGCGACCAACCTCAACACCTTCGACGGCACCCGCTGGCTGCGCTCCTCGGTGGCCGGTGGCCAGCCCGCCCTGGGCGAGCCGCTCAAATACCACCCGAAGGCGGTGCCGCCGCGGCCCGATCCCGAGTACGTCGACCGGATCAACATCGTTGACCGCGGCCTCAACAGCGACTTCGCGATCGGCGCGGGGACGATCCTCTCGCTCCGCGGCGCCTCGGCAAGGCCGACCACCGATGCGGTCTGGGAGATGAACCGCCAGCTGAATCCCGGGACCTCCTACACCGCGCTTGTCTACGACCCACAGCCGAGCGACACCGTCATGCGCTCGGCGGGCACCAGCTATCCGGACACGGCGCGCAGCTATACGACCTTCTCCGTCGGAGCGAGCGGGCAGCGACCGATCGTGGCGCCGCTGTGGAACTCCTCGGGACCGCCCTCGATCGCCCCGCGCGTGAACGGCACGCCCTACGCCGGCATGTACGCGCTCGCCAACCGGCTGGCCGCCGGTGCGCACGATCCGTTCGAGGCTGTCCACCGGGTCGACCTCTACCTGCGGAGCCACTACACCTACCGCCAGAACGTCCCCGGCCACCAGTACCCCCTCCCCGCCTTCCTCTCCCAGGACCGGGCGGGCTACTGCCAGCAGTTCTCCGGCTCCATGGCCCTGATGCTGCGCATGCTCGGCATTCCCAGCCGGGTGGCGACCGGCTTCGCCCCGGGCGGCCGCGATCCCGAGAAGAACAACTTCCTGGTCGACGACACCGACGCCCATGACTGGGTCGAGGTCTTCTTCCCCTCGATCGGCTGGGTCACCTTTGACCCGACGCCCGGCGCCGCGCCGGCCGCGACCCAGCTCGACGACAACGACCTCGGGGTAACCAAGTCGCCCGCGCCGGCCGAGAAGAGCAGCGGGCCGGCCTTCCCCGACTCGCCGACGGGCTCCGTGGCCCTGCACAAGCGTTCGAGCTCGGGTTCGCACCGGCCCTCCGCCCCGCACCCGGGGCCCAATCTCTGGATTCCGCTCGCCGCCCTCGCGGGCGTCCTCCTCCTCGCCGCCCTGGCCGCCTACGCCTGGCGACGCCGGCGCCGGGCTCATCTGGATCCGGATCGCCTCGCCGCGGCCGAGCTCGGGGAGCTCGACCGCGCGCTGGAGCGGATCGGATCCCCACTACCGCCGGGCGCCACCCTGCTCGAGGCGGAGGGCCTGCTCGATCGGTTCGCCGGGCACGATGCGGCTCGCTACGCGGCGCTGCTCAGGGACGAGCGCTATGGACCGCCCGGCTCACCGCCGCCCGGGGTCGACGAGCGCCGAGCCCTGCGGCGCGCCCTGGCCAGCGCGACGGGCCGCCGCTCACTGCTGCGGGTGCTGCGCGCGATCCCGCCCGGAGGACCTAGCCCGCGTAGGGAGCGCGCTGGGTCGAGGGCGCGGACCACTCGTTAGACGTCTCGGAGGAGCCGGGCGCCTGCGGGTCGTCGTGCGAGCGGCGCCTGCGCCGGGGGGTGGGGATCAGCGCGATCACGAAGGCTGCCCCCACCAGGGCGGCGAGCAGCTTCCACTTGGCCGCGATGGCCGTCGCGGGATTGGTTCCGAAGTCGAGGGAGACGACTCCCGGCTGGAGGTTGGAGGCAGTGGTGATCCGGTAGTCGCCGTCAGCCGGCACATGGAGCTTCGCGATCGCGCCGTGCTCGCCGATGACCTCGCTGCGCTGGGTGCCCTCGGCGGAGATCGTCCCTCCGGCCGAGCTCATCGCGATCGGGGGCCCCCCGGTGACCGGAATCGCCTGGAAGCCGAAGGCGCCGTTCTGTTGCTCCTCCGAGATCGCTCCGTCCCGGCTGTAGTAGACCGTGACCGTTCCCTTGGGGAAATGAAGGACGCCACCCTCCGGGAGCCCCACCGTCCCGTACTCGCTCGAGTGGTCGCTGAACAGGGCAGCCAGGGTCACGGCGGCCGCGGCCAGCAGGAGGCCGGTGACGAGGATGTTCTTGAGCCAGCGCATTGCTGCGGTGTCCATCGGCAGGAATGGACGGGAATCGGAGCCCCGGGCGGGGTTTCTCGACTGATGTAGGGTCGCGCCATGCCTCGCCTCGCCTGCGCAACAGCGCTGCTCGCCTTGGCCATCGCGGGTTGCGGTGGCGGCAGCGACACCACCACGGTCACACAGACGCAGGCCCAAACCCAGGCGCAGAGCCTCACGACCACCACCTCGCAGGGGAACACGGTCACGGTGCAGCGCTCGGCGCCCGTTCCCGCCGGCAACAGCGGCCCCCACTACTTCGAGACGCCCAGCCACAACATCGGCTGCTATCTCGATTCCAAGTCCGTGCGCTGCGACATTCGCGAGCACACCTGGGCTACGCCGCCGGAGCCGCAGTACTGCATCAAGGCGGGAGTCGACTGGGGCGGCGGTGTGTCCGTCGCCTCACACCGTGCCTCGGTCGTCTGCGCCGGCGACACAACGCTCGGAGGCCCCGGCCTGCTCGGCTACGGGCACGCCGCGCGGCGCGGACCGATCTACTGCGTGAGCGGCATGGCCGGGATCACCTGCCGCAACGCGGACACGAAGCACGGCTTCTTCCTGTCGAGAGCCAGCTATAGGCTCTTCTGAGAAGCCTCGTTCGTCCCAGGAGGAACCGGTGAAGGCAAAGTGGGGACTGGCCATCGGCGCTGCCGCGAGCGCGCTCGCGCTCGCTGCCTGTGGCGGCAGCAGCGGCAGCAACGTCTCGACCAACGGCAACTCCGATCTCTTCACCACCGCCGGCTTCCAGAAGGCCAACGACGCGGTCAAGGAGAAGGCGGGTGAGAACGCTCAGGCGCTCCAGGTCCAGATCACAGAGGGCGGCGCGGACTTCAAGCTCCGCAGCGGCGAGCAGGCGACCGGCTTCGTCTACACCGGCGGCGACCTGCACGACGAGAAGGTCGACGTGATCGGTCCGGGCTCGCTCGAGGGCCAGGACTTCCCCTTCTCGGAGGTCGATCCGGCCGCGATCGACAAGATCGTCTCCGGCGTGAAACAGGCGGCAGGAGTCAACGACCTGAAGGTGACCGTGATGACGCTCGAGAAGAGCGCCGTCGACGGCCAACTACAGTGGACGATCAACGCCGAGGGCGGCGGGCGCACCGGCCTCGTCTACAACGCGGAACCCGACGGGTCGAACGTGATCTCGCCGCTGGGCGACATCGCCGGATCGGGCTCGGGCGGGACCTCCACCGGCGGCGCTACCACGCCGAGCGGCAAGACCCCCGCCGAGATCGCCCAGTGCGTCCAGGCCGCGGGCACGGACATCTCGAAGATCCAGGCCTGCGCCAAGTGACGCTCTCAGACATTTCTTAGGCGATCTCGCCAGCATGGGTTCGTGCGCGTTCTGGTCGTAGACGACGAGCCCCAGCTGCGCCGCGCCCTCGAGCGGGCGCTGAAGCTGGAGGGCTACGAGGTCGAGCTCGCCGCCGACGGCGAGGAGGCGCTCGGCTCCGCCGGCACCGGCTCTCCGCTGGACGCGATCGTCCTCGACGTGCTGATGCCGAAGCGCGACGGGCTCGAGGTCTGCCGCGAACTGCGCGCCCGCGGCGACCGCACGCCCGTCCTGATGCTGACTGCGCGCGACGCCGTCCAGGACCGGGTCGACGGCCTCGATGCCGGCGCCGATGACTACGTGGTCAAGCCCTTCGCACTCGAGGAGCTGCTCGCCCGCCTGCGGGCGCTGCTGCGGAGGACGAACGGCGAGCCGTCGGAGGAGCTGGCCTATACCGACCTGACCCTCGATCCAGCCACGCGCGAGGTGAAGCGCGGCGAGCGGCCGATCGAGCTGACCAAGACCGAGTTCGCCCTGCTCGAGCACCTGATGCGCAACCCGCGGATCGCGCTCACCCGCTCCCAGCTCTTCGAGGCGGTCTGGGGATACGACTTCGGGCCGCGATCGAACTCGCTCGAGGTCTATGTCGGCTATCTGCGCCGGAAGACCGAGGAGGGCGGCGAGCCGCGGCTGATCCAGACGGTCCGCGGGGTCGGGTACTCGCTGCGCGAGAAGTGACCCTCCGCCGCCGGCTTGCCCTGCTCTCCGCGCTCGCCGTGGCGGTGACCGTGCTGCTGGCGTCGGCGCTCGTGTACGTCCTGGTTCGCGACCGCCTCCGCAGCGACATCGACAACGACCTCAGCCACCAGGCGGACGTCGTGACCCAGCGCGCGACTCAGGTGGCGCCGGCCATCGCGGGTTCCGCGCCGGGACCGGTGACCTTCGGCACGGGTGGGCCGCCGCCCGCTGCACCCAAGCCGAATGACACGCAGGCCAAGGGCGAGGAGAAAGGTGACCGCGTCTTCCTCCAGCGAGCCGTGCCGCCCCCCGGCCCCGGCGCGGCGCCCGCACTCGCCCAGGTCATCGGTCCGAACGGCGCGGTCCTCGCGGACCCGAGCTCCCAGTACCGCCTGCCGGTATCAAGTGCCGATCGCGAGCTCGCCACCAGCGGCGGGGACGCGCAGTTCAGCGACGTCTCCGTTCAGGGGACGGATCTGCGGGTGCTGACCCAGCCCCTCGCCGCCGGCGGCGCGATCCAGGTGGCCCGCTCGCTCGAGGACACGAACCACACCCTGAACACGCTGATCATCATCCTGGCCGCGGTCAGCGCGGGCGGCATCGCACTGGCCGCCGGGCTCGGGCCGGTCGTCGCGCGCACGGCGCTCGCCCCCGCGGGCGAGGTCTCCGACGCGGCCGAGGAGGTCGCCCGCACCCACGACCTCACCCATCGGATCGAGGTCCGAGGGGACGACGAACTCGGTCGCCTGGCCGCGAGCTTCAACGAGATGCTCGCCGCGCTCGAGCGCTCCGAGTCGGCCCAGCGACGCCTGGTCGCTGACGCCTCACACGAGCTGCGCACCCCGCTCGCCACGCTGCGGACCAACATCGAGACGCTCGGCCGCACCGAGAACCTCGACCCGGCGGAGCGCAAGCGCCTGGTTGCGGATCTGACCCAGGAGCTCGAGGAGATGACCGAGCTGGTCGGCGACGTGGTCGAGCTGGCCCGGGCGCCCGGTCAGGACGCGATCGCCCGTCAGGAGGTCGCGCTCGATGAGCTCACCCGTGATGCGATCGAGCGGGCGCAGCGCCGCGCGCGAGACATGAGGTTCGCCGAGGACCTCCACCCCACCCTGGTCTCCGCCGATGCCCAGCGGCTCGGGCGAGCGATCTCCAACATGCTCGACAACGCCTGCAAGTGGAGCCCGCCCGAGGGCGAGATCGAGGTGAGGGTCGCCGAGGGCCGGGTCACGGTCCGCGACCACGGGCCCGGCTTCCCCGCCGAGGATCTCGACAAGGTCTTCGACCGCTTCTGGCGGGCCGACGATGCACGGGGCAAGCCCGGCTCGGGCCTCGGCCTGGCGATCGTGCAGCGGGTGGCGGAGGAGCACGATGGCACCGTCACCGCCGCGAACGCCGAGGACGGCGGCGCGGTGGTCAGCCTCGAACTGCCTGAGATCTGAGCGCGAGTTCGAGCTCGAAGCGGGCGTCCGGATCGGCCAGCTCGTCGCCGAAGAGCTCGCGCAGCCGGCCGAGCCGGTACCGGATCGTCTGCGGGTGGAGATGAAGGGCGCGCGCCATGGCGGCCGCGTTGCCGCCGTGCTGGACGTAGGCCAGCGCCGTTTCCTCCATCCGCGCGCGGCCCGCAGGGGTGAGCTCGTCCAGTGGCGCCAGCCTCCTGGCCGCCAGCCGCTCGGCGAGCCCGCCGGACTCGAAGAGGAGCAGCTCGGGCAGGTGCCGGTCAGCGTCGATCACCCCGTCGGCCTCGATCACCCCGCTCTGAACCGCCCGGAGGGCCGCGGAGGCGATCGCCCATGCCCGGCCCAGCTCAGCTCGCGGCACGGTCGGGCCGAGCGCGGCCGTGACGCCGCGGGTCGCCCGCTCGAGCTCGGCGGCGCGACTCGCGTCCGCCGCGCCGGCGAGCAGCGCACAGCCGATACCGCCCACACTCGCCACGAGGGCGTCCGCCGGGAGGCGGCGGCCGATCCGGGCCAGGTTCTCCTCCGCGACGGCCAGCGGAGCGGCGCTCCGCGCGAGCCTCCAACCGGCCGCCTGGGCCGCAGAGCGGATCTCGGGGTCGGGCGCCGGTGGATCGCGCAGCAGCAGGGCGAGCAGCTCGCGGCGGCGGACCTGGCGCTCGCCCTCCTGCTCGCGCTGGGCCTGCGCGTAGCCCTCGACCGAGTCGGCGGAGAGCTCGTCGATGTAGGCGAAGATCGCCTCGGCCAACAGGCCGAGTTGCTCGGGGTCGACCTTCGCGCGCCGAGCCGCGGCCGAGACGCGCCGCCAGGCGACTCGGGCCCCGACGCGGTAGGCGGACTGGAGCGAGTCGAGCGTCCGCCCCTCCCTGAACTCGGCCCGGCCCAACCCCACATATACGTCGCGTCCGGACTCACGCCCTGCGCCGGGATCTCGGATCAGGGCGACGAACTGGCGGAGCGCCTCGCTCACGCCGGTGCGGATCGCCACGCCGAAGGCGCCCTCGAGCGGCCGGGCGTACTCGGGCACCTCCCGGCCGATCGTCTCCAGGATCTCCTCGGTCGCCTCGGGCAGCTCGGGCTCGATCGCGTCGGCCAGATCGGCCGGCAGCGCATGCCAGGGCACCACGGGGGTCAGACCCCTTAATGAAGGGGTCTGACCCCTTGGGGAGTTTTTTGTCATTTAGGTGACAAAACTTTGGTCGAATTATTGGGATTCAGGCTAACTCTTTGTGCGGTCGCCTGCCTACTCTGCCCTCATGACGCGCGCCAGCAAGGCAGTGAACCTCGGCGCCATGGTGGTGCCCTTCGCGGCCACCCTGGCGGCGGTCGTGCTGCTCTGGGGCAGCCTCGTCAGCTGGCATGACCTGGCTCTGTTCGCCGTGATGTACGTGCTCACTGCGGCCGGGATCACGGTCGGCTTCCACCGGATGCTCACCCACCGCTCCTTCCGCACCCACAAGCCGACCGAGTACGCCTTCGCTTCTCTGGGCTCGATGGCGGTGCAGGGCCCCGTGATCGCCTGGGTCGCCGACCACCGCAAGCACCACGCGCACACCGACGTCGAGGGCGATCCGCACAGCCCGCATGTGGGGCACGGCGACGGCGTCGTCGGGGTCTTCCGCGGCCTCTGGCACGCGCACATGGGATGGCTCCTCTCCGAGCACGGCCGCGCCGACTGGAAGAAATACGCGCCGGATCTCTACGAGGACCGGGGCATGCGGCTGATCAACCGGCGCTTCGTGACGCTCGTGTTTCTCGGGCTCGGCATCCCGGCACTGGCCGGCTACCTGATCACCGGCACGCTGCTCGGTGCCGCGACCGGCCTCCTCTGGGGTGGACTCGTCCGCGTGTTCTTCGTCCACCACGTCACCTGGAGCGTCAACTCGGTCTGCCACTTCCTGGGATCCCGCCGCTTCGAGGTCGACGACCACTCCACCAACGTCTTCTGGCTCGCCCTCCCGTCACTCGGCGAGTCCTGGCACCACAACCACCACGCCTTTCCTCGCTCGGCCGTGCACGGGCTGCGTCGCTGGGAACTCGACCCCTCCGCCCTGCTGATCGCCGGCATGGAGCGGGTCGGCCTCGCCTGGAACGTGATTCGCATCGCGCCCGAGCGACAGGCGGCGAAGGCCGTCGGCGAAGCTCAAGTCGTTTCTTAGCCGAGTCTCAGCCTCCTCTCATACCCGCGTGGCTTGATGGTCGTCGAGCCCGGTTGATCCGGGAAGCGACGGACAGGAGTGGAGATGGAAAAGAAGAGGAAGCGAGGACTGACCATCAGGCTCGGTCCCCTCGGGTTGTCGCTGCTGGCGGCGTGCATCACCGCGGTCGGCGTGGCCGCGGTCTCGATGGCGGCCGACGGCAACGGCGGCAGCTCGGGTAACGGAGGCAACTCGTTCACGGCCCAGGCCCCTCCGCCTGGCGGCGGTCCCGGGGTGATGACCTTCCGCGCCCCCGATCTCTCTGCCGCCGACAGGCAGAAGATGGAGGACTTCCGGAAATGCATGGAGGACAACGGTGCCCCCGCGCCCCCGGATCCGAGCAACATCGATCCGAGCAATCCGCCGAAGCCGCCGAGCGCGGCCGACCGGGACAAGATCCAGAAGGCCTACGAGGCCTGCAAGGACAAGCTCCCGACCGACATGCAGCACGCCGGACCTCCCGGCATCGGCACGGGCAAGTGCGGCCCACCGCCGGGCGCCCCGCCCCTGCAGGGTCAGCAGCAGAATCAGAACCAGGATCAGAGCAACAGCTCGGGCACCGGCTCGAGCGGCTCCAGCTCCTGACCAAGACTCGTCCGAACACAATCCGGCGTCATAGAGGCGCCTCCATACCCCCCAGCGAGCGGGCCCCTCGAGCGGGGCCCGTTCGTCTTGCACGCTTACACGGGCAGGTCCACCGAT